>NZ_JBIWGA010000005.1:0-526961 GCF_044763345.1 Streptomyces sp. NPDC096132
GTCTCCGAGGTGAAGCGGTCACCGGTGAGCTGCATACCGTCACCCGAGTCCCCCGCGAACCTGATGATCACCCGGTCGAGACGGCGTACGTCCTTCGCCGAACCGTCCGGTTTGCGCTGTTCTCCCACGACGGTCCCGTCGGCCGACTCGGCCTGCCCCGTCTGTCCCGTTGCGCTGCTGACCCGACTGGTCACTGAACTGGACCTCCCTCGAGGTGGCTGTCCCGGAGGGGCCTTCCCGAAGGCCCTCCCTGGATCAACCCTACGTCTGTAAGGGCGCCCTTCCCTCGACTGTCGACAGGACCGCCCTCGAGAACGACCGACCGCCACGACCACCGTGACGGTCCCCGCTCCGAGACGTCCGAGACGCCGGCACCCCGACTTGCCATGATTTCCCGCCCCCGGGCGTCACTCCCGCAGACGCACCGGCCGACCGCGCCGGTTCACGATGATTCGTCGACGACTGGCACAGTGCCACTCCGTCACGAATTGAGATAGGTGAGCACCGCAAGAACCCGACGGTGATCCCCGTCACTCGGCGACAGCCCGAGCTTCAGGAAGATGTTGCTGACGTGCTTCTCGACGGCCCCGTCGCTCACCACCAGCTGCCTGGCGATGGCGGAGTTGGTCCGACCCTCGGCCATCAGCCCCAGCACCTCCCGCTCACGCGGAGTGAGGCCCGTGAGCACGTCCTGCTTACGACTGCGCCCGAGCAGCTGGGCGACGACCTCGGGGTCGAGCGCGGTCCCCCCGGAGGCCACCCGCACCACGGCGTCCACGAACTCCCGCACCTCGGCCACCCGGTCCTTGAGCAGATATCCCACCCCGTGACTCGACCCGGCCAGCAGTTCGGTGGCGTACCTCTCCTCCACATACTGTGACAACACCAGCACCCCGAGCCCCGGATGCGCCTTCCGCAACAGTACGGCGGCCCGCACGCCCTCATCTGTATGCGTCGGCGGCATCCGCACATCGGCCACGACGACGTCGGGCAACGCCCCCTCGTCACTCAGCTCGGTAATGGTCTTGACGAGCGCGTCGGCGTCCCCGACGCCCGCGACGACCTCATGCCCCCGGTCGGTGAGCAACCGGGTCAGCCCCTCCCTCAACAGCACCGAATCCTCGGCGATGACCACCCGCACCCTGTCCTCCACGATTCCGGCCCCCCAGCCGTCCACCCGTTGTGCCGAACACCCCCAGCATTCCAGCAACCGGCCCCTCCGCACCCGGCAACGGGCCCGCGGCGGCGCAGGACGACGAGAAGAAGCCGGGGGTACGGCGAGAACCAGCCGTGCGGGGTGCATCTCAGCCCGTCTGGGGGTGTCCCCTCTGGGGGAGTTTGAGGACGAGGCCCGTTCAGGGCCGATGGCGAGGCCTGGGGGCGCAGCCGCCAGTGGGGTGCAGGGGCGAAGCCCCTGGCGGGGTCGAAGGGGCGGCGGCCCCTGGAGACGGGAACCGGTAAGGGCGGCGGGGGCGAGGAACAGGCGTGCCCGCCCCGGCCTCAGCCCCGCCAGGGCAGCTCCGCCGTCACCCTCGTAGGCCCCCCGACCGGCGAGTCCACCACCAGGATCCCGTCCACGGCACCCAACCGCTCGGCCAACCCCGACAACCCGGAACCGCCGGAGGCCTCCGCACCGCCCACCCCGTCATCCACCACCTGCAACATCAACCGGTCCTCCACCCGCCACACATCCACCGAAGCCGACCGGGCCCCACTGTGCTTGCTGATGTTCTGCAGCAGCTCGGACACGGTGAAGTAGGCGATCCCCTCGATCGCCGCCACCGGCCGTGACTCCAGATCCACCTCCACCCGCACCGGCACCGCGCACCGCGACGCCACCGCCGACAGCGCCGCGTCCAGCCCCCGGTCCGTCAGCACCGCGGGATGAATCCCCCGCGCCAGATCCCGCAGCTCCTGCAGCGCCGTCTTCACCTCACCGTGCGCCTCGTCCACCATCCGTGCCGCCGCCCGCGGATCCTCCCGCAGCTTCTCCTTCGCCAGCCCCAGATCCATCGCCAGCGCCACCAGCCGCGCCTGCGCCCCGTCGTGCAGATCCCGCTCGATCCGCCGCAGATCCGCGGCCGCCGTATCCACCACGACCCCCCGGTCCGACTCCAGCTCCACCACCCGCGACGCCAGCCGCGACGGCCCGAGCAGCCCGTGCACCAGCAACCGGTCCACCGTCGTCAGCGCCCGCACGATCCACGGCGTGGCCAGCGTGACGAGCAGCCCCACCGACGCCGTGACGGTGATCTCGAAGGGGTTGTCCAGATACACCTGGTGCTGCTCGTCGCCGTACAGCTGAAGCCCGCCCTGGCCGCCGTACATCGGGAAGAACCAGAACCACAGCGGATACGTCAGCATCGTCCAGCCGAACACCCACACGGTGACGGTCACACAGAACGAGAACACCGCCCACGGGAACTGCACCAGCACGAACAGCACATGCCGCCACGACACCCCGCTCTTCAGGACGGCCCCCGTCCACGCCAGCACCCCGGCGCGGCCGTCCTTCCCCCGCACCCGCAGCGGCTCGGGATCGCGCACCTCCAGCCCCAGCAGCCCCCGCGCCCGCACCCGCTCCAACACCCCGAAGCCCCGGCAGGCGGCCAGCCCCGCCGCCAGCACCGGAATGCCGAGGAACGTCACCAGCAGCCCCGCCCCGACCGACAGCATGGTCACCGTGAAGACGAACAGCACGACGCTCAGCGGAAAACCGAGCAGCACATAGGCGAGCTCACGCCAGTGCCGCCCGCTCAGCGGCTCACGCAGCACGGCCGGCAGCCGATGCCGGCGCGCCCCGTGGTCCCCGTACCGCGCCTCGTACGCCCCGCGATACTCCGCGTCGTCGTACCCGTACCGCTCGTACCGCCCGTACTCCCCAGACTGCCCGTACTGCGTGGCCATCGGCGCCGTCCGTTCTCCTCGTCGTCTCCACTCGCCCCGCTCATCGCGCAGCTGCTGTGCCCTACCTCCACCCTCCTCGGCGCCGCCCCGCCGCACCATGGAGCCCGTCGGCCTGTCGAAAGGGGGGTTTTCCCTACCCCCGGCCCCTACGGGTTGGCGTGCCGCTCCTGCTCCCGCTCCCGCTTCCGCCAGGGCAGCTCGGCCGTCACCGTCGTGGGACCCCCGACCGGTGACTCCACGACGAACACCCCGTCGACGGCGTCCAGCCGCTCCGCCAGCCCCCGCATCCCCGTCCCCGCGTCGAGGCGCGCCCCGCCCCGGCCGTCGTCCCACACCTGGATGAACAGCCGGTCGTCCGTCCGCCACACATCCACCGAAGCCGTACGCGCCCCGCTGTGCTTGCTGATGTTCTGCAGCAGCTCGGACACGGTGAAGTAGGCGATCCCCTCGATCGCCTGCGCCGGCCTGGCCGCCAGATCGGCGGTCACCTTCACCGGCACCGTGCACCGCGACGCCACCGCCGACAGCGCCGCGTCCAGCCCGCGGTCCGTGAGCACCGCGGGATGAATCCCCCGCGCCAGATCCCGCAGCTCCTGCAGCGCGAGCTTCACCTCGCCGTGCGCCTCCTCCACCATCGCCGCGACGGCGTCGTCGGCTTGCCCCTCCTGCAGCTTCTCCTTCGCCAGCCCCAGCCCCATCGCCAGATTGACCAGCCGCGCCTGCGCCCCGTCGTGCAGATCCCGCTCGATCCGCCGCAGATCGGCCGCCGCCGTGTCCACGACGACCCCCCGGTCCGACTCCAGCTCGGCGATCCGCCGCTCCAGCTCGTCGGACGGCGACAGCAGCGCCCGCACCATCGCCCGGTCCGCGTTGGTCAGGCCTCGTGAGACGTAGGGGAGGAACGGCCACAGCACGAACAGGGAGGGGAGGATGATGGAGAAGGTGAGGATGCCCCAGGGCAGCCGTATGAAGTCGTAGAGCACCGTGCGCCAGGCCACCGGGTCCTTCAGCGCCAGCCACATCTGCGCGAGGGGCCCGCCCGCCCGGCGCAGCGGCAGCGGGCTCGGCTCGTCGACCCGCACCCCGAGCAGCAGCCGCGCCCGCTCCCGCTCGAACCGGCCCACCGCCCGCGCCCCCACCAGCCCGAGCGCGAGCAACGGCAGCCCGACCACCGTCAGGGTCAGCGAGGCACCGATGAACAGCACCGTCATCACATATGTGAAGCCGAACAACGACATCGGCAGGTTCGCCAGGAGATGCGCGATCTCCTTCCACGTCTGCGCATCGAGAGCGGGCCGAACCGCCGGCAGCCCACCATCGGGCCCTCTGCCCTCGGCCTGCCACCCGTCGGGCCTGCCGCCCTCGCGTCCGCGGTCGTCGCGTCTGCGGTTGTCCGGTCTGCGGTCGTCGGGCTGGTGGGTAGTGGTCATATGGGCTAGCGTGCCGCCCCGCGCGCCACCGCGCCATGAGGTTCGCCGCCCTTGCCCCCGGGGGAAAACCCCCGCCCCGAGGTCCGAGGCGTGACGGGCTGCTTACCGTCCCTTTATCAGGGCCTAGACTCCGTGCGTACAGATCGTCGAAGAGGCCCGAGTGGCCTGAGAAGCCGAAGAGGCTGAGGTCAGGGAGCGAGGGGACGGACGTGCGGGAACCGACCGTCGAGATCGCGGCGGACTATTTCGAGTCCTATTCGGTCGTCGGACTGCTCGCCGTCATCGGCGTGCTCTTCGTCGCGGTCGCCTTCGGCGCCGGCCGACTGCTGCGCCCGGTAGTGCCGACGCCCGAGAAACTCCTGACGTACGAGTGCGGCGTCGACCCCGTCGGCGAGGGCTGGGCCCACACCCAGGTCCGCTACTACGTCTACGCCTTCCTCTATGTCATCTTCGCCGTCGACTCGATCTTCCTGTTCCCCTGGGCGACGGTCTTCGCCGCCCCCGGCTACGGCGCCACGACCCTCGTGGAGATGTTCATCTTCCTCGGCTTCCTCGCCGTCGGCCTGCTGTACGCATACAAGAAGGGCGTCCTGACATGGACGTGACCCCGGAGCCCGTTCTGCTGCCCGAGCCGAAGCGGCTGGGCGCGCTCGCCCGCCTCGCCCCCGAGCCGATGAAGGTCGTCCTGAACTGGGGCCGCCGCTACTCCCTCTGGGTCTTCAACTTCGGCCTCGCCTGCTGCGCCATCGAGTTCATCGCCGCGTCGATGGCCCGCCACGACTTCATCCGCCTCGGCGTCATCCCCTTCGCGCCCGGGCCACGCCAGGCCGACCTCATGGTCGTGTCCGGCACGGTCACCGACAAGATGGCCCCGGCCGTGAAGCGCCTCTACGAGCAGATGCCCGAGCCGAAGTACGTCATCTCCTTCGGCGCCTGCAGCAACTGCGGCGGCCCCTACTGGGACTCCTACTCCGTGACCAAGGGCGTCGACCAGATCATCCCCGTCGACGTCTACGTCCCCGGCTGCCCGCCCCGCCCCGAAGCCCTCCTCCAGGGCATCCTCAAGCTCCAGGAGAAGATCGCCCGCGAGTCCCTGCACGAGCGCTACGGCACCTCCCGCCCGTCGGCCGCCGCCCTGCAGAGCGCCCTGGTGAAGCCGCCCACCGCAGAGGGGAACGCGGGATGACCACGATCGGCTGGCTGCCGGCCCCCGTCGAGGACCTCTTCGGTACGGACGCCACGGCCGAGGAGTCCTACGCCGTCCTGACCGTCGACGTCCCGCCCGCCTCCTGGCTCACCGCCCTCCGCGTCGCCCGCGACGAACTCTCCTGCACCTACTTCGACTGGCTGAGCGCCGTCGACGAACCGGGCACCGGCTTCCGCGTCTCGGCCCACGTCGTCGCCCTCGGCCCGGTCCGCCGCCTGCTCGTGCGCACCACGGTCCCGCACGAGGCCCCGACGCTCGCCTCCGCCGTCGACGTCTACGCGGGCGCGGCCTGGCACGAACGCGAGACCCACGAAATGTTCGGCGTCGGCTTCGAGGGCCACCCCTCCCTGAACCACCTCCTCCTCCCCGAGAACTTCGAGGGCCACCCCCTTCGCAAGGACTTCGTCCTCGCCGCCCGCGTCGCCAAGGCCTGGCCCGGCGCCAAGGAACCGGGAGAGTCCGAACACGGCGGCCCCAAGCGCCGCCAGATGCTGCCCCCCGGCGTCCCCGACCCGAACGAATGGGGCCCCCTCAAGGGCCAGCTCCCACCCGCCCCGGCCCGCCCGGCCCGTGGAGCGGCGGCGGGCCGCGCCGCAGGAGACCGCCCGACCCGAGCAGCGGCCGGCGAACGCCCCGTCCGCCGCGCCCGCACGGCAGCGGAAGGCTCCGCCAGCCAGACGGCCCCGACCGCACCCCCGACCCCGCCGGACACGACACCCGGCACGGAAGCCGGCGCTCCACAGCCCCCCGCCGGCCCGCGCCGCACGAGAAGCGCCGCCGCAGGCTCGGCGTCCCAGCGCACCGAGGCCACAGGAGAGCCGCCCGCGACCGACGCCACGACCGGCACGGACGCCACGACCGGCACGGACGCCACGACCGGCCCGGACACGACGACCGGCAGGGGCACGACGACCAGCACGGACACGGCGACCGGCACGTCACCCGCAGCGGCCGCCGGTCCCGCCGAGGCTGCCCCGACAGCCGGCCGTCCCCCGTCCGGCCCCCGCCGCTCCCGCAGCGCCTCCC
The DNA here is from genome assembly GCF_044763345.1 of Streptomyces sp. NPDC096132. Lineage (NCBI taxonomy): Bacteria > Bacillati > Actinomycetota > Actinomycetes > Kitasatosporales > Streptomycetaceae > Streptomyces > Streptomyces sp. NPDC096132. The sequence goes on from NZ_JBIWGA010000005.1 coordinate 6,571, forward strand.
AGGGCTCCGCCTCCCAACGCACGCAGCCCTCGGCTCCGTCCCCCTCCCCGGCAACCCCCCGCAGCTCGGACGCCCCCTGGCACCACGCCCGCCCGGCTTTCGACGAGCCGGAGCGAGGGCGGCCGAAGCCGGAGCAGCCCCCCGCGTCGGCGGAGGAGCCCCCCGCGGCGGCGCAGCCGCAGCCCGAGTCGGGTTCGAAGCCGGAGCGGACTCCTGTCCCCGAGCCGTCGGACGACACCACCACGGACACGAAACCGTCCGCCACCGACGACCCCGGCGGTCCGGACCCCCACACCGAGACCGACCCCGAACCCCCGAGGTCCGAACCACCCACCCCCGAAACCCCGTCAGGAGGCCCGCAGTGAACGACGCACTCGACGTCACCCTGCGCCTCCTGCTCGTCTTCGCCGTCTTCCTCACCTTCCCCCTGATCGTCGGTCAGACCGAGCACAAGGTCATGGCCCACATGCAGGGCCGCCTCGGCCCGATGTACGCCGGTGGCTTCCACGGCTGGGCCCAGCTCATCGCCGACGGCGTGAAGTTCGCGCAGAAGGAGGACGTGGTCCCCGCCGGCGCGGACCGCCGTATCTTCCAGCTCGCCCCCGCCGTCGCCCTCCTGCCGTACCTCCTCGTCCTCCTCGCCATCCCGATCGGTCCCGGCGAGGGCGCCGTCGGCCAGGTCCTGGACGCGGGCGTGTTCTTCGTCCTCGCAGTGATGGGCGTCGGCGTCCTCGGCTCCCTCATGGCGGGCTGGGCCAGCGCCAACAAGTTCTCCCTCCTCGGCGGTCTGCGCACCGCCGCCCAACTCCTCGCCTACGAACTCCCGATGCTGCTCACCGCCGCCTCGGTGGCGATGGCGGCCGGCACGGTCTCCCTGCCCGGCATCGTCGACGCCTTCGAGTGGTGGTGGCTGCCCTGGCAGATCGTCGGCGCGATCGTCTTCTTCGTCGCCGGCCTCGCCGAACTCCAGCGCCCGCCCTTCGACATGCCCGTCGCCGACTCGGAGATCATCTTCGGCGCCTACACCGAGTACACCGGTCTGCGTTTCGCTCTCTTCCTCCTCGCCGAGTACGCCGGAATCGTCGTCCTGTGCGGCCTGACCACCGTCCTCTTCCTGGGCGGCTGGCACGGCCCCTGGGGCGCCGACGGCCTCGGCTGGGTCTGGACCCTCCTGAAGGCCGCCGTCCTCGCCTTCGTCGTCATCTGGCTGCGCGTGACCTACCCCCGACTGCGCGAGGACCAGCTCCAGAAGCTCTCCTGGACCCTCCTCGTCCCCCTCTCCCTCGCCCAGATCGCCCTCACCGGCGTCGTGAAGGTGGTGATCCAGTAACCATGGCTCCCATTCCGGGTTCCGGTCTGGCCAAGGGCCTGGCCGTCACCCTCCGCACGATGACGAGGAAGTCCGTCACCGAGCAGTACCCGGACGCCCAGCCGGAACTCCCGCCCCGCACCCGAGGCGTGATCGGCCTGTTCGAGGAGAACTGCACGGTCTGCATGCTCTGCGCCCGCGAGTGCCCCGACTGGTGCATCTACATCGACTCCCACAAGGAGACGGTCCCGCCCGCCGCCCCCGGCGGCCGCGAGCGCAGCCGCAACGTCCTCGACCGCTTCGCCATCGACTTCTCCCTGTGCATGTACTGCGGTATCTGCATCGAGGTCTGTCCTTTCGACGCCCTGTTCTGGTCTCCGGAGTTCGAGTACGCCGAGACCGACATCCATGACCTCACCCACGAACGCGACAAGCTCCGCGAGTGGATGTGGACGGTGCCGGCCCCGCCCGCCCTCGACCCCGCCGCCGAGGAGCCGAAGGAGATCGCCGCCGCCCGCAAGACGGCGGAGAAACTGGCCGCCGCCCAGGCCGAGCCCGCCGAACCACAGGGAGGCGAGTCGTGACCCCCGCCACCACGGAGGCCCTGGCCGCCGCACCGCACGGCTTCCTCTCCCCGAACGGCGTCGAGATCGCGTTCGTCCTCGTCGGCCTGGCCACCCTCGGCGCCGCCCTGGTCACCGTCACCACCCGGCAGCTGGTGCACGCCGCCCTGTGGCTGGTGGTCGCCCTCGGCGGCCTCGCCGTCGAGTACCTCCTGCTCACCGCCGAGTTCATCGCCTGGGTGCAGGTCCTCATCTACGTCGGTTCCGTGGTCGTCCTCCTTCTCTTCGGTCTGATGCTCACCAAGGCCCCCATCGGCCGCTCCCCGGACGCCGACTCCGGCAACCGCTGGGCCGCCCTCACGGTCGCCGTCGCCGCGGCCGCCGCGCTCGTCTGGGTGGTCGTCGACGCCTTCCGCACCACCTGGATCGATCTGGACGGCCCCGCCGCCGGCTCCACCGAGGTCACCGGAGCGAGCCTCTTCCAGAACTGGGTCCTTCCCTTCGAGGCCCTCTCCGTCCTCCTCCTCGCGGCCCTGGTCGGCGCGATCGTCCTGTCCCGCAAAGCGAAGGCGGAGTCGAGCTCTCCCCCCGTGAACGCCCGAGGTGTCACGAAGAGTTCCCGGACGGTCACAGAAAGTTCCGACACCTCGGCCGAGCAGGAAGGCGCCCACTGATGCACCTCGCCTACCCCGCCGTCCTCTCCGCCCTCCTCTTCTGCACCGGCCTGTACGGCGTCCTCGCCCGCCGCAACGCGATCCTGGTCCTGATGTCGGTCGAGCTGATGCTCAACGCCGTCAACCTCAACCTGGTCGCCTTCGACGTCTGGCTGAGCCGGACCGCGGAAGAGACCTTGCACTCCGGGCAGGCCCTGACCCTGTTCACCATCGCCATCGCCGCCGCCGAGATCGGCATCGGCCTGGCGATCGTCCTCGCCGTGTACCGGAGCCGCGGTACCTCGGACATCGACAAGCTCCGCGACACCGCCGAGGGCCACGAGATCGACACCCCCGAGACCGAGCCGGGCGCCGAGAAGGCTGAGGCCACCGCGTGACCACGACCACCCTCGCCGCACTCGTCCCCCTCCTTCCCTTCCTCGGCGCGATCGCCGGACTGCTCCTCGGGCGCACCGCCCCCGGCTTCGTCCGCCCCCTCGCCGTCCTGCCGACCCTCACCTCCCTCGCCCTGGCCGCCGTCGTCGCCGTACGCCAGGGCGGCGACGCGGCCGTCACCGCGGCCACCGAACTCACGCCCACCGGCTCGATCCCGATCGAGCTGTCCCTGTACATCGACGGCTTCGCGGCCCTGGTCGCCGTCCTCGTGGGCACCGTCGCCACCTGTGTGCAGATCTATTCGACCGGCTACCTCCGCGAGGACCCGCGCTACCCCTCGTACGCCGCGCTCGTCTCCCTGTTCACCTCCGCGATGTTCCTGGTCGTCTACTCCGGCGACCTGATCGTGCTGCTGGTCGGCTGGGAGGTCATGGGCATCTGCTCCTACTTCCTCGTCGGCCACTACTGGGAGACCCCGGAGGCCCGCGCCGCCTCCCTCAAGGCCTTCCTGGTCACCAAGCTCGGCGACGTCCCCTTCCTGATCGGCCTGTTCGCCCTCGCCACGGACGCCGGCTCCTTCGAGATCACCAAGGTCCTCGGCGCCGTCGCCCACGACGGCCTGGACCACCCCACCGTCGTCGCCCTGCTGCTCCTGGCGGGCGTGGCCGGCAAGTCGGCGCAGTTCCCGCTGCACACCTGGCTCCCCGACGCGATGGCGGGCCCGACGCCCGTCTCCGCGCTGATCCACGCCGCGACGATGGTCGCCGCCGGTGTCTACTTCATCGCCCGGCTCCTCCCGGTCTTCGAGGCATCCGCGGCCGCGATGGTCGTCCTCGCCGTGATGGCCGCCGTCACGATGGTCGGCTCGGGCCTCGCGGCGCTCGCGCAGGACGACATCAAACGCGTCCTCGCCTACTCGACGATCGGCCAGCTCGGCTACATGACCGGCGCCCTCGCCGTCGGCGACCGCTCGGCCGCCGTGTTCCACCTCCTCTCGCACGGCGCCTTCAAGGCCCTGCTGTTCCTCGCGGCCGGCGTGATCATCCACGCCGCCGGCACCAACTCGCTCGCCGCGATGTCCCGCATGAGCCATCTGCGCGACCGCATCCCGGACGCCTACTGGACGATGACCGTGGCGCTCCTCGCGCTCGCCGCGATCCCGCCGTTCAGCGGCTTCTTCTCCAAGGAGTCCGTCCTCGGCGCTGCCGAGGACGTCACCACCGGCCACACCGAGCACGCCCCCGGCGCCGCCGGCTGGCTCATCCTCGTCGCCGGGCTGATCACCGCCCTCCTCACCGCCGCCTACGCGACCCGTCTGTGGCTGCTCGCCTTCCGCGGCCGGGGCGCCGAAGCCCCCGACCACGGCCGCCAGCCGCTGTCCATGACCGTGGTGCTGTGGGTCCTGGCAGTCCCGTCCCTCGCCCTCGGCGCGCTCGCCTACGCCACGCTCCCCGACTGGTTCGACGGCAACGACCTCGCCCCGACGCTCACCACCTCGGTGATCGGCACGGGCGTCGCCCTGGCCGGCGGACTCCTCACCTACGCGGCCTGGAGCCACCTCCGGGTCCTTGCCGTCGTCGCCCCGATGGGTGCGGTCGCCGCCCACCCCGAGGGAGACGCGGCCCAGGTGGAGGCCGAGGCCATCGCGACCCACGCGCCCGCCTACGGAGACGTGGCCTCCGCACCCGACCCGGCCGACCCCGGCCGACTGCTGCTCGGCCCGCTGCACCGCCCCGCGGCCGTCGGCTTCCACATCGACGCCGTGTACCGGGCGCTGTTCGTCCGCCCCGTCCAGGGCGGTGCGAGCCTCGTCCGGTTCCTCGACCGCGAGGTCGTCGACACCTACGTACGCGGCGCGGGCACCCTGCCCCGCTGGCTCGGCGCCGCCGTACGGCGCGCCCAGACCGGCAACGTCCAGACCTATGTGAGCGCGCTGCTCGCCGGCACCGTCGTCCTGGCGGTCGCCGCCCTCCTCGTCGCCTCGGGAGCGTGAGCAGGCGTGATCGATATCAACGAGTCCGTGATGCAGTTCCTTCTGGCGTTCGTCGTCGTCGGCCCGCTCCTCGGCGCCGCCGCCGCTCTGCTGCCCGCCCCACCCGGACTGAAGGGGAAGTCACCCGAGCAGGCCGTACTCCGCCACGGCGTCACGGTGACCGGCGTGATCCTCATCGCCGCGATCGTCCTCGCGCTCGGCTTCGACCACGACCATCCGTCGAAGATGCAGGCGAGCACGGACATCAGCTGGATCCCCGCACTCGACGTGCGCATCCACCTCGGCATCGACGGCATCTCCCTCCCCCTCGTGGTCCTGACCGCGCTGCTGACCTTCCTCTGCGCGCTCTACTCGTACTTCAAGATGCCTTCGGGACCGACCCCCAAGGCCTTCGTGGCGCTGCTGCTCGTCCTCGAGTCCGGCACCCTCGCCACCTTCGCCGTCCTCGACCTGCTGCTGTTCTTCCTCGCCTTCGAGACGGTCCTGATCCCGATGTACTTCCTCATCGCCCGCTGGGGCGGCGAGGGCCGGGCCCAGGCGGCCTGGAAGTTCATCCTCTTCACACTGCTCGGATCCGTGGTCATGCTGCTCGGCCTGCTCCTGATCGGAATCAAGGCGGGCACCTTCGACATGGTGGCACTCGCCACTGACAACGGCCGGTCGCTGACCACATCCGTGCAGGTCATCGCCGTTCTCGCGATCGGCATCGGGCTCGCGGTCAAGACCCCGATGTGGCCCCTGCACAGCTGGCTGCCCGACGCCCACACCTCCGCCCCGACCGTCGGCTCGGTCCTGCTGGCCGGCGTCCTGCTGAAGATGGGTACGTACGGGTTCGTCCGGATCCTGCTCCCGATCGCACCCGACGGCTTCCACACCTTCGCGCCCTACCTCGCCGCCTTCGCCGTCGTCGGGATCATCTACGGATCCCTGGCCTGCCTGGCCCTCGCCAAGCAGGGCGCGAAGGGCGACCTCAAGCGCCTGATCGCCTACTCCTCCGTCGGCCACATGGGCTTCGTCCTGCTCGGCATCGCCTCCACGACCCCGACCGGCGTGAACGGCGCCCTGTTCGCCAACATCGCCCACGGCCTCATCACCGGCCTCCTCTTCTTCCTGGTCGGCGCGCTGAAGGACCGCACCGGCACCACCGACCTGGACGCCCTCGCCGAACAGACCGGCGCCGCGCTGTACGGCAAGGCCCCCCGCCTCGGCGGACTGCTCGCCTTCGCCGCCGTCGCCTCGCTCGGCCTGCCCGGACTGGCCGGGTTCTGGGGCGAGATGCTCGCGCTGTTCGGCGCGTTCGACCCCGCCGACGACCTCAGCCGCCCCGCCTTCCTCACCTTCACGGCGATCGCCGCCTTCGGCACCCTCCTCACGGCCGCGTACCTGCTCGTCGTGGTCCGCCGCGTCTGCATGGGCGCGCTGCCGCAGGACGCGCCGAAGCTCGCCGACGTCCAGACGTACGAGTTCGCGGCCTGGACCCCGCTCGTCGCCCTCACCGTCGTCGCCGGCCTGTGGCCGAAGACCCTCCTCGGCCTGACCGACCCGGCCGTGCAGCAGCTCCTCGCAGGAGGCACCCGATGAGCTCCCCGGCCCAGGCCCAGGCCGCATCGCTGGTCCAGTCCGTCGACTGGCTCGCGATCGCCCCGCCCACCCTCGCGGCGGTCGTCGCACTCGCCGTCCTGGTGGCGGACCTGTTCGTCCCCGACGTACGCAAGCCCCTGCTCGGCTGGCTGTCCGTAGCCGGACTCGCCGTCTCCACGGCCCTGCTGCTGCCCCTCCTCGACGGCGACCGCTCCACCTTCTGCCTGACCGGCGACCCGAGCGCGTGCAGCTACACGGCCGACACCTTCACCCTCGTCATCCAGTTCCTGGTCCTCGGCGGAGCCCTGCTGGCCGCCCTCCTGTCCGTCACCGCCCTGAAGGACGCCCGCGGAAGACTCCCCGAAGGGGAGTTCTGGTTCCTGCTGCTGTCCTCCGCCGCCGGCGCCGCCCTGCTGCCCGCCTCCCGCGACCTCGCCACCCTCGTCGTCGCCCTGGAGGTCGCCTCCCTGCCGGCCTTCGCCCTTGTGGGCATCCGGCATGGCGATCGCAAGTCCTCCGAGGCGGCCCTGAAGTTCTTCCTGTCGTCCGTCACCGCGACCGCCGTCAGCCTGATGGGCATCAGCTTCGTCTACGCCACCACCGGCACCCTGTACCTCACCCAGGTCGCCGACCGCATCCAGCACGTCGACGGCCAACTGGACACCCTCGCCCAGACAGGCGTGGTCCTCACCCTGGTCGGCTTCGCCTTCAAGACGGCCGCCGTCCCCTTCCACTTCTGGGTCCCCGACACCTACGTCGGCGCCCCCCTGCCGATCGCCGCCTACCTGTCGGTCGTCGGCAAGGCGGTCGGCTTCTCCGGCCTCATCCTCGTCACGGTCGTCGGCCTCCCGTCCTACGCCGACGTCTGGGGCCCCGCCCTGGCCGCGCTGGCCGCCCTCACCATGACCGTCGGCAACGTCGGCGCCCTCCGCCAGCAGGCCACGCGCGCGTACAGCGCCGTACGCCTGCTCGCCTGGTCCTCCGTGGGCCAGGCCGGCTACCTCCTCGTACCGATCGCCGCCGCCGCGTACACCGACGACGCCGAGCACGCCATCGGCTCCACCGTCGCGTACGCCCTCATGTATGCCGCCGTGAACCTCGGCGCCTTCGCGGTGGCCGCCCTGGTGGGCCGTACGAGCGCACAGAACCGCCTCACCGACTACCGGGGCCTCTACACCAGGAACCCTGTCTCCGCGCTCGTGCTGGCCTTCTTCCTGCTGTGCCTCGCCGGACTGCCGCCGGGCATCATCGGGCTCTTCGCGAAGGTCACCGTCTTCTCCGCGGCCGTCGACGCGAGCCTGGGCTGGCTGGCGGTCGTCATGGCCGTCAACGTCGTGATCGCCCTGTACTACTACCTCCAGTGGACGGCGCTGCTGTTCCGCGCCCCCGAGGGCGAACCCGTCAAGCACCGCGTCCCCGCCCCCCTCACCGCCGCGATCGTCCTCACCGCCGCCCTCGGCATCGTCCTCTCCGGAGCCCCCCAACTGGTCCTGCGCTTCACCGACACCGGCCTCTTCTGAGCCGAGCGCCCCACGCGCGCGTACGCGGCCACCGCCGCCCGTACGCGCCCGCCGTCGCCCCCGTGCCCCGCCCTCACCCGGACGGCGCACACCCGTGCCCGTACGCACAAGGGAACTAGTGACTCCCGCCTGGCGTTGACCAGTACGGGAGGGTCCACTGGACGTGACATCACGGCACCAGAGGGCACCGGAGAGAAGGACCATCCACAGGCAAAGGGTTCCCCGCTGCACGATTTGGAGGGCGTACCGTGCACCGCCGGCACAACGGGCTCAGGACCGCAGTACTCCTCGGGGGACTGTCCGCACTCATCATCGTCATCGGCAGCTTCTTCGGCCGCGCGGGCCTCGTCGTCGCGGTCGTGATCGCGCTCGGTACGAACGCGTACGCGTACTGGAACAGCGACAAGCTGGCGCTACGCGCGATGCGGGCCCGCCCGGTCAGCGAGTTCGAAGCGCCGGCCCTGTACCGCATGGTCCGGGACCTCTCCACCCAGGCCCGCCAGCCCATGCCCCGTCTGTACATCTCCCCGACCGAGGCGCCCAACGCCTTCGCCACCGGACGCAACCCGCGCAACGCCGCCGTGTGCTGCACGGAAGGCATCCTGCGCATCCTCGACGAGCGCGAACTGCGCGGAGTCATCGGCCACGAGCTCAGTCACGTCTACAACCGGGACATCCTGATCTCCTCGGTCGCCGGCGCCCTCGCCTCCGTGATCATGTTCCTGGTCAACTTCGCCTGGCTGATCCCGATCGGCCGCTCCGACGACGACGACGGTCCCGGCCTGCTGGGCCTGCTCCTGATCATGATCCTCGGCCCGCTGGCCGCCAGCCTCATCCAGCTCGCGATCAGCCGCTCCCGGGAGTACGAGGCGGACGCCTCCGGAGCCCAGCTCACCGGCGACCCGCTCGCGCTCGCCAGCGCTCTGCGCAAACTGGAGATGGGCACCAAGCAGCTTCCGCTGCCCCCCGAGCCCCGGATCGAGACCGCGAGCCACATGATGATCGCGAACCCGTTCCGTCCCGGTCAGGGGCTCTCCAAGATGTTCTCGACCCACCCGCCGATGGCGGAACGCATCGCCCGGCTCGAGAAAATGGCAGGTCGCCACCAGTGAAGACCATCCTGAACGTCATCTGGCTCGTCCTGAGCGGCTTCTGGCTGTTCCTCGCCTACCTCCTCGCGGGACTGCTGCTCTGCATCACGATCATCGGCATTCCGTTTGGCATTGCCGCCTTCCGTATCGGCGTCTACGCCCTCTGGCCCTTCGGCTACACGACGATCGAGCGGCGGGACGCGGGCGCTCCCTCCTGCGTGGGCAACGTGCTCTGGCTGGTGCTCGCCGGCTGGTGGCTGGCCCTCGGCCACATCGTCACCGGCCTCGCCCTGTGCGTGACCATCATCGGCATCCCGTTCGGCATCGCGAACTTCAAGCTGATCCCGGTCTCGCTGTTCCCGCTCGGCCGCGAGATCGTGCCCACGGACGAGCCGTTCGCCGGGCGCTGACGCCGAGACCCGGCCCGTACCCGGCTCGTTGTCCACAACCGGCGGGTTTTCCACAGGTCTGCGCGACTGTCAGTGGCGGGCTGCACCATGGATGTGCGGGTCGTTCCCGGGCCCGTGAGTGACTCGACAAGTCAACGGACGCCCACCCGTCAGCGGGCCCCCGCCCACCGCCGCACCCCGTACACGGCAGCGCCCAGCGCCAGGACGCTTGCCCCCGTCACGACCGAAGTCCCCGGCAGCGCGAACGCCAGGGTCAGACAGCCCAGGAAACCCACCGCCGGTACCGCGCGGGCCACGGGAGAGGTGTCCAGGGTCCAGGCCGAGGCGTTGGCCACGGCGTAGTACGCGAGCACACCGAAGGAGGAGAAACCGATCGCGCCCCGTACATCCACCGTGGCGGCCAGGACCGCCACCACCGCGCCGACGGCCAGTTCGGCTCGATGGGGCACCTGGTAGCGCGGGTGCACAGCCGCCAGCGCGCCCGGCAGATGACGGTCGCGGGCCATGGCCAGCGTGGTGCGTGAGACGCCCAGGATGAGGGCGAGCAGTGAACCCAGGGCCGCCACGGCCGCCCCGACCCGTACGACCGGCACCAGCCCCGGCACGCCCGCCGCCCGCACCGCGTCCGCCAGTGGCGCGGTCGCCCGACCGAGTTCCCCCGCCCCCAGCACGGAAAGGACAGCCACCGCCACACACGCGTACACGGCCAGCGTGATGCCCAGTGCCAGGGGGATCGCGCGCGGGATGGTGCGCGCGGGATCCCGCACCTCCTCGCCGAGGGTCGCGATGCGCGCGTACCCGGCGAACGCGAAGAACAGCAGACCGGCGGCCTGCAGCACACCGCCCACGCCCCCCGAGGCCCCGACGTCCAGCCGCCCGGCGTCGGACGCCCCGGAGCTCAGACACGCCACGACCACGGAAGCGAGGACCGCCAGGACCACCGCCACGATCGCCCGCGTCAGCCAGGCCGACTTCTGGATGCCGCCGTAGTTCACGGCGGTCAGTGCCACCACGGCCGCGACCGCCACCGCGTGCGCCTGCTCCGGCCAGACGTACGCACCGACCGTCAGTGCCATCGCCGCGCAGGAGGCCGTCTTCCCGACCACGAACGACCAGCCGGCCAAGTACCCCCAGAACTCTCCGAGACGCTCGCGCCCGTACACGTAGGTGCCGCCCGAGGCCGGATACAGGGCGGCGAGGCGTGCCGACGACACGGCGTTGCAGTAGGCGACCAGCGCGGCGAGGGCGAGGCCGAGCAGCAGCCCGGAGCCCGCGGCGTGCGCGGCGGGGGCGAGGGCTGCGAAGACGCCGGCCCCGATCATCGAGCCGAGCCCGATGACCACGGCGTCGCCCACGCCCAGGGTCCGCCGCAGTGCGGCGGGGGATCCGGACTGTGTCATGGGCCGCACCCTACTGATCGGCGGAACCGGGCGGTGTCGCCGTGACGTCGTCATCATCAACACGACACGAACCCGCGTGCGACGCAGGACGCGGGGCGGGCGCGTGGGAGACGAGCACAGCCCGTCCGGAGCGAGCGAGATCACAGTGCCCGGACAGCGCGGGCACAGCACGGAAGGGCAGGTTCAGGACATGGGCATCATCAGCTGGATCATCCTGGGACTGTTGGCCGGAGTCATCGCCAAGGTCCTGCTGCCGGGCCGGGACCCGGGCGGCTTCATCGGAACGACCCTCATCGGCATCGCGGGCGCGTTCGTCGGCGGCTGGATATCGGCCCGCTGGCTGGACCACCCCATCACCAAGGACTTCTACGACGGCGCCACCTGGGCCGCGGCGATCGGTGGATCGCTCGTGCTCCTGATCGTCTACCGCCTGTTGTTCGGCAACTCGCGCGACTGAGCGCGGCCCGGGCCGGTCCCGGCCGACGAGACCGGCAGGCGAGAAGGGTGGGCACCGTGGGGTGCCCACCCTTCTTCGTCACCGGGAGTGTGTGGCCGGCGGCCGGCTACCGGTAGTTCACGAACTGCAGGGCGAAGTCGAAGTCCTGACCCTTCAGCAGGGCGATGACGGCCTGCAGGTCGTCACGGCTCTTGGAGCTGACGCGCAGTTCGTCGCCCTGCACCTGGGCCTTGATGCCCTTGGGGCCCTCGTCGCGGATGAGCTTCGCGACCTTCTTCGCGTTCTCCTGGGAGATGCCCTCCTTGATCTCCGCGAAGAGCTTGTACTCCTTGCCGGAGAGCTGGGGCTCGCCCGCGTCCAGTGCCTTCAGCGAGATCCCGCGCTTGATCAGCTTCGACTGGAAGACGTCGAGGACAGCCTTCACCCGGTCCTCGGAGTTCGCCTCCATCAGGATCTTTTCACCGGACCACGAGATCGAGGCACCCACGCCCTTGAAGTCGTAGCGCTGTGAGATCTCCTTGGCGGCCTGGTTGAGGGCGTTGTCGACCTCCTGCCGCTCGACCTTCGAGACGATGTCGAAACTGGAGTCGGCCATGTCCTGTGGCTCCTTGTATCGGGGTGCGTGTGAGGTGCGGATCGGCGTACGTGGGGGCGGCCGCCGAGCCCGGCGTGATCCCGGGCCGCATCCGGACAAGCCTAGCCACCCGTGGTCCTCCCGGTGCAGATCAATCGGGTGGCGGAGCACCCCTCGGCATCGGGTATTGTTTACGTCGTTGCCAGGGAGCACCGCCGAAAAGCGGTTCGAAGGGCAGCAAACCCGGCGGTGTGCCCGAGCGGCCAAAGGGAGCAGACTGTAAATCTGCCGGCTCAGCCTTCCCAGGTTCGAATCCTGGCGCCGCCACGCTGAGAGAGACCCTCTCTGATCTGCGAGAACGTAGATCGGAGAGGGTCTTTGCGTGTTGCGGTGGCGGGCTTGGAGGGGCGGCATCCGTGTGGGGCGCCTAGCCTTTATGAGTGAGAGCCGCACTCCGGGTACGCCCGCCGATCGGCGAGGCCTTGTTCACGTACCCAGGCGGCAACATCTACGACCGCGCTCCCAGGTTTCCTGCAGCGGACGCGGCCACCGTCTCGTGCATCGCGCGAGGGGTGGAAGAAAGGTAGATCCATGAACGTACAACGCGCGAGGCGTCTCTTCGCGGTGTCCGCCGTCGGGGTTCTGATGGCCACGGGTGCCACGATCGGCGCGGCAGGTGCGGCCTCGGCAACCACCCAGGCCAACCTTCCCACCCAGCTCAGCTCCAATTCGTGTGACCGCTACGGGAACTGCGACTTCCGTAACGACTTCAACAATCACAACGACTTCAACAACGGCGTCGTCCTGGTCATCGTGGTGGTCTGACCGGTTCGACGGAACACGGCTGAGGGCCGCCACTCCACCGCGGGTGGCGGCCCTCGGGGCGAGGGCGGGCGGGGCGGGAGGTGATGAGCCTGCGACGCATGGTCACCGGTGGTCAGGCGCCGGGTGTCTTCGCTGCCTGTTTCACTTCGGCCTCCACGTCGCTGCGTGGTCTGGCCTCGTCCTTGGCGTACTCCGTCACCGCGGCCTGGACGTCGCGGGCGAGGTCGCGCCAGGCGCGCCAGGCGGTCTCGTAGGTGTCGGTCTGGGTCTCCGACCAGGGGGTGCTCGTGGGAGGGCCGTACGCGTCCCGTAGCTCCTCGACCCTGGTGTGGGTTTCGTCGGCCAGGCGCTGCATCGCCACGAGTTCCTCGAAGGTATGTGCCATATGTACGGATGCTAGGGAGATGTCGGCCGTTCCGCGCGGCGAGCGGGGCGGGTGCCGCGGCCGGCCGCCCGCGTGGCGTACTGGGGCACACTGGCCCCATGCCCAGCGTCTCCAGCCGTCGCAGAACCTGCCCCGAGTGCCGTCGTGAGATCGCCGTCGTGGCCGGACGGTACGCCCGGCACGACCCGCCGGGGGCCCGGGAGAGCGGGGAGCTCGTCTCCTGCCCGGGGTCACGCAGGTTGGCCCAACTGGGCGCGGCCCAGCCGTCGTTGGACGGTTACGTCATTCCCGAGTTCCCGGGGCAGCTCCCACTGTTCTGAAGCCCCCGGCGGGTGGTGTCCTGAAGGGCGCTCAGGTGAGCTTCCCTCAGATTTCCGCCTCCCTCAGTTTCCCGCCACCGACTTCACCGCCACCGACACCGGTGCCTTGCCCCCGATCAGCTCCAGGGTGAGGCCGGAGGTCGCCGGGGTGTCCAGGAGTTCCGCCAGGACGGTCGCCACGTCATCGCGCGAGACGGGGCCGCGGCCCGTGTGGGCCTCCAGGCGGACCAGGCCGGTGCCGGGATCGTCCGTGAGCGCCCCGGGGCGCAGGATCGTCCAGTCGAGGGAGTCCAGACGCCGCACGTACGCGTCCGCCTCGCCCTTGGCGCGCAGGTAGACGTCGAAGACCTCCCTGCCCTCGTGGCGCGGGTCGGCGCCCATCGAGGACACGACCAGGAAGCGCCGTACGCCCGCCCGGACGGCCGCGTCCGCGAACAGCACCGCCGCGCCCTTGTCCACGGTGTCCTTGCGGGCCACCCCGCTGCCCGGTCCCGCGCCCGCCGCGAACACCGCCGCGTCCGCGCCCCGCAGCCGCTCCGCGACCTCCTCGACCGTCGCGGACTCCAGGTCCAGTACGACCGGTTCGGCGCCGGCTGCCCGCAGGTCGTCGGCCTGCTCGGCTTTGCGGATGATCCCCGCGACCTCGTCCCCGCGCCCGGCGAGCAGCCGCTCCAGCCGCAACGCGATCTGACCATGACCACCAGCGATGACAATGCGCATGCTTCCGACCGTACGCCCGGCCGTCCCCGTCCGCCGCGCCGTACGGGCGCCTGTCGCCTTCCCGTGCCGCTGTCGGCCTACGACAGCTGCCCCCGCCCCTGCCGGGGCAGCCCCAGCTCCGCCGACGCCGCGGAGTCGCAGTACTCCCGTACCGCGCTCGTCCGGGCCACCACCCGGCCGCGGTGGATCACGATGCGGCTGTACGCCAGGGAGAGCGCGGACGCCAGGCGGTCGGCGCGGACGGCCAGCAGGTCGGCCGGGAAGCCGGCCTCCACCCGTACCTCGGGCAGGCCCAGGGCCGCCCGCGCCGAGCCGCTCACGGCGTCGTAGGCCTCCTCGGGGCGCAGGCCGTGGAGGGAGGCGAGGAGGTAGGCCGCCTCCAGGGGGTCGCCGCGGCCCACCGGGTTGGACACGTCGCGCAACGCCCCGCTGCCCGCCGCCACTCGCACCCCGGCCGCGCGCAACAGCCGTACGGGCGCCGTGCCGTGGTGTTCCGCCGCGCCGCAGCCGCCCTGGGGGAGGCAGACCACCGTCACGCCGGCGGCGGCCAGTTGGTCGGCGGTGCGGCCGGCCGTCCCGGCGGGGAGCCGGCCCAGGCCGCCGCAGGGGCCGAGGGTGACGCCGGGGCGCAGACCGCCGGCCATCGCGGCGAGGCGGGCCAGCCGGGCGGGGTCGAAGGCGTCGGTGTGCAGGTCGACCGGGCAGCCGTGTTCGGAGGCGATGTCGAGGACGGCCTCCACGTACCCCGTGGGATCGGGGTCCAGGTCCGGACAGCCGCCCACGACACAGGCGCCCATCTTCAGCGCGTCCCGCAGCATCGCGAGCCCGTCCGCCCCGGCCACGCCGGTGAGGACGCGGGGCATCGCGACCGTCGTCAGTTCGGCGAGGCCGCGCAGCGAGCGCCGGGCCCGCAGTACGGCGGTCAGCGCGCCGAGGCCCTGGACGTCGCCCACGCGCACGTGTGCCCGCAGCGCGGTCGCGCCGTGCCCGAGCTGGAGCAGTGCGGCCTCGGTGGCGCGGCGCTGGACCTCCTGGGGGTCGTACGGCACGGGGCCGTCGGTGTCGGCCGTCAGGGCCGTGTCGGCGTGGGCGTGGGGCTCGGCGGGGGCCGGGAGGAGGAGGTAGCCGGTGAGGTCGACCCGGCCGGCGCCCCCACGGGCCGGACCGGCCGCCAGACTGCCCGCCGTGCCGACCGCCTCGATGCGCCCCCGGCCCAGCCGTACGTCCACGGTCCGGCCGTCCGTCAGCCGCGCCCCGCACAGCAGGATCGCGGTCGGGTCCGGGGTGCCGGACGAAGAGGGCGGGGAGGACGGGGAGGACGGCGAGGAGGGTGGCTGGGGCCGGCTGTCGGGCATCGCGCTCCAGGGGGCTCGGGGCTCGGGGCTCGGGGCTGCGCGGCGGAGACCCGGGACCGCGCAGGGGACGCAAGGTCACGCAGAGTGAGTCGAGCCTAGGACGGCCCTCCGGTGCGGGCGGGGAGGAGCGCAATAGTCGTACCGGCGTGGTGGCGGGTGGGGCGGAGGGGGCCGGAGAGGCTCGCGAGGCCGCTGCGACCGGGGAGAACGGGCCGCTCGGGCGGCCGTCGCGGGCCTGTGTCGGTCTCCCCGGTGGAGCCGTTCCTGGCTGCGAGCAGGCCGGTCCCCGCGTCCCCCGTGGGGCCCGGGAAACGGATTTGGGTGAACGGCTGCGGACCGTGTAATGTCTTCATCGCTCGCCCCAATAGCTCAGTCGGCAGAGCGTCTCCATGGTAAGGAGAAGGTCTACGGTTCGATTCCGTATTGGGGCTCTGGTGTGAGAGGTTCCCGTCGCGAGGCGGGAACGGATCACATCAAAGCGGTGTAGCTCAGTCGGTAGAGCAAGCGGCTCATAATCGCTGTGTCACCGGTTCAAGTCCGGTCACCGCTACACGCAGTAGCCGATTGTGGGGTCGGTCCTTCGATCGGCTACTCTTTCTTGCGTTAAACCAATCCCATCCGTTCGTCAAGGAGCACTCACGTGGCTGCCACCGACGTCCGCCCGAAGATCACGCTGGCCTGCGTGGAGTGCAAGGAGCGGAACTACATCACCAAGAAGAACCGGCGTAACAACCCGGACCGTCTTGAGATGAAGAAGCACTGCCCGCGTTGCAACGCGCACACCGCGCACCGCGAGACGCGATAAATCAGGCTCGTATGCGAGGCCGTCCCCGAGTGATCGGGGGCGGCCTCGTGTCGTTGAACGACCCGTACCCGTCAGTATCGGTCAGCACAGCAAGCAGGAGGTGCCGAGCTCATGGCGCTCGACCAGTCCTTCGTGGGGCGGACCTACCCGCCCACCGATCCCTATGAGGTCGGCCGGGAGAAGATCCGCGAGTTCGCGGAGGCCGTGGGGGACACCAACCCGGTGTACACCGACCCGGAGGCCGCCAAGGCGCTCGGGTACGCCGATGTGATCGCCCCGCCGACCTTCGTGTTCTCGATCACCTTCAAGGCGGCGGGACAGGTCGTCCAGGACCCGCAGCTGGGCCTCGACTACAGCCGTGTGGTGCACGGCGACCAGAAGTTCGCCTACCAGCGCCCGGTGCGCGCCGGTGACCGGCTCACGGTCACCTCCACCATCGAGGCGATCAAGTCCATGGCGGGCAACGACATCCTGGACATCCGTGGTGAGGTGCACGACGAGGCCGGCGAGCACGTCGTGACCGCGTGGACGAAGCTGGTCGCCCGTGCGGCCGAGGAGGTGTGAGGGCCGATGACGGCGAAGATCGCTTACGACGACGTCGAGGTCGGCACCGAGCTGCCCGCGCAGTCCTTTCCTCTGAACCGGGCCACCCTCGTGCAGTACGCGGGTGCCTCCGGGGACTTCAACCCCATCCACTGGAACGAGAAGTTCGCCAAGGAGGTGGGGCTGCCGGACGTCATCGCGCACGGCATGTTCACCATGGCCGAGGCGGTTCGGGTCGTCACGGACTGGACCGGTGATCCGGGGGCGGTCGTCGACTACGGGGTTCGCTTCACCAAGCCTGTCGTCGTGCCGAACGACGATCAGGGGGCCGTGATCGAGGTCACCGGGAAGGTGGCGGCGAAGCTCGAGGACAACACTGTGCGTGTTGATCTGACGGTGACCAGTGGGGGGCAGAAGGTGCTGGGGATGTCTCGGGTGGTTGTGCGGCTGGGCTGAGGGCTCGGGTGTGGGTGCGCGCGTACGGCTGTGTCCTGGGCGGAGTTGTTCGCGCGCGTGCGCTGGGGTTGGGCGGGGGTGGGGGTGCTTGCCCGCGCTTGCGGGGTGCCTCCCCCACTCTCGGCTTCGCTCGAGCGGGGGACCCCCATCGCCCACCCGTGCCGCCCCAGCGGCACGACTGCCCGCAGCTAAGTGCGGTACGTGCCCGCAGCTAGGGATGTCGCGTCGGCTGCGGGCGTCGTGTCAGCGGTGCGGCTGGGTGTCGTAGGCGTCTCGTAGTCTTGGGGGCGTGTTGGAGAATTTCGATGCCTTGCTTGCGCCGCTGACCACCTTTCGGCTCGGGGGGGCCGCCGCTCGGTTGGTGACGGCGGTCACCGATGCCGAGGTGGTCGACGCCGTGCGGGCGGCCGATGCCGAGGGCACGCCGCTGCTGGTGGTCGGGGGCGGGTCGAACCTCGTCATCGGGGACAAGGGCTTCGAGGGCACCGCCCTGCGCATCGCCACGCGCGGTTTCGAGCTCGTCGGTACGACGCTGGAGCTGGCCGCGGGTGAGGTGTGGAGCGACGCCGTCGCCCGGACCGTCGAGGCCGGGCTGGCCGGGGTCGAGTGCCTTGCCGGTATCCCCGGCTCGGCCGGTGCCACCCCGATCCAGAACGTGGGGGCGTACGGGCAGGAGGTCTCCTCCACCATCACCGAGGTCATCGCCTATGACCGCCGACGCGGCGAGACGGTCACCCTCACCAACGAGGAGTGCGCCTTCGCCTACCGGCACAGCCGCTTCAAGGCCGACCCCGAGCGGTACGTCGTCCTGCGGGTCCGGTTCGAGCTGGAGGACGCGGGCGGGCTGTCGGCGCCGATCAAGTACGCCGAGACCGCGCGGGCGCTCGGAGTGGAGCCGGGGGAGCGGGTGGCGCTCGCCGACGCCCGGGAGACCGTGCTGAAGCTGCGGGCCGGGAAGGGCATGGTGCTCGACCCCGAGGACCACGACACCTGGTCCGCCGGGTCGTTCTTCACCAACCCGATCCTCACCGACGCCGACTTCGCGGTGTTCCACGCGCGCGTGAAGGAGCGGCTGGGGGACGGCGTGCAGCCGCCCGCCTACCCCACGGGCCAGGGGCACACCAAGACCTCCGCGGCCTGGCTGATCGACAAGGCCGGCTTCACCAAGGGCTACGGCACCGGGCCCGCCCGTATCTCCACCAAGCACACCCTCGCCCTCACCAACCGCGGCGCGGCCACCACGGAGGATCTGCTGGCGCTGGCCCGCGAGGTCGTGGCCGGGGTGCGGGAGGCGTTCGGGATCACCCTCGTCAACGAACCGGTGATGGTCGGCGTCGAGTTGTAGTTCCCCGGCTTCCCGACGGGTGGTTCCCCGGCTTCCCGACGGGTGGTTCCCCGGCTTTCGGGCGGGGGCGTCCGCGGGCCCTGGGCCTCCCCCGATCCGTAGCCCGGGCTGCCGCGGCGCCCCCTCCTCGATGGTGCCGCTTCCGTTGCCGCCGAGGGCCCCGAAGTGCGGTTGTTTCCCGGTCGGTTCGGCTGAAATGCGGCCGAACGCGCCTCGCGGGCGCCCCGGCGCCGCCAGTATGTGGGGCGAAGGGGAGCCGGGGAGGCGCGCGTGGCGGTCAGCGGGACGCAGGGAAGTGCCGGAGCGGACGAGGGAGCGGCAGGAGGCGGGGAGCTGTTCGACCGGGCCTCCGCGCTCAGCCGGGAGTGGGCCGCCGCGGACCAGGCCGCCAGGGAGCGGCGCGCGGCAGACCCCTTCCCGTCCTTACCCGACACCGCTGCCACCGAGCGGATGCTGCGGGAGCTCGTCGAGGCCGAGCGGGCCGTGGGGGAGGTGGAGCGGCGGGCTCTGCGGATGGCTCGGGGGGCGTTGCTGGCGGTGCGGCATCTGGCCGGGGGCGGAGTGGATCCCGATCGCGAGCGGGCCGAGGCGCTCGTGCTGTTGCGGGAGGCACGGTCGGCGGTTCCCGTGACGGAGCGGGAGGTGCGGTCCCGGGAGGCCGTGGTCCGGTTGCTGATCCGGCTGTTGATGCCGAGGCTTCCGGAGCTGGAGGGGCAGGGGCAGCGGGACTTCACCGAGATCATGAAGGTCGGCGCCGCCTATTTGGCGCCCGGCGGCTCGGGCTCGCGTGCGGACATCGCCGAAGTGGCCTCGCTGCTGGAGGAACTGGCCGAGACGGCCGATCCGGTCGACCGCCCGGACCTGGAACGCTGGATCGCCTCCCTGCGGATGATCTCCGGGATGACGAACGACCGGGCCTCCCTCCTCGACGTGCTCGCCCGGGCCAACACGCTGGGCACGATGCCACCCCAGATCAGCCTGGCCATGAACGCGGTCGCGGAACTGCTCAAGGGGATGCCCGACACCCCGGCCGGGCCCGCCCAGGAGACGCAGGTGACCCCGGCAGGGCCCGCCCAGGAGACGCAGGGAACCTCGGTCGGACCAGTCCAGGAGACGCAGGGAACCTCGCCCGGGCCCGCCCCGGAGACGCAGGGAACCTCGCCCGGGCCCGCCCCGGAGACGCAGGGAACCTCGCCCGGGCCCGCCCAGGAGACGCAGGGAACCTCGCCCGGGCCCGCCCCGGAGACGCAGGGAACCTCGCCCGGGCCCGCCCCGGAGACGCAGGGAACCTCGCCCGGCCCCGCCCAGGAGATGCCGGGCACGTCGCCCGAGGAGTTGGCGCGGTTCGCGCAGGAGTGGCTGCCCGCCATGGAGCTGATGTCGCCCGGGCTGCTGAAGCCGGAGGAGTTCGAGCGGGCCGCCGAGGCGCTGCCGGTGGGGACCTGGCAGGAGCAGATGACCGCCGGTCTGATCCGGATGGCGATCGCCATGCGCGACGGCACGGCGGAGGGGCTGGTCGAGGCGGGCGAACCGCTCCTCGACGCCGCCCGCAGCGCGGACGCCCCCGCCGGACTGTCGCCCATCCTGCTGGCCGGCCTGCTGTCGAGTGCCTCCATGCAGGGCGGCAACCTCCTCGACGAGGCGACCGCGCACCAGCTGCTCACCGGCCTCTTCGGCAAGGGGGACACCACGGGGGACAGCCTGCCGGGGCCGGCCGGAAAGGAGCTGTCGACCAGTGGCCGGGCCCTGCTGCTGCACCAGCGCATCAGCGCCGCCGCCGACGACGACCTCGACGAGCTGGACGAGATCGCCGAGATCCTGCTGGACATGCGCCAGGACCTGGCCGACGACGACAGCGTGGCGTCCCTCGTCCTGTTCAACCTCGGCACGGTGCAACTGCGTCGGGCCATGGCCATCGGGAACGCGGGCGGCACGGTCGGACCGCCGCTGCGGCGGGCGCTGATGTATCTGCGCGAGGCACAGGAGCATCCGGCGATGCCGATGGCGCTGCGCGGGGTCATGGCCTCGATGGGGGCCGTCACCAGCGCGCTGGAGCAGTACGTGGACCCCTCCTCCCGCGGCGTTCTGGAGGAGGTCGAACGGGCCCGCGCCGCACTCGGCGGCACCGTCGTCCTCGCCGACCAGGACATCCGGGCCCGGCTCGGCATCGCCCTCGCCCTCAACGTCCAGCACGAGCGCCACGGCGACCCGGCCGCCCTCGACGGCGCGCTGCGCGAACTGGAGGCGGCTCGCGCCGAGATCGGCGACCACACCGGGGGCGGCACGGCCCAGGAGGTGTACAAGGAGCTCGCCGGGCTGTACCGCCGCCGCAAGGGTCCGGGGGACACCGCGCGGGCGCTGGAGGCGACGGAACGGCAGCTGGAGAAGGTCGCCGAGGACGTGCTGCTGCAGATCGGCGCCGAGCACGGGCTCGCCGCCGCCCGCGCGGCCGCCGACCGGGGCGTCACCGCGGCCGTATGGGCGGCGGAGGCGGACGACGCGGTGACCGCGCTGCGCGTGCTGGAAGCGGGCCGTGCGCTGGTGCTGAGGGCGGTCGCGGCCTCCGCGAGCGTGCCGGAGCAACTGGAGGCGTACGGCGAGCACGAACTGGCCGTCCGGTGGCGGGAGGCCGCCCGCGCGGGCGACGGCGCCGACGGACCCCGTACATCTGCCGACACCCCCGACACCCCCGACACCCTCATCCCCAGCACCCTGCGCCGACGCGCCCTCGCCGCGCTGCGGACCCATGCCATCGGGGGACCGGAGGAGCAGGTCTCCCCGGGCGGGGGCGGTTGGCAGGAGGTGGCGGACGCGGCTCAGCGCGGTGGCGTGGACGCCGTGGTGCATCTGCTCGTCGGGCAGGGGGACGGGGCGGGCCGGGCGCTGGTCGTGCGGCCCGGGCTGGCGCCGTTGCCGTTGGAGCTGGGCGGGCTGGGCAGGGCGGAGCGCGGGCCGTTGGAGCGGTATCTGGACGCGGCCCGTGACCGGTCCGCGTTCACCGCGCCCGGTGTGCCGCGCGACGCGCCCGGGCGGGCGGAGGCCGAGGCGGCGTGGCAGGGGGCGCTGGAGGAGGTGTGCGACTGGGCGGGGCCGGCCGTGATGGGGCCGGTCCTGGACGTCGTACGGCCCGGACGGCCCGCGCGGCCCGTGGACCCCGTGCGGCTGGTGCTGCTGCCCGCCGGGAACCTCGGATCCGTGCCCTGGCACGCGGCGCGGGTCGCCGCGGGGGCGGGGGAGCGGCCGGTGTACGCCGTCGATCTCGCCGTCATCAGCCATGCCGCGTCCGAGGCGGAGTTCCTGCGGTCCGTCGGCCGGGCCCGGCTGCCCGTGGCCGCCGATCCCGTACTGGTCGCGGATCCGCGGTTCTCGCTGCCGTACGCGGAGCACGAGATCGACGGAGTGCGGGAGTCCTTCTACCCGCACGCCCGGTGCCACGGCTATCTCGCGCGCAACCTGTGGAAGGTGGACGGCACGCCCGACGAGCTGCTGCCGCTGCTGCCGGGCGGGACGGCCGAGCGGCCCGCCACGCTCGTGCAGCTCAGTGTGCACGGCCGTGTCGGGGACCGGCCCACCGTGTCGAGGCTGCTGCTGCATCCGCCCCGCCCGGGCGAGGGCGACGGGGACGACCCGGGGGCGCTCACCGTACGGCAGTTGCTCGGGGCGCCCTCGGCGGGCGGGCGGAACGCGGCCGGGCCGCTGGTGGTGCTCAGCGCCTGCGAGACCGACTTCAGCTCCCGTGACCACGACGAGGCGCTCACCCTCACCACCGCGTTCGTCGCCCGGGGAGCCGCCGACGTGATCGGCTCCAAGTGGGGTGTGGACGACGCGAGTTCGGCCGTCCTGATGTACGTCGTCCACCACCATCTCGCCCAGGGCGCGGACCCGGCACAGGCGTTGCGGCTCACCCAGCTGTGGGCGCTCGACCCCGCCCGCACCCTCTTCCCCGGCTTCCACGGGCCGCTGGCCGCCCGGATCCGGGGCAAGGGGGCCCTGCCCGTGGCGGCCTGGGCCCCCTTCATCCACCAGGGCAATCCGACACCGGCCACCGGCCCGACCCGGAGGGAACACGTTGGACACCAATGAGCTGCTGGCCCTGCTCGTCCGCCACCGCGAGGACCTCGGACGGTGGCTGGACGACGAGCAGTACCAGCACTTCCTGGCCATGCTGGAACGGCTCCGCGAAGCCGGCGCCGACGCCGAGCGGGCCGCGATGGCCGTGATGGGGATCATCCGTTCCCTGTGGCCGGTCCCCGACGAGGCCGGCGAACTCGCCCGGCTCCTGCACGACTACGGCCGCTCGGCCGCCGCGACGGCCACCGTGCCCACCGAGGACGTGGTCCTCGCGGCCCTGGAGGCGCTGTACGCGGCGCCGGCGGCGGAGCCGGAACACCGCGCGGTGGAGCCGGGAGACCGCCCGGCGCCCCCGCCGGAGCGGGAGGAGCCCTCGGTCGCCGACCTCGTCGCCGCCGCCCGGCGCAGGCTGCTGGCCGCGCCGTCGCGGGCGGCGGGACCCGGTGCCGGGGGGAGCGCCGACGTCATCGTGCTGGCCGATCCGGAGACGGGGCGGCGCAGTCCCGAGTTCCAGTTCGACCCGGACACCGGGCGGCCGCTGGACATCGTCGTACGCATCAACCGGATCCTGCTCGCCGACCGCGACCCCTGGGGCGCCGCCGACTGGTGGCTGGGCGGCAACTCCTGGCTCGGCGGCGCGCCCGCGACGCTGCTCGGGCGGGTGCCGGACGACCGGCTCGCCGACGCCGCGCTGGCCCTGGTCGAGGAGGACGCCCGATGACGCGGCAGATCCCGCCCTCGGTCACCATGGCGCCCCGCACCACCGTGCTTCCGGCCGGTACCCCGCTATGGCGCTGCCACCGCAGCAACTACCCGGCGACCGGCTTCAAGGAGGCCGCCGCGCACACCCTGTTCGGCGGCAGCCGCTTCGACTGCACGGCCGACGACCCGTACCCCTACCTCTACGCCACCCGGGAACCCGCCACCGCGCTGGCCGAGGTGCTGCTGCGGTCCATGGACTTCGACCCGGTCCTCGGCAGCAGGCTCGTGCCGTGGGCGCAGGCCGCCCGGTACACGCTCGCCGAGATCGTCACGACGGCCGAGCTGACCCTCGTGTCGCTGCGGGTGGAGGAGGACCTGGCGGCCGTCTGCCAGGACAGCTGGCTGCTGGACTCCGAGCCCGACGACTACCCGCGCACCCGCTACTGGGCGCAGGAGCTGCGACGGCAGGCGGAGAAGGCGCAGGGGCTGGTGTGGACGTCCCGGCGGCACCGGCCCCGGGAGGCCCTGGTGCTGTTCGGGGACCGCTGCGGCGACCTGCCGTTCGCGCCCGAGCCGCTGGTCAGCCATGACCTGGGCACCCTCGACGGCGCCCACGCCGCGAACCTGCTGCTGGCCCCGCTGCGCGCCGCGATCGTGCCGCCGACCGGGTGACCGGGGAGGGTCACGCGTCGGGCTCGACCAGCAGCACCGTGAAGGCGCAGTTCTGGCCGAGCCCGATGACGTCCCCGTCGTCCAGGGGGACACGGGCACCCCGGCCGATGCGCTCGTCGTTGACGTAGGTGCCGTTCAGCGTGCCGTGGGCGTACTCGGTCAGCCACATCCTGCCGTCGGGCGTCAGCTGGATCTCCGCGTGGCGGCGCGACACACCCTTCCCCCTGTCGCCGGCGAGGGCGGCCGCCACGGCGGTCGCCCACACCGGGTGCCGGCCGAGGCGCAGCGGGGGTCCCTCGCCGTGCCGCAGGTCGATCGACGCCCCGGGGCCGAGCAGCCGCAGATGCCGGGTCGACTCCTGGCACTCGGGGCAGACCGGGGAGCCGGAGGGCACGGCCGTGCCACAGGACCAGCAGGGGTGGGAGCGGGACGGTTCCGGAGGCGCCTGCGCGTCGCCCCCGTGGCCGCCCTGGTACGGCGGGAGTACGACGTCGTCGTCGCCCTCGTCCCCGTAGTCCGGCAGGAGGTCGTCCTGGGCGAGGCTCTTGTCCACATGGCGACGGGGGCCCTCGGGGCGGCGTGGGCCCTCCGTCACCGGACGGTCGGCTTCCGCATCGACAGCGGCTCGTCGGCCGACGCCTCCACCGTCAGGCGGACCGCGCCGTCCGGGAGGGGCGTGACCTGCGAGACGGTGACCACCGAGCCCGGCTCGAGCGTGCCGAGGTCGAACACCTCACGGGCGAGCGGGTTGATGAGGTGGGTCTCGAGTTTCATGCCGATGCCCCGGCCGCCGTTGCGCAGGTCCGCGGTGCACAGGCCGGCCAGCACCTCCTCGGCCTCGGGCAGCACCCGCAGCCGCAGGCCGCTCTGGCGTTCCATGTGGTCGACGATGTTGCTCAACTGGCCGGCGAAGATGCGCCGGGCGGTGTCCGCGTCGATGTACTGGAAGACGACGATGTTCCCGCCGAGCCGGTTCAGCAGTTCCGGGCGCTTCAGGGTGTGCTCGAAGTGGTGGCGTACGTTGCCCAGGATCCGCCGTTCGAACTCCGCGCGTTCCTCGGGGGTTTCCGGGATCCGCTCCTGCCCGGAGGAGGCGGCCAGGGGGCGGCCGTCCTCGCCCGACGGGCCGTGCACGCCCAGGTTGGACGTGAAGATGAGGACGCACTCGCTGAAGTACGTCGTCACGCCCTGGCCGTCCGTCAGCCTGCCGTCCTCCAGCACCTGGAGGAACTTGTCCAGGACGCCCTTGTCGGCCTTGTCGATCTCGTCGAAGAGCACCACCCGGAACGGGTCCTCACGCACCGCGCGGGTCAGCTCGCCGCCCGCCTCGTAGCCGACGTACCCGGGAGGGGCGCCCACGAGACGGTCCGCCGAGTGAGGTGCCGAGAACTCGCTCATGTCGAAGCGCAGACAGGCGTCCTCCGAGCCGAACAAGGTGGTGGCCACCGCCTTCGCCAGCTCCGTCTTGCCGGTGCCGGTGGGCCCCGCGAAGAACAGCACACCCCGGGGCCGGTGCACGGCCGGCGAGGACGCCTGCGCGCCGGACAGCCCGAGCGCCGCCCGCTTCAGCACGTCCAGGGTCTGCGTCACCGCCTTCTCCTGCCCCTGCACCCGGCCGCCGATGTAGGCCTGGCCGTCGCGGATGCTGTCGGTCACCGCTCCGCCGGTCCACGGGTTGCGGCTGACGCCCAGTTCGTAGATCCGTACGGCCTGTTCCATCCGGTCGAAGGTGATCTTCGAGGCGCGGGCCAGCCGCATGCTCTCCCGCATGGCGCGCAGGGTGAGCCCGCTGGCCGCCCGGGCGAACCGCTCGACGTCCTCGTCCGTCGGTTCCTCCCGGACGTCCCGGTTCACCAGCGGGCCCACGTCCAGCTTGGTGGCGGTGCCGGGGACGCCGGCCTGCTGGGCGAGGAGCGCGGCCATCCGGCGGCGCTGGCCGAGGTCCGGCGTCGGCACGCCGATGCCGCGCACCCGTACGCCGCTCGTCACCAGCCAGGCCGGCAGGTCCCGTTCGCCGTCCGCCAGCCAGATGACCGGGTTGAACAGGGCGCGGCCCGACTTCGCGCGGACGAAGGGCCGCGCCTCCTCGGCGATCTTCAGACAGCGCAGGAAGAACGTGCGTTCCTCGTCGCTGAGCTGGTTGACCTGCGTCGGGATCCGGGAGGCGTAGTCGACGATCAGGGCGGCGTGCAGGGGCTGCTGGTAGTCCTCGTAGCGGGGGTCCTTCTGCGGCGGGCCGGGGCGCTCGCCGACCCAGCCGCGGGAGAAGGACTCCAGGACCCGGGCCACCTCGTCGGTGCCGGAGTCGTCCGAACGGCCCGGGAACCGGCGGGTGTTGCGTTCCAGCAGCGTGTTCATCTCCGCCTCGACGGAACTGTGCACGACCCGGAAGCCCGCCACCGGGTCGTAGCGCAGCAGGCTCTTGTAGCCGGCCCGCTGCAACGGCTCCCACAGCATGTCCTCCAGGGACACCGCCCGGTAGACCCGCCGGTCGTCGCTCAGGTCGTCGGCGACCACGTAGTCGTCGCGGATGTTGCCGTGCAGCACGTACTGGGAGTGGACGCTGAGGGTGTGGACGAGTTCGGCGGCGAACGGCGGATGGACCGTCCGGGTCACGCGCAGCGACTCGACGGGGGTGCTGGTCAAGGGGCCTCCACGGGGCGGGAAGGGAGGGGCGGGCGGGCGGTGAGTCGCCGGGCGGGGCGTCGGGCGGAGGCGGCTGTCGGGTCGGCAGCCGGGGCGTCGGGCGGTGCGGCAGCGGGGTCGTCGGGGGCCGATCGGACCAGTGGTCGCCGGTGGGTCGTCGGGGGCCGATCGGGTCAGTGGTCGTCGGTGGGTCGTCGGGCGTCGGCCGGGTCAGTGGTCGTCGGTGGGTCGTCGGGGGCCGATCGGGTCAGTGGTCGTCGGTGGGTCGTCGGGCGTCGGCCGGGTCAGTGGTCGTCGGTGGGTCGTCGGGCGTCGGACGGGTCAGTGGTCGTCGGTGGGTCGTCGGGGGCCGATCGGGTCAGTGGTCGTCGGTGGGTCGTCGGGGGCCGATCGGGCCAGTGGTCGTCGGTGGGTCGTCGGGCGCCGGCCGGATCAGTGGTCGCCGCTCTGTCGGTACCTGGTCGCTGCCGGTGACGGGCGGCGCGGAGTCCGCCGGGGCCGGGCCCCGACCGCGCCGGGACCGTCGCCGCGGGCCCGGCCGGAGGTGCCGTCGGCGTTCCGGCCGGACTCGGCGGTGAGGGCCCGTCCGGGCTCGACCGTGAGGCCCGGCGCCGGTTCCCCGGTGAGGACCTGGCTCTCCGTCCAGGTGAACTCCGCGCGGACGCCCTCCTCCTCGCTGAGCAGGCCGAGTTCGTCGACGTACGCCGCGCTCTCGGCGCAGCGTTCGGCGTCCAGCGCCTGCCAGCGGGCCGCGGTCTCCGGATCGGCGGCCTCCCGGGCGGTGAGCGGTCTGCGCATGGTGAGGACGCGGGCCTGGCCGCCGGTGGTGAGGCGGACCCGCAGCCAGTAGTGGCCGCCCCAGGCCGCCGGGGCGAAGTCCCAGTGCTCGGCGTCGGCCCGGGCGTGCACCGAACCGTCCCCCCACCGCTCGCTCGCCCGGCGCAGCGCCGCCACCAGGTAGGCCCGGTGCAGGGCGGCGGAGCGGGCGGCGAGGGCCTGCTGGACGGTCCGCTCGTCCTCCTTCGACGCCGGGACGCCGTCCCGCAGCACCCGCTCGAGGATCCCGACCGCGGTGGGTGCCTCCGGCAGCGGGTCGACGCCCTCGGGCGTGGCGGCCCGCAGCACCTCCAGGCGCAGGGCGGCCTCACGGCGGGCCGTCTCGGCGCGCCGCGCCCGCTCGGACTCCTTGTGCGCGATGAGCGCGGCCTCGTCGAGGTAGCGGCGTACGGCGGTGGGGCGGCGGCCGATCGCCCGGAGGGCCTCCAGCAGGCAGTCGTCGATCAGCTCCCGGCTCTCGGAGGTGAACTCCAGCGGCAGCCGGGCGAGCAGTTCGGCGCCCTCGCGCAGGACGTCGTCCTCGGTGAGCGCGGTGTTCCGGTCCGTACGGGGCCCGGTCGTCGCCGGCGCGGGCAGCTCCCCGCCCTCCGCGTACGTCTTCAGGGCGCGGCGGCGCTGCTCGCGCAGCCTGTCGTACCAGTCGGCGCGCTCCGGGTCCTCGCGGTGCTGGAAGGGCAGCCGGGCGGTGGCGCGGGCCGCGCGCTGGGCCTCCACCCGGCGCAGTGCCCGCTCGGTCTCGGCCAGCCGCCTCCACAGCAGGTCGAGGGGGACGCCGACGGGCTGCACCGGGGCGGGCAGCGGCGGGTCGCCCGGTCCGGCGGGGTCGAGACCGAGCACGGTGATACGGGCGTTGAGGCCGGCCGCGGCCTCCGCCGCGCGCCGCCAGCACTCGCTGCCGTCCTCCAGCGACATCTGCCGCCGGACCATGGCCTCCTGCTCCACGGCGACCTTGTTGTTGAACGCGGCGAGCGCCATCGTGCCGCGCAGCGCCAGCCGGGTGACGAGCAGCGCCCCGCTGAGGTCGGCGAGGCCGATGAGCGCGGGCACGATCATGTCGTGCAGCTCCTGGACCGCCTCGTCCACCGCGTGGTCGACGGCGTGCTGCACGGCGTCGATGTGGCCGGTCGCCGTGTGGGCCAGATCGCCGACGCCGGTGTCCGGCAACTGCAGGCCGCTGGTGTCCGGCAGTTGGAGACCGTTGGTGTCCGGCAGCTGCAGGCCGAGGTCGGGCTGGGCCAGCGTGGGGTCGACCCCGGACGCCGAGACGTCCGGCATCACGGCGAACAGATCGGTACCGGCGTACGCACTGCTCACGCCATTCCTCCAGTACGGGAACCGGGTCGGGGACCGGATGGGGACAGGGAGGGGGAGGGGGACGGGGACCCTGGAGGCCTGCGCGCACCCGGGACCGTGCCGCGCGGGTCGGCCGGCGGGTCGTCGCGCGGGTCCTCGCGCGGATCGGCCGGCGGTGCCGGCGGGGTGCCGCTGCGGGCGTCGGCCTGGTAGCGGTGCCAGGCCCGCGCCCGCAGCACCGCCGAGACCAGCAGCGCCAGCACGGTGCCCGTCGGCCAGATCCACACCGCGAGGAAGAACGTCCCCGCGACCGTGCCGCCCAGCGCCGCGGCGCCGACGGCCGCCCACAGGTACCGCTTCCACCCCCGCCGCCCGATCCTGCTGGTCAGCGGTAGCGCCCGGCGGGTCATCAGGCCCATCACCGAGAACCGGGGGTGGTACCAGGGGCCGATGTACCAGGCGGTCCAGCACTCGATCACGAGCAGTGCCGCCAGCGAGGGCACGCTCAGCATCCAGGCGATCAGCACGGTGGTCTGCGGCGCCCACCCGTACAGGTCGGCCAGGCCCACCAGAAAGGTGTGCGGGAAGAACAGCAGCAGTGCCCCGCCCGCGGCCCGGCCCAGCACCACGGGCAGTTCCAGGCGGCGCCGTACCAGCCGGGTGTGCTCCGCGCGCCGGCCCATGGCGACCAGCTGCCGGCGTTCCTCCTGGGCCCGCCGGGTCTCCCGGGCCCGGGCCTCGGCCAGCGGCCGCAGCCGCAGGGTCAGCAGCAGCGGTACGGGTTCCTCGGCCTCCTCGGCAAGCCGGATGAACCAGGGCACCGGCGCGGGCAGCGCGCGCAGCGCGTCCCGCAGCTCGGCGCGCAGCCGTCGGGTGACCGGGGCGGGATCGGCGGCCAGCCGCAGCAGCTCGGCGGTGAGGGCCGGGCCGGTGGCGGTCGCGGCGCGCAGATCGTCCCGGTGGTCGCGCAGCTCGGGTATCTCCGACAGCCGGGCGGTGGCCTGCGCCCATTGCCGATGGTGGTCGTGCCAGCGCCGCGCGACGTACGTCAGCTCCTCGCCGCCGCGGCGCCGGGCCAGCCGGGTCAGCAGGCGCTGTTCGTACAGCTCGTTCATGACGGACACGCACTGCCGGTCGCCGTCGGCGGCGCGCCGGGCGAAGGCGGGCAGGTCGCCCATGCCCAGCGGGATGCCGCGGTAGCCGGGCTCCTGCTGGGGCGCCATCCAGCCGATCAGGTCGATCAAGGTGGCCGCGCCCGGGCTCCGCCGCGACCTTCTGAGCCGCTCCAGCAGCGCGTCGAGTTCCTCGGCCCGGTCGGCGTCCCCCTCCGGGCGGAACCAGGCGAGCCAGTCGGCCAGTTGTTCCCGGCCCTTGCCGCGGGACAGCCGGCGGTTCATGGCGGGCCAGTCCGCGTCGAACACCTCGCCCAGCTCCGCCGGGTCGGTGAACCGCCGGCCCGCGTGCTCGAAGCGGGGTGCCTCGGGGTCGGCGGCCGGCCGCCCGCCCGGCCGGGGCCGGGGCCCCTCGCGGACCACCTCGGGGCTTTCGCGGTCGAGCCACCGGCGGACCTGGTCGGCGCCCCAGCGGTTCTCGTGGTTCCAGGTCAGCAGCCCTTCGCAGAGCAGCCTCAGGCGCGGGTCGCGGATGCCGTCGAGGTCGATGTCGCCGCGGTGGACGGCGTCCATGACCGAGGCCGTCTCCCGGTGCGGGACGGGATGCCGGCCGAGCGCGGCCTCGGCGACGACGATCCCGAGCGACCACCAGTCGTCCGCCGGCCGCACGATCGGCACCTGGACCTGCGCCTGCGGCGACGCGTACCCGGGGGTGCCGGCCCAGCCGCGGCGCACCTCGCGCGGGAAGTGTCCGGCGACGGAGATGCCGAAGTCGATCAGGACCATGCTTCCGGCGGGGTCGTCGTAGTCGCCGAGGACCAGGTTGGACGGTTTGACGTCCCGGTGCACCACCCCCGCCGCGTGCAGGGCGGTCAGCGCCCCGTGCAGCCGTTCCACGATCCGCTCGACGTCCGCCGCGGGCAGCCGGCCCGGGTGGTCGCGCAGCCGGGTGGCGAGATCCGTGTTGCCGTGCGAGGGCAGCACATGGAACGGCGCCCCCCGGTCGGCCCCCGCCTCCAGGACGTACGACAGCCCCGCGTGCAGCTGCCCCCGCGACAGCAGCGCGGTCACCTCGGGGTCGGGCGCGGCGTCCGGGTGGAACCACTTGACGATCCGTTCGGCGCCGTCGGCCGGGCAGCGCACCCGGAACACGGCCGCCCGCAGCTCGGCGGAGCGCCCCTCCTCGGCCGCCCGGTGCACGGTCTGCTCCCCGCGCCGCGGCAGCCGTTCACGCGGCTGGAAACGGCCGGCCAGCGAGGGCGGCAGCTCGATCGGGTCGCCCCGAGGGTCGGGCGCGGCCATGCCGCCGCTGCCGTTCGGCGGTTCGTACAGCGTGGGCGGGGCCAGACCGTCGTCGTCGCCACGGGGATCGGGACCGACAGGAAACGTCATGGAATTCACCTGCGCGCGGAAAGGAACCGGCGGCCGCCGGCGAGGGCGTACGGAAGGATGTGTGAAGGATCTGCGGAAAGATGTGTGGAACCGTGTGCGGAATGGTGTGCCGGAAAAGGAATCCGGATGGACACGAGATACGGCTCCGCCGCGCGGCGCACCGAATTACGGGACACGGGGAGCGGCGCCCCGGCGCAGGAAGACACCCGGGCCGGAAGGGTAGCGGGATCTTGGCGCCGCGCACCGGGAAACGGGGAAATCCGCGACCGGTACCGGGCGTGTACAGCGATCGGGAAGGTCCTGTGTGAAGGCGGGGCGGGCGCGGCACCGGCGTGGATATGTTGACGGCCATGAACCCTGACGGTCTGCCCGAGCGTGCCGACCTGGTGCGGGAGCTGCGGCAGCTTCGCCGCGGGGGTCTGCCCGCGCTCCAGGCGCTGGTGCCCGAGGCGCTGCGCGCGGTCACCCTGCACGCGGGGTACGCCGGGGGCGAGGAGGATCTGGCCGACGGGGCGGAACGGATGATCCGCGCGGCCGCCGAGCGGCTCGGCACCGACGACCTGATAGGCCGCGCCGCCCAGTGCACCTTCGGACTGCTGCCCGGCCACCGCGGCGACCCCGCCGCGGACCGGCGCCGGGCGGCCGCCCTGGTGTACGGGGTGACCAGCGAGCGGTTCCGGCACAGCCAGGAGAAACAGGTCGTCGAGCAGCTGGCCGGAGCCGTGCTCGCCGAGGCCCGTGAGCCCACCGGGCGTCCGGCGCGGCCGGTGCCGCCGGGTGCCGGGCCCACACGGGCCGCGGTGGCCCGACCGATCGTCGTACCGCGCACCGGGCTGGCCGGCCGGGCCGGGACCAGGCCGGTCACGGTCCATCTCTCGCCCATCGAACTGCTGCGGGACATCGACATCCTGGTCTCCTCCGAGAACGTGCACCTGGAGATGTCGAAGTCGTTCCGGCCCACCGTCTCCGGGGCGCTGCGCCGCTCTGCCGCCCTGGGCCGCGCGGCGGACGAGCCGGTGGTCGACGTGCTCGCGGACGAGCTCGCCGCCTGGGTGCGGGACCGGCCCGGTGTGCTGCCGCTGCGGCCGGGCACGGTCGTGCCGACCGGGGCGGGCGCCCTCGCCGAGCGCGGGGTGCGGCGCGTCTATCACGCGGCCGTGGCGGTACCGGACGGGCACGCCTATCGCGTCGACCCGCAGCACATAGCGACGGCCGTCGCCGCCTGCTTCGCGCAGGCCCGCCGGGAGCGGGCGGACGGCCCACCGGCCCTGCGGTCGATCTGCTTCCCGCTGCTGGGCGCCGGCCGGGGCGGCCTGGAGCGGAGGACCAGCGCGGAATGGCTGTGCTGGGCCATCGAGGACGCCCTCACCGCGGACCCCGACTGGTCCGTCCACGTCGTGACGCGCTACCCGGACGCGGCCCGGGTGTTCGGGGTGGAGACAGCGGAGAAAAGAGAGCGGTAATGAGAGCGGTGAAGGGTTCCATAAGAGGTCGGAAGCCCTGATTCGCAGGGCGCTCACGGGGGCGCACGCGACGCTCACGGGGGTGCGCGAGGCTCGTAGAGAAGCGCGCGAGGCTTGTGAAGCGCGGGGGGCTTGTGAAGGGGCGCGCGAGACAGACGTCGGAGCAGGTGCTCCCGCCGGGCCCGGCATCACGGGCGCCAGCTCGGGCCGTTCAGACGGATTCCGCCCGCCGCCAGGTCGCGCTCCAGCCGGCGCAGCTCGCCGCGGGCCGGGACGCCGTACACGCGCGTGCCCGTCCCGGTGCCGTCCGCCCGCAGGCTCACGCGTGGCCCCGGCGGACACACCCGGGCCAGATGCGGGCCGTAGCGGCGGGCGCCGAGGGCGGTGCGCGGCACGAGCCGCTGGTTGGCGGAGCCGCGCCAGACCAGGTCCGTGGGCTCGGCGACCCGGAACCGGCCCGTCACGACCGCGTCCGCGCCCGCCAGCGCCGCCCACACCTCCTCGGGCACCTCGTCGGGCTCGTGACCGGTGTAGACGAGCAGGTCGGCGGTCCGCCCCGCGCGCTCGCGCAGCCGGCCGGCGCCGCGCAGCAGCGCCGCCAGCGCGACGGGCTGGGCGAGCGGTTCCCCGCCGCTCACGGTCAGGCCCTCCGCGCCCCGCGCCAGCGCCGTCTCCCACAGGCGCAACAGCTCACCGACGGTGGCGGCCCGGCCGCCCGACGGGTCCCAGGTGTGCCGGGACATACAGCCCGGGCAGGCCAGCGCACAGCCCTGGAACCACAGGGCCAGCCGACGGCCCGGACCGAGCGTCTCCACCGGGAAGTACCCGTCGGCCACCCGCACCGGCAGCTCCGCCTCGACGGCCCTGTCCCCGGTGGTCTCTCCCGTCACTCCAGCCACATGTCCCCCGCTTTTCCCGCATCGGCATATGCCCGAAGCCCTATGCCGAAACTCCGTACCCCTATTCGAAGATCTTTTCTTCGTCTCCGGGCACACTCCCGCCCGAGCGGAAGGGAGCCTATTCCGAGTCCCGCCGGAGCGGCCCGGGTTTTCGGAAGTTTTCCAAGAACCCTCCGGCGGCAAAGCCGGTGCCCTGGTCGTTCGCCGGTCGATCTCCGGCTGATTTCCGGATGCGGTAAATCCGGTGTCGTAAATCTCTCCCGCGCGCGTTCGTTTATCCCCTAGGCTGCGCGCGAATCCCCGTGGGTGGTCCGGGGAATCCGACGAGGGGGATGGAATGAGCGAGGTGAAGTCCGTCCCGGCGGACTACGGCCGCGCCCGCCTCACCGCACGCACCCGCTGGCGGGCCTCCCGCCGCGCGCGGCGGGACGGCAGGGCCGGCATAGGCACCGAGCACTACGCCCGGCAGCTGGAACGCGGGGCGCGCATGGCCCTGGACGATCTGATGGCCCGGTTCCTGAAGGAACACACGGCCCTCGTCGGCCGGGTGCACGAGGAGTCCGAACGGATCGTGACGGAGTACGACGCTCCGCGCGAGGACGACCTGCGACGCGAGGACGTACCGGCGGCCCTGGCCCGCTTCGGCGGCTGGGTGTCGCAATGGCGCACGGAGGTGACGGCCTGCCAGCAGCGCGGCCTGGCCCTCGCCGCCTGCGCCGACCAGGAACTCGCCCACTACGAGGCCGCGTACGCCCGCGCCGCCCGGCTGGAGGAGCTGCCGCCCGCCGAGAGCCCGGGCGCCGCGGCCCTCGACGAGACCTGGACGGGCCCGCCGGACTGGCTGCTCGACGGCGTCGTGGTCCGCAGGGCGCTGCAGATTCTGGAGCAGAGGATCGGGCCGGCGCCCGCGGCGGCCGGCCGAAGAGAGCGGGGGAACCGATGACGAGAACCACCACCGGCGCGATCCGCGTGGTCGCGACTCTGGGTGCGGCGGCGCTGCTGCTGACGGGGTGCAGTCAGCTGAAGGGACCGGAACGGCTCAAGGCCGACTGCGCCGTCGTCGTGGACGGCTCCGGCTCCGGCGCCGACAGCGACGACGGCTTCCGGGCCCAGGAGAAGCTGAAGGCGACCCTGCCCCGCTTCCTCGCCGACAAGAAGTGCAAGTACGTCTCCTACGCGCCCATCACCTCCGCCTCCGAGGCCTCCTCCTGCCAGGTGCCCCGCATCGACATCGACCCGGACTCCGACAAGCGCTCCGAACGCGAGCCCCTGTGGAAGCAGACCCGGGTCCTGGCCGAGGCCGGCGCCGAGAAGATGCTGGAGTGCGCCCGCGACCGCCAGCCCGGCTCGGACGTCCTCGGCGGCCTCACCCGCGCGGCCAAGGTGCCCCGCGACGGCGACGGCACCTTCCAGGTCCTCGTGGTCAGCGACTTCGAACAGGCCGACCCCGGCTTCAAGCTGTCCAAGTACAAGATCGCGACCCAGGCCCAGCGGGACACCGCCGTCGCCGCGATGGTCGACGGCCGCAATCTGCCCGACCTGCCCGACACCACCGTCTACCGGGTCGGCTTCGCCATGCGCGGCGGCAAGACCAGCCCCGAACACGTCGAGCAGCTGGGCGAGTTCTGGAAGCAGCTCCTGGAGAAGGAGGTGAAGGTCGATGTCGACGACGGATACGGCGCCTGACGAGCCCCGCCGGCTGCGGAACCCCTTCCGGCTGCGCCGCTCCGAGGGCCGGGCCCCCGGCCTGGGCCGCACCGCCCCCGCCGCACCCCGCGGCCGGGTCCCGCTGTCCGAGACGCGCGAGGGCCGGCGCCTGCTGGAGCGGGCCGAGAACGCCGGCCGCCGCGCCGCCGCCGACGGCACGCTCAACCCGTACGTCCTCGGCTCCAGCCGCCGGCTGCCCTACCTCGGCCGGCTCCAGGGCCTGCGCGACCACACCCGCAACCGGGTCGTCGCCGAGCACCACGAGCGCGAGGAGCGTGAACTGCGGGCCTCCGCCGAGCTGTACGCCGACACGGCGGCCCGGCTGGCCGAGGCCCGCCGGGCCCGGGACACCCAGGAGGAGGAGACCCGCCGCCGGCACGCGGCGTCCGCCCGCCTGGACCGGGCGGCGACCCGGATGGCCGCCCGCGAGGACCGCCGCGACCGCCTGCTGCCCCGGATCGTGGCCCGGTCCGAGGCGCGGTCCGGGGCCCGCCGCCGGCCGGACGACACGGACCCGTACCCCGACCCCAAGGGCGAGGACCAGGGGCTGTACGCCCCCGACGAGTGGGACGACGACTCCGAAGGGGAGCCGGCACCCCGGCCGGCCGCCGCCACCGAGGTGCCCTGGGAGGGACTGACGGAGACCGCGGCCATGGCCCGCTGGCCCCGGCGGATCCTCACCCTGCTGCTGATCCTGGTCGAACTCCCCGTGTACCTCAGCGTGTTCCTGGCGATCCACGACGGCACCCCCGAGGGCCGGGCGAGCGCCTTCCTGCTGACCGCCGCCGTCGGCGTCGCCATGACCCTCGGCCCCTTCCAGGCCGGCCGCCAGTGGCGCCGCCGGGGCGCCACCGCCGCCCTGCGGCTGGTCCTGCCGGTCGCGGCCGCGCTCGTCACCCTGTGGGGCTGGGCCGCCTGGTACCTGGGCGACCTGCGGGCCCGGATCGTCTTCCGCGACAACGACACCTCGGGCCTGGAGGAGACCGCCCGTCAGCTGGGCGTCGACCTGCCGCCCGCGCCGACCCTGCTCGACCAGCTCCATCTGGACGAGCACACGGTCAGCGTGACCTTCATCGCCCTGCTGCTGCTGTCCGGCGGCATCGCCTTCCTGCTGGCGGTGTCCGAGGAACACCCCTTCGTCGCCGCCTACCGCCTCCACGGCAAGCGGCTCGCCAAGGCCGAGGAGGCGCTGGCGCGGGCGGAGGCGGCGGTCGCGGCGGCCCAGCGGGAACAGGACACCCAGGAGAGCCGCCGCACCGAGCGCGCCCAGGCCCTCGCCGCCGAACTCACGGCCGTGGACAACGTCTTCGAGGCGGCGGCCCACGCCTACCTCGACGGCGTCCAGTCGGCCTCGCGCGACCCCGCGGTCACCGAGGGCGCGATGCGTCTGTCGACCCGCTACCCGCTCCTGCCGGAACTCCCGGCACCACGGTGAGACCGGGCCGGCCTCCCGCACGCACCCGCGTTCAGGAGGCCAGCCAGTCGTCGATCCCCGACAGCAGCTTCGCCCGTACGTCCTCCGGCGCCGCCGAACCCCGCACCGACTGCCGGGCCAGCTCCGCCAGCTCCTCGTCCGTGAAGCCGTGGTGCTGCCGCGCGATGTCGTACTGCGCGGCCAGCCGCGCGCCGAACAGCAGTGGGTCGTCGGCGCCGAGCGCCAACGGCACCCCCGCCTCGAACAGCGTCCGCAGCGGCACGTCCTCGGGCTTTTCGTACACCCCCAGCGCCACGTTCGACGCCGGGCACACCTCGCAGGTCACCCCCCGCTCCGCCAGCCGCTTCAGCAGCCGCGGGTCCTCCGCCGCCCGGACGCCGTGCCCGACCCGGGTGGCGTGCAGATCGTCCAGACAGTCCCGTACGGACGACGGACCGGTCAGCTCACCGCCGTGCGGCGCGGACAGCAGCCCACCGTCGCGCGCGATGGCGAAGGCCCGGTCGAAGTCCCGCGCCATGCCCCGCCGCTCGTCGTTCGACAGCCCGAAGCCGACCACGCCCCGGTCCGCGTACCGCACCGCGAGGCGGGCCAGCGTCCGGGCGTCCAGCGGATGCTTCATCCGGTTCGCCGCGACCAGCACCCGCATCCCGAGCCCGGTGTCCCGCGAGGCCGTCTCCACCGCGTCCAGGATGATCTCCAGCGCCGGGATCAGCCCGCCCAGCCGGGGCGCGTACGACGTCGGGTCGACCTGGATCTCCAGCCACCCGGAGCCGTCCGCGAGGTCCTCCTCCGCCGCCTCCCGCACGAGCCGCCGTATGTCCTCCGGCTCCCGCAGGCAGGACCGCGCCGCGTCGTACAGCCGCTGGAAGCGGAACCAGCCCCGCTCGTCCGTGGCCCGCAGTCTCGGCGGCTCCCCGCTGGTCAGCGCGTCGGTCAGCGCCTCGGGCAGGCGCACCCCGTACTTGTCGGCCAGCTCCAGCACGGTCGCGGGCCGCATCGACCCGGTGAAGTGCAGGTGCAGATGGGCTTTCGGCAGCTCAGAGACATCACGTACACGCTCCATTCAGCGATCCTGCCGTACGGCGACGGTGTCCCGGTAGCCGATTCCCCGAACGTGGTCTTGCTCGCACAAAACAACGGGGGGCACCTCCCGAATCCGGGACGTGCCCCCCTGCGGGAAGCCGACGTCAGTCCGTGGCCTCCGCCAGCAGCTTCTGGATCCGGCTCACGCCCTCGACGAGGTCCTCGTCGCCCAGCGCGTACGACAGCCGCAGATAGCCCGGCGTGCCGAAGGCCTCACCCGGGACGACCGCGACCTCGGCCTCCTCCAGGATCAGCTCGGCCAGCTCGACGCTGCTCTGCGGGCGCTTGCCGCGGATCTCCTTGCCGAGCAGCGCCTTCACCGACGGGTACGCGTAGAACGCGCCCTCGGGCTCCGGGCAGACCACGCCGTCGATCTCGTTCAGCATCCGCACGATGGTCTTGCGGCGCCGGTCGAAGGCCTCCTTCATCGTCTCCACGGCCGACAGGTCACCGGAGACGGCGGCGATGGCGGCGACCTGCGCCACGTTGGAGACGTTCGAGGTGGCGTGCGACTGCAGGTTCGTGGCGGCCTTGACGACGTCCTTCGGGCCGATGATCCACCCGACCCGCCAGCCGGTCATGGCGTACGTCTTGGCGACACCGTTGACCACCACGCACTTGTCGCGCAGCTCGGGCAGGATCGCGGGCAGCGAGGTGAACGTCGCGTCGCCGTAGACGAGGTGCTCGTAGATCTCGTCCGTCAGCACCCACAGGCCGTGCTCGACGGCCCAGCGGCCGATCGCCTCGGCCTCCTCGGCGCTGTAGACCGCGCCGGTCGGGTTGGACGGGGACACGAAGAGCACGACCTTCGTCTTCTCCGTGCGCGCCGCCTCCAGCTGCTCGACGGAGACCCGGTAGCCGGTGGTCTCGTCGGCCACGACGTCCACCGGCACACCGCCGGCGAGACGGATCGACTCCGGGTACGTCGTCCAGTACGGCGCCGGGACGATGACCTCGTCGCCCGGGTCGAGGATCGCGGCGAAGGCGTTGTAGATCGCCTGCTTGCCGCCGTTGGTGACCAGGATCTGCGAGGCGTCGACCTCGTAGCCGGAGTCGCGCAGGGTCTTCGCGGCGATCGCGGCCTTCAGCTCGGGCAGGCCGCCGGCCGGCGTGTAGCGGTGGTACTTGGGGTCCTTGCAGGCCTCTACGGCCGCCTCGACGATGTAGTCCGGGGTCGGGAAGTCGGGCTCACCGGCGCCGAAGCCGATCACCGGACGCCCGGCGGCCTTCAGGGCCTTGGCCTTGGCGTCCACGGCGAGGGTGGCGGACTCGGAGATCGCGCCGACTCGGGCGGAGACCCGGCGCTCGGTGGGAGGGGTTGCAGCGCTCATACGGCCCATGTTTTCAGACCGGAAACCGGCCGGGCACACGGGTTTCACGGACTGGGCACCGGACGGGCAGCCGACTGAACATCAGAATGAATCCGCTCAAGACCACTTTCCGTTCGACGGCACGCGTCGGACCACGTACACTCATCCGTCGTTGGCCTTCAACAGCCCGTGGCAGAGCAGGTGCACACCGAGCACCCGGTCGGATGCGGTACGTTGGGGACACACAAAGGGTCGTAGCTCAATTGGTAGAGCACTGGTCTCCAAAACCAGCGGTTGGGGGTTCAAGTCCCTCCGGCCCTGCTACACACACCATCACCAGGATGTGTGCGCAGCGCATGTACGTACAGCAACGCACCGCCGTGCGGCTCAGACCGGGCGCGGCACGGCCACGACCCGGGAACAGGTGAGGACGAATGGCGGATGCCGTGGGCTCCATCGACACGCCTGATGCCCAGGACGAGCTGCCTGAGGCGCAGAAGAAGACCCGCAAGGGTGGCAAGCGTGCAAAGAAGGGTCCGCTGAAGCGACTGGCCCTCTTCTACCGCCAGATCGTCGCGGAGCTCCGCAAGGTCGTCTGGCCCACGCGAAGCCAGCTGACGACGTACACGACCGTGGTGATCGTCTTCGTCATCATCATGATCGGCCTGGTGACCGTGATTGACTATGGACTCAGCCACGCCGCCAAGTACGTCTTCGGCTGATCCAAGAGCGAAGGGCGCCGAGGTATCCGGCGCCCCTTTCGCATGTTCCACCCCTATGTATCCAGGAAGAAGCAGCCACCGTGTCTGACCAGAACCTGAACGACGCCATCGAGCCCGACGAGGTCGACGACGAGCTCGACATCGTCGAGGGCGCGGACGAGGTGGACGAGTTCGAGGCTGCCGACGCCGAGGCGGGCGAGGCCGCGGAGGAAACCGCGCTGCACGTCGAGGACGAGGACGAGGCCGACTCCGAGGATGGCGAGGACGCCGAGGACGAGTTCGAGGCCGAGGAAGAAGAGCCGGCCGAGCCCGTCGACCCCGTCGCCGCCCTGCGCGAGGAACTGCGCACCCTCCCCGGCGAGTGGTACGTGATCCACACCTACGCCGGTTACGAGAACCGCGTGAAGACCAACCTGGAGCAGCGCGCCGTCTCGCTGAATGTCGAGGACTACATCTTCCAGGCCGAGGTGCCGCAGGAAGAGGTCGTCCAGATCAAGAACGGCGACCGCAAGACGATCCGCCAGAACAAGCTTCCCGGGTACGTCCTGGTCCGTATGGACCTGACGAACGAGTCCTGGGGCGTCGTCCGCAACACCCCCGGTGTCACCGGCTTCGTGGGCAACGCCTACGACCCGTACCCGCTGACCCTGGACGAGATCGTCAAGATGCTCGCCCCGGAGGCCGAGGAGAAGGCCGCCCGCGAGGCCGCCGAGGCCGAGGGCAAGCCGGCTCCGCAGCGCAAGGTCGAGGTCCAGGTGCTGGACTTCGAGGTGGGCGACTCGGTCACCGTCACCGACGGCCCGTTCGCCACGCTGCAGGCCACGATCAACGAGATCAACGCCGACTCGAAGAAGGTCAAGGGTCTGGTGGAGATCTTCGGCCGGGAGACCCCGGTCGAGCTCTCCTTCGACCAGATCCAGAAGAACTGACGCCTTCGGCGACACAGAGCTACCGGCCAGGTCAGACGGGCTCACACAGCCCGCCTGACCTGCTCGGTTTTTAGCCGCGCGACCCTACCCGTTAGGGTTGTGCGGTTGCCTTCGGGCACTCGGAAATCGACAAGAAACGGGAGAGGACCCGAAATGCCTCCCAAGAAGAAGAAGGTCACGGGGCTCATCAAGCTCCAGATCCAGGCCGGTGCCGCCAACCCGGCTCCGCCGGTCGGTCCGGCGCTGGGTCAGCACGGCGTCAACATCATGGAGTTCTGCAAGGCCTACAACGCCGCGACCGAGTCGCAGCGTGGCTGGGTCATCCCGGTGGAGATCACGGTCTACGAGGACCGCTCCTTCACCTTCATCACCAAGACGCCGCCGGCCGCGAAGATGATCCTCAAGGCCGCGGGCATCGAGAAGGGCTCCGGCGAGCCGCACAAGACCAAGGTCGCCAAGATCACCGAGGCGCAGGTCCGCGAGATCGCCCAGACCAAGCTGCCCGACCTCAACGCCAACGACCTGGACGCCGCCGCGAAGATCATCGCGGGCACCGCCCGGTCCATGGGCGTCACCGTCGAGGGCTGACCCCCACCCCCCGTACCAAGCAGATGAGTGGTGGGGCCTGCTCGGCCCGAACCACGACTCCTCAGAATCACCAGGAGCAGTAGTGAGCAAGCGCAGCAAGTCTCTCCGCGCTGCGGACGCCAAGGTCGACCGGGAGAAGCTCTACGCCCCGCTCGAGGCCGTCCGTCTCGCCAAGGAGACCTCCACGACCAAGTTCGACGGCACCGTCGAGGTCGCCTTCCGCCTGGGTGTCGACCCGCGCAAGGCCGACCAGATGGTCCGTGGCACCGTGAACCTGCCGCACGGCACCGGCAAGACCGCCCGGGTCCTGGTCTTCGCGACCGGTGACCGTGCTGCGGCCGCGGAGGCCGCGGGCGCCGACATCGTCGGCTCCGACGAACTGATCGACGAGGTCGCGAAGGGCCGTCTGGACTTCGACGCCGTCGTCGCCACCCCGGACCTCATGGGCAAGGTCGGCCGCCTCGGCCGCGTGCTCGGTCCCCGTGGTCTGATGCCGAACCCGAAGACCGGCACCGTCACCCCCGACGTGGCCAAGGCCGTCACGGACATCAAGGGCGGCAAGATCGAGTTCCGCGTCGACAAGCAC
Organism: Streptomyces sp. NPDC096132; assembly: GCF_044763345.1. Classification (NCBI taxonomy): domain Bacteria; kingdom Bacillati; phylum Actinomycetota; class Actinomycetes; order Kitasatosporales; family Streptomycetaceae; genus Streptomyces; species Streptomyces sp. NPDC096132. The sequence goes on from NZ_JBIWGA010000005.1 coordinate 48,719, forward strand.
TCGAACCTGCACTTCATCATCGGCAAGACGTCCTTCGACGACACCAAGCTGGTGGAGAACTACGCCGCGGCGCTGGAAGAGATCACCCGTCTCAAGCCGTCCGCCGCCAAGGGTCGCTACATCAAGAAGGCCGCGATCAGCACCACGATCGGCCCCGGCATCCCGGTCGACCCGAACCGCACCCGCAACCTCCTCGTCGAGGAGGACCCGGCCGCGGTCTGAACCTGACGGTTCCTTTTCGGTCGGCGACGAGCCCCGCAACCTTTCGAGGTGCGGGGCTCGTCCCTTTTGGTCGTACGCACTTATTTTCGTACGGCTGTCAGTGCCGTGCGTTAGCGTGCATTCACGGAATTCTCATGGGGGTGGGGCGAATGAAGCGCACGATCGTGCGGACGGCGAGCCTGTCCATCGCGGCGACGATCCTGCTGGCGGGAGTGACGGCCTGCAGCTCGGGCGGCTCGAAGGGCTCCGGCGGTTCCGGTGGCTCGGGCGGTTCCGGCGGGGACGGGAGCGTCCGGTTCGACCCCATCGCCGCCCTGCGCAGCGCGGAGAAGTCCACGGACGGCGCCGACTCCGCGAAGGTCGAGTCCACCACCACCATGGGCTCGGTGATGTCGATGACGGCCGACGGCGCCCTCGCCTGGGGCGACGGCCTCACGGGCAAGCTCACCATCACGTACACCGACGGCACCATGGCCGACACCATGCGCCAGATGGGCAGTGCGTCGATGGAGGCCCGGTATCTGCCCGACGCCTACTACGCCCGGATGGGCGACACCTTCGCCGAGCAGGCCGGCGGCAAGCACTGGATCAAGTACGCGTACGACGACCTGGAGACCCTCGGCGGCAGCGGTGGCGCGTATCTGAAGGACCAGATGCAGAACACCACCCCGAACCAGTCGGTGAAGCTCCTGCTGGCCTCCGGGGACGTCCGCAAGGTCGGCGAGGAGAAGGTGCGCGGTCAGCAGACCACGCACTACTCGGGCACGGTCGACGTGGCCGACCTCGCCGAGAAGAACTCCAACCTCAGCCAGAGCCAGCTCGACGACCTGAAGAAGACCCTGGAGCAGGCCGGTGTCACCACCGAGACCGTCGACATCTGGGTCGACGACCAGGACCTGCTGGTCAAGAAGGTCGAGAAGGGCGAGACCACGGCGGGCGCGTACAGCCAGACCGCGTACTACAGCGACTACGGCACCGAGGTCGCGGTCGAGGAGCCCCCGGCGAGCGACACGGCCGACTTCACCGAGCTGGTGCAGCAGCAGTCGGCGGGCTGACCTCCCGTCGGCCTCGGGGGGCTCGGAGCGGGGAACGGACTTCTGAACGAGGGGGACACATGAACAGACGCCACAAGACCGCCGCGGCAGCGGGCACGGTCCTGCTGCTCACCGGCGCCGTGGCGTGCGGGGGCCAGGCGGGCCGGGGGAAGGGTGCGGCGGACGGCGTCCAGCGGTCCGCCACGCAGGTGCTCACGGCCGCGTACGAGAAGACGGCCGAGGCCAGGTCCGCCCGGGTCACCATGACCATGTCCGCGCCCGCGGCCCTGGGGGGCGACCTCGGCGACATGAGGATGTCCGGGGTCATGGGCTGGGACCCCGCCGTCATGGACGTCACGATGGAGGGTTCCGCCCTCGCGGCGGACCCGGACGCCCCGAAGCGGGTCCGGATGATCGTCCGCGACAGCGTGATGTACATGGACATGGGTGCCGAGGCATCGGCCGAGATGGACGGCAAGCGCTGGGTGAAGCTGGACATGGCCGCCCTGGCGGAGACCGTCGACGACAAGGCCGCGCGGAGGCAGATGACCTCCGGCCTGGAGAACATGAACCAGGACCCGGCCGAGCAGCTGGCCGTGCTGCTCGACTCGCCCAACCTGAAGCACGTGGGCAGCGAGAAGATCGACGGGGCCGAGGCCCAGCACTACAAGGGCACGCTCACCCTGAAGGAGATGCTGGACTCGGGCGACTCGCTGGACGTGCTCGACCCCGACGAGCGGGACAAGGTCCTGAAGGAGGCCGAGAAGGCCGGTGTCACGGGCTACGACACCGAGGTCTGGGTCAACGACGACGATCTGCCGGTGCGGATGGACGTCGGCATGGACACCCCCGAGGGCGACATCGAGATCAGCATGAGCTTCTCCGACTACGGCACGAAGGCCGAGGTCGAGGTGCCGCCGGCCGACGAGACCTTCGACATGGCCGAGATGTTCAAGGACCTGCAGGACAGCGGCTTCGACGAGGACGGCACCGGCGACCCGGCGCTGGACGAGGAGTTGGCCGACCTGGGCGGCAGCCTCGACCTGGAGGGGCTGGAGACCGCGCCCGCCCTCTGAGGGTGCCGCCGGCCCCGTACGGGCGGATTTGCTTGACGGCGTCCGGGTCCCGTACTCTCCTATCGAAGCCAAAGACCGCTGGTCGTTGCCGTGCGCTCGCGAGAGGGTGCGGTGGCCGAAGGATCCGCTTGATATGCGGACGACCCGCGCAGGTGACAGTGGAAGTGCTCCCGGACCGGAATCCGCCAGGATCTCGTTCGGTCGAGCTACGCCCCGTGCGCCTGCGCCGGGGCGTTTCGTTTGTTCCAGCCCCTTCCGAGCGGTCCTCATCACCCGGAAGGAGGCCGACGCTCTATGGCAAGGCCCGACAAGGCTGCCGCGGTGGCCGAGCTCACGGAGCAGTTCCGTAGCTCGAACGCCGCCGTGCTGACCGAGTACCGGGGTCTCACCGTGGCGCAGCTCAAGACGCTGCGCCGATCGCTCGGTGAGAACGCCCAGTACGCCGTGGTGAAGAACACGCTGACCAAGATTGCGGCCAACGAGGCCGGGATCACCTCGCTCGACGACCTGTTCAACGGTCCGACGGCGGTCGCCTTCGTCACCGGTGACCCGGTGGAGTCGGCGAAGGGTCTTCGTGACTTCGCCAAGGACAACCCGAACCTCGTCATCAAGGGCGGTGTCCTTGACGGCAAGGCGCTGTCCGCCGACGAGATCAAGAAGCTTGCGGACCTCGAGTCCCGCGAGGTTCTGCTCGCCAAGCTGGCGGGCGCCTTCAAGGGCAAGCAGACTCAGGCTGCTCAGGTGTTCCAGGCGCTCCCGTCGAAGCTCGTCCGCACCGTGGACGCGCTTCGCGCCAAGCAGGCCGAGCAGGGCGGTGCCGAGTAACTCGGCTCGCGAAATGACCGCCGCCTTCAGGCAGCCCGCCTGAGGCAGAGGTCGTAGCGGGCCGAACGTACGCCCGCCAGACATGTACATCCGGCACCAGCCGAAATTAGTGGAAGGATCGCCCACCATGGCGAAGCTCAGCCAGGAAGACCTGCTCGCGCAGTTCGAGGAGATGACCCTCATCGAGCTCTCCGAGTTCGTGAAGGCGTTCGAGGAGAAGTTCGACGTCACCGCCGCCGCCGCGGTTGCCGTCGCCGGCCCGACCGGTCCGGCCGTCACCGCCGAGGCCGAGGAGGAGAAGGACGAGTTCGACGTCGTCCTCACCGGTGCGGGCGACAAGAAGATCCAGGTCATCAAGGTCGTGCGTGAGCTGACCTCCCTGGGTCTGAAGGAGGCCAAGGACCTCGTGGACGGCGCCCCGAAGCCCGTTCTCGAGAAGGTCGCCAAGGACGCCGCGGAGAAGGCCGCCGAGGCCCTCAAGGGCGCCGGCGCCTCCGTCGAGGTCAAGTAACACCGCACAGGTCCCACGAGACCTGTAACGCCGTAGCGCGTAAGAGCGATCATCCATCTGGGTGGTCGCTCTTCGGCGTTCCCGGGGGGTCGGCCACGGTTGCCTTGCACCCGTGACGGCGGGGGGTATGGTGATCTTCGTCGTGTCTCCTGCAGCCAGAGCTGACGCAGGGAGGCCTTGACGAACCGCACGCAGCGCGCAATTCTCAGGACGCGTCGTCACAACGATCCGAATCCGAGGCATGGATCGACGACGAAGAGGGCAGTATCAACGCGTTGAAGGCAGGCATGTGACGCAGGCGTTGAGGACAGCAGGGGTCTCTGAAAAACGGGACTGGACATCAGTGTGCCATCTGGCTACACTGACCCTTTGCGCTGCCTGTTAGCTGTCCCCTGTCCGTCACCAGGGGTCTGTCCTCACTCGAGACCGACGGCCGAACATCCCGTGAGCTGGGATTTCTGGCTGTGTGTCCGGGAGAGGGGCCGGTACGCGCGTAGTGAGTCCGAGCCCTCGGAAGGACCCCCTCTTGGCCGCCTCGCGCAACGCCTCGACCGCGAATACGAACAACGGCGCCAGCACCGCCCCGCTGCGCATCTCCTTTGCAAAGATCAAGGAGCCTCTCGAGGTTCCCAACCTGCTCGCGCTGCAGACCGAGAGCTTTGACTGGCTGCTCGGCAACACCGCCTGGCAGAGTCGGGTCGAGGAGGCTCTGGACAACGGTCAGGACGTCCCCACCAAGTCCGGCCTCGAGGAGATCTTCGAGGAGATCTCCCCGATCGAGGACTTCTCCGGGTCGATGTCGCTGACCTTCCGCGACCACCGTTTCGAGCCGCCGAAGAACAGCATCGACGAGTGCAAGGAGCGCGACTTCACGTACGCGGCTCCGCTGTTCGTGACGGCCGAGTTCACCAACAACGAGACCGGCGAGATCAAGTCCCAGACGGTCTTCATGGGCGACTTCCCGCTCATGACGAACAAGGGCACGTTCGTCATCAACGGCACCGAGCGTGTCGTGGTGTCGCAGCTGGTCCGTTCGCCGGGTGTGTACTTCGACTCCTCGATCGACAAGACGTCCGACAAGGACATCTTCTCCGCCAAGATCATCCCGTCCCGGGGTGCCTGGCTGGAGATGGAGATCGACAAGCGCGACATGGTCGGTGTCCGCATCGACCGCAAGCGCAAGCAGTCCGTGACCGTCCTCCTGAAGGCGCTCGGCTGGACGACCGAGCAGATCCTCGAGGAGTTCGGCGAGTACGAGTCCATGCGCGCCACCCTGGAGAAGGACCACACCCAGGGCCAGGACGACGCGCTGCTCGACATCTACCGCAAGCTCCGTCCGGGCGAGCCCCCGACGCGTGAGGCCGCGCAGACGCTGCTCGAGAACCTCTACTTCAACCCCAAGCGCTACGACCTCGCCAAGGTCGGCCGCTACAAGGTCAACAAGAAGCTGGCCGCGGACGCGCCGCTCGACGCCGGTGTCCTGACCGTCGAGGACGTCATCGCGACCATCAAGTACCTGGTCAAGCTGCACGCGGGCGAGACCGAGACGGTCGGCGACAGCGGTCAGACGATCGTCGTCGAGACCGACGACATCGACCACTTCGGCAACCGTCGTCTGCGCAGCGTCGGCGAGCTCATCCAGAACCAGGTCCGCACCGGTCTGGCCCGTATGGAGCGCGTCGTCCGTGAGCGCATGACGACCCAGGACGTCGAGGCGATCACGCCGCAGACCCTGATCAACATCCGGCCGGTCGTCGCCTCCATCAAGGAGTTCTTCGGCACCAGCCAGCTGTCGCAGTTCATGGACCAGAACAACCCGCTGTCGGGTCTCACCCACAAGCGCCGTCTGTCGGCTCTTGGCCCGGGTGGTCTCTCCCGTGAGCGGGCCGGCTTCGAGGTCCGTGACGTGCACCCCTCGCACTACGGCCGCATGTGCCCGATCGAGACGCCCGAAGGCCCGAACATCGGTCTGATCGGCTCGCTCGCCTCCTACGGCCGCGTCAACGCGTTCGGTTTCGTGGAGACGCCGTACCGCAAGGTCGTCGAGGGTGTCGTCACCGACGAGGTCGACTACCTGACGGCCGACGAAGAGGACCGCTTCGTCATCGCGCAGGCCAACGCCACGCTCGACGACGACCTGCGCTTCACCGAGAACCGCGTCCTGGTCCGCCGTCGTGGCGGCGAGGTCGACTACGTCCCCGGTGACGAAGTGGACTACATGGACGTCTCGCCGCGCCAGATGGTGTCGGTCGCGACCGCCATGATCCCCTTCCTCGAGCACGACGACGCCAACCGTGCCCTCATGGGCGCGAACATGATGCGTCAGGCCGTGCCGCTGATCCGCTCGGAGTCCCCGCTCGTCGGCACCGGCATGGAGTACCGCTCCGCCGTCGACGCCGGCGACGTGGTCAAGGCCGAGAAGGCGGGTGTGGTCCAGGAGGTCTCCGCGGACTACATCACCACCGCCAACGACGACGGCACCTACATCACCTACCGGCTGGCCAAGTTCGCCCGCTCCAACCAGGGCACCTCGGTCAACCAGAAGGTCATCGTCAACGAGGGCGACCGGATCATCGAGGGCCAGGTCCTCGCCGACGGTCCGGCCACCCAGAACGGCGAGATGGCGCTCGGCAAGAACCTGCTCGTGGCGTTCATGCCGTGGGAGGGTCACAACTACGAGGACGCGATCATCCTGTCGCAGCGCCTCGTGCAGGACGACGTCCTCTCCTCGATCCACATCGAGGAGCACGAGGTCGACGCCCGTGACACCAAGCTCGGCCCCGAGGAGATCACCCGGGACATCCCGAACGTCTCCGAGGAGGTCCTCGCCGACCTCGACGAGCGCGGCATCATCCGCATCGGTGCCGAGGTCATCGCCGGTGACATCCTCGTCGGCAAGGTCACCCCGAAGGGTGAGACCGAGCTGACGCCGGAGGAGCGCCTGCTGCGCGCGATCTTCGGTGAGAAGGCCCGTGAGGTCCGTGACACCTCGCTGAAGGTGCCGCACGGCGAGACCGGCAAGGTCATCGGTGTGCGCGTCTTCGACCGCGAGGAGGGCGACGAGCTGCCGCCCGGCGTCAACCAGCTGGTCCGTGTGTATGTTGCGCAGAAGCGCAAGATCACCGACGGTGACAAGCTCGCCGGCCGTCACGGCAACAAGGGTGTCATCTCCAAGATCCTGCCCATCGAGGACATGCCGTTCCTCGAGGACGGGACCCCGGTCGACATCATCCTCAACCCGCTCGGTGTCCCGTCCCGAATGAACCCGGGACAGGTCCTGGAGATCCACCTCGGCTGGCTCGCCAGCCGCGGCTGGGACGTCTCCGGTCTCGCCGACGAGTGGGCGCAGCGCCTCCAGGCGATCGGCGCCGACTCCGTCGCCCCCGGCACCAACGTCGCGACCCCGGTCTTCGACGGTGCCCGCGAGGACGAGCTGGCGGGTCTGCTGCAGCACACCATCCCGAACCGCGACGGCGAGCGCATGGTGCTCCCGTCCGGCAAGGCGCGGCTGTTCGACGGCCGTAGCGGTGAGCCGTTCCCGGACCCGATCTCGGTCGGCTACATGTACATCCTGAAGCTGCACCACCTGGTCGACGACAAGCTGCACGCCCGCTCGACCGGCCCGTACTCGATGATCACCCAGCAGCCGCTGGGTGGTAAGGCGCAGTTCGGTGGCCAGCGCTTCGGCGAGATGGAGGTGTGGGCCCTCGAGGCCTACGGCGCCGCGTACGCCCTCCAGGAGCTGCTGACCATCAAGTCCGACGACGTCACCGGCCGCGTGAAGGTCTACGAGGCCATCGTCAAGGGCGAGAACATCCCCGAGCCCGGCATCCCCGAGTCCTTCAAGGTGCTCATCAAGGAGATGCAGTCGCTCTGCCTGAACGTGGAGGTGCTGTCCAGCGACGGTATGTCCATCGAGATGCGTGACACCGACGAGGACGTCTTCCGCGCAGCGGAGGAGCTCGGCATCGACCTGTCCCGGCGTGAGCCGAGCAGCGTCGAAGAGGTCTGACGGGAGTTCGGCGGACCTTGAACCATCAGGGTCCGCCGGCCCCGGGACCCCCGTTTCAGACCCCAAGACTTACAACCCTGAGAGGGATTGACGCATAGTGCTCGACGTCAACTTCTTCGACGAGCTCCGGATCGGCCTGGCCACCGCGGACGACATCCGTCAGTGGAGCCACGGCGAGGTCAAGAAGCCCGAGACCATCAACTACCGCACCCTCAAGCCCGAAAAGGACGGACTCTTCTGCGAGAAGATCTTCGGTCCGACCCGGGACTGGGAGTGCTACTGCGGCAAGTACAAGCGCGTCCGCTTCAAGGGCATCATCTGTGAGCGCTGTGGCGTCGAGGTCACGCGCGCCAAGGTGCGCCGTGAGCGGATGGGCCACATCGAGCTGGCCGCGCCCGTCACGCACATCTGGTACTTCAAGGGTGTCCCGAGCCGGCTGGGCTACCTGCTCGACCTGGCTCCCAAGGACCTCGAGAAGGTCATCTACTTCGCGGCGTACATGATCACGTACGTCGACGAGGAGCGCCGTACGCGTGACCTGCCCTCCCTGGAGGCGCACGTCTCCGTCGAGCGGCAGCAGATCGAGAACCGCCGGGACGCCGACCTGGAGGCCCGCGCCAAGAAGCTCGAGACCGACCTGGCCGAGCTCGAGGCCGAGGGTGCCAAGGCCGATGTGCGCCGCAAGGTGCGCGAAGGCGCCGAGCGCGAGATGAAGCAGCTGCGTGACCGCTCCCAGCGCGAGATCGACCGTCTCGACGAGGTGTGGACCCGCTTCAAGAACCTCAAGGTCCAGGACCTCGAGGGCGACGAGCTGCTCTACCGCGAGCTGCGCGACCGCTTCGGCACGTACTTCGACGGTTCGATGGGTGCCGCGGCGCTGCAGAAGCGCCTGGAGTCCTTCGACCTCGACGAGGAGGCCGAGAAGCTCCGCGAGATCATCCGTACCGGCAAGGGCCAGAAGAAGACCCGTGCGCTCAAGCGCCTGAAGGTCGTCTCCGCGTTCCTGCAGACCAGCAACAGCCCCAAGGGCATGGTGCTCGACTGCGTGCCGGTCATCCCGCCGGACCTTCGCCCGATGGTGCAGCTGGACGGTGGCCGCTTCGCGACCTCCGACCTGAACGACCTGTACCGCCGTGTGATCAACCGGAACAACCGACTGAAGCGCCTTCTCGACCTCGGTGCGCCCGAGATCATCGTGAACAACGAGAAGCGCATGCTCCAGGAGGCCGTCGACGCCCTGTTCGACAACGGCCGTCGTGGTCGCCCGGTCACCGGCCCCGGTAACCGCCCGCTGAAGTCCCTCAGCGACATGCTGAAGGGCAAGCAGGGTCGATTCCGTCAGAACCTGCTCGGCAAGCGTGTCGACTACTCGGCGCGTTCCGTGATCGTCGTCGGTCCGCAGCTGAAGCTGCACCAGTGCGGTCTGCCGAAGGCGATGGCGCTGGAGCTCTTCAAGCCGTTCGTGATGAAGCGCCTGGTCGACCTGAACCACGCGCAGAACATCAAGAGCGCCAAGCGGATGGTCGAGCGCGGCCGCACCGTGGTGTACGACGTCCTCGAAGAGGTCATCGCCGAGCACCCGGTGCTGCTGAACCGTGCGCCCACCCTGCACCGCCTCGGCATCCAGGCCTTCGAGCCGCAGCTGGTCGAGGGCAAGGCCATCCAGATCCACCCGCTCGTCTGCACCGCGTTCAACGCGGACTTCGACGGTGACCAGATGGCCGTGCACCTGCCGCTGTCCGCGGAGGCGCAGGCCGAGGCCCGCATCCTGATGCTGTCCTCGAACAACATCCTCAAGCCCGCCGACGGCCGTCCGGTGACGATGCCGACCCAGGACATGGTCCTCGGTCTGTTCTTCCTCACCACCGACGGCGAGATGCGGGACGTCAAGGGCGAGGGCCGTTCGTTCGCGTCCGTGGCCGAGGCGATCATGGCGTTCGACGCCGGTGAGCTCTCGCTGCAGTCGCGGGTGGACGTCCGCTTCCCGGTGGGCACCATCCCGCCGCGCGGCTGGACCCCGCCGGCGCAGGAGGAGGGCGAGCCGGAGTGGCAGCAGGGTGACAGCTTCCGGCTGAACACCACGCTGGGCCGTGCGCTCTTCAACGAGCTGCTGCCCGAGGACTACCCGTTCGTCGACTACGAGGTCGGCAAGAAGCAGCTCTCCGAGATCGTCAACGACCTCGCCGAGCGCTACCCCAAGGTCATCGTGGCGGCGACGCTCGACAACCTGAAGGCGTCCGGCTTCTTCTGGGCGACCCGTTCCGGTGTCACCGTCGCCATCTCCGACGTCGTCGTCCCCGAGGCGAAGAAGGAGATCGTCGCCGGGTACGAGGCCAAGGACGAGAAGGTCCAGAAGCAGTACGAGCGCGGTCTGATCACCAAGGAAGAGCGCACCCAGGAGCTCATCCAGATCTGGACCCAGGCGACCAACGAGGTCGCCGAGGCGATGAACGAGAACTTCCCGAAGACCAACCCGATCTTCATGATGGTGAACTCGGGTGCACGAGGCAACATGATGCAGATGCGTCAGATCGCCGGTATGCGTGGTCTCGTGTCGAACGCCAAGAACGAGACGATCCCGCGTCCGATCAAGGCCTCGTTCCGCGAGGGTCTGTCCGTGCTGGAGTACTTCATCTCCACGCACGGTGCCCGTAAGGGTCTGGCGGACACCGCCCTGCGTACCGCCGACTCGGGTTACCTCACCCGTCGTCTGGTGGACGTCTCGCAGGACGTCATCATCCGCGAGGAGGACTGCGGTACCGAGCGCGGCCTCAAGCTGGCGATCGCCGAGCGCGAGGACGGTGTCCTGCGCAAGACGGGCAACGTCGAGACGTCCGTGTACGCGCGCTGCCTCGCCGAGGACATCGTGGTCGACGGCAAGGTGCTGGCCCCGGCCGGTACCGACCTCGGCGACGTGCTCATCGACGAGCTGGTCCGCCACGGCGTGGAGACGGTCAAGACCCGCTCGGTCCTGACCTGCGAGTCCGCCGTCGGCACCTGCGCCATGTGCTACGGCCGCTCGCTGGCCACCGGCAAGCTGGTCGACATCGGTGAGGCGGTCGGCATCATCGCCGCCCAGTCCATCGGTGAGCCCGGTACCCAGCTGACGATGCGTACCTTCCACACCGGTGGTGTGGCCGGTGACGACATCACCCAGGGTCTGCCGCGTGTCGTCGAGCTCTTCGAGGCCCGTACCCCGAAGGGTGTCGCCCCGATCTCCGAGGCCTCCGGCCGCGTGCGGATCGAGGAGACCGAGAAGACCAAGAAGATCGTCGTCACCCCGGACGACGGCAGCGACGAGATGGCCTACCCCATCTCCAAGCGTGCCCGTCTGATGGTCAGCGAGGGCGAGCACGTCGAGGTGGGCCAGAAGCTCACCGTGGGTGCCACCAACCCGCACGACGTGCTGCGCATCCTGGGTCAGCGTGCCGTCCAGGTCCACCTGGTCGGCGAGGTCCAGAAGGTGTACAACTCGCAGGGTGTGTCGATCCACGACAAGCACATCGAGATCATCATCCGGCAGATGCTGCGCCGTGTGACGATCATCGAGTCCGGCGACGCCGAGCTGCTGCCCGGCGAGCTGGTCGAGCGCTCGAAGTTCGAGACCGAGAACCGTCGTGTGGTCCAGGAGGGCGGTCACCCGGCCTCCGGTCGTCCGCAGCTGATGGGTATCACCAAGGCCTCGCTGGCGACGGAATCCTGGCTGTCGGCCGCCTCCTTCCAGGAGACGACCCGAGTCCTGACGGACGCGGCGATCAACGCCAAGTCCGACAGCCTCATCGGCCTCAAGGAGAACGTCATCATCGGTAAGCTCATCCCGGCCGGTACGGGTCTGTCCCGCTACCGCAACATCCGGGTCGAGCCGACCGAGGAGGCGAAGGCCGCGATGTACTCGGCCGTCGGCTACGACGACATCGACTACTCGCCGTTCGGCACGGGCTCCGGCCAGGCCGTTCCGCTGGAGGACTACGACTACGGTCCGTACAACCAGTAAATGACCGAAAGGGCGGTCACCCCGTTGCGTACGGGGTGACCGCCCTTCGGCATGTCTAACGCGCTGTCAGCTCCCAGACCGTCACGGCCACCGTGGCGACGGCGGCCAGCGCGCCGATGCTGGCGAGCGGCCAGCGGGAGCGTTCCAGGGCGTCCAGGCGCTGCTCGTGGTCGGCGAGCTGCTTGTCGGTCTGGTCGCTGCGCTGCACCAGCAGCGCGAGCGAGCCGTCGACCCGGGCGAAACCGGCTTCCACCGTGCCGCGCAGGCGTTCCAGTTCCACGGCGACGGCGGTCGGATCGGAGAACGGCTGGGGTTCGTTCATGCATCCCTCCGTTCGGTGTCCGTCCGCAGCCAGCCGGGCAGCAGGGCCTGTACGGCGGGCAGGGCCATGATCCTGGTGACGCCGGCGGCGACGGCCAGGGCGCCGGCGACCCAGGGCAGGGTGTCCGGGATGCCGGCGGCGTCGACGACCGTCGGCAGCAGGACGCACAGGCCGACAGCGGTTTGTACGACGGTGCGGAGGGTCCGCTTGGCGGCCTCAGACATGTGCTGACCTCGCTCTCAGACGTGCGGGACCTTCAGGGCCGCCCAGGACGTTGCGCCCGGCCAGCCGTCGGCGGCGGAGCCGGTGTAGCCGAGCTTGCGCTGCCACGCGGCGTACGACGTGCGGTCGGCCTCGGTCCACTGCGGGCCGGGGCCGCTCGCGTAGGCGGAGCAGCCGACGGCGACCAGACGCCGGCCCATCGCGGTGACGATCGCCGACCTGGGGTTCTTGTGGAACCACTCGGTGCCGGGGAAGGGCTGGTAGGACGGCTGTGTGGGCCGCGGCTCACCGCCGAGCCGGGTCGCGACCCGGGACCGGAAGTCGGACATCGCGAAGCCGCGCGGGTCGATCTTGGTGTTCGTCCACTCCTTGTGGCCGATCACGGAGTGCGCGGACCAGCCGTGCGCCCGGCACAGCGCGGCGGACGCCCGGACCATGGCCTCCAACTGGACCTCGGGCCAGGGGTCCTTGCCGTTGCCGAGGTTGACGCACTCGAAGCCGTAGAAGTGGACGTTGCCGTCCGTGTCGTTCTCGTTGGGCGCGGGCAGGGTCGCGCTCTCGGCGACGACGGCCCGCAGGACGTCGCCGTCGCCGCTGCCGGCGTGGTTGGCGCGGCCGTTGCCGACGAGGTGGACCGTGCCGTCCTTGGCGATCACGCCGTGGCAGAGGGGACCGGGCAGGGTGGAGTGGCCGTTGTAGCACAGGCTCACGCTGTTGCCGGTGCCGGAGGTGACGGTGTGGTGGATGATCACGCCGTTGACCGGGCCCCAGCTTCCCTTGTGGTTGCGGTTGTGGGTGCGCCAGCCGGAGTGCTCGACGACGGTGACGCCCTCCGCCTGCAGAGCGGCGACGAGGGCGTCGGCGGAGAGGGGTTTGGCCATGGTGGTGCCTCCCTGGGGGAGTGTTCGGGCATGAGAAGACCCCGGCCGCGGCGGCTCGGGGTCGGAGGTCGGAGGGATGTCAGGCGGCGGGTTCGCTTCCCCCGCCCGTGTCGCCGCCGGCCGCCGTCGTCCACGTGACGCACAGGGCGGTGTACGCCGCCGTACCGGCCTCGAAGTCGGCCAGTGCCGCGGCGATCGCCCGCTGGATCGCCGTCGGGTCGGGGACGACCGGGTCCGTGCCGACGGGCATGACGGTGATACGGCCGGTGCCGCGCAGGACGGTGCCGCGGTCGCCGGTCTCGGTGAACTGGGCGGTGACGGTGACCGGCGAGTAGGTGCCGGTGAGCGAGTCGGGGCCGATCATCGAGCTGAGGCTCGTGTCGGTGACGTTGACGTAGACCGTGTGGCCGTTCTCGGTGACGGTGGCCCGCCCGGCGTAGTCGATCGCGAGGCCCCAGGGCTGGGTGGGGTCGATGTCCATGGGTGCTGCCTTCCTCGGGGTGCGGATCAGCTCTGGCGGCCGTACATCAGGATCGGGTTGGCGTAGACGGTGCTGCCGGAGGCCGCCTTGGCCTGGATCTCGACCTTGAGCAGGCCGCCGAAGGCGGAGGCGAAGTCGCTGCTGACCGGCCCGGTGTGGTCGTAGTCGGTGCCGGCGCCGACCTCGGTGCCCCAGACGGCGCCGTTGACGAGCACCTGGACCGTGCCGGAGCCGCCGGAGCTGACCTTGGTGCTCACCAGGAGCCTCATCTGCGGCTGCCAGACGACGTTGTACGACATCGCGATGGTGGTGTAGGCGGTCGCCGTGGTCTGCGGCCAGCGGGCGGTGGAGCTGTCCTGCGGGGGCAGCATGGTCAGCCAGGGCCGGGCGAGGCCACCGGCGACGATGTCGTCGGAGATGATCTCGCGGCCGTCGGCGTCGTAGATCCGCAGCGGCTGCCGGGAGGTGCTGGTGCCGTCGCCGTTGTACAGGCTCAGGGCGTACTTGCCGGTCTGGCGGCGGATCGCGAGGCCGAACTCCTCCCCGCCCCAGTTGCCGACCCGGAACACCTCCACGCCCGTGCTCTCGCCCTCCTTCTTCGGCGCCCGGACGGAGACGTAACCGCCGCCGCCGGACCCCTTGTTGAGCGGGGGCAGGCTGTTGACGGCGGTGGAGAGCTGCTGGATCCGGCGTTCCATCTGGGTCAGCCGGTCGATGATGTCTTCGGGGAGCTGGGGCATCAGACCTCCTCCAGGTAGAGCTCGGCGGTGTCGGGGCGGCCGCGCTGGGCGGGGCTGGCCTTGACGCCGATGATCCGGTAGCGGGCGTCGAGGCCCTCGGTCCACCATTCGTCGGTGATCCGCAGGCGGACGGTCCGGCCGAGCAGGGCGGGCGGGACGAGGTCGTCCAGCCGGATGCTGATCTCGGGGATCACCACCGCCGCGGTCGCCGAGTCCAGCTCGGCCGTGGCCAGCGAGTTCAGGGTCGCCCCGGAGGTGACCTCGGTGTGGTCGGAGGACAGATCGACGCGGGGGAAACCGGCGTCGAGCAGCTCCTGGGCGACCTGGACGTCCGAGCACTGCGGGCGGGACTCGGCCGCCTGGTTGTCGTTCTGGGACGCCCCGCGGGCCATGGCGGTGGTGCCGCCGCGGGTCGCGTCCCGGGGGAAGCTGTACGACAGGATCTTCCCCGGCCGGTCCAGCACCAGGTCGGTCGTCCCGATCTCGATCGTCGGGCTGCCCAGCCGCAGCCGGCGCACGCGCTGCCCGGTGCCCGGGTCGCGGTACACGGCGATGTGGTGCTCGAAGCCCTTGTCCACGGCGGCGAGGGCGTCGAGGGCCTCCAGATAGACGGTCTCGTCGCCGTAGCGGTAGGTCACGGTGACCGGATGCGGCGGGTCGGAGGTCTCCGCCCCGTAGCTGACGCCGATGTCGCCGCCGTCGACCGGGGGCGGCACGTTCTCGGCGAGCGGATCGACCGTCCCGGTCTGGAGGTGCCGCCACAGCTTGCGGGCCACCTCCAGCTGGTCCTGGCCGGTGAAGGAGAGGTCCTGGCGGATGCGGCGGCGGCCCGCGTACGACTCGAAGGTGGCCGCCTGGATGCCCAGGCTGAGCACCCCGCGGTCGTCGCTCTGCAGGGTGGCCGTCCAGACGATGCCGCCCCACCACAGGTCGTTGCCGCGCTGGAGGTAGACCGAGGTACGGCCCTCCTCGATCCGGCGGACCCGGGCCGCGATCGCCGCGTCGGGCACCGGGATCGTGCCGGAGAGCGAGCCGGCCTTGCCGATGTAGTCGTCGACGGTGACGTCGCGCAGCGGCAGGATGTCGATGGGGTGGTCGGAGAGCAGGTCGCAGAAGATCGCCCGATACGGCGTGCCGGTGCTCATACGGCCGCCTCGTAGGTGGCGGTGCCCCGGATGGCGAAGCCATTGGCCCAGGTCCAGGGCGACAGGGAGTCCACGCTGCCCTGGCCGGCGGCGGCGATCGCGCTGGCGTCGGGCCGGCCCGAGGAGATGCCCAGCTCGAACGTGCCGGTCGTGGGCAGATAGATCCGGCTCATGGCCCGGGCGGCGTTGGAGGCGCCCAGCTCGGCGAAGCCGATGACGGGGTGGGCGGCGGAAGCGGTCACCGGCAGGGAGAACCGCCAGTTGTCCGACGTGGTCGGGCTGGTGCCGAAGTTGGTGGTGCTGCCGAACTGGATCACGAAGTTGAGGTGCACGGTCGTACCGGACTTGAGGTACCGGCAGTTGACGGTGGCGTCGCCGAACGACGGAGTGGCGCTGCCGGTGCCGGTCGTCCAGGCCGGCGTCCAGCTCTGCCAGGTCGGCAGGACCGGGTAGTTGGCCCAGGCGGTGCCGCTCCAGCGCTGCAGCTGGCCGCCCAGGTCGCGGTACTGGCCGGGGTAGGCGCCGATCGACGTGTCCGTGGTCACGGGGAGGATGCCGCCGACGCCGACCGTGGCGGTGCGGCGGCCGGTGAGCGCGGTGCTCCAGGCGATGGCGTTGGTGCCGCCGCTCGCGTTCTTCTGCACGACGACCTCGTACAGCGGGAGGGACAGCCCGGGCGCCGCCGGGACGGCCGGGGTGGCGGCCGGGGTGCCCTGGACGATCTCCACGACGGCCTCGCTGCGGCCGGAGGCGTCGTAGTCGTGGTCGTAGACGCGCAGGACCACGAGGTCGATGCGGCCGTACTGGGCGTCGCCGTCGGCGAAGGTCAGGGGCAGGTACTCGGTCAGGGCGACCGGGTAGGCGCCCCGGGCGTCGGTGCTCTGGATCACGGCACGGCCGGGGCTGACCGTGGCGGTCATGGTGTTGGCGGCGCCGGTGAGGGTGAAGCCGGAGATGCGGGAGACGCCGTCCGAGGAGCCCGGCAGGATGCCGGAGCGGGTGGCGACCGGTGAGGTGGGGGTGAGGGCGCCGAGCGAGACGAGCCGGGTGTCCTCGCGGGACTGACCGTCCGGGGACAGCCATCCGGAACGTACGGGCATGGTCGGCTCCTTTCGAAGAGTTCCTGGTGCGGAAGCGGGCGAGGTCAGGCGATCGGGTCGACGCGCAGGAAGATCGTGTCGAACCAGGCGTTCACGCTGGCACTGCTCGACCGGTGCATGGCGGTGACCGTGTAGACGGAGCCGGCGGTGAGGGAGCCCAGGCGCAGCTGGGTCTGGTTCGACTTGCTCACGGCGCCCGAGCCGGACGCGGCGCGCTCGTCGTCGGCCGCCCAGATCACCGTGGAGCCCAGCGTGACCTGCGGGGACATGTGCGCCTGTACGGTCTCGCTGCCCGAGGTGGAGATCCGGGCGCCGGCGCTGACGATCACGGCGCCGGAGGGCGGGGCGGTGAAGGTGAGGGTGAGCGCCGCGAGGGTCGTGTCCTGCAGGGCGGCGGTGTACGTGGTGGAGGTGGTGTACCCGGCGTCCAGCGACTGGGCGAAAGCAGGCCCCGGTACGGCGGGCAGCCAGGCGCTGCCGTTCCACCGCTGGAGCTGGCCCAGCGAGGAGTCGCGGTACTGGCCCGGATAGCCGCCCGTGGCCAGCGCCCCGGCCGGGGCGACGCCGCCGATGTCCCTCGGATACGGCACCCAGGCCGTGCCGCTCCACCGCTGCAACGCGCTGTTGACGTCCCGGTACTGGCCGGGGTAGGCGCCGTTGACCGTGTCGCCGGCGACGGTCGGCAGGATGCCGCCGAGGGCGACGGTGGTGGTGCGCAGGTCGGTCAGGGCCGTGCTCCAGGTGATGCCGCCGCCGCCCGTGCTGGTCCCCTTCGGCACGGCGACCGTGAACAGGGGCAGCGACAGGCCCGGTGCGGCGGGCGCGGTCGGGGTGGCGGCCGGGGTGCCCTTGACGATCTCCACGGCGGCCTCGGTGCGGCCGGAGGCGTCGTAGGCGTTGTCGTAGATCCGCAGGACGACGAGGTCGAGGCGGCCGTACTGGGCGTCGCCGTCGGCGAAGGTCAGCGCGACGCCGTCGGTGACGGCCACCGGATACACCCCGCGCGACTCCTCGGCCTGGACCACGGCGCGGCCCGCGCTGACCGTGGCGGTCATGGTGCCGGCGTTGCCGGCCAGCCAGAAACCGGAGACGCGGTGTTCGCCGGTGTAGGAGCCGGGCAGGACGCCCGAGCGGGTGCCGATGGGGGAGACCGGGGTGTGGGCGCCGAGCGGGGTGACCCGGGTGTCCTCCCGGGTCTGGCCGTCCGGGGACAGCCAGGCGGAACGTGCGTTCATGGCGAGTCCTTCCGGCGAGGGTCAGGAGGCGGATTCGTAGGTGCCGTGGATCGACAGCACGTCGTTGGTGCCCCAGGTGAACGGGAAGCCCTTGTCCCAGAAGGCGTTGGCCTGCTTCAGGGACTCGCGCAGGGAGCGCACGACACCGCCGTTGCTGGTCGACAGCAGCCCGCTGCCCGGGTACATCAGGCCCTCGGAGCTGTCGAAACCGAGCACGTCCAGCACCCGGCCGTCCAGCTTCCAGGTCGTCCCGAGCGGCGCCACCGGCAGGGAGAAGGACCAGTTGCCGTTGGCCGCCTGGGCCGACAGGTTGGTCGTCGAACCGATCTTGAGATAGATCCGGACGTGCACGATCGTGCCCGTCTTCGCGTACGAGGCGGCGAGCGTGCCGTTGCCGATGCTGGGCGCGGTGCCGGTGTCGGCGCGCCACACCGGCGTGTAGTCGGTCCAGGTCGGCACCGGCTGGTACGTCACCCAGGACGTGCCGTTCCAGCGCTGGAGCGCGGAGCCGCTGTCGCGGTACTGGCCGGTGTAGCTGGCCGTGGTGACCGCGCCGGCCGGGGCGATGCCGCCCAGGGCGCTCGGATAGCCGACCCAGGCCGAGCCGTCCCAGCGCTGCAGGGCGCCGCCGGAGTCGCGGTACTGGCCCGGGTAGGCGCCGTTGCCGGTCTCGCCGTACACCGGGAGGATGCCGCCGACCGCGACGGTGGGGGTGCGCAGGTCGGTGACGTCGTTGTTCCAGTTGATGCCGCCGCTGCCGGAGCTGACGCCGGCGCGGACCAGGACCCGGTAGATCGGCAGTCCGATGCCCGGCACCGCCGGCTCGGCCGGGGTGGCGGCCGGGGTGCCCTTGACGATCTCGACGGCGACCTTGGTGAAGCCGGAGTTGTCGTACTGGGTGTCGTAGATCCTCAGGACGACCAGGTCGATGCGGCCGGCGGAGGCGTCGCCGTCGGCGAAGGTCAGGGTCAGCTGCTCGGGGAGCGTGACCGGGTAGGCGCCCTGGCTGCCGCCGGCCTGGACGACGGCCCGGCCCTCGTGGACGGTGGCGGACATGGTGCCGGCGCCGCCCTCCATCCAGAAGCCCGAGAGCCGGTACTGGCCGTCGTAGGAGCCGGGCAGGATCCCGGAGCGGACCTCCAGGGGGTTGGCCGGCGTCGTCGCGCCCATCTGGGTGAGCCGGGTGTCCTCGCGGGTCTGGCCGGTCGCGGCCACCCATGAGCTGCGCAGGTTCATCTGCTGGTCTCCTGTGATCTCACGGAGGTACGGGTGGGGTTGAGGGGGTGTCAGGACCTGAGCCACTCGGCGTTGAGGCTGGTGTAGTAGCCGGAGCCGCCGAGGGTGGTCATCGTGGAGCCCGAGCCCTGCATCCCGTACAGGGCGAGCTTGTCGCCGGCCGCCAGCTTCAGCAGGGCCGTCCCGCCGACGGTGGTCGCGCCGGGGCCCGCGCCGATCTGCCAGGTGGCGCGGGGGACTCCGGTGCCGTTGACGTGGATGCGCGAGCCCCGGGTGCCGGAGGTGGACTCGGTGAACCAGGTGACGGCGCCGGCCACCCGCCACCAGCCGGACCTCGGCACGGTGTAGACGTTGGTCGCCCAGCCGGCCGCGTCGTCGACGTCCGTGACGTTCAGGTTCATTTGCGTCCAGGTGCCGCTGGGCACGGACTGCGCGGTGCTCTGCGAGACGCTGAGCAGGACGGTCGTCCGGCCCTCCGCGTAACTCCAGGCGCTGCCGTTCCAGCGCTGGAGCAGCCCGGCGGCGTCCTCCCGGTACTGGCCCACGTAACTGCCGGTGGCCGGCAGGGGGGAGGAGGGGGCGATCCCGCCGACCGACCTCGGATACGGCACCCAGGCCGAGCCGTCCCAGCGCTGGAGCACCCCCGACTCCTCGCGGTACTGGCCGGCGTAGGCGCCGTTGAAGCCGCCGGCCGGGACGATCCCGCCGAGGGCCACCGTCGGGTAGCGCAGACTGGTGACCGCGGAGTCCCAGGACACACCGCCGGTCCCGGCGGACGTCCCGGCGGGCACCGTGATCAGGTACAGCGGCAGGGCGCTGCCGTCGGGCGTGTTCGGCACCACGGGCGTGGCCGCGGGGGTGCCCTTGACCAGGCGCACCTTGGCCTCGGTCGTGGCGGTGCCGTCGTAGACGCCGTCCTGGACGACGAGTTCGACGAGGTCGATCCGGGCGTACTGGGCGTCGCCGTCGGGGACCGTGAGGGTCTCCGGCTCGGTGATCGCGACGGGGTAGGCGCCCTGGTTGATCCGGCCGCCCTGGACGAAGGCGCGGCCGGTGCCGACGGTGAAGGTCATGCCGCCGGCGCCGCCGGTGAGTGCGAAGCCGCCGGGCACGATGCCGCCCCGGGACTTGAGCGGGATGTTCTCGGCGGCGGACGCGTTGACGGTGAGCAGACCGGACAGCGTGAGGCGGGTGTCCTCGCGGGTCTGACCGGTCTCGGTCAGCCACGCGGGGCGTACGGTCATGTGATCACCACTCCGCTGCTCGCCAGCGCACCGTCATCCGGGCGCCGGTGTCGTTCGTGTCGGGTCGGAAGGCCAGCTGGGCGCGGCCCGGGGCGAAGGCGAACAGTTCCTCGGGGCTGCTGTCGGCGGCCGCGGTGTGCCGGCGGGAGGCGGTGCCGTTGAGGGTGACCGTGCCGGCGGCGGTGTCCACGACCAGCTCGTCACCGGTGGCGAGCCCGATCTCGTAGCGCAGCCGCAGGGACGAGGTCCGGTCGGTGACGGTCGGGTTGGTGCACGGGCCGGTGAAGGTGAGCACCGGGTGGGTGGGCGCGGAGCCGTGGTTGTCGGCGTTGACGTCGCCGGTGGAGGCCGCCTGTCCCCAGTACAGGGGCCAGGTCAGCGGCCAGGTCAGTCCGCTCTCCGGCTGCGGGGCGCCGGTGACCGCGCTCTGCTCGGTGACCGCGTAGCGGCGCGGGTCGGTGGCGTACCACTGCACGGACGCCCTCGACACGCCCTGGGTGGTGTACGTCCGGTCGGCGGCCAGCACCCGCTGGCTGACCCGGGCCCGCACGGCCAGCGTCTCGCCGTGCAGCCGTACCGCCAGCCAGCGCTCCTGGTCGCCGAGGAGCAGGGCCTGGCGCAGGGCGCGGGTCGCGGCCAGCGAGGAGGCGGTGTCGTCCTGCGGCGGTACGGTCCACACCGTGCCGCCGATCTTGCGGGGCCTGGCGTAGCGGGCGCCGGGCCAGGCGCCGTGCGCGGTGGGGTGGTCGGCGTCGGAGGAGTCGTACTCCGGCAGGTCCTCCCAGCCGCTGAGCCCGCCCCGGTCGATCTCGTACGGTGTGCCGGGCCCCATCAGCAGTCCGGCCCACTGCATCTGCCCGTCGCGGGTGATGAGTGAGCCGGGAGCCGTGTCCTCGGTGTAGTCGGTGTATGCGGTTGTCGTGATCTCGGCCATGGTGGGCCGTCACCTCGCTCTCGGTCGCGGGTGTGGGCGGGGGCGGAGGCGGGGGCGGGGGCTCAGGTGCAGGCGTGGGCGTCGGCGAGGAAGAGCAGGTCTTCCGCCGTACCGCGGGCACCCGTGCCCCGGCTCTCGTGGAACTCCTTGACGCGGTACGGCAGCTGAGAGGGCGTCCGGTGCCGCCGGGCGAGCGCCCGCTGCCGGTCCAGGGCGGTCAGCGGCAGCACCCGGCCCGCCCGGCGGGAGGCGCCGGGAACGGCGATGCCGCCCTCGGCGAGCATCGGGATCTTGTCCAGGTGCACGCCGAACTCCTTGCCGAGGATGTTGACGCTGAGGCCGTTGAGCTTGTCGATGACCCAGTTGGCGAAGGCGATCAGCCCCTGGATCGGCCCCTTGACCACACTGGCGAAGGTCTGCGCGCCGGTGGTGACGAACTGCCCCATCGCGTTCAGGGTGCGGGAGGTGGCCTCCTTGATCCGGGTGAACATCCGCGGGATGTCCTTGGTGATCCAGTTCAGCGCGGGCCTGATCGCGTCCTTGAACCCGCGCCAGATCGACGCCACCCTTCCGCTGAGCGCCCGGGTGTCCCCGGTGGTCAGCGCCTTGAGCACGGCGAAGCCGGTGCCGACGAGGGCGCCGATGGCGGTGAGCGCGGTGGTGACGACGGCGAGGTAGCCGGTGACGTACGTGTTCACCGCGCTCGCGATGGCCTTGAGCAGCGGGGTCATGGCGGTCAAGTAGCCCTCGACGTACTTCAGTACGAGGCCGGCGAGCTGTTCCATCAGCCGCTGCCCGGTCTCGGAGTTCAGCGCGAGATCGAGCAGCCAGCCGGCGACCGGGAGGAGGAGGCCGGTGACGAAGCCGATGGGGTTGGCGCGGGTGAGGGCGTTGATGATCAGCATGACGCCGGAGCCGATGGTCATGAGGGTGCCGAAGGTGCCGAGGAGGTCGCCGAAGACGCCGGAGGCCTCGATCAGCGCGCCGACGATCGTGAAGACCCCGCCGAGGGCGGACTTCAGCCTGCCGAGGGCTTTCGTGGAGCCCTTGCCACCGGCGTTCCTGATCCCGGGGGCGGCGGTGGTGGCGGTCCGGCCGGCGGTGGTGACGGAACGGGCGGCGCCGTCGGCACGGGTCTTCAACTGCCGTAGGGCGGTGCCGGACTGGTCGGTGGCGGGACGGATGCCGTCGACGGCGGTGGCGGTCGCCCTGATCCGGTCGGTGAAGGAGCGCACGGCGGTGTGGGTCTGCTCCACCTTGGTCCGGAAGGAACGCAGGACGGGCACGGCCCCTTTGAACGGGTTGCGGAGGGTGACACCGCCCGCGGCGACGGCGGCACTCATCCGCGTGCCTTCGCCAGGAACATCAGCGCGTCGGCGGTGCGCTGCGGGCTGCTGGTCTCGGCCGCGTAGTAGTGCTCGATGTGCAGCGCGCCGCCGCTGCCGGCGGCTCCGGCGTACGCCGAACCCTGCGCCGCCGCCCGGCGCAGCAGCCGGTCGAGCTTGCTGAGCGGCAGGACCGCCTCCGCCTCACCGGCCTCGGCGAGGATCGCCGGGACACCGCCGGAGCGGGGCATGACGACACCACCGGTGGCCAGCATGGGGATCTTCGGCAGGCTGACGCCGAAGGTCTTGCCGCCGACGCCCGGGACCCAGCCCGGGATGGAGACCTTGATGCCGTTGAGGGCGCCGATCGCGCGGTTGATGATGCCGATGACGGCGTTGATGGGGCCCTTCACCGCGCTCTTGATGCCGTCGAACGCTCGGCTCGCGATGCCCTTGAGGCCGCCCCAGATGCTGGACAGCTTGTCCTTCACCGCGCGGAAGGCGTTGGGGATCGCCGACTTGACCCAGTTCACGACCGGGGAGATGACGGCCTTGATGCCCTTCCAGACGCTGGAGACGACGGTCTTGATCGCCTTCAGCGCGGTGCTGATGACCTTCTTCCAGATGTTGACGTAGGTCTTGATGACGGTGGCGATCGCCTTGACGACGGCCGAGACCGCCTTCTTGATGCCGTTCCAGACCGACTTGATCAGCTTCGCCGCGTTCTTCATGATCGGCCCAATGGCCTTCATGACGGTGCTGATCACGGACTTGATGACCTCGAAGGCCGTCTTCAGGACCTTCTGCATCGTCTTGGAGTTGGCCGCCATGTCGACGACCTTCTCGATCAGCGGCTGGAGCAGGCTCATGAGCATGCCGAAGAAGTTGCCCTTCATCGACTTGTTCATCTTGTCCTGGCCCTTGGCCGCCTTGCTCGCCCCCGACTCGTACTTCCCGAGGTTCTTGCCGGCGCTGGAGCCGGTCTTGCCGGTCTTGCCGATGGACTTCTCGGCCTGGTCGGACGCGGTCTTGAGCTCCTTGAGCTCCTTCTCGGAGCCCTGTGCGGCGGTCTTCAGGGCCTTGAGCCTGTCCGCCCCGGTCTGACCGGCACTGCCGATCCCCTTGGCCGCGCTCGCGGCGCCGGACGCCTTCGACTTGAAGTCCTGCAGCGAGCCGGAGGCCTTCTTCAGGGAACTGATGAGAGTCATCGCACACCTCCTTCGAACGGGACGGGGATCACTAGGTACCGAGGGAGCCGGCGGCGCCGCTGAACCCGTTGGACAGGGCCACGAACTTGGCCCGGAGCGTCTCGGCGGTCTCGGCGAGGTTGTGGGCCGCGCTCTGGACCTGACGGAGGTCGTTCACCTTGGGGAGTTTGTTCGCGTCGTAGTGCTCGAGTTTCGTGTTGAGAGCTCCGATGGCCGTGGCCGCGCCGCTGATGGTCTGGCTCGGGTCGGGGGTCAGTTTGGCCTTGAGCTTCTCCACCGCCTTGGCGATCCTGTTGATCTTCCCCGAGGAAGGTGTGTCCCGTATCGCGTCGTTGAATTTGATGATTTCCGGGACGACTTCCTTCAGTGCGTCCCTGAGGCCGTTGAGCGTCGCCGCGGTGACGTTGGTCGGGCTGATGTTGACCGCCGAGAGGGCGTCCGCCTGCTGGCGGCTCAGGGCCCGTGGAAGACCGCTCTCTCCCGTGGCAAGAACACGTCCCTGGGAATTCGTACGGCCCAGCATCCGGCGGGCGATCAGTTTCGTGAGCTTCTCGAATCCGAGGTTGAACAGCTTCCCCAGATCGAGCAGCTTGCCCATGATGACCGCGCCCAGGGCGCCGATGATCAGGGTGGCCTTGGTCCAGAAGTCCTCCTGCTTGAACGCCTCGAAGAAGTCCTTGAGGCCGAGCGACTCGAACAGGGCCTCCCAGATCGTCTTTGTTTCGTCCTTTCCTTTCTTGACCGCCTCCTTGATCTCGTCCTTGGCGGCCGTGAGTTCCTTGTCGGTCACGTTGTTCGCGTCCAGGACATGCGTGTTCAGCGTGGTTTTCACCTTGCTGATCTCGTCCTTGAGCTCGGCGATCCTGTCCAGGACTTGGGAGTCCGAACCGCTGGCCATATTCACCTCTTGATATCGAGGGGTTGCTTCCCGTGGTTACCGAATGGTAATATGTCTGGAATTTTTAACGGGAGTGGGAAGGGTGGGGGTCGTGCCTGATTTCCCGGTGGTCCTGGGTCTTGTTCTCATGATGTTCGGGTGTTTTGCCCTGTTGGCCCAGTCGGGCAATTTCGTGGAATATCGCCTCATGCGGCACCTGAAGCACCATGGCGTCGAAGGGCAGGCCGTCTACAAGTTCTATGAGTACGTGACCGGATCGCATCGGGCCTTCTTCGACGTCCGCCTCCCGGAGGGGCAGCCGCAGGCCCGGTTCCACGAGTACATGCAGGCGTTGCCCGGCCCCGAGGGCACGGTCGTGCCGGTCGTGTACGACAGCAGAAAGCCGCAGCGCGCGAAGACGGGGAAACGCGAGGATCTCGACTTCGACAAGGAGCGGCCTGTCGTGCTCCTCATGGGTGGCGCCGGGCTCGTGATGCTGGGCGCCGGGGCGCTGCTGTGCCTCATCGGCGTGTTGGTGTGACGTAACGGCGCCGCGAGTCAACGGGCTGGGATGCCTCGACTCGCGCGGCGCGACGGCGTCGGGGCCCGCTGTGCGCGGCACCCGACGGCTCGGGGTGTGGGGGACCTGGGTGGGACCGGCCGTCAGGGCCGGCGCCCCCGCTGTGCCCGGCGGGCCTCCGTCAGGGCGTCCGTCCAGCCGGCCGCGTAGGCGCGGGACTCCCGGGCGAGCAGTTCTTCGTACACCCGGTCGAGCAGGGCCTCGTGGTCGTGCGTGGGGCTGTGCAGGAGGTGCGCGAGGCGGGTGTAGGTGTCGATCGGCTGCTTCGGGGAGTTGCTGGTGCCAGTCGCCATGTCGGGCCTGCTTTCCGGTCTGTCCGCTGGGCTGTGGTGCAGATGACGCTCCTGGGGTGTTCGAAGCGTCTTTTCGAACTAGTGTACGAGTAATCTCATGGTGTCGTTCCGTGTTTGGTCAGAACTCTCCGTGTTTCAACGGTCCGGACCTGCGGCGATGCCGGGGGTGCGCTGAATGCCGCGTCGGGAACCTGGAGTAGGATCCGGCCGTTCTTCCGTCGGTGGACAACGGTGAACTGCGGTGCCCCGCAAGTGAACTGAGGGCACGACAGACGACGGCGGACGGCGAAGGGGAGCCGTCCTCGCGCGGGGGCGCGAAGGGGCAGGAGACGAGAGCAAGGCCAAACGGGGTGGACAGTGACGCGAGCAACGCGCGAAATGATCAAGCGATGGACTGGCTCGAACAGTCCCCTGATCTGCCCCACCTCATAGCCCGTCTCTCCGAGTTCGTCCTGCGCCTCGGCATCGCCCCGGAAGACCTGGTGATCCTTCCGCGCGGCGAACTCGACCGCCGCGAACTGGCCGCCTACAGCGCCGGCTGGGCCGACGTCGTCGCCGAACAGGTTCCGGCGATCCGCCGCGCCTACGAGGAGCGGATCACCGCCGCCTACCTCCAGGGCCAGGAGGACGCCCGCACCGGCCACCGCCCGCACCGCGCCCGACGCGCGGAGGGAGAGCCCGGCGGCGAGGTCATCCCACTGCCGTACGTCCAGCTGCTGCGACCGCCTTCCGCGGTGACGCGCGTCGAACAGCGGGGGGAACGGGAACGCTCGGTGGCGGACGGCGGCCCGGGACGTGTGCCCGCGCCGGCGCCGACTCCTGCCCCCGCCTCCGCCTCCGCTCCCGCGCCGGGCGACTCCGCGGGCGACATCCTGCTCTCCGCCCGTGAGGTCCGCGAGAAGCGCACGGCCCGCTCGGCCCGCAGAGCGGTGGTCCGCCGCAACGGCCGCCCCAGCGTGCCCCCGCTGAACACAGAGGGCACGGGGGGAACGAGCCGGGAGAGGAGCCGCCGTGCGGACCCGCAGGACCGCTCACCCGAGGACCTCACCGAGCCACGCCCCCGCTTGTCGGACAAGGCGCGGGCCCTGGCAGAGGAACTGGAGGGAAGAGCGGGCAGTCGTCGCAGGGAGGACTGATCGATCGACGGGACCGGACGTACCCGCTCACCCGAAGAACCGAGCCAACTGAACCGCGGACGGAGCCGCACCCTCACTCGGCTCCTTGGGCGGAGGCGAGTCCTCCTCTTCCTCCCCCGCGTCCCCGGGACGCGGCACCGGCGCCGGCGGCTCCGGCTGATCGCCCTCGTCGGAGTTGACGCAGGCGAACATCCAGTTGGCAGCCGCCAGATGGTCCACGGCGGCGGCCAGCAGATGGTCGGTCACCGACCAGTCCGCGGCCTCGCCGTGCAGATCCCGGTTGAGCGCGCTGTCCCGCGGCAGATGCTTGATGAGCACCGAGAGCCGTCGGGCGGAGAGCCGCTCCCGGTGCCAGTCGAGCAGGTCGATGCCGTAGTAGCGGAGCAGATCCGCTTCGAGGGCCTCGGCGTGTTCGTCGACGAACCCGACGAGGCTCAGCCTTCCCCCAGGCCGAGCCCGGTCTCCTTGCCGTAGGCCTCCAGGATGGCGGCGATGTCCTGCATGGTCACGTCGTGCCGCTCGAAGCGGGCGAACTGCTGCTCGCCCATGAGCAGCCCGAGCAGCCCGTCCACGTCGTTGTCGTCGAGCCCCCGCAGCGCCTTCGCGGTGGCGCGGGTCAGCTCCGTGGGCAGGGTGAAGCTCTCGCCGTCGAGCTCGAACGACCAGGTACGGCCGAGGGCTTCGAGGCGCTGGGCGCGGGCGGCGTTGACGTCGAAACGGGCCATGGTGATGGGTGCTCCTTGGGTCATGAGGCCTGATGGGGAAGGAGAAGGGGTCCGGGGTGGGGTGGGCAGGGGTGCCCGCTCACCCCACCCCGGAGGGTCAGGACGCGGCGTACGCGGCGTCCTTCATCACGAAGCTGGCCAGCGCCGAACCGTCGGTCGCGGCCATCGCCGTGAAGGTGATGCCGAGCTGGGCCGGCGACTTGCGGGCCAGCTTGATGTCGTCCGCCGCCGTGACCTGGCCGCGCGGGATGCCGAAGCGGTAGGTCACGGCCGCCCCGTCACCGGCGCGGACGTCGGTGAACTCCAGGCCGAGGGCGCGCACATCGGCGTACGGGCGGTCGGCGATGTCGTACTTGTAGACGCCCGTCGAGCCGGTCACGGCGTCGACCTGGCCGCCGCCCATGAAGAACGGCAGCGTGTCCTCGTTGAACTGCAGCAGCGAGAACTTCAGGGTCAGGTCGCGGTCCGAGTACACGAAGTGCACCGGGCTGACGGCCTGCCACACGTCGACCGGCTCCAGCTTGTCCTTCTTGCTGAAGGTGACGCCCTCGCCGTTGGTGAAGCCGAGGTTCTTCCAGCCGGTGGCCCAGTCGGTGGACGGGTCGGTGGAGAAGGTCGTCGGAACCTTGGTGTCGGCGGCGGCGACGTAGAGCCGGCCGACTCCGGCGATGCGGATCTCGGAGGAGTTGGTGCCTGCCATGGGTGGGTCTCCTTATATAGGGGTGCGGTGTGGTGGTGCGGGGTGCCGTCCCGGCGGTTTCCGGGTACGGCGAAGGCCCCGCCGGCTCGGGGAGGCGAGGGGCGGGGCCTTCGGTCTGTGGGGTGGAGCGTCCGTCAGTAGATGTCCACGTACACCTTCATCACGGTCACGTAGCGGTTGGCCGCCGAGTAGAGGTAGTCGGGCAGCCAGCGCGGGCCGTCCTGTTCCTCGACCTCCGTGACGAGGTTGGTGCCGTACCGGTTGTTGGCCATGGCCAGCACGGCCTGACGGGCGTCGTTGGCCAGGACGTGCGCGGCCTGTTTGGTCGGGCCGTACACCTCCAGCTCGATCAGCGGCTGGTCGACGTGGAGTTCGCCGACCCAGGCGCCGCCGCGCCGGTTGACGAAGACGGCGGCGGCCGTGCCGTCGAAACCGGTGGGGGCTTGTACGTCGACGATCGCGCCGGAGAGCCTGGAGTCGTCCTGCAGAACGTCGACGATCATGGCTTCGACGTCGGGGAACGAACTCGGTGGAGTGGGTGTGGTCATGCCGGTCACCTCGCCGGAAGCGGGAAGAAGGGGAAGGCAGCCGGGCGGGCGCCGCGCGGGGGCGGGGCGGGGGAGGCGGCACGGCGCCTCGGCCCGGCGTACGGCGAGAGGTACGACCCCGTCCTGCGGGGTGCGGGCACAGCTCCGCCGCTGCACCAACTGTGACAGATGAGCGTGCGCGCACGCAACTAAATCTGCGAGAGAGGTGCGCCGGGAGGCGCGGGAGGGGGGAAAGCGCGAGGCGGGGGCGGTGAGGCTGGGGGGAGTGGTGATGTGGGGGGAAGCGCGGTGGGGAGTGGGGGAGGCGTACGTGGTGGGGCTGGTGGGGCTGGTGGGGCTGGTGGGGCGTACGAGGGTGAAGCGACCGTGTCACGAGGTGCACCCGTCGGCCCACGGGTGCCCGCAGTCGGTCGGCCGGGGTTTAGTCGGCGCCGGTGGACGCGGCCGTCGCCGACTCCACCAGCACCCGTCCGTCGCCGCCCTCGCCCTTGTGGCCGACGGCCTCCGCCTCGTTCGGCAGGAACTGCTCCACCACCCGCACGAACATCTCCCGCCGGTCGGCGGGCACGCCGAGCAGGTCGGCGACCTCCTCGAGCGTGGGGCGGCGGCCGGACTCCGCGCTGGGCGCGGGCGCGGCCAGGTAGTCGTGCGGATCGGCCAGTTCCTCGGCGGTCAGCCGGCCGGAACGGATGAGCATGTCGCGGACCGGAACGCCGAGCACCCGCGCGAGGCGGCGCGTGGTCTCGAGGTCCGGCATGCTCTGGCGCTGCAGCAGGCGGGTGACGGCCGCGCGGTGCACGCCCGCCTCGTCCGCGATCCGTGACTTTCCGCCGCCGCGTGGACTGTCGATGTCGTAGCCGCGGTCGCGCATGAGGTCTTCGACCCACGCGGCGAACGCGTCCAGATCCTGGCTGGTCATGTCAGCTCGCTTCCTTCGGGGGTGGCAAGAGTTTAGCTTGCTTGCGCGCGCGGAATTACGTGCTCTCGTGCAAGCAATGAGGAAAATCCGTGCGGTTCATGGAGGTTCGGGGGGGAATGGCGGACGGACGGGGTCCGGAAGTTCGTTGCGAGCGCGCGCGCAATCTGTACTCTTGGGGCGTTCACTTCGTACGGCTCGTTCACGAACCGACAGGGGGGTCCCATGTCCGTGCCCGCAACCAGTTCCTGCCCACCACCTGATCGCTGGCAGTCTGCGGCCGCCTGCGCCGGGCTCCCGGCCCATGTCGTCTTCTCCAAGAAGCCCAAGCAGGCCGCCCCGGCGCTGCGGGCGTGCGGGGTCTGCCGGGTCCGGCGCGCCTGCGAGGAGACGGTGGCGCCGGCGGAGAGCTGGTTCGACGGCGTCTGCGGCGGCCGGCTGTGGCGCTCCGGCCGGCCGGTCTCCGTACCGTCCCAGTTCCTGCCGCCCGCCCTGGCCGCCGTGGCCGCCCACCTCCCGAACCCGGGAGGCGCCCGTGGTTGAGGACCGCCCCACCACCCACGCCGCCCTCTGGATCGCCACCCTGCTCCAGCAGTTCCCGGAGCTGTCCGCGGAACTCGTGCCGGGCCGCGGCACCCCCGCTCCCCGTCCCTCCGCTCCGCCGCCCGCCGAACTCGCCGCGCGGTCGCGCGAGGAGCGGGAGGAGGCGTTGCTGCTCCAGCAGCGGCACGGACTCGTCGCACCCGGCCACAGCGCCGCCCCGTTGCGCCTGCACGTCTCCGACACCATCCGGGACATCACGGACGGCGTGGTCGAGCTGGAGGAGGCCGTCCGCGACCGGCTCGGACTGCCCCGGGCGCGCCGCGCACCCGTGCCCGAGCGGCTGCGCCGGATCGCCGGCCTCCTCGACGGCATCGCCGCCGACCCGGTGCTGTCCGCGCACGTACGGGACGAGACCCGGCGGATGGCCCGGCGCTGCGCCCGGGCGCTGGGCGACACCGAGACCGTCGTACGGATCTCCGGCCGCTGCCCCTGGTGCGACTCGGTCTCCCTGCGGGCCTTTCCCGACCGTCACGCGGTCCTGTGCGTCAACCCGGCCTGCCGCTGCGCCGACCCCGACTGCGGCTGCCACGACGACCCCGCCTACCGGCACACCTGGGACCAGGGGGAGTGGGAGCGGGCATGAGCGACGGGAGCAACGGCGCCACCGCGAACGGCCCTGACCGGCCCACCCTGATTCCCGCGCCGCTCGCCGCCCAGGAGGTCGGCGTCGCCCCCGCGACCATCCGCAAGTGGGTCCAGCTCGGCCGGCTGAAACCGGCCGGCAAGGCGGGCCGGGCCCAGCTCTTCCGGCTGGAGGACGTCTTCGCGGCCGAACGCGCGGCGCGCGGACCGAACCGTAACCTGCGCTGACCGGGGGAACCGTGGGCACTCGGAGCGCGTTGAGAGATGATGGAGGCATTCAGCCGTCCGGGGGGAGGTGCCCGTGTCCTATCCGTCACCATGGCAGCCGCAGGGGCCGGTGCCGAACGGTGCCTCGATGCTCGCCTCGCACGCCGACCGCGAGCGCGCCGTGGACGTGCTCAGGGCCGGCTTCAGCGAAGGACGCCTGCAGCAGGACGAGTTCAACAAGCGCGTGGAGCGTGCCTACCAGGCCCGTACCGTCGGCGAACTGCAACTCGTCATCTCCGACCTTCCGCAGGGCCCCATGGCGGTCCAGCCCACGCTCGCCGCGCCCCCCGCGTTCGGCCCGCCCGTCCCGCGTACGTTCCTGCCCGCCCCGCCGCCGCCCACGAACGGCAAGGCGGTGGGCTCCATGGTCTGCGGTGTGCTCACCACCATGACCGCGGGGCTCACCGGCCTCCCCGCGGTGATCCTCGGCCACAAGGCCCGCGCCGAGATCCGCCGCACCGGCGAGGGCGGTGACGGGTTCGCCATGGCGGGCCTCATCCTGGGCTGGCTCTCCGTGGCGGGCTGGGCGTTCTTCGTGATGATCATGGTCCTGGCGGCGGTCTCCTCCACCTGACCGCCGCCGGGGGCCCCCTCGGCTACGGAATCCCCAGCTCGAAGATCACATAGTGCGCGTACCAGCCCGACGCGATCGACGCCGTCGTGAAGAACACCGCCAGGCTCGGCCACTTCAGCCGGCTCATCGCCGCCGCCGGGGCCAGCAGCAGCGGGAACACCGGGAGCAGATACCTCCCCGTGTTGGCGAACATCTGCTGCGTCCCCAGCACCGTCACGATCGACGCCAGCGCGTACGCGACCAGCACCAGCGGCGGCTTCCTGCGCAGCATCAGCGCCACCAGGAAGGGCAGCGCCAGCACGATCTGGACGCCGAACAGATCGGGCACGGAGAAGGCGAACAGATACTGGTTGTGGCCGACCGCCGTGTTGCCGAGCACGTCCAGCGTGTACTTGCCGAAGTCGAAGTAGTGCGCCCACCCCTCACGCTGGAGCGTGAAGTAGGCGGTGAGATCGCCCATGCTCAGCCCCACCCAGGCGATGTAGGTGAGCAGCCCGAGCGGCGCGGCGAGCATCGCGTACACCGGACCGGCGACGCCGTGCTCGCGCCTGCTCTCCCGCCGCGCCAGCGTCACGATCGCGGCGAGCCCCACCGCCCCGATGAGCGCGGCGGACGTCGGCCGGTTCAGTCCGGCCAGGAAGGCGAGCAGCCCGGCCGCCACCCACCGGCGCTTCATCACGCAGTAGCAGCACCAGGACGCGATCGCGACGAACAGCGACTCCGAGTAGACCGCCCACTCCACACCCGCGCCCGGCACCACGGCCCACAGCCCGGCCGCGATCGTGCCCGCCCGCACGCCCGCGAGCGCCGCGACCACGGCGTAGATCCCGGCCGCGGCCACGAAGGACGCCAGCACGGACACCAGGATCGCCGAGCCGTACAGGCCGAGGCCGGTGCTCTCCGAGACGCCCCGGATCAGCCCGGGGAAGAGCGGGAAGAACGCGACCGAGTTCTGCTGGACCGTGAACAGCCCACCGGGCGGAAGCGGCTCCAGCGGCCGGGGGTCGTACCCCTTCTCCGCGACCTGGAGGTACCACCAGCCGTCCCAGGTGGCCAGGACGTCCCACCAGTGGGCGCCGCCGCCGAAGCGCGGGTTCTTCTTGTGGTAGTCGTCGGCCCACTCCAGCAGCCAGGCGAAGACGGTCAGACCGACCAGCTTCGTCACGCCGTACAGGAGCAGCGGCAGGAGGTACGGTCGGAGACCGTCCGGAAGCGCGAGCCGGCGGCCGCGCGGGGGCCGCTCCTGCCCCTGTTCGGGTATGGCCGAGTCCGTCGCCGCGTCGCTGCGGGCCGTGCTCATGACTGGGGTCCCCCCTAGGGCGATCAACGGACGGGCCGGGTCGGAGCCGCCGTCCGGGCGATCGTGAAGCGTGGTCATAAGATCGCACCAGAGTCGCACATGTGGGCCACAGGTGAGGGGAGGGCGCGTGGCGGAGACGTCGGACACCGTGGCCGGGGCGACCGTCCTGTCGGTCGTCATTCCCATGTTCAACGAG
The DNA here is from genome assembly GCF_044763345.1 of Streptomyces sp. NPDC096132. Taxonomy (NCBI): domain Bacteria; kingdom Bacillati; phylum Actinomycetota; class Actinomycetes; order Kitasatosporales; family Streptomycetaceae; genus Streptomyces; species Streptomyces sp. NPDC096132. The sequence goes on from NZ_JBIWGA010000005.1 coordinate 81,763, forward strand.
GAAGAGGTCCTTCCGGCGCTGGTCAGCAGGCTGCGCCCGGTGCTCGCCGGTCTCGGCACGGCGTACGAGGTCGTCGCCGTCGACGACGGCTCCACCGACCGCACCGCCGAACTCCTCGCCGCCTTCCGGCTGGGCTGGCCCGAACTGCGGATCATCGGGCTGCGCCGCAACTCCGGCCACCAGGCCGCCCTCACCGCCGGCCTGGACCGCGCCCTCGGCGCCTACGTCGTCAGCATCGACGCCGATCTCCAGGACCCGCCCGAGAAGATCCCCGAGATGCTGGAACTGGCCCGCGCCGAGAAGCTCGACATCGTCTACGGCATCCGCGCCGACCGCGCCAGCGACACCGGGTTCAAGCGGTGGACGGCCGGTCTGTACTACCGGCTCGTGCGGCGGCTGGCCGGGCCGTCCGTTCCCGCCCAGGCCGGCGACTTCCGGCTGCTCAGCCGGGCCGCCGTGGACGCGCTCAAGGAACTGCCCGACCAGCAGCGCGTCTACCGGCTGCTGGTGCCCTGGCTCGGCTTCCCCAGCGGACGGGTGACGTACGAGCGCGCCCCGCGCCCGGCCGGGCAGAGCAAGTACCCGCTGGGCCGGATGATCCGGCTGGCCGTCGACAGTGTGACCGGATTCTCCGCCGCCCCACTGCGGATCGCCACCTGGCTCGGCGGTTTCGCCTTCCTGGTCTGTCTGGGGCTGATGGGGTACACCCTGAGCGCCCACTTCCTCGACCACACGGTCCCCGGCTGGACCTCCCTGTTCACCGGCGTGCTGTTCATCGGCGCGGTCCAGCTGATCTGCGTGGGGCTGCTCGGCGAATACGTCGGCCGTATCTACACGGCCGTGCAGAACCGGCCGACGTATTTCGTCGGCCACGACACCGCGGCTCAGCAGCCGAAGGGCGGGGAAACGCCCGTACCACAGCAGCGATCGGGTTCGCGAACGTAACCGCGGTGTGTCGGGCGTACTGCTTCTGTTTTGACCGGAGTGATTGCGCTGGGTACGCTCAGACCTTGTGCCTGGGGTGTGCCCTGGCCCTCGTGCGTGCCATCACACCGCATCGGGGCCGAGACCGGCCACCGTAATCCGAGCTTTCCGCTGCCTCGCGGCGGAAGTCCGCGGGATTCGACACACCCGACCGCGTGGGTCGGCGAAGTTCCAGGTTAGCTGTACCCATCGGCACACAGAAACCGGAGAAGTAGTGCCTACGATCCAGCAGCTGGTCCGCAAGGGCCGGCAGGACAAGGTCGAGAAGAACAAGACGCCCGCACTCGAGGGTTCCCCTCAGCGTCGCGGCGTCTGCACGCGTGTGTTCACGACCACCCCGAAGAAGCCGAACTCGGCCCTGCGTAAGGTCGCGCGTGTGCGTCTGACCAGCGGGATCGAGGTCACCGCTTACATTCCGGGTGAGGGACACAACCTGCAGGAGCACTCCATCGTGCTCGTGCGCGGCGGCCGTGTGAAGGACCTGCCGGGTGTTCGCTACAAGATCATCCGCGGTTCGCTCGACACCCAGGGTGTCAAGAACCGCAAGCAGGCCCGCAGCCGCTACGGCGCCAAGAAGGAGAAGTAAGAATGCCTCGTAAGGGCCCCGCCCCGAAGCGCCCGGTCATCATCGACCCGGTCTACGGTTCTCCTCTGGTGACCTCCCTGATCAACAAGGTGCTGCTGAACGGCAAGCGCTCGACTGCCGAGCGGATCGTTTACGGCGCCATGGAGGGCCTGCGCGACAAGACCGGCAACGACCCGGTCATCACGCTCAAGCGCGCTCTCGAGAACATCAAGCCGACCATCGAGGTCAAGTCCCGCCGTGTCGGTGGCGCCACCTACCAGGTCCCGGTCGAGGTCAAGCCCGGCCGTGCCAACACCCTGGCGCTGCGCTGGCTCGTCGGTTACTCCCGCGCCCGTCGCGAGAAGACCATGACCGAGCGTCTGCTGAACGAGCTCCTCGACGCGTCCAACGGCCTCGGCGCCGCTGTGAAGAAGCGCGAGGACACGCACAAGATGGCCGAGTCCAACAAGGCCTTCGCGCACTACCGCTGGTAGTCGCAGTCCACATCGAGACCGAGAGAAGACTGAAGCCTTATGGCTACCACTTCGCTTGACCTGGCCAAGGTCCGCAACATCGGGATCATGGCCCACATCGACGCGGGCAAGACGACCACCACCGAGCGGATCCTGTTCTACACCGGTGTGTCGTACAAGATCGGTGAGGTCCACGACGGTGCTGCCACCATGGACTGGATGGAGCAGGAGCAGGAGCGTGGCATCACGATCACCTCTGCTGCCACCACCTGTCACTGGCCGCTCGAAGACGTTGACCACACGATCAACATCATCGACACCCCGGGTCACGTCGACTTCACCGTCGAGGTGGAGCGTTCGCTCCGCGTGCTCGACGGTGCCGTGACGGTGTTCGACGGCGTCGCCGGCGTCGAGCCCCAGTCCGAGACGGTTTGGCGTCAGGCGGACCGCTATGGCGTTCCGCGTATCTGCTTCGTCAACAAGCTCGACCGCACCGGTGCCGAGTTCCACCGCTGCGTCGACATGATCGTCGACCGCCTGGGCGCGCAGCCGATCGTCATGCAGCTCCCGATCGGTGCCGAGGCCGACTTCCAGGGTGTCGTCGACCTGGTCCGCATGAAGGCCCTGGTCTGGTCCGCCGAGGCGACCAAGGGCGAGATGTACGACGTCGTCGACATCCCGGCCACCCACACCGAGGCTGCCGAGGAGTGGCGCGGCAAGCTGCTCGAGGCCGTCGCGGAGAACGACGAGGAGCTCATGGAGCTGTACCTCGAGGGCGAGGAGCCCTCGGAGGAGCAGCTCTACGCGGCGATCCGTCGTATCACCATCGCGTCCGGCAAGGGCGGCGGCACCACCGTCACCCCCGTGTTCTGCGGAACCGCGTTCAAGAACAAGGGCGTTCAGCCCCTGCTCGACGCGGTCGTGCGCTACCTGCCGTCCCCGGTCGACATCGAGGCCATCGAGGGCCACGACGTCAAGGACCCGGAGAAGGTCGTCAAGCGCAAGCCGTCCGACGACGAGCCGCTGTCGGCGCTGGCGTTCAAGATCATGAGCGACCCGCACCTCGGCAAGCTCACCTTCGTGCGCGTCTACTCCGGCCGCCTCGAGTCCGGCTCCGCCGTGCTCAACTCGGTCAAGGGCCGCAAGGAGCGCATCGGCAAGATCTACCGTATGCACGCCAACAAGCGTGAGGAGATCGAGTCGGTGGGCGCCGGCGACATCGTCGCCGTCATGGGCCTGAAGCAGACCACCACCGGTGAGACGCTGGCCGACGAGAAGAACCCGGTCATCCTGGAGTCCATGGACTTCCCGGCGCCGGTTATCCAGGTCGCCATCGAGCCCAAGTCGAAGGGCGACCAGGAGAAGCTGGGCATCGCGATCCAGCGCCTCGCCGAGGAGGACCCGTCCTTCCAGGTCCACTCCGACGAGGAGACCGGCCAGACCATCATCGGCGGCATGGGCGAACTGCACCTCGAGGTGCTGGTCGACCGTATGCGCCGTGAGTTCAAGGTCGAGGCCAACGTCGGCAAGCCGCAGGTCGCGTACCGCGAGACGATCCGCAAGGCCGTCGAGAAGGTCGAGTACACCCACAAGAAGCAGACGGGTGGTACCGGCCAGTTCGCGCGCGTCATCATCGGCATCGAGCCGATCGAGGGCGGCGACACGTCGTACGAGTTCGTCAACAAGGTCACCGGTGGCCGCGTGCCGAAGGAGTACATCCCCTCGGTCGACGCCGGTGCGCAGGAGGCCATGCAGTTCGGCATCCTCGCCGGTTACGAGATGACCGGTGTCCGCGTGACGCTCATCGACGGTGCCTACCACGAGGTCGACTCCTCCGAGCTCGCGTTCAAGATCGCCGGTTCGCAGGCCTTCAAGGAGGCCGCGCGCAAGGCCAGCCCCGTGCTGCTCGAGCCGATGATGGCCGTGGAGGTCACCACGCCCGAGGACTACATGGGCGAGGTCATCGGCGACATCAACTCCCGCCGTGGCCAGATCCAGGCCATGGAGGAGCGGGCGGGTGCCCGCGTCGTGAAGGGCCTCGTGCCCCTCTCGGAGATGTTCGGTTACGTCGGCGACCTGCGCAGCAAGACGTCCGGCCGTGCGAGCTACTCCATGCAGTTCGACTCCTACGCCGAGGTTCCGCGGAACGTCGCCGAGGAGATCATCGCGAAGGCCAAGGGCGAGTGACGCACCGCGTTTAACGCACCGCGTGCACACGCTTTAGGCTTGACCCTGGAGCCTCACGGGTCATTCATCCGCCTTTGTGGGTGAATGACCCGGGGCCCGGGACTTAACAGCAAAGATCACCTGGCGCCGACGATCCAAGGCGTACAGAACCACTCCACAGGAGGACCCCAGTGGCGAAGGCGAAGTTCGAGCGGACTAAGCCGCACGTCAACATCGGCACCATCGGTCACATCGACCACGGTAAGACGACCCTCACGGCCGCCATTACCAAGGTGCTGCACGACGCGTACCCGGACCTGAACGAGGCCACCGCGTTCGACAACATCGACAAGGCGCCCGAAGAGCGTCAGCGCGGTATCACCATCTCCATCGCGCACGTCGAGTACCAGACGGAGACCCGTCACTACGCGCACGTCGACTGCCCGGGTCACGCGGACTACATCAAGAACATGATCACCGGTGCCGCGCAGATGGACGGCGCGATCCTCGTGGTCGCCGCCACCGACGGCCCGATGCCGCAGACCAAGGAGCACGTGCTCCTGGCCCGCCAGGTCGGCGTTCCGTACATCGTGGTCGCCCTGAACAAGGCCGACATGGTGGACGACGAGGAGATCCTGGAGCTCGTCGAGCTCGAGGTCCGTGAGCTCCTCTCCGAGTACGAGTTCCCGGGCGACGACCTGCCGGTCGTCCGCGTCTCCGCGCTCAAGGCGCTCGAGGGCGACGCCGAGTGGACCCAGTCCGTGCTCGAGCTCATGAACGCCGTCGACACCTCCATCCCGGAGCCCGAGCGTGACGTCGACAAGCCGTTCCTGATGCCGATCGAGGACGTCTTCACGATCACCGGTCGCGGTACGGTCGTCACCGGCCGTATCGAGCGTGGTGTCCTGAAGGTCAACGAGACCGTCGACATCATCGGCATCAAGACCGAGAAGACCACCACCACGGTCACCGGTATCGAGATGTTCCGCAAGCTGCTCGACGAGGGCCAGGCCGGTGAGAACGTCGGTCTGCTGCTCCGCGGCATCAAGCGCGAGGACGTCGAGCGCGGCCAGGTCATCATCAAGCCCGGTTCGGTCACCCCGCACACCGAGTTCGAGGCCCAGGCCTACATCCTGTCGAAGGACGAGGGTGGTCGCCACACCCCGTTCTTCAACAACTACCGTCCGCAGTTCTACTTCCGTACGACGGACGTGACCGGCGTCGTGACCCTCCCCGAGGGCACCGAGATGGTCATGCCGGGTGACAACACCGAGATGAAGGTGGAGCTCATCCAGCCCGTCGCCATGGAAGAGGGCCTGAAGTTCGCCATCCGTGAGGGTGGCCGGACGGTCGGCGCCGGCCAGGTCATCAAGATCAACAAGTGATCTTGAGCCTGAGCGGCAGCACAGCCTGAGCTGAGCTCCTGAGAGGGCCCGTACGACTCCGGTCGTACGGGCCCTTTCGCGCTTGGGTGCGTGCTTTTCGGCGCGGGGAGTCGTACGGATGTGCGGTGGGTGAACCGTGGACGAACGTTGCCCTGTGTCGCCCATGAGGTACCTGTGCCGGGCCTAGCCTGACGGACGATGTCTGGCCTCCCTCTCATACGCACCGCACAACCGCTCCCCACGCCCCTCGTGGTGCCGCCACGCCCCAGCCGCGCGCGGCGCCCCCGCCTCTACGCCCTCGACGGCATCCGGCTCCTCGCCGCGCTCATGGTCGCGGTCCACCACTACGCCGGCACCCGCCGCGTGAACCAGCCCGGCAACCTGATCTGGGACCGCCCCACGTCGGACATCATGCCGACGGTCTTCCACTTCGCGGCCTACGGCTGGATCGGCGTCGAGATCTTCTTCGTGATCAGCGGCTTCGTGATCTGCATGTCGTGCTGGGGACGGACGCCGCGCCAGTTCTTCGTGTCGCGGGTCATCCGGCTCTACCCCGCCTACTGGTTCGCGGTGCTGTTCACGACGGGTGTGCTGGTGGCCCTGCCGGGGGTGTGGGAGCGGCTGCGGCTGCGGGACGTCCTGCTGAACCTGACGATGCTTCAGTCGGGTTCGGGCGTGCAGAACGTGGACGGCGTCTACTGGACCCTCTGGTCGGAACTGCGCTTCTACCTGCTGTTCCTGGTCGTGGTGTGGATGGGCCTGACCTATCGCCGGGTGGTGGTGTTCTGCTGCGTGTGGGGCGCGGCGGCCATGCTCGCCCCGGTCGCGAAGCTGCCCCTGCTGGAGCTGGTCGCCGACCCTGAGGCCTCCTGGTACTTCATCGCCGGCCTCGCCCTGTACCTCATGCACCGCTTCGGCCAGGACCTGCTCCTGTGGGGCATCCTCGCGATGGCCTGGCTGATGGGCCAGAAGGAACTGGGCCAGCGGATCGACGAGGTCGAGCATGTGGGGAGCTGGCGGGGCGCGGTGGTCATCTTCACCGTGTTCCTGCTGATCATGGTCGCCGTGGCCCTCGGCTTCACGGACCGGATCCGGTGGCGGTGGCTGGTGACGGCGGGGAGCCTCACCTATCCGCTCTACCTGATGCACTACGCGGCGGGCACGGCCGTGATCAGCCGCCTGCGGGACGACATGGACCCACGACTGCTGGTGGCGTCGGTCCTGGCCGGGTTCCTGGCGCTGAGCTGGGCGGTGCACCGCTTTGTGGAGCGGCCGGTGGCGGGGGTGGTGAAGCGGGGGCTGGACGGGGCGTTCGCCCGGGTGCGGAGTGGGGGGCAGGCGGGTTGAGCTTGCTGGGTGATCACCCTCAACGCGGGCCCCGGAATCGAGGGTGAGTCCCACACGCGTTTGACCTGTGTCACGTCCGGGGTATTCTCTCCGGCTCGATTGGCGGAGGTGCGGCCCCGTATGGCAGACTAGCGGGGTTGCTCGGTCGAGTGTTGATGCTGCGCGCCTCCCGCCGGGAGGACCGGAAGCGAGTCCCACAGTACTCGTCGCCCTAACTGCCGTACGGCAGCGCTGGGGCGGACGTACGGGAATCTTTCGGGAAGCAAGGTGCGGCACCGGCCAGGCGCCCGGTGGACCTTTGTCCCCGGCTTGCGGTTCCGGAAGGGCCGTGTGCATTCCCTGCAGGGATGTTCGAACAAGGGGCATCTGTGTCAGCGGGAGCGCGACACGCCCGACCGCGTGGGTCGGAGAAGGGGCGGCGGAGACGTCGCCGGGGCACCGGGTTCCAGAGCGTTACGAGACAAAGGACTACTGAGTAGCCATGGCGGGACAGAAGATCCGCATCCGGCTCAAGGCCTACGACCACGAGGTCATCGACTCCTCGGCGAAGAAGATCGTCGAGACGGTGACCCGCACTGGTGCGTCGGTCGCGGGCCCGGTGCCGCTGCCCACTGAGAAGAACGTGTACTGCGTCATCAAGTCGCCGCACAAGTACAAGGACTCGCGCGAGCACTTCGAGATGCGCACGCACAAGCGCCTGATCGACATCCTCGACCCGACGCCCAAGACCGTTGACTCTCTGATGCGACTCGACCTCCCGGCCGGTGTCGACATCGAGATCAAGCTCTAGGGGCCGGTGATCTGAGAATGGCTAAGCAGATCAAGGGCATCCTGGGCGAGAAGCTCGGCATGACGCAGGTGTGGGACGAGAACAACCGTGTTGTTCCGGTCACCGTCGTCAAGGCCGGCCCCAACGTCGTGACCCAGGTCCGTACGAACGACGCCGACGGCTACGAGTCCGTCCAGATCGCGTTCGGCGAGATCGACCCGCGCAAGGTGAACAAGCCCCTCAAGGGCCACTTCGCCAAGGCCGACGTCACTCCCCGCCGCCACCTCGTCGAGATCCGTACCGCTGACGCCAGCGAGTACACCCTCGGCCAGGAGATCACCGCCGAGGTGTTCGAGGCCGGCATCAAGGTCGACGTGACCGGCAAGAGCAAGGGCAAGGGCTTCGCCGGTGTCATGAAGCGTCACAACTTCAAGGGCCTCGGCGCCGGTCACGGCACCCAGCGCAAGCACCGCTCGCCCGGTTCCATCGGTGGCTGCGCCACCCCGGGCCGCGTGTTCAAGGGCCTCCGCATGGCGGGTCGCATGGGCAACGAGCGTGTCACCACCCAGAACCTGACCGTCCACGCCGTTGACGCGGAGAAGGGTCTGCTGCTCATCAAGGGCGCTGTCCCCGGTCCGAACGGCGGCCTCGTCCTGGTCCGCACCGCGGCCAAGGGGGCCTGAGGTAACCGATGAGCACTGTTGACATCCTTTCGCCTGCCGGCGAGAAGACCGGTAGCGTCGAGCTCCCCGCGGAGATCTTCGGCGTGGAGAAGGTCAGCATCCCGCTGATCCACCAGGTCGTCGTCGCGCAGAACGCGGCTGCCCGCCAGGGCACGCACAAGACGAAGACCCGTGGCGAGGTCCGTGGTGGTGGCAAGAAGCCTTACCGCCAGAAGGGCACCGGCCGCGCCCGTCAGGGCTCGACCCGCGCGCCGCAGTTCGCCGGCGGTGGCGTCGTCCACGGCCCGCAGCCGCGTGACTACTCGCAGCGGACCCCGAAGAAGATGAAGGCTGCCGCCCTGCGTCACGCCCTCACCGACCGGGCCCGCCACAACCGCATCCACGTCGTCACCGGCGTGATCGAGGGCGACACCCCCTCCACCAAGTCCGCTCGGACGCTGTTCGGCAAGATCTCGGAGCGCAAGAACCTGCTCCTGGTCGTCGAGCGCGCCGACGAGGCCGCGTGGCTGTCCGCCCGCAACCTGCCCCAGGTCCACATCCTGGAGCCGGGCCAGCTGAACACGTACGACGTGATCGTCTCGGACGACGTGGTCTTCACCCAGGCCGCTCTCGAGTCCTTCGTCGCCGGCCCGAAGGCCAACGACACCGAAGGGAGCGAGGCCTGATGGCTACGCGTCACCCGAGCATCGCCTCCAAGGCGGCCAAGGCCGCCAAGGCCGCGCGCGTCGCCAAGGCGAAGCGCCACGCCACCGAGGGCAAGAACACCGTCGTCACCGCGCCCAGCAAGGCGTACACGGACCCCCGTGACGTGCTGCTGAAGCCGGTCGTGTCGGAGAAGAGCTACGCGCTCCTCGACGAGAACAAGTACACGTTCATCGTCGACCCGAACGCCAACAAGACCCAGATCAAGCAGGCCGTCCAGGCGGTCTTCTCGGTCAAGGTCACCGGGGTCAACACGATCAACCGCCAGGGCAAGCGCAAGCGGACCCGCACGGGCTTCGGCCAGCGCGCCGCCACCAAGCGCGCGATCGTGACCCTCGCCGAGGGCGACCGTATCGACATCTTCGGCGGTCCGACCGCCTGACGGCGGTCCGGATCGTCCGATATCGGACGAGGACTGAGAAATGGGAATCCGCAAGTACAAGCCGACTACGCCGGGCCGTCGTGGCTCCAGCGTCGCCGACTTCGTCGAGGTCACGCGGTCCACGCCGGAGAAGTCGCTGGTCCGCCCCCTGCACAGCAAGGGCGGCCGTAACAATTCCGGTCGTGTGACCGTTCGCCACCAGGGTGGCGGACACAAGCGCGCCTACCGCGTGATCGACTTCCGTCGTCACGACAAGGACGGCGTGCCGGCGAAGGTCGCGCACATCGAGTACGACCCCAACCGCACCGCGCGCATCGCGCTGCTGCACTACGCCGACGGCGAGAAGCGCTACATCCTCGCCCCGCGCAACCTGCAGCAGGGTGACCGCGTCGAGAACGGTCCCGGGGCCGACATCAAGCCGGGCAACAACCTGGCGCTCCGCAACATCCCGGTCGGTACCACGATCCACGCGATCGAGCTCCGTCCCGGTGGCGGCGCCAAGTTCGCCCGCTCCGCCGGTGCCTCCGTGCAGCTGCTCGCGAAGGAGGGCTCGATGGCCCACCTCCGCATGCCCTCCGGTGAGATCCGCCTGGTCGACCAGCGCTGCCGCGCCACGGTCGGCGAGGTCGGCAACGCCGAGCAGAGCAACATCAACTGGGGCAAGGCCGGCCGCAAGCGCTGGCTGGGCGTTCGCCCGACCGTCCGTGGTGTCGCGATGAACCCGGTCGACCACCCGCACGGTGGTGGTGAGGGCAAGACCTCCGGTGGTCGCCACCCGGTCTCCCCGTGGGGTCAGAAGGAGGGTCGTACTCGTTCGCCGAAGAAGGCTTCGAACAAGTACATCGTCCGCCGCCGCAAGACGAACAAGAAGCGCTAGGAGCGGGTTTAGATGCCGCGCAGTCTCAAGAAGGGGCCCTTCGTCGACGACCACCTGATCAAGAAGGTGGACGCCCAGAACGAAGCCGGCACCAAGAACGTCATCAAGACCTGGTCCCGTCGCTCCATGATCGTGCCGGCCATGCTCGGCCACACGCTCGCGGTGCACAACGGCAAGACCCACATCCCGGTGTTCGTCACCGAGTCGATGGTCGGCCACAAGCTCGGCGAGTTCTCGCCGACGCGCACCTTCCGGGGTCACGTCAAGGAAGACCGGAAGTCGAAGCGCCGCTAGTAGCGGATCGCATTCAGACACGTAAGTAACTCTGAAGGGACAACCATGGAAGCCAGGGCCCAGGCGCGGTACATCCGCGTCACGCCCATGAAGGCCCGCCGTGTGGTGGACCTCATCCGTGGCATGGACGCCACGGAGGCTCAGGCTGTTCTGCGATTCGCTCCGCAGGCAGCCTCCGAGCCGGTCGGCAAGGTGCTCGACAGCGCCATTGCCAACGCCGCGCACAACTACGACCACACGGACGCCTCCTCGCTGTTCATCAGCGAGGCGTACGTCGACGAGGGTCCGACCCTGAAGCGGTTCCGTCCGCGCGCCCAGGGCCGTGCCTACCGGATCCGCAAGCGGACCAGCCACATCACCGTGGTCGTCGCCAGCAAGGAAGGAACCCGGTAATGGGCCAGAAGGTTAACCCGCATGGGTTCCGGCTCGGCATCACCACGGACTTCAAGTCCCGGTGGTACGCCGACAAGTCGTACAAGGAGTACGTCGGCGAGGACGTCGCCATCCGTCGGATGATGACGTCCGGCATGGAGCGCGCCGGCATCTCCAAGGTCGAGATCGAGCGCACCCGCGACCGTGTGCGTGTGGACATCCACACCGCGCGTCCGGGCATCGTCATCGGCCGCCGTGGCGCCGAGGCCGACCGTATCCGCGGTGACCTGGAGAAGCTGACCAAGAAGCAGGTCCAGCTCAACATCCTCGAGGTCAAGAACCCGGAGACGGACGCTCAGCTGGTGGCCCAGGCCGTCGCCGAGCAGCTCTCCTCCCGCGTCTCCTTCCGTCGGGCCATGCGCAAGAGCATGCAGTCCGCCATGAAGGCCGGCGCCAAGGGCATCAAGATCCAGTGCGGTGGCCGCCTCGGCGGCGCCGAGATGTCCCGCTCGGAGTTCTACCGCGAGGGCCGTGTGCCCCTGCACACGCTCCGCGCGAACGTGGACTACGGCTTCTTCGAGGCCAAGACGACCTTCGGCCGCATCGGTGTGAAGGTCTGGATCTACAAGGGCGACGTCAAGAACATCGCCGAGGTCCGCGCCGAGAACGCTGCTGCCCGCGCCGGCAACCGCCCGGCCCGTGGCGGCGCCGACCGCCCGGCCCGTGGTGGCCGCGGTGGCGAGCGTGGCGGTCGCGGTCGCAAGCCGCAGCAGGCTCCCGCTGCCGAGGCCCCCAAGGCCGAGGCTCCGGCTGCCGCTCCGGCTGAGAGCACCGGAACGGAGGCCTGACCGACATGCTGATCCCCCGTAGGGTCAAGCACCGCAAGCAGCACCACCCGAAGCGTCGCGGTGAGGCCAAGGGCGGTACGACGGTCGCGTTCGGCGAGTACGGCATCCAGGCCCTCACGCCGGCGTACGTGACCAACCGCCAGATCGAGGCGGCCCGTATCGCGATGACCCGCCACATCAAGCGTGGCGGCAAGGTCTGGATCAACATCTACCCGGACCGCCCGCTCACGAAGAAGCCCGCCGAGACCCGCATGGGTTCCGGTAAGGGTTCGCCGGAGTGGTGGATCGCGAACGTGCACCCGGGCCGGGTCATGTTCGAGCTGTCCTACCCGAACGAGAAGATCGCCCGTGAGGCCCTCACTCGCGCCGCCCACAAGCTGCCGATGAAGTGCCGGATCGTCAAGCGCGAGGCAGGTGAAGCGTGATGTCGGCCGGTACCAAGGCGTCCGAGCTGCGCGAGCTGGGCAACGAGGAGCTTCTGGCGAAGCTCCGCGAGGCCAAGGAAGAGCTGTTCAACCTCCGCTTCCAGGCGGCGACCGGACAGCTTGAGAACCACGGCCGTCTGAAGGCGGTCCGCAAGGACATCGCGCGGATCTACACCCTGATGCGCGAGCGTGAGCTGGGCATCGAAACGGTGGAGAGCGCCTGATGAGCGAGAACAACGTGACTGAGAACGCAGAGGCGCGCGGCTTCCGCAAGACCCGTGAGGGTCTCGTCGTCAGCGACAAGATGGACAAGACCGTCGTCGTCGCCGTCGAGGACCGCGTCAAGCACGCGCTGTACGGCAAGGTCATCCGCCGTACGAACAAGCTCAAGGCGCACGACGAGCAGAACGCCGCGGGTGTCGGCGACCGCGTCCTCCTCATGGAGACCCGGCCGCTGTCCGCGACGAAGCGCTGGCGCGTCGTCGAGATCCTCGAGAAGGCCAAGTAATTTCCTGCGGGCATCCCCGCAGGACAGTTCCGCCAGGCTCGGCAGGGGCTTCACCTCGTAAAGAGGAAGCCCCTGCCGGGAACCGGCAGACAAACAGGAGATAGACGTGATCCAGCAGGAGTCGCGACTGCGTGTCGCCGACAACACTGGTGCGAAGGAGATCCTTTGCATCCGTGTGCTCGGTGGCTCCGGTCGCCGCTACGCGGGCATCGGTGACGTCATCGTCGCCACCGTCAAGGACGCGATCCCCGGTGGCAACGTGAAGAAGGGTGACGTCGTCAAGGCGGTCATCGTTCGCACCGTCAAGGAGCGCCGCCGTCCGGACGGCTCGTACATCCGCTTCGACGAGAACGCCGCCGTCATTCTGAAGAACGACGGCGACCCTCGCGGCACCCGCATCTTCGGCCCGGTCGGCCGTGAGCTGCGCGAGAAGAAGTTCATGAAGATCATCTCGCTCGCGCCGGAGGTGCTGTAAGCATGAAGATCAAGAAGGGCGACCTGGTCCAGGTCATCACCGGTAAGGACAAGGGCAAGCAGGGCAAGGTCATCGCGGCCTTCCCCCGCGAGGACCGCGTCCTGGTCGAGGGTGTCAACCGGGTCAAGAAGCACACCAAGGCCGGCCCGACCGCCAAGGGCTCCCAGGCCGGCGGCATCGTGACCACCGAGGCCCCGATCCACGTGTCCAACGTTCAGCTGGTCGTGGAGAAGGACGGCAACAAGGTCGTCACGCGTGTCGGTTACCGCTTCGACGACGAGGGCAACAAGATCCGCGTTGCCAAGCGGACGGGTGAGGACATCTGATGGCTACCACCACCACTCCGCGTCTCAAGACGAAGTACCGCGAGGAGATCGCGGGCAAGCTGCGTGACGAGTTCAAGTACGAGAACGTCATGCAGATCCCCGGCCTCGTCAAGATCGTGGTCAACATGGGTGTCGGCGACGCCGCCCGTGACTCGAAGATCATCGAGGGCGCGATCCGCGACCTGACCCAGATCACCGGTCAGAAGCCGGCCGTCACCAAGGCCCGCAAGTCCATCGCGCAGTTCAAGCTGCGTGAGGGTCAGCCGATCGGTGCCCACGTCACGCTCCGTGGCGACCGCATGTGGGAGTTCCTGGACCGCACCCTGTCGCTCGCGCTGCCGCGCATCCGCGACTTCCGTGGTCTGTCCCCCAAGCAGTTCGACGGCCGTGGCAACTACACCTTCGGTCTCACGGAGCAGGTCATGTTCCACGAGATCGACCAGGACAAGATCGACCGTGTCCGGGGTATGGACATCACCGTGGTCACCACGGCGACCAACGACGCTGAGGGCCGCGCGCTCCTTCGTCACCTCGGCTTCCCCTTCAAGGAGGCGTGAGCGAGATGGCGAAGAAGGCTCTGATCGCTAAGGCTGCTCGCAAGCCCAAGTTCGGTGTGCGCACCTACACCCGCTGCCAGCGCTGCGGCCGTCCGCACTCCGTGTACCGCAAGTTCGGCCTCTGCCGCGTGTGCCTTCGTGAGATGGCTCACCGTGGCGAGCTGCCGGGCGTGACCAAGAGCTCCTGGTAATCCCGGTAATTCGGGATTCCTGAAGCTCTCGGTAAGCAATGGGCGTGTCAGGCGCCCTCCCTTTCATGGCTTAGGCTTGGAGGGTTGGGCGCCTGACGGTCGCCCGTACGCACGCGGACAGCTGTCCGCTGAAGTCTGCTTACTACGCCGTAGGTCCACCGCGCCGCACCCGTCCCGTCTCGGATCGGGGAGAGGGATGGCGCACCAGGAAACCCCGGCGAGAGAGGCCACAGGCCAATTCATGACCATGACTGATCCGATCGCAGACATGCTGACTCGTCTGCGGAACGCGAACTCGGCGTACCACGACTCCGTGACGATGCCGGCGTCCAAGATCAAGTCTCACATCGCGGAGATCCTCCAGCAGGAGGGCTTCATCACGGGCTGGCGCGTCGAGGACGCCGAGGTCGGCAAGAACCTCACCCTCGAGCTGAAGTTCGGCCCGAACCGTGAGCGCTCCATCGCGGGCATCAAGCGGATCTCCAAGCCCGGTCTCCGGGTGTACGCGAAGTCCACCTCCCTGCCGAAGGTGCTGGGCGGCCTCGGCGTGGCGATCATCTCCACGTCGCACGGGCTCCTCACCGACAAGCAGGCCGGCAAGAAGGGCGTGGGTGGGGAAGTCCTCGCCTACGTCTGGTAGCAGAAGGGAACGGAGGAAACAGCTATGTCGCGCATCGGCAAGCTCCCCATCGCGGTTCCCGCCGGCGTGGACGTCACCATCGACGGCCGCACGGTCGAGGTCAAGGGCCCGAAGGGTTCGCTGACCCACACCGTTGCTGCTCCGATCGACATCGCCAAGGGCGAGGACGGCACTCTCCAGGTGACCCGCCCCAACGACGAGCGTCAGAGCAAGGCCCTGCACGGCCTCTCCCGCACGCTGGTGGCGAACATGATCACCGGCGTGACCCAGGGTTACGTGAAGAAGCTCGAGATCAGCGGTGTCGGTTACCGCGTGACCGCCAAGGGCTCGAACCTCGAGTTCGCGCTCGGTTACAGCCACCCGATCCTCGTCGAGGCCCCCGAGGGCATCACCTTCAAGGTCGAGGCTCCGACCCGTTTCTCGGTCGAGGGCATCGACAAGCAGAAGGTCGGCGAGGTTGCGGCGAACATCCGCAAGCTGCGCAAGCCCGACCCGTACAAGGCCAAGGGCGTCAAGTACGAGGGCGAAGTCATCCGCCGCAAGGTCGGAAAGGCGGGTAAGTAAGCCATGGCATACGGACAGAAGATCCTGAAGGGCGACGCCTACAAGCGCGCCGCGATCAAGCGCCGTCACATCCGGATCCGCAAGCGGATCTCCGGTACGGCGGAGCGTCCCCGTCTGGTCGTTACCCGCTCGAACCGCCACATCGTGGCCCAGGTGATCGACGACATCAAGGGTCACACCCTGGCGTCGGCGTCCACCCTGGACACCTCGGTCCGCGGTGGCGAGGGCGACAAGTCCGCGCAGGCCAAGCAGGTCGGTGCCCTGGTCGCCGAGCGCGCCAAGGCCGCCGGTGTCGAGGCCGTCGTGTTCGACCGTGGTGGCAACCAGTACGCCGGGCGCATCGCCGCCCTGGCGGACGCCGCCCGCGAAGCCGGGCTCAAGTTCTGAGCCGCTTGTAGCTAGCGGAAAGAGAGAGGTAATCCAATGGCTGGACCCCAGCGCCGCGGTGGCGGTGCCGGTGGCGGCGAGCGGCGGGACCGGAAGGGCCGTGACGGCGGCGCTGCTGCCGCCGAGAAGACCGCGTACGTTGAGCGCGTTGTCGCGATCAACCGCGTCGCCAAGGTTGTGAAGGGTGGTCGTCGCTTCAGCTTCACCGCGCTGGTCGTGGTGGGCGACGGTGACGGCACCGTGGGTGTCGGTTACGGCAAGGCCAAGGAGGTGCCGGCCGCCATCGCCAAGGGCGTTGAGGAGGCCAAGAAGCACTTCTTCAAGGTCCCCCGTATCCAGGGCACCATCCCCCACCCCATCCAGGGTGAGAAGGCTGCCGGCGTCGTGCTGCTCAAGCCCGCGTCCCCGGGTACCGGTGTTATCGCCGGTGGTCCGGTGCGTGCCGTGCTCGAGTGCGCCGGTATCCACGACGTGCTGTCGAAGTCGCTCGGCTCCGACAACGCCATCAACATCGTGCACGCGACCGTGGAGGCCCTGAAGGGCCTGCAGCGTCCCGAGGAGATCGCGGCCCGCCGTGGTCTGCCGCTCGAGGACGTCGCCCCCGCGGCTCTGCTTCGTGCGCGTGCGGGAGCGGGTGCGTAATGGCTCGCCTCAAGATCACGCAGACGAAGTCGTACATCGGCAGCAAGCAGAACCACCGTGAGACCCTGCGCTCGCTCGGGCTCAAGCGCCTGAACGACGTGGTCGTCAAGGAGGACCGCCCCGAGTTCCGCGGCATGGTGCACACCGTCCGCCACCTCGTGACGGTCGAGGAGGTCGACTGATCATGGCGGAGAACAACCCGCTCAAGATCCACAACCTCCGTCCCGCCCCGGGCGCCAAGACCGCCAAGACCCGTGTCGGTCGTGGTGAGGCGTCGAAGGGTAAGACGGCCGGTCGTGGTACCAAGGGCACGAAGGCCCGTTACCAGGTTCCGGAGCGCTTCGAGGGTGGCCAGATGCCGCTCCACATGCGTCTCCCGAAGCTGAAGGGCTTCAAGAACCCGTTCAAGACCGAGTTCCAGGTCGTGAACCTCGACAAGCTGGCCGCGCTGTACCCGGAGGGTGGCGAGGTCACCGTCGAGGGGCTCGTCGCCAAGGGTGCCGTTCGCAAGAACAGCCTCGTCAAGGTCCTCGGCCAGGGCGAGATCTCCGTGGCGCTGCAGGTGACGGTCGACGCCGTCTCCGGCTCCGCCAAGGAGAAGATCACCGCCGCCGGCGGTACCGTCACCGAGCTCGTCTGACTCCATCAGGTGTCTCGATGACTTGAGCGACCCCGACCGGGGATACCCCACAAATGGGGTATCCCCGGTTGGTCGTTCCTAGGGAAGCTGTGTCGCGGGTAAGGTGACCAGCACTGCCCACTTTTCACAAGGTTCTCCCAAGGGGGCACCTTGAGCGGCAGTCGGCCGTTACTCATGTCGTTGTCGTTTGTCGTTGTTCTTATTGGACCTTCAAGACCGTCACCCTTGACGCAGATGCGCGGGGGTCGCAGGAGGCACCGTGCTCACCGCGTTCGCCCGGGCGTTCAAGACGCCCGACCTGCGCAAGAAGCTGCTCTTCACGCTCGGGATCATCGTGGTCTACCGGGTCGGCACGCACATTCCGATCCCCGGCGTCGACTACACGTCCGTTCAGCGCTGTGTGGACGAAGCGTCCGGCAACCAGGGGATCTTCGGTCTGGTGAACATGTTCAGCGGCGGTGCGCTGCTGCAGATCACGGTCTTCGCGCTGGGCATCATGCCGTACATCACGGCGAGCATCATCCTTCAGCTGCTGACCGTGGTCATCCCGCGCCTGGAAGCCCTCAAGAAGGAGGGCCAGGCCGGCACCTCGAAGATCACGCAGTACACCCGCTACCTCACGGTGGCGCTGGCCATCCTGCAGGGCACCGGCCTGGTGGCCACCGCCCGCAGCGGCGCCCTGTTCTCCGGCTGCACGGTCGCCAGCCAGATCGTCCCGGACCGCGCGATCTTCACCACCATCACCATGGTCATCACCATGACCGCCGGTACGGCCGTCGTCATGTGGCTCGGTGAGCTCATCACCGACCGCGGCATCGGCAACGGCATGTCGATCCTGATGTTCATCTCGATCGCCGCGACCTTCCCCTCCGCGCTGTGGGCCATCAAGAAGCAGGGCACCCTGGCGGACGGCTGGATCGAGTTCGGCACCGTCGTCGCGGTCGGCCTGGTGATGGTCGCCCTGGTGGTCTTCGTCGAGCAGGCCCAGCGCCGGATCCCCGTGCAGTACGCCAAGCGCATGATCGGCCGCCGGTCCTACGGCGGTACGTCCACGTACATCCCGCTCAAGGTGAACCAGGCCGGTGTGATCCCGGTCATCTTCGCCTCGTCGCTGCTCTACATCCCGGCTCTGGTGGCCCAGTTCTCCAGCGGCAACTCCAGCTGGAAGACCTGGATCGAGACCAACCTGACCAAGGGTGACCACCCGATCTACATCAGCCTGTACTTCCTGCTGATCGTGTTCTTCGCCTTCTTCTACGTGGCCATCTCCTTCAACCCCGAGGAAGTCGCCGACAACATGAAGAAGTATGGTGGCTTCATCCCGGGCATCCGGGCTGGCCGGCCGACCGCTGAGTACCTGTCGTACGTGCTCAACCGGATCACCTGGCCGGGTTCGCTGTATCTGGGTCTGATCGCTCTCGTCCCGACGATGGCGTTGGTTGGTTTCAATGCAAACCAGAACTTCCCGTTCGGCGGGACCAGCATCCTGATCATCGTGGGTGTCGGTCTCGAGACGGTGAAGCAGATCGAGAGCCAGCTCCAGCAGCGCAATTACGAAGGGTTCCTCCGCTGATGCGTATCGTCCTCGTCGGGCCGCCTGGTGCCGGTAAGGGAACGCAGGCCGCGTTCCTGGCCAAGAACCTGTCGATCCCGCACATCTCCACGGGCGACCTGTTCCGGGCCAACATCAGCCAGCAGACGGAGCTCGGGAAACTCGCGAAGTCCTACATGGACGCGGGCAACCTGGTACCGGACGAGGTCACCATCGGGATGGCCAAGGACCGCATGGAGAAGCCGGACGCCGAGGGTGGCTTCCTGCTGGACGGTTTCCCGCGCAACGTGTCCCAGGCCGAGGCGCTCGACGAGATGCTGCAGTCCGAGGGCATGAAGCTGGACGCGGTGCTGGACCTGGAGGTCCCCGAGGCGGAGGTCGTCAAGCGGATCGCCGGGCGGCGGATCTGCCGCAAGGACTCCAGCCACGTCTTCCACGTCACGTACAGCCCGCCGAAGACGGAGGGCGTCTGCGACGTCTGCGGTGGCGAGCTGTACCAGCGGGACGACGACTCCGAGGAGACCGTCCGCAAGCGGCTGGAGGTCTACCACACGCAGACCGAGCCGATCATCGACTACTACAAGGCGCAGGGTCTGGTGGTCACCATCTCGGCGCTGGGCAAGGTGGACGAGGTCACGGCGCGCGCCATGGAGGCGCTGCAGCGCGACGAGGTCGGCAAGTAGAAGCGGCAAGCAGAAGCGGTTCACGCAAGGCGCCCGGCCGGGGTCTCCCAGCCGGGCGCCTTGCGTGTGTGGCCTCCGCCGCTTCGGCGTACGTCCGGGCGTACGCGTATCCTGGAGCGCCGCGATACCAGTGGCCAGGAGGCGCAACCCGACATGGTGCAGATCAAGACCCCCGAGCAGATCGCGAAGATGCGGGCGGCGGGGCTCGTCGTCGCCGCGATTCACGCGGCGACGCGGGAAGCGGCGGTGCCGGGGGCGTCGACGAAGGACCTGGACGAGGTCGCCCGCAAGGTCCTGGCGGAGCACGGCGCGAAGTCGAACTTCCTGGGGTACGGCGGCTTCCCGGCGACGATCTGCACCTCGGTGAACGACGTGGTCGTCCACGGCATCCCGTCCGACGACGTCGTCCTCAAGGACGGCGACATCATCTCCATCGACTGCGGTGCGATCGTGGACGGCTGGCACGGTGACGCGGCGTACACGGCGTTCGTGGGGTCGGGCCATGCCCCGGAGCTGATCGAGCTCTCCCGGGTCACCGAGGAGTCGATGTGGGCGGGCATCGCGGCCATGAAGCAGGGCAGCCGGCTCGTCGACGTCTCGCGGGCCATCGAGACGTACATCCGCCGCCAGCCGAAGCCCGGCGGCGGGCGGTACGGGATCATCGAGGACTACGGCGGCCACGGCATCGGCACCGAGATGCACATGGACCCGCACCTGCTGAACTACGTCGACCGCCGCCGGGGCAAGGGCCCCAAGCTGGTCCCCGGCTTCTGCCTCGCGATCGAGCCGATGGTCTCCCTCGGCACCCCGCGCACCGAGGTCCTGGAGGACGACTGGACCGTCATCACGACGGACGGCACCTGGTCCTCGCACTGGGAGCACAGCGTGGCCCTGACGGAGGAGGGGCCACTGGTCCTGACGGCTCCGGACGGGGGCCGGGCGAAGCTGGCGGAGCACGGGGTGACGGCGGCGCCGGATCCGCTGGGCTAGGCGCCTGCGGCCTCTGGGGATCCGCGGCATAAGGATCTCCTCGGTGGGGCAGACTCTCTCGATTCGTGTTTCTCGGGGCGCTGACGTAGACTGACTCGTCGGCTCTTGTGCACCCGCATGTCTGCATGCGCCCCTTGAGGGAAAGCCCGGGAGTCGATCAAGGTAGTCGATTCGAAGGGCGAAGCGTGGCCAAGAAGCAAGGTGCCATCGAGATCGAGGGCACTGTCGTCGAGTCTCTGCCGAACGCCATGTTCAAGGTCGAGCTCCAGAACGGCCACCAGGTCCTGGCACACATCAGCGGCAAGATGCGCATGCACTACATCCGCATCCTCCCTGACGACCGGGTCGTGGTGGAGCTGTCTCCGTACGACCTGACGCGTGGCCGGATCGTCTACCGCTACAAGTAGATCTTGCCCAGGCCCCGTACGCCGTAGGTGTGCGGGGTTGCCGGCAACTGACCCGGAGAACCTCACATCCCATGAAGGTCAAGCCGAGCGTCAAGAAGATCTGCGACAAGTGCAGGGTGATCCGCCGTCACGGTCGGGTCATGATCATTTGCGAGAACCCGCGCCACAAGCAGCGCCAGGGCTGATCGTTCACTGATCACACCCTCTGCATCGATATCGCAGAGACTTCGCGCGACGCGAGCTGAATATGTTCATACGCAGGGCCCAGGCGGGGGTTTTTCCTTGTCTGACACCCCCGGTTCGGAGGCCGGGGACCCAGTTCGTACCTAGTACGGCGGCTGGGATCCGGTTCTGCGGAAGACCTCCGAAGATCACCAGGAGCCATTGAATGGCACGCGTTTCCGGTGTTGACATCCCGCGCGACAAGCGCGTGGAGGTCGCCCTCACCTACGTGTTCGGCATCGGCCGGACCCTCTCGCAGGAGACGCTGGCTGCGACCGGCGTCGACCCGAACACCCGCGTTCGCGACCTCTCCGAGGAGCAGCTCGTCGCGATCCGCGAGTACGTCGACAACAACATCAAGACCGAGGGTGACCTCCGTCGCGAGATCCAGGCCGACATCCGCCGCAAGGTCGAGATCGGTTGCTACCAGGGTCTCCGTCACCGTCGCGGTCTGCCCGTCCGCGGTCAGCGCACCAGCACCAACGCCCGCACCCGCAAGGGCCCGCGTCGCGCCATCGCCGGCAAGAAGAAGCCGGGCAAGAAGTAGTCCGCAGCGGACACGCCGTCCAGCGGTCTTCGCTGTAGGACCGACCACCTCCCGTAGGAGTAATAGATGCCCCCCAAGGGTCGTCAGGGCGCTGCCAAGAAGGTGCGCCGCAAGGAAAAGAAGAACGTCGCGCACGGCCAGGCGCACATCAAGAGCACGTTCAACAACACGATCGTGTCCATCACGGACCCGAGCGGCAACGTGATCTCCTGGGCCTCCGCCGGCCACGTCGGCTTCAAGGGCTCCCGCAAGTCCACGCCGTTCGCCGCGCAGATGGCCGCCGAGTCGGCTGCCCGTCGCGCGCAGGAGCACGGCATGCGCAAGGTCGACGTCTTCGTCAAGGGCCCGGGCGCCGGTCGTGAGACCGCCATCCGTTCCCTGCAGGCCACGGGCCTCGAGGTCGGCTCCATCCAGGACGTCACCCCGACCCCGCACAATGGCTGCCGTCCGCCGAAGCGTCGCCGCGTCTGACGCACGGTTGTTTTGAGGCTACGGGCGGTACGGCTCCATAAAGGGTCGTATCGCCCGTACCCTTGCAGTACAGAGTCGGGCGTCAAATAGCGGGCGCCCCTGACTGAAGGAACACAACATGCTGATCGCTCAGCGTCCCTCGTTGACCGAAGAGGTCGTCGACGAGTTCCGCTCCCGGTTCGTGATCGAGCCGCTGGAGCCGGGCTTCGGCTACACCCTCGGCAACTCCCTCCGCCGTACGCTCCTGTCGTCGATCCCGGGTGCGGCGGTCACGTCGATCCGTATCGACGGTGTCCTGCACGAGTTCACCACCGTGCCGGGCGTCAAGGAGGACGTCACCGACCTGATCCTCAACATCAAGCAGCTGGTCGTGAGCAGTGAGCACGACGAGCCGGTCGTGATGTACCTGCGCAAGCAGGGTCCGGGTCTGGTCACCGCCGCCGACATCGCGCCCCCGGCCGGTGTCGAGGTGCACAACCCCGACCTCGTCCTCGCCACGCTCAACGGCAAGGGCAAGCTGGAGATGGAGCTCACGGTCGAGCGTGGCCGCGGTTACGTCTCCGCCGTGCAGAACAAGCAGGTGGGCCAGGAGATCGGCCGTATCCCGGTCGACTCCATCTACTCGCCGGTTCTGAAGGTCACGTACAAGGTCGAGGCGACTCGTGTCGAGCAGCGCACCGACTTCGACAAGCTGATCGTCGACGTCGAGACCAAGCAGGCCATGCGTCCGCGTGACGCCATGGCGTCGGCCGGTAAGACCCTGGTCGAGCTGTTCGGTCTGGCGCGTGAGCTCAACATCGACGCCGAGGGCATCGACATGGGTCCGTCCCCGACGGACGCCGCCCTCGCCGCCGACCTGGCGCTGCCGATCGAGGAGCTGGAGCTCACCGTTCGGTCGTACAACTGCCTCAAGCGTGAGGGCATCCACTCCGTGGGTGAGCTCGTCGCTCGTTCCGAGGCCGACCTCCTCGACATTCGCAACTTCGGTGCGAAGTCCATCGACGAGGTCAAGGCGAAGCTGGCCGGCATGGGCCTGGCCCTGAAGGACAGCCCGCCCGGATTCGACCCCACGGCCGCCGCCGACGCCTTCGGCGCCGACGACGACGCGGACGCGGGTTTCGTGGAGACCGAGCAGTACTGACCGTACTGACCGGTCGTTGCCGGTGAGCATCCGCTCATCGGGTTCCTGACCCCGGTACCTGATACGGCCGGGGCAGACACACAGGAGAAGAACCATGCCGAAGCCCACCAAGGGTGCCCGTCTGGGCGGCAGCGCCGCGCACGAGAAGCTGCTCCTCGCGAACCTCGCGAAGAGCCTCTTCGAGCACGGCCGTATCACCACCACCGAGGCGAAGGCCCGCCGTCTGCGGCCGTACGCCGAGCGTCTGGTCACCAAGGCGAAGAAGGGCGACCTTCACAACCGCCGTCAGGTGCTCCAGGTGATCACGGACAAGAGCGTCGTCCACACGCTCTTCACCGAGATCGGCCCGCGCTACGAGAACCGCCCGGGTGGCTACACCCGTATCACCAAGATCGGTAACCGCCGTGGCGACAACGCGCCCATGGCCGTCATCGAGCTGGTCGAGGCGCTGACCGTTGCACAGGCTGCGACGGGTGAGGCCGAGGCCGCGACCAAGCGTGCCGCCAAGGACGCCGAGGCTGCCGCGGCTCCCGCCGAGGTCGTCGAGGACGCCGCGCCGGTTGAGGCCGACGAGGAGTCCAAGGACGCGTAAGGCTGTCCTTTTGCTGCCGGTCCGTTGTGGCTGGTCGCGCAGTTCCCCGCGCCCCTTTGGGGCGCGTCAGCGGGCCCGTTCCTTTCGAGGAGCGGGCCCGCTTCTGTGGTCTTGAGAGGATCTCTGTGTGAGTGACGAAGTACAGCCCGGTTACGTCCGTGTCCGCCTGGACCTTTCCTATGACGGGACCGAGTTCTCCGGGTGGGCCAAGCAGGCCGGGGGGCGGCGGACCGTGCAGGGGGAGATCGAGGACGCTCTGCGGACCGTCACGCGGTCGGGGGAGACGTCGTACGAGCTGACCGTGGCGGGGCGGACCGATGCCGGGGTGCATGCGCGGGGGCAGGTCGCGCATGTCGATCTGCCGGAGGGCGTCTGGCGTGAGCACCACGAGAAGCTGCTGAAGCGGCTCGCCGGGCGGTTGCCGCGGGATGTACGGGTGTGGGCGCTCAGGGAGGCGCCGAGTGGCTTCAACGCTCGGTTCTCGGCCGTCTGGCGGCGATACGCGTATCGGGTCACCGACAATCCCGGGGGTGTCGATCCGCTGCTGCGGAACCACGTCCTCTGGCACGACTGGCCGCTCGACGTCGACGCCATGAACGAGGCCGCCCGGCGGCTCCTGGGCGAGCACGACTTCGCCGCCTACTGCAAGCGGCGGGAGGGGGCGACGACCATTCGTACGCTCCAGGAGCTGAGCCTGGTGAAGGGCGAGGACGGGATCATCACGGCCACCGTGCGGGCCGACGCCTTCTGCCACAACATGGTGCGGTCGCTGATCGGGGCGCTGCTGTTCGTGGGGGACGGGCACCGGGGGCCCGAGTGGCCCGGGAAGGTACTGGCCGCCGGCGTCCGGGACTCCGCCGTGCATGTCGTACGGCCGCACGGGCTGACGTTGGAGGAGGTCGGCTACCCGGCCGACGAGTTGCTCGCCGCGCGCAGCAAGGAGGCGCGGAACAAACGGACGTTGTCCGGTGGCGCCGGGTGCTGCTGACGGGCCGTCACCATTTGGGCTGTGTTGCCCTTCTGGTGAGGGAGTGCTTCGTGCACGTTAATTTTCCTCCGTGACGGGAGTTGTGTGATTAAGGTCATCCCTTGATGGTTGGTGTGTGCATCGTGTGGGTTTAGGGTGAAGGCTGCCATCGGGGGAGACCGGCGTGTTGTGACAACAGAGGTGCCGGAGCTGTGCCCGATCCTTTGTGTCAGCCGGGGGGGAGCCCGCTGTGTCGAGTCTGTCTGTCGTCATACCTGCCTTGAACGAGGCCGAGAACCTGCCTGGCGTCTTCGCGACGATCCCGGTGGAGGAACTCACCGCGGCCGGTTGGGGCGTCGAGGTGATCATCGCCGACAACGGTTCCACCGACGGGACCGCCGAGATCGCCGAGTCCTACGGGGCCAGGGTGGTCCACCAGCCGCTGCGCGGCTACGGCAACGCCTACAAGGCGGGGATCGCCGCGGCCCGCGGCGAGGTGATCGCCACCGGTGACGCCGACTGCACGTACCCCTTCGACGACCTGCCCAGACTGCTGAGCATCGTCGACGAGCACCAGGTCGAGTTCCTCAACACCAACCGGCTCGGCCGGGAGAACCGCGAGGCCATGAAGCCCTCGCACACCGTGGCCAACCACGCGCTCAGCCTGGTCAGCCGAAAGCTCTTCAAGAGCACGATGCGTGATTCCCAGAGCGGGATGTGGGTGTTCCGCCGCTACATCTGGGAGACTCTCAAGGTCACCTCCGACGGCATGGGCTTCTCCCAGGAGATCAAGAACGCCGCTGTGCGGGAAGGTTTCCGCTGCATGGAGGTACCCATCGAGTACCGGCCACGCGGCGGCGAGGTGAAGCTCAACGCCTTCTCCGACGGGGTGTCCAACGTGGCCCAGCTGTTCCGCCACCGGCTCCGCGACAACGCACTGCGCACCGACACCCGGGCCCAGTGGTACGACCGTTCCACCAGACCCGTCCCACCGCCCCTGATGCCGGCTCAGCGTGAGGTGCCCCGGGGCGCCGTGGACCGCGCGGCACAGGGAACGGTGGGAAGCGGCCACTCTCTGGCGTGACGGGCCGCCAGGTTTTTTGAGAGGACACATGCCGACTGAGACAGCGCGAGGCGAGCGCCGTGGGGGAGCCGGGAGGCCGGTTCGCGGGCGCGGCTCGTTGGTCCGGCGTGCCCTGGTGGCGGTCGCGCTGGCCGCCGCGCTGATCACCGCGTGGTCGACTCCGGCGGTCCGTGAGGAACTCGCGAAGTCCTTCACCCGCCAGGACCGCCCTTATCTGGAGCTCTACTTCATCGAGCTCCCCTCCTACGTGGGCACGAAGCTCCAGGCGCAGGTCGCCTTCACCTCGCACGGGGCGGTGTCGTCCGCCGGGCCGTCCGCCGAGGAGCGGGAGGACGGCGCGCCCGAGCCCAAGTCCGGCACCTTCGTCCTCAAGGCCGAGGCGGACCGGGACGGCAAGCCGATCGCCACCGGATGGGCCACGGTGCGTGCCGTCAGCGGGAAGGCGAGCGTCGTGCAGGTCTCCGTGCCGAAGGCGGAAGGCGCCGACGCGCTGCGCATCACGGTGGCGGGCCGGTCCGAGTACGTGCTCGGCCATCTCGAGAGCGCCGGATGAGCGCGGGGAAGGAGCCCCCGCGAATGGGGCGCAGAATCATTCAGGTCACCCCCTACTACCCGCCGGCCCTCGGCGGGCTCGAGCGCGTGGTGGCGCAGCTGTCCCGCGAACTCGCCGACCGGCACGAGGTGCATGTGGTCACCACGGGGCTGCGGACCACCGACCTGCCGCGGCACAGCGTCGAGGACGGCGTCGTGGTGCACCGGCTGCCCGCCGTCGAGGTGGCCAACACGGCCGTCTCCGCGCTGCTGCCCGTACAGCTGGCCAAGGCGCGGCCCGGGGACATCGTGCACCTGCACATCGCGCACGCCCTCGTGCCCGAACTCGTCTCCGCGGTCGCCGCGTTGCGGCAGGTCCCGTACGTCGCCCACTTCCATCTCGACGTGGACGCCAGCGGTCCGCTGGGGCGGTTGCTGCCCTGGTACAAGCAGCACTTCCTGGGCCGGGTGCTGCGCCGGGCCGCCGCGGTGGTCGCGCTCACCGAGGAGATGGCCGACTTCCTGGTGGAGCGGTACGGGGTGTCCCGGCAGCGCCTGCACATCGTGCCGAACGGGGTGGCGCACGAGTACTTCCGGGAACCCCGGACCGCTCCGGCGCGGCCCCTGCGCCTGCTCTTCGTCGGACGGCTGCAGATCCAGAAGAACGTGGCCCGGCTGCTGGACGCGATGGCGCTGGTCCAGGGGGACGTGCGGCTGCGGATCGTCGGCGACGGCGAACTCCGCGCCTCTCTCGTGGAACAGGCGGCCCGGCTCGGGCTGCGGCACGTCGAGTTCGCCGGGGCGCTGTACGGGGACGACCTGGTGAAGGCGTACGCGGACAGCGACGCCTTCGTGCTGCCCTCCGACAAGGAGGGGATGCCGCTCGTGCTGCTGGAGGCGATGGCCTCGGGGCTTCCCGTCATCGCCACCGATGTGCCCGGCAACCGCGAACTGGTCGACGGCACCGGACTGCTCGCGGCGCCCGACCCGGCCGCACTCGCGCGGCGGATCGACGAGCTGGCCGCCGACGTGGACCTGTGGCGGGACCTGGCCGCGCGCAGCGCCCGCACCGCGGCGGGACTGTCGTGGTCCCGGGTCGCCGAGCGCGTCGAGCAGGTGTACACCGAGGCGCTGGCATGACGATCGAGGCGGACGACAACACACTCGCGCTGACCACCGTGACGCACCCCCGGGAGCACCGGGCGGAAGCCGACACGGAGACCGACACGGAGACAGGCACCGGGACAGGCACCGGGACAGGCACCGGGACAGGCACCGGGACCGGTCCGCGGGCCGACCGTCGCCGGAAGAACAACCGGTTCGCGGTGCCGGCCGGCACGGTGCTGATCGCCTCCGCGCTCTCCACCCTGGCGGTCCTGCTGCCCGTCACGCCCCCGCTCGTACGTCTCGCGGCCGGCCTGTATCTCCTCTTCGGCGCCCCGCTGCAGCTGTGGCGTCCGCTCGCCGGACGCATCGTGCCGACGGGCAGCGGCCGCACGCTGGTCTCGGTCGGCCTGGTCCTCATCGGGGACATGCTGACCGCACTCGTCGTCAACACGGTGCTGCCCTGGGCGGGCGTGGACCGGCCGCTGACCACCCAGTCGCTGACGGCCGCCACCGCGCTGGGCATCGGCGTCCTGTGGTGGTTCCGCCGGCGGTACGCGCCGTACGAACGCACCGGCCCGGCGCGGCTGTGGGCGCTCGCCCGCGACACCCCCGGCCTGGGCATGGCGTTCGCCGCGGGGGCGGTCACCCTGCTGTGCGCGATCGCGGGAACGATCCGTCTGAACAACGGATACGGCGGGACGGTGAGCATCGTCGCGAGTGTGCTGGGCGGCCTGCTGCTGTTGCTCCTGTCCGTCAAGCGCCGCACGTACCACCTGACCGCCCTGGAGACGGGGCTGTACATGGCGGCGCTCGCGCTGCTGCTCCTGGCCTCGCTGCGCGGCTGGTTCATCACCGGGCACGACGTCCAGACCGAGTACCTCTTCTACCGGATGGCGCTGGGCGGCGAGTACTGGGACGTGTCGACCTACCGGCACGCCTACAACGCCTGTCTGAGCATCACCCTGCTTCCGGTGAGCATCCGCCAACTGACCGGCATCGACGACATCTACATCTTCAAGGCGATCATCCCGGCGCTGTTCGCCGTCACCCCGGTCATGCTGTTCCGCTCCGTGCGGAACGTGGCCCCGCGCTCCGTGTCGCTGCTCGCGGCGGTCTTCTTCGTCGCCTTCCCGACCTTCCTGACGGACATGGTGTTCCTCGGCCGGCAGGCGATCGCCTTCGTGCTGCTGGGCAGCGCGATCGTGGTGCTCACCGACAGCCGGGGCCCGCGGACGGCACGGCGGGTGCTGTTCGTGGTGCTGCTGGTCGGGGTGGTCCTCTCGCACTACTCGACCGCGTACGTGGTGATCGGGACGCTGACGCTCGCGCTCGCCTACGACAAGGTGTGGCGGCTGGTGTCCCGCCGGGGCCGGGACCGGTTCCGGCGCCGGCGGCGCGAGGACCGCATGCTGAGCTTCCTCCAGTGGTGGATGGTGCTCGTGCCGGCGGTGGCCGCGGTGGTCTGGGCCGGCCCGGTCACCCACACCGGCGGCCAGCTGCACGAGACGGTGGCCACGGCGGTCTCGGACCTGATCTCGCCCGACAAGGGTCAGTCCGGCTCCTCCGACACCGGCTACAGCCTGTTCGGCGGCGAGCAGCTGTCGGCGCAGCAGCGCCTGGAGCAGTTCGTCAAGGAGTCGGAGGCCGACTCCGCCAAGGACCGCTCGAACCTGCTGCTGACGAAGAAGGAGCTCGACGGCATCGACTGGACGGCCGTGTCCAGCGCGGACATGCCGCTCACCCCGCTCGGCCGGATCCTGGACGCCGTGGGCATCCCGGTGCCGTCGCTGAACGGCGCGGTGCGGGGCGCGGTCGCCTACTTCTTCCAGCTGATGACCGTGCTCGGCATCTGGGTGGTGCTCCGGGCCCGCCGCTCGGCGTTCCGTGCCGTCCGGGACCAGACGACCATGGCCTGGGCCGCCCTGAGCACGGTCGTGCTCTTCACCGTCGTACCGCAGCTGTCCGTGGACTACGGCGTGCTGCGCGCCTTCCAGCAGGGGCTGTTCTTCTTCGCCCCGTTCCTGGCCGCGGGCACGCTGTGGGTGCTGCGCTGGGCGCGCCGCAAGGAGGTCCTCGGCGCGGTGCTGACCTTCTGCCTGCTGCTGAACCTGGTGGGTGTCATGCCGAAGGTGCTCGGCGGCTACCCGGCGCAGATCCAGCTGTCCAACAGCGGCGACTACTACGACATCTACTACACGCAGGGCCAGGAAGTGCAGGCCGCGCTCTGGCTGGACGCCTGGAAGCGGGCGCGCGAGGACGCGACGCCGATCCAGATGGACAGCTTCTCGTACACCCGGCTCAAGCCGTACATGGCGTCCGACGCCAAGGGCGTGACCACCCCGGTGTGGCTGGGCAAGGAGGCGTACCTGCTGCTGGGCACGACGCCGGCCCGGACCGGACGGGTGTCGATCTTCTATCGGGGTGACCGGATCACGTACGAGTTCCCGCGGGCGCTCGTGGAGAAGAAGAAGGACCTGGTGTACAACAACGGCGGTTCGGTGGTGCTGAGGTGACCGGTTCCGTGCGGCGAGTCCTGCTCGTCTGTCACTTCTATCCTCCGCACATGGGCGGGATCGAGCGGGTCGTCCAGGCCGAGGCACGTCGGCTGGCCGCGCTCGGGCTGGAGGTCACCGTGGTGACCTCGGGCGAGCGGGCGTCCGAGACCGTCGGCGACGACGGGGTCCGGGTCGTGCGGGTGCGCGCCTGGAACGGGCTGGAGTCCCGCTTCGGGGTGCCCTTCCCGCTGTTCGGGCCGCGGCTGCCGCGGCAGATGCGGCGCTGGGCGCGGTGGGCGGACGTCGTGCACATCCACGACACCTTCTATCTGACCTCCTGGGCGGCGGCCCGGGCGGCCCGGCGGGCGCGCCGCCCCTGGCTCGTCACCCAGCACGTGGAGCTGGTCGACCATCCCTCGGCGCTGGTCACCGCGGTGCAGCGGGCCGTGTACCGGCTGGCGGGGGCACGCATCTGGCGGGGTGCGCGCACCGTGTTCACCCTCAACGCCCGGGTCGCCGACTTCGTCCGCGGCCACGGCGCGGCGCCGGAGCGGATGCGGCATCTGCCCAACGGGGTGGACACCGAGCTGTACCGGCCGAGCCGGGACGCCCTCGAGCGACGCGAGATCCGGGCCGAGTTCGGACTCCCCCTCGACCGGCCGCTGGCCCTGTTCGCGGGGCGGCTCGTCCCCAAGAAGGGGTACGACGTCGCACTCGCGGCCCGCGAACGCGGCACCGGCTTCGACCTCGTCCTCGCCGGAGGTGGCGACGCCTCCGCGCTGGACGGCGGCCAGGGTGTGCACTACGTCGGTGCGCTGCCGCCCGAGCGGCTGGCCCGTCTCTACCGGGCCTGCGACATGTTCGTGCTGCCCTCGGTGGCGGAGGGCTTCCCGCTGTCGGTGCAGGAGGCGATGGCGGCGGGTCTGCCGGTGGTGACCACGCCCGACCCCGGCTACGCGCCGTACGGCCTGGACACGGACCGGTTCGTGTTCGCCGAGCGGGATCCGCGGGCGGTCGCGGCGGAGCTGTCGCGGCTGGCCGCGGACGCCTCGCTGCGCACGGAGATGGCCAAGTACTCGGAGCGGTACGCGCGGACCGCTTTCTCGTGGGACGCCCACGCGGAGGCGCTCGTGGCGGCCTACGAAGAGGCTTAGGCACGAAGCTGCAAGGGGGGCGGGACTCAGGTCCCGCCCCCCTTTGCTGTTACAGCGAGTTTGCTGTTACAACGAGTCTGCTGTCACAGCGAGCGGAACAGCTCGTTGTACCGCTTCGTCAGCAGCGGCCAGTCGTACTTCTCGACCACGCGGGCGCGTCCCGCCCGCCCCATGCGGTCGGCCAGCTCGTCGTCGGTGAGCAGTGTGCGCAGTGCCCCCGCGAGCGCCGCGGGGTCGCGCGGCGGCACGATGAAGCCGGTCTCGCCGTCGGCCACCGTGAAGGGCAGCCCGCCGACGGCCGTACCCACGGCCGGGGTGCCGCAGGCCTGCGCCTCGGCGAGAGCGGTGCCGAAGCACTCGGAGTCGCTCACCGAGGACAGCACCCCGGCCCGTGCGTGCCCCACGGCGTCCACGAGTTCCCGGCCGCGCAGCTCGCCCACGGCGATCACACGGTCGGCGACGCCCAGTTCGGCGGCGAGCTTGAGCAGGTTGTCGACGTCGTCGCCGCCGCCGATCAGCTTCAGCTGTGCCTCGGGCAGGTCGGTCAGCAGCGAGAAGGCGCGGATCAGCTGGTCGACGCCCTTCCAGCGGGAGGTGCTGTCCATCCGGCCCACGTAGACGACGACCGGCGGCCGCTCGGAGGGCGGCGGGCCGGGTATCCAGCGCTCGGTGTCGACGCCGGGCGGGATCTCCTGGGCGCGCGGACGGCCGTACGCCATCGAACCGGGCGCCACCGCGACGGGGACGGTGGCCCGGGCCATCAGCCGGGGCAGCACGGAGCGCTCGTAGACGGCGATGATCCGGTTCGCCAGGCCGTTGCCGGCGTCCTGCTTGTGCATGGTGCCCGCGTGGTACGTCAGCACGGTGGGCCGGCGCTTCGCCGCGAACACCGCGATGTCCGCGAGGCCGGGCACCGGGGCGTGCGCGTTGACCACGTCGACGCGCTCCCGGCGCAGCCGGCGGCGGACCTGGAGCGGCCACAGCGGGTTGACCGGGCTGTTGGACAGCTTCAGCCAGGCGCCCAGCCGCACCACCTTCACGCCGTTCTCGACACTCACCCGGGTGCGCCGGCCCTCGGTGTTGGTGGTCAGCACGACCGCCCGCATCCCCGGCGCGGCGGCGACTCCCTCGGCGATGCGGGCCGCGTAGTTCTCGACGCCGCCGATCTTCGGGGGGTAGTACGAGGAGACGACGGCCACCGTGCGCTGCCCCGCCTGCTCGGGGACGACGGAGCGCAGGCGATCGGTGAACTCCTCGGCGCGGGCCCGGTAGGCCGGCAGGACGGAGCGCAGGTGGGCGCGGTAGCCGGCGGACTGCTCGATGAGGCGGTCCACCATCGGGATCAGGTTGTCGGCGCGCACCTCGTCCATCCTGAGCACCCATTCGCCCAGGCCCAGGTCCTCCATGATCCCGCGGGTCTTGTGGTCGTACTCGATGGCCGCGCACGGCACCTCGGAGAGCAGACCGAAGATCACCGAGTGGAAGCGGGTACCGAGGATCAGGTCGGCCTCCCCGTACAGGGCGAAGACGTCGTGGTGGGAGAGGGAGGCGTCGTCGACGAGGTGCAGCCGGGCGCTGTCCACCTGGGCCGCGATACGGCGGTTGACGATGCGGTCGTCGTCGTCCTGGAAGGCGCAGGTGACCTGGGGGACGAGGACGACGTCGCAGTCGGAGCCGGTCAGGAGGTGGGTGATGGTGGCGGCCATGGCGGACTCGTAGGCCGACTGCTGGGCCGCCGGGAGGTGCTCCCGCGCCGTGACCAGGACCAGCCGGGAACCGCCGGTGATGCCCAGGTCCTCACGCCAGACCCGGCCGGAGCGGCCCTGGAAGGCGAAGGCGCTGTCGATGCCGCGCTCCACGTTCCGCCCGGCCACCCCGACCTTGGCCAGCTGGTCCACACTGATGTCCTCGCGTACGGAGATCAGCCGTGCGTGACGCATGACCCGGCGCATCAGCGCCCGCTGGAACCGGGTGGGGAACGGGCCGTACGACTGGGGTCCCAGGGCGATCGGGGCACCGAACCGCCGGGCCAGCCACAGCGGCAGCAGCAGGAACGCCACGCTCAGGTCGGAGGGGAAGTCCTTGGTGCCGCGCAGGAATCCGCCGCCCGGCGACAGCACGAGGTCGGCCTGGGCGATGGCCTGCACCTCGCGGCGCATCTCCGCCGGCATCAGCCGGGCGAGCACCTTGAGGAGCGGAGAGCTGCCGGGGACGGCGGCGACCAGGGCGAGCAGGGCGGCGAGCAGCTTGCCGGTGATGCGTGCGACGCGCGGGGCGTCCTCCCGGCCGACGTGGCGCCGGATGGAGCCCAGGTTCTGGATGCCGTCGAAGTCCGCGTATTCCTCGGGGGACTCGAAACCGGCGATGCGGACGCGGGCTCCGGGGTAGGCGGCTCGCACCTGCTCGATCGCGACGCTGAGCAGCGCCGCGTCGCCGCGGTTGCCGCGCTCGAAAGCGTTGACGATGACGACGTTCACCGGCTGATGGCCTCTCTGTAATGGTTCTCCAACGCGTCGAGGAACCGCTCGACGTCGTAGCGCTCGGCGCGGGCGGCGGAGCCCTCACCGAGCCGGCGCAGCAGCTCCAGGTCGCCCACGAGGGGGCGCAGGGCCTCGGCCAGTGCGGGGGCGTCGCCCGCGGGGACCAGCGCCCCGTTGTCCTCGCCGACGAGTTCCGGCAGCCCGCCCACCCGGGACGCCACGATGGGCCGCCCGATCTGGAGCGCCTCCAGGGCGACGGTGGGGAAGTTCTCGGGCCACACCGACGGGATGACCACCACGGAGGAGGCGGCGAGCGCCTCGCTCACGGCGTCAGGCGAGACCCAGCCCCTGAAGCGCACCCGTCCGGCGGCCGTGAGGTCGGCGGCGGAGCTCTCCAGCGCGGCCCGGTCGGCGCCGTCGCCCACGATGTCGAGCGTGGCACCGGGGTGTGCGGCGAGCAGGAGCCGGAAGGCGTCCAGCAGGACGTGCACACCCTTCACCCGCTCCAGCCGCCCCACGTACAGCAGGCCGCCGCTCTCCTTCACCGGCTGCGGCATCGCCGTACGGGGTACTCCGTTGGGCAGCACGTGGACGGGGACCTTGCCGACGTCCTTGCGGACGAGCTCGGCGAAGTAGGCGCTGGGTGCGAGGACCCGGTCCAGGCGGCGCAGCCGCGGGAGGTAGGCGGGGCGCTGGAGGAAGCGCAGGTAGAGGTAGCGGGCCTGGTCCGACAGGGAGAGGCGGTCACCTCGGGTGGCGGAGTGCAGGTTCCAGCGCAGCAGCTCCAGCGTCCAGTCCTCGGGGCCGTGCAGGGTGAGGATCTGCGGGCGGCGGTCCGTCGCCGCGAGGGCCGCGGGGCTGAACTCGCCGATGGTGTGCAGATGGACGACGTCGGGCTGGAACTCGTCCATGATCCGGGTCAGGCGGCGGTGGGCGTCCCGGTGCCAGAAGTAGCCGAGGAAGCGCTGGGGCGCGCTGCCCTCGATGGCGGGGACGAGGTCGTCCGCGAAGAGTTCGTGACCCTCGGCGTTGAGGGTCGTGGCGACGGTCCGCATCTCGTGGCCGCGGGCGGTCATGCCCTGCTGGATGAGGCGGACACTGCGTTCCGCGCCGCCCGCCTCGTGGCCGATGTTGATGACGTGCAGCAGTTTCATGATGATGTCCGGTCGGCGAGAACGGGCGTGTGCACCTGGGGTTCCCGGGGCGTCTGACCGCCCCGACGGCGGCGCAGCAGAGCGGTCAGCGCGACCAGCCCGGAGGCGAGGTTGCCCAGGCCCCAGGCCCAGCCGACCCAGACCAGGCCGCGGTCTGCCCACAGCAGTGCCAGCGAGATCGTCACCACGGCGAAGACCGCGTTGTTGACGATGAGCTGGCGCAGCTGACGGGTGATCTTCAGGGCGAAGTTCGCCCAGGCGGAGAGCGCGACGGCCAGCGAGCCGATGGCGCAGGCGATCAGCAGCGGCCGGGCCGCGTCCGAGTACTGCGACCCGAACACCCACAGGATGAGCCCGCTGCCGCCCGCGACCACGGCGGCGGCGGGGGTCTGGGCCGCGGCGATGATCACGGCGGTGCGGCGCAGCAGCATGGGCAGCTGGCTCGGGTCGTGCGAGCCCTCGGCGAACAGCGCCTCGCCGACGGAGTAGGCGATCGCGTTGAGCAGGGCCGCGATCTGGAAGGCGACGTAGAAGTAGCCGGTCGCCTCGGCGCCCAGGTGGTGCAGCACGATCAGCGGCAGGACGAGCTGCGGCAGCAGGTTCAGCAGTCCGGAGAGGTAGCTGGCCAGGGAGTAGGTGAACTGCTCGCGCAGCCGGGTGCCGCCGACGCGCAGCTCGAAGCGGAAATCGAGCCGGCGGCGCATGAGGATCAGCGCGCACAGCACGGCACCGGCGAATCCGGCCCCGGTCGATCCGACGATCCCGTACATGCCGAGTCCGGTGAGGAAGGCCGGCAGGGCGAGTTTGGTGACCCCCTGGGTCAGCCCGTCCGACAGGACGTTGAGCTCCGGGGTGCGCGCCCCGGTGAACACAGACTTCGCCAGCTGGTTCAGCGCGGCGAAGGCGCACAGCACGGCGAAGGTCGCGACCGCGAGCGGGTTCTCGCGGACGAAGAGCAGTTTCTCGCCGTACAGCGGCAGCCCCGCCAGATAGCCGAGCGCCAGCAGGCCACCGGCCCCGGCGACCACGCACAGCGCGAGCGTCAGCTGGGCGTTGCGGTCGGAGGAGGCGGCGGGGAAGCGCACGAGGGTGCTGTTGAGGCCGAACTGGGCCAGATACGAGATGAGGCTCATCGCGGAGATGAGCGAGGTGGCGATGCCTACCTGCGCCGGGCTGTAGAAGCGCGCGACGACCACCCAGAACAGGAAGCCGAGCGCGGCCGTGGTGGCCGTGGTGGCCAGCACGAAGAGCGAGTTCCGGTAGACGGTGTGCACCTGCTTGGGACGGCTATGTCTCGGCACGGCCGGCCCGTCGATGGCGGAGCGCGAGGCTCACTGATTCCCCCCACATGGTGGTAGCGCCGAGGCCGCCGGTGCTACCGGCGGCCTCGATGGTGTGAACGGCCGCCCGGGTCGGTCCCCCCGCCCGGGTCGTCGGCCGTCAGTTCTTGGCTCGGTACGCCACGACGGCGTCCCGATAGGCGTCGAACGCCGGCTTGCGCTCGCCGGCGTAGTCGATGAGCCCGTAGTACGCCCAGGTCCCCGCGTTCGCCTCGGGCGACTTGACGTCCCGGTGGGCATACCAGAACACCTTCGTGACCGCGGTGAGCTCGTCGGCCGCCTTGACCATGTCGGTGGCGATCCGCGCCTGATGGGCGGGGGTGACGTGGCTGGTCTCGACGCCGGGCTGCTCCCGGTCGGCGATCGCACCCTTGCCATGGGTAGGGGCGCCCGTCTCGGTGAGCCAGATCTCCAGATCGGTCCGCTCGTGCTGGGCGAGGACCGCGGTCAGGCTCCGGCGGACGCCGGTGACGTGCTCGTAGGGGCTGTCACCGGTCTTCGTGCTGAGCAGCATGCCGTGGGAGAACGCGTGGAAGCTGATCCCGTCCACATGGTCGCCGACGCCGAGCTTCAGCGCGTTGTCCAGGAAGTCGGCGGGAGTCTGGCGCTTGCTGTTGGTGGTGGCGGCGTTGGCGAGACCGGCCATCAGCACGAAGGAGTCGGGGTCGGCGGCGCGGATGGCCTTGGAGGTCTCCTTGACCATCTCCGCGTAGCGCTCGGGATCGGCGCCACCAGCCCAGAAGCCGCTGATGTTGGGCTCGTTCCAGATCTGCCAGGTGTGCACGCCCATCGCCGCGTAGCGGGCCACCGCCTCGGAGACGAACTGGGCGAAGCGGGCGTTGCTCGCGGGCGGGCAGGTGGCGCCCTCGGACGCACACGAGAGGTCGCGGGACCACTTCGGGGTGTAACCGAGGGTGGCGAGCACCTTCAGGTCCCGCTTCTGGGCGGCGCGGGCCACCCGGTCGAAGCGCTCCCACAGGTACTGCGACTCACCGTCGGGCTGGATGTTCGTCCAGGCCAGGTCGGCGCGGATCCAGGTGATCCCCAGGTCGACGGCGTCGTCGAGCGCCTGGCCGAGATCCGCGTCGGTCATCCACGGCAGGGTGTCGCTGTAGGCGAGCCCGAAGTCCACGGGCTTCTTGCGCTTCTCGGCGACCGCGGCGGCCGCCGACGGCAGCTCGTACGGCCCTGTGGACTCGTCGGAGTCGGACGACGGGCTGCTGGAGGCCGTGGAGCATCCGCTGCCCAGCGCGATCAGCGCGGGGGCGGTCAGGAGGGCTCTCAGCAGAGGGCGGCGGGATATGACGGAAGGCTCTATATCAGCCCCGTCACCGCGTATGGGTGCTCTCGGCATGGAGGCACCTTAAACGATGAGGTCAATTGTGAAGGAAGGGAGGAGGCGGTGACGTATACGGCCGGAGTGGCGGGAGTGGCGCCGGTGGGGCGGATCAGCCGTTCGCGGCCGCCGACGCCTGGGTCTGCCCGCGGCGGTTGATCTGCTGGAAGGTGAACTCGGCGAGGTCGTCACCCGCGGTGAAGACCGCCGTGTCCTTCGTGGTCACGTCCTTGCCGTTAATGAAACCGGTGATCGTGAAGTAGGCGTAGCGGCCGTAGGAATTGGTCGTCGAGCGGCAGATCGCGCCGTTGCAGAAGGCCTTCACGTCGCCGCCGGTGAGGGCCTTGACGATGCTCTTGCTGTCGGCCTGGCTCTTGACCTTGAGGGCCTGTGCCTCGGTGTCGAAGATGGCCACACCGACCGTCACCGCCATGGTGCCCTTGGTGTAGGTGACCCGCATCAGGCGCGTGCAGCCGTTGGCGGTGAGGACCTTGGGCAGGGTGCCCTGGACGCCCGTGGTGCAGGTGGTGGAGTCGTCCGTCGGGCCCTTCTTGTAGACGTTCGAGCCCATGGTCAGCTGGTTGCCCGGGAACATCAGGTTGGTGCTGTTGGGCGCCTTGTCCTTGGCCTTGCTGGAGACGAACTCCTTCGGGTCCAGCGGCGGCGGGGCGCTGGTCGGCGCGAAGGACGGGGTGCCGGAGGCGCTCGGCAGGCCGGCGGTCGCGGGCAGTGAGGACGTCGGCCGGTTGGCCTCGTCGCCGCCGTCCGCGTTGACCACACCCATGGCGACGGCGGTGCCTATGCCGATGGTGGCCAGCGCGCCCCCGCCGATGAAGAACAGCTTGCGGCGCCGGTTACGTGTCTCGGACGCCTCCGCCAGCGCGGCCCAGTCCGGACTCGCGCCGTCGCTGCCGCTCCACGGCTGCTGGGAGTTCGGTTTCCACGGATCCCACTGGGACTGAGGTCCCCCCTGCCCATAGCTCATGGGCGGCATCTTAGACGGCCCGACACGCCAGCAGCCCGCCCCAGTTGACTTTGAAACCTTCTCACCCGGAGATGTCGTGTTTGCCGTGCCGCTCGCCTCGTTTTGACCCGGCTGCGGCGACGCGGGTATCCTGCATCTTCGTTGTGTATTGGCTTGCTCATTCTCACGGGACGGGCCCTTACACCGGTCCACCGGGCCGATGACCAGCGACCAGCACGCGGTTTGCGTCACCGCAGTGCGGTCAGGGCTGTCGTGATCGTCTTCGGTGACCTGTCAGGACCACTCACTCGAAGCGAAGGCTACGAACCGTGCGTACGTACAGCCCCAAGCCCGGCGATGTGACGCGCCAGTGGCACGTCATCGACGCTCAGGACGTTGTCCTGGGCCGTCTCGCCAGCACTGCCGCCTCCATCCTGCGCGGCAAGCACAAGCCGATCTACGCCCCTCACGTCGACACCGGTGACTTCGTCATCATCATCAACGCCGACAAGGTGCACCTGTCCGGCAACAAGCGGACCCAGAAGATGGCGTACCGCCACTCCGGCTACCCGGGTGGTCTGCGCTCCGTCCGCTACGACGAGCTGCTGGACAAGAACCCGGAGAAGGCCATCGAGAAGGCCGTCAAGGGCATGCTCCCGAAGAACTCGCTGGGCCGTCAGATGCTCTCGAAGCTGAAGGTCTACAAGGGTGACCAGCACCCGCACGGCGCGCAGCAGCCGCAGCCGTTCGAGATCACCCAGGTCGCGCAGTAACACCGGCCACACCACCCCAAGCTAAAGAGAATCTGAGGAATCACCGTGGCTGAGACCACTCCCGAGCAGCCGCTCGAAGAGACCGAGCTCGTCGACATCGACAGCTACACCACCGAGTCCGAGGTTCCCGTCGAGGGCGAGTACACCTCGGAGTCCCTGGCGTCCCGCTTCGGCGAGCCGCAGCCGGCCGCCGGCCTGGGCCGTCGCAAGAACGCCATCGCCCGCGTCCGGATCGTCCCGGGCTCCGGCAAGTGGAAGATCAACGGTCGTACCCTCGAGGACTACTTCCCGAACAAGGTGCACCAGCAGGAAGTCAACGAGCCCTTCAAGGTGCTCGAGCTCGAGGGCCGCTACGACGTCATCGCCCGCATCGCGGGTGGCGGTGTCTCCGGTCAGGCCGGTGCGCTCCGTCTCGGTGTCGCCCGTGCGCTGAACGAGGCCGACGTCGACAACAACCGCGGCGCCCTCAAGAAGGCCGGCTTCCTCCGCCGTGACGACCGCGCGGTCGAGCGGAAGAAGGCCGGTCTCAAGAAGGCCCGCAAGGCTCCGCAGTACAGCAAGCGCTAAGCTTCGCTGCCTGCTCGTACGTGTTGCGGGAGCGAGCTCCGGCTCGCTCCCCCCGTACTCCGAACGCCCCGGCGGCACGCCAAAGTGCCGTCGGGGCGTTCGTTTTATCGCAGCCGCGGGCGTATAACGGCACAAGGTGCTCAAAGGCTTGTGTGATCGGATGTTCAGGGCATCAAATGCCTGGATGCGGGAGCCGCCGCCGACCATTCGACGCCGCCCGCACGGCTTTTGAAACTGATGCTTCCTCAGGAGGACAAGTGGGACGACTCTTCGGCACGGACGGCGTGCGCGGTGTCGCCAACGCGGATCTCACGGCCGAGATGGCGCTCGGTCTGTCCGTCGCGGCGGCGCATGTGCTGGCCGAGGCGGGCACCTTCGAGGGCCACCGGCCGGTGGCCGTCGTGGGACGTGACCCGCGCGCGTCCGGGGAGTTCCTGGAGGCCGCCGTCGTGGCCGGCCTGGCGAGCGCCGGCGTGGACGTGCTGAAGGTCGGCGTGCTGCCGACGCCCGCCGTGGCCTACCTCACCGGGGTGCTCGGCGCCGACCTCGGCGTGATGCTCTCCGCCAGCCACAACGCCATGCCCGACAACGGCGTCAAGTTCTTCGCTCGCGGCGGCCACAAGCTTGCCGACGAGCTCGAGGACAAGATCGAGAACGTGTACGAGGAGCACCGGCGGGGCGAGCCGTGGGAGCGGCCGACCGGGGCCGGGGTCGGGCGCGTGCGTTCCTACGACGAGGGGTTCGACCGGTACGTCGCCCACCTCATCGCCGTCCTGCCGAACCGGCTGGACGGGCTGAAGATCGTGCTCGACGAGGCCCACGGTGCCGCCGCGCGGGTCTCGCCGGAGGCGTTCGCCCGGGCCGGGGCCGAGGTCGTGACGATCGGGGCCGAGCCGGACGGGCTCAACATCAACGACGGGTGCGGGTCGACGCACCTGGACAAGCTGAAGGCCGCGGTCGTCGAGCACGGGGCGGACTTCGGCATCGCCCATGACGGGGACGCGGACCGCTGCCTCGCCGTGGACCACACGGGTGACGAGATCGACGGCGACCAGATCCTCTCCGTGCTGGCGCTGGCCATGCGGGAGCGGGGGGTGCTGCGGTCGGACACCGTGGTCGCCACCGTCATGTCGAACCTCGGCTTCAAGCTCGCCATGGAGCGGGAGAAGATCCAGCTCGTCCAGGCCGCCGTCGGGGACCGGTATGTGCTGGAGGAGATGAAGGAGCACGGGTACGCGCTGGGCGGTGAGCAGTCCGGGCACGTGATCATCCTCGATCACGCGACCACCGGGGACGGGACGCTGACCGGGCTCATGCTGGCCGCCAGGGTCGCGGAGACCGGGCGGTCGCTGCGGGAGCTCGCCTCGGTGATGGAGCGGCTGCCCCAGGTGCTGATCAATGTGCCCGACGTCGACAAGTCGCGGGTGTCGTCCTCCACGGAGCTCGGTGCGGCCGTCGCCGACGCTGAGCGGGAGCTGGGGTCCACCGGGCGGGTGCTGCTGCGGCCTTCCGGGACCGAGCCGCTGGTGCGGGTGATGGTCGAGGCCGCGGACATCGATCAGGCCCGGTCGGTGGCCGGGCGGCTCGCCGACGTGGTGAAGTCCGCACTGGGCTGAGAGGGGGGACCGGCGTCCTGAGGGCGCCGGTCCCGCTCATCTCTCGGGCGATGCGGGCGATGCGGGCGACGCGGGCGAGGCCTCTACGACCGGCCCTTGCCCTGCCCGGCCTCCGCCGCGGCCCCGGCCTCGGCCTCGGCGACCGCGATCTCGATGCCGAGCGCTCGGGCGATGTTGCCGGCCGCCGTCATGACGCGGGCCGTGCCCACGATGGGGGCGATGGCGACCAGGACGTCCTGGAGCTTCTCGGCCGTCAGGCCCGCCTGGATGGCGGGGTCGATGTTGGCGACGTAGGAGATCGGCGGGGCGTCCGAAGCGGCGAGCGCCGCGATGCGGGTGAGCATGAACGTGTCCTGGGTCAGCCCGCACCGCTCGATCGAGTCGACCGTCATCGCGGCAAGGGTGTCCAGCACAGGGGTCTCGGATGCGGTGGCCATGGTGGGGCGCCTCCTGTCGGTGTGGCGGGGGATCGAATCGACCGTAAGACCGTTTCCCGCGGACCGCCTGTCGAGGGATCGCCGGGGCCTCCCCCAGCGGGCGCTGAGCCGCCCCCGTTGCCTGGCCCACAGCCACTTCCGCGTGAGCCGGTCGGCCTGCGGTTGTTGCTTGGTGAAGGAGTACGGGTGCGCGCTGAGTTCGGTGCGGGTGATGGTCGAGGCCGCGGACATCGATCAGGCCCGGTCCGTGTCGGGGCGGCCGGCCGACGTGGTGAAGCCCGCGCCCGTCAGGAGCGGTTCGGGGCGTGGGGTTCCGTGTGCTTCGTGCCGCTGTGGTGTCGTGGCCGGCCCGGTAGCTCCCCGCGCCCGTTCGGGTGACGATCGCGCAGTGCCCACAGGGCCACGGGTGCGCCCGCCCCGACCAGCGCGCCGGCCAGACACAGGCCGGCCTGGTACCCGGAGAGAAAGGCGCCCGAGTCATCGGCCCCGGCGGCGATCGCGGCCTGCTGCACGAACGACACCATCACGCCCACCAGGGCGATCCCGACGACTCCGGACGCCTCGCGGACGGCGCTGAACAATCCGGCGGCGATCCCGGAAAGGTGATCGGGCGGGGATTCCAGAGCGCGGGTGGTCA
This sequence comes from Streptomyces sp. NPDC096132, assembly GCF_044763345.1. Lineage (NCBI taxonomy): Bacteria > Bacillati > Actinomycetota > Actinomycetes > Kitasatosporales > Streptomycetaceae > Streptomyces > Streptomyces sp. NPDC096132. The sequence goes on from NZ_JBIWGA010000005.1 coordinate 124,212, forward strand.
GCGGAACGGCCAGCGCGGATCCGAAGCCGATGGCCGAAAGTCCGGGCAGAATGTGGACGAGATTCCCTCCGGAGCTGCCCAGAGCGGCCAGCAGCAACCCCAGCCCGACCAGGAGCAGACCCGCAGCGGAGATCCGACCGTCTCCCCAGCGGCGGGCCATTCGCGCGATGAACGGGGTGGTGACGATCAGAGAAAAGGCTACGGGAATGAAACTCAGCCCGGCTGCCGTGGGCGAGAGGCCGAGCCCGTTCTGCAGGAACTGGGACGTGAAGAAATAAACTCCGCTGACGCTCAGACCCCACAGTAATTGCGTGATGATTCCGCCGATGAAGGGGCGTTGCCGGAAAAGCAGCCGCAGCACGGTGTTCCGGGGCGAGCGCAGTTCGTACGACAGGCCGACGGCCGATGCGGCGACGACGAGCCCCGACAGGGCGACGGTGCCGCCGACACCCTGTTCAGGTCCTTCGATCAGGCAGTGGGCGAGGGCTGCCAGCGCGCAGCAGGCCAAAGCGACGGCGCGGAGCGAGAGCCCGGCCGAGGGCTTGGACGCGGCCCGGGCCGCGGGCCCGGCCCGGGGGACGAGGAAGCAGGCGAGGAGACTCGCGCAGCCCAGCGGCGTGTTCATGGCGAAGACGGACTCCCAGCCCAGATGCTGTGTCATGACACCGGACACCACCGGGCCACAGGCCAGGGCGGAAGCCAGAACGGCGGTGGTGGCGCTGAAGGCGGCCGTGCGCGCGCGAGGCGGCAGGTCGTGCGACAGGACCGCCAAGGAGGCCGGCAGGATCAGCGCCGCGCCCGCTCCCTGCAGCCCTCGGCACGCGACGAGCGTCATCCCCGAGGACGCCGCGCCGCACCCGGCCGACGCGACGGTGAAGAGGGCGACACCGAGCGACAGCGTCGCCCGCCGCCCGACGGTGTCGGACAGATGGCCGCCCAGCAGGAGCAGGCTCGCGAGAGCGAGAGGGTAGACGGCCGCCACCCACTTGAGTTCGGCGTCGCTCAGCGCGAGTTCGGCCCGGATCTGGGGCAGTGCCACATTGACGACGGTGTTGTCCAGGGCCGTCATGAAGGACGGCAACAGCACCGCCATGAGGAGGGCGAGGACACGCAGTCGGCTCACGGTACCTGCCTTGAGCGGCGCGGACGGTCGGAAAGGGCCGCCAGGTTCCGCGCACCCCTCCTGCATACGCTGCACCGTGGGCGTGGCATACGCGACTTAGGGACACCCTGATTACGGTATTCGGTGCACTGCCCGAAATCACCGCTCGGCCTCGATACGCCGACGGGGCGAGGCTTCGGCGTGTCACCCGAAAAAGTGACGCCGTGTTTGGCTGATCGCTCCGAGTGCCACTTTTCATGGGAAAGTGATGACAGGTGGCGACGGCTGTCATCAATTCGCCTGACAGGTCGCCTGTCGAGGAGACCGCTGCCTGTCCAGAACGAGGGTCCGGTGACTCAGTGCCAAAAACCGTGAAAGACACGATCAGTCATCATCTCGCCCGGGCCGCGGCCCAGGCGCCCGAGGAAATAGCGTTCACTTTCGTTGATTTCAGTACCAATCGCGACGGGGTCGCCGATTGTCTGACGTGGCGCCAACTGGAGGAGCGGGTACATGCCCTCGCGGCGGCCCTGCGGCACAGTGGTGCCGTCGGCGAGCGCGTCGCCGTCGTCGCTCCGCAGAACCTGGACTATGTCGTCGGCTTTCTCGCGGCCACGTGCGCCGGCGCCATCGCCGTTCCCCTTTTTCCCCCGACCCTGCCGGGCCATGCGGAGAAGCTGGCAGCCGCCCTCGCCGACGCCGACCCGGTGCTCGCTCTCACCAGCCCCGGCTCGCTCCAGGACGCGGAGAAGTTCTGCGCCGACCAGTCCGGGCTCCGCCTGCGCGTGGTCACCGAGGAGGATCTGCTCTCCGCGTGGGCGGCACGGGGCGAGACGACGGGTGGTGAGACCTCGCATCCGCGCCCCGAGGACTGCGCCTACCTGCAGTACACCTCGGGCTCCACCCGTATGCCGTCGGGAGTGGAGATCACCCACGCCAACGTCTGCGCCAACGCGGGCCAGGCAGTGAAGGCGTACGACATCCGCGCCGGACGCAACTGCACCGTCGGCTGGTTGCCGCTGTATCACGACATGGGGCTCGTGCTGGCGGTCGTGGCGCCCGTCGTCGGGCGCGTCCCCTCCGTACTCATGGATCCGCTGGCCTTCGTGCAACAGCCCGTCCGATGGCTGCGGCTGCTCAGCGACCACCCCGGAGCGCTCACCGCCGCCCCCAACTTCGCGTACGACTACTGTGTGCGGCGCGTCACCGACGAGGAGCGCGCGAAGCTGTCGCTGGGCTCGGTCGCCGCCATGATCAACGGCAGTGAACCCATCGCCGAGCAGACGCTCCAGCGGTTCCAACAGGCCTTCGCCCCGGTCGGCGCGGTCCCCACCGCCATGCGCCCTTCCTACGGGCTGGCCGAGGCGACCGTCTTCGTCTCCACCTCACCCCCAGGGCAGGAACCCACCGTCACCTGCTTCGACCGTGACGCGCTCGCCGCCGGCACCGCGCGGCCGGCCGTCAGCGCCGAAACACCGGCCGTGACCCGCCTGGTGGGCTGCGGACAGCCCACCGACCAGGAGGTGGCCATCGTCGATCCGGCCACCCGTGTGCGTCTGGAGGACGGGCGGATCGGCGAGATCTGGCTGCGCGGACCCAACGTCGGACGAGGTTACTGGGGACGTCCGGAACAGAGCGAGGCCACCTTCCGCGCCCGCCTCGACGGCGACGACGCGGGGGACGGCACACGTCACTGGCTGCGCACGGGCGATCTGGGGGTGTGGCACGACAAGCACCTCTACATCACCGGTCGCATCAAGGACCTCGTGATCATCGACGGCACCAACCACTACCCGCAGGACATCGAGCAGACCGTCGAGAACGCCCACCCGGCGATCCGCCGCCATCACACCGCGGCGTTCTCCGTGCTCACCGATGACGGAGAACGCCTGGTCGTCGTCGCGGAGCACACGCGGGACACGGCGGATCCCCACAGCGTCCTGGCCGAGGCGACACGCGCCGTCCGCGCGGCGGTGTCCGCCCATCACGCCATCGCCCTCCACGACTTCGTCCTGGCTCAGCCCGGCGCCGTGCCCCACACCACCAGCGGGAAGGTCGCTCGCCGTGCCTGCCGTGAGCGCTACCTCCAAGGTGCCTGGAACTCCGACACCCAAGCACAGAGGGAGACCGACAACGTATGAACGAGCCAGGCGGACACCCGGAACCGGTCGAGGACGATACCCGGAACACCCTCTCCACCACGGACAACCGCTCCGGGGTGGGAGCAGCGGAACTGCGGAACGCACTGGTGAGAATGGTCTCGGAGATCAGCGGCATCTCGCCGGATCAACTCGACGACGCCCGGCCTCTGGCGGAGTACGGGCTCACCTCCCGTGACGCCGTCGGACTGACCGGCGAGCTGGAGAGGATGCTCGACCGGTCACTGTCCGCCACCTTACTGTGGGAGCACCCCACCGTCGGACAGCTCGTCACCGCCCTCGCGAACGCCCCCCGGGCCGACACCGCGGAATCGGACCGGCAGCCCCGTACGTCCGACGACACGGCCGCCACCTCCGGCACCGACGGCGAAGCCATCGCCGTCGTCGGCATCGGCTGCCGTCTGCCCGGCAACGTACACGGACCGGACGCGCTCTGGGCGCAGCTCATGGCGGGAACCGACACGGTCGGCCAGGTTCCCGAAGAACGCTGGCCGAACTTCTCCGGCGGCGCGACCAGCGGAACCGCCCTGATGGAATCCACCACTCGGTGGGGCGCCTTCCTCGACGACATCGAGGGATTCGACGCGAAGTTCTTCGGCATCACGCCCCGCGAGGCCGAAGTCATGGACCCTCAGCAGCGGCTGCTGCTCGAAGTCTGCTGCGAGGCGCTGGACCACGCGGGAGTACCCGCATACGCCCTGCAGTCCACCCCCACCGGCGTCTTCGTCGGTCTCAGCGCCCTGGAGTACGGGCAGCTGACCACCTCGGATCCCGCGCGGCTGACCCCCTGGACCAACACCGGAGCCGCCGGCAGCATCGTCGCGAACCGCGTGTCCTATCTGCTCGACCTGCGCGGCCCCAGCATCACCACCGACTCGGCGTGTTCGTCGTCCCTCGTGGCCGTGCACCTGGCCTGTCGCAGCCTGCGCAGCCGGGAGTGCGACACCGCACTGGCCGCCGGAGTCAATGTGCTCCTTTCCCCTGCGGTCACGGCCTCGTTCGAACAGGCCGACGCACTGGCCGCGGACGGCAGGTGCAAACCCTTCGACGCGGCGGCGGACGGATTCACCCGCGGTGAGGGATGCGGCGTCGTCGTGCTCAGACGACTCGCCGACGCCCGGCGCGACGGCGACAGGGTGCTCGCCGTCATCAGGGGCACCGCGGTGAACCAGGACGGCCGGTCGGCGGGCCTCATGGCACCCAACCCGGCGGCGCAGGAAGCGCTGCTGCGCGACGCCCTGCGCGACGCGCGCGTCGACGCGGCCGACGTCGACTACGTCGAGGCGCACGGGACGGGCACCCTGCTGGGAGATCCCATCGAGGCGGCGGCCCTCGGAGCAGCCGTCGGACGTGGCCGACACCCCGACCGGCCGCTGCTGATCGGATCGGTCAAGAGCAACCTGGGCCACCTCGAAGGCGCCGCCGGAATCATCGGTCTGATCAAGACCGCGCTGTCCCTGCAGCACGGCCGTATCCCGGCCAGCCTGCACTTCCACAGCCCCAACCCCCACATCGACTTCGCCGAGCTGGGCCTGCGCGTGGTCACCGAACCGACCCCATGGCCCACCAACGGGGACCGTCCGCGGCGCGCCGGCGTGTCCGCCTTCGGCTTCGGTGGCACGAACGCCCACGCCGTCCTCGAGCAGGCGCCGCCGAACGCCGCGGATCCCGCGCGGCCTTCGCGGGCCGACGGCGAAGAGGGCGACCACCCGCACATCCTGGTGGTGTCCGCCCGTTCCTCCGACCGGCTCGCCGACGTGGCCGCGAGTCTGTCGCGATGGGTGGCCGCCGACGACGCACCCGCCCTCACCGACATCGCCCACACCCTGGCCTCCCACCGCCGCGGCCCGTCCTGCGCCGCCGTCGTCGCGCGGACCCACGCCGAGGCGGCCGCCGGTCTGGCCGCCCTGGCCCGGGGCGAGACCGTCCCCGGCGTGGTCGCCGAGTGCACCGACGCGAGAGCGGCGCAGTCGTTCACCGCGCGCCGACCGGTCTTCGTCTTCTCCGGTTACGGCTCACAATGGGAGGGCATGGGCCGGCGCCTGTTGACCGACGACGCCCAGTTCGCCGCTCAGGTGTCCGCACTCGATCCGCTCTTCCGCGCGGAGACGGGCTCCTCACTGACCGACATGATCACGGCCGATGCCGCCCGGTCGGCGGACCGGACTCAGCCGCTCCTCTTCGGGATCCAACTGGCCCTGGCGCGGACCATGCAGGCCTACGGGGTGGAACCCGCCGCCGTCATCGGCCACTCGATGGGTGAGGTCGCGGCCGCCGTGGTCGCCGGCGCTCTCGACGACGAGGACGGAGTGCGCGTCATCACCCGCCGATCGGCCCACCTGGCCGCTCTCGAAGCCGAACAGGCCGGCGCGATGGCCGCGGTCGAACTGCCCGTGGAGTCCCGGACGGACGTCCTCAGGCGCTTTCCCGGTGTCGAGGTCGCCGTCCACTCCTCGCCCCACCGCTGCACGGTGGCCGGACCGGCCGGGGCGGTGCGTGACCTGGTGGACGAGCTGACCGAGCAGGGCCGGCTCGCCCGACTGCTCGAGATCGACGGAGCCAGCCATTCGGCCGCGGTCGATCCCGTCCTGACGCCACTGCGCGAAGAACTCCTCGCCCTGCGTCCGCACACCCCCACCACGCCCTGGTACAGCACGGTCCTCGACGATCCCCGCGCGGACTTCACGGCCGACGCGAGCTACTGGTGTGCGAATCTCCGCCGTCCGGTGCGCCTGCAACAGGCGGTGACCGCGGCAGCCGAGGACGGCCACGCCCTGTTCCTGGAGATCTCCCCGCACCCCATCGCCGTCGTCCCGCTCACGGAGAGCCTGGACGCCGTCCCGGGAGGCGACCAGACCCTGGTCGTTCCCTCCCTGCACAAGAACACCGACGACACCGTCCAGGTACGGGCCGCGCTGGCCAGGGCGCACTTCGCCGGCGTCGCCCTGAAGCCCGGGTTGTGGCCCGCCGGCACACGCATCGCGCTGCCCACCCCCGCCTGGCGCCACGAACGGTTCTGGTTCCCCCGCCCGGCCCCCTCGACCGAAGCCGGCGGCCATCCTCTGCTGGGCGTGCGCACCGACGACCCGAGGACCGGCGCCGTGCTGTGGCAAGGAGACGTCGGCACGCGCCGGCACGGCACCCGCGGCACGGTCCACGGCAGAGCGGTGCTGACCCTCGCCGAGGCCGCGGAGCTGATGATCGAAGCGGGCCTGGACCTGTGGGCCCGCGAGGGCATCACCCACCTCGGCATCGAGGATCTGCGGATCCACCACTGGCTCGCCATCTCCAGCAGCACTCCGCTGACCGCGGTCTGGGAACCGGCCTCCGGCATGCTCAGCCTCCATGCTCGCGGCGCCGGCACCGCCTGGCACTGCCACGCCTCCGCCCGCATCACCCGCGATCCCGAACCCCGGGGCGAGCACCACCCCGAGCCGGAGGCGGCACCGGCCCTCGTCCGGCACTTCGTCCCCGACGACCCGCGGCACCCGCACCGGCCGTCCTACGCGCACGTGCTCACCGCCCTACTGGACGCACTGAGCGCCGCGGACACCGAGGCGGGTGACCGCACCGCCCAGGCCACCGCGCACACCGTCCCCGTCGGCATCCGGTCCCTGCGCCTCAAAGGGCCGGGCATCCTCGACACCGGTTACGACATCCACTGCACGCCGGCGGAAGGCGCCGACCCGGCGGACGCCGACTTCGGCCAGTGGCACCTGAGCGCCCGGGGCGCGACGAGCGAGATCGTCGCCAGGTCCGTCCAGCTGCGGGCGGTCGAGCGGTGCGAAGTGCCCCGGTCAGTCGAGACGTGCACCTACGACATCCAGTGGGAGAAGGCCACCGTTCCCCTGCCCTCGCGCCGCCTGCGGCGTGCCCTGCTCGTCAGCGACGAACCGGAGGCCGCGGGCGGCGCCACGGCCTCGCTCGTGTCGGCCCTGGAGGCGGGCGGTGTCGACGTCACGACGACCGATGCCGAGGACGCCGCCTGCGACGCCGCACTCGACGCCTGGCTGGGGGCCCCGCAGGACGGCCCGAGCGCCGTCGTGCTGTTCCTCCCGCAGCAGGAACCCGACGGCGACACGCGGCCCCTGCACACGGCGGCACGGTTGGCGCGCCGCCTGGCCGGTGCCACGCACCGGGAGCCGCCGCGTCTGTGGATGGCGACCGTGATGGCACAGGCGACGGGGTCCGGCGAGCCCGGGACGCCGCATCTCGCCTGCCTGCGCGGACTCGTCCGGGTCCTGGCGCTCGAACACCCCCATCTGCGGGCGTCGTTGGTGGACATCGACAAACAGCCCGGCGCGGTCGACGACCTGGTCCAGGAGCTCCTGGCGGGCGGCGACGCCGACGAGATCGCCTGGCGGGCCGGCACCCGCCTCACCGCCCGTCTCGCCCGTGCCGACCTCACTCCCCAGCGCAACGACGAGGTGGCCTTCGCCCGTCCCGACGGCGCCTACATCATCACCGGTGGCCTGACCGGGCTGGGTCTGGCGACAGCGAGCCGACTCGCCGAGCAGGGTGCCGGGCGCATCGTCCTCAACGGGCGCCGTGCCCCCGGCCCCGAGGCCCAGGCCGTCCTGGCCGGTCTGCGGGACCGCGGGACCTCTGTCGCCGTGGTCCAAGGGGACATCGCGGACCCGGATGTGTCCCCCGGCCTGGTGCGCGCCGCCCTCGCCGAGGGCCACACCCTGCGCGGCATCGCGCACTGTGCCGGCGTCCTGCACGACCGCATGATCACCGACCTCGAGCCGGCGGACATCGAGGCGGTGCTGAGGCCGAAGGCCGTCGGAGCCCGGAACTTGGAGGCGGCCATCGCCGACCAGGATCTGGACTGGTGGTTGATCTACAGCTCCGCCGCGGCACTGCTCGGCTCGCCCGGACAGTCCGCCTACGCGGCGGCCAACGCCTGGCTCGACGCCGTGACCCACCACCGCAGAGCCTCCGGCCTGCCCGCGACCTCCATCGCCTGGGGCCCGTGGGAGAACGTCGGCATGACGGCCGGGAACAAGGTGCTGGCACTGGAGCCCATCCAGCTGAGCGAGGGAATGGACGCCCTGCAGGCACTCGTCACCCTCAACCGCGCGCACGTCGGCGTCGTCCACTTGGACACGGACCGCGTGCTGACGGCGTTCCCCGGCCTGTCGGCGATCCCGTTCTTCTCCGACGTCCTCGGGGACACGTCACTCGGCGCCGACGACTGGGGCGGCCCCGCCGGCATCGCGGCCCTCGGGGGCTCCGCGCCGGACGCGGTGTACGCGCGCCTGATCAGGCGAACGGCGGCCATCATGGGGTTCAGCGCCCCCGAGCTCAGCGAGACGACCGCGCTGACCGAACTGGGACTGGACTCCCTGATGGCGGTGCGCATTCGCAACGCGCTCCGCCAGGACTTCGGCATCGACCTGCCCGCTCCCGATCTGCTGCGCGGCGCCAGCCTGCGGGAAATCGGCCGCGCGGTGCTGGAACAACTCGGTCTCGACACCGAGGCGCCGGAAACCGGCTCAGAACCGGCGGCCGCCGACGGCCCGTCGGCGGCACAGCCGTCCACCCCCACGCTGCCGAGCTTCCTCGGCCCCAGGGACGCGGCGGAGCGGCTGGTCGCGAGCGCCTGGGAAGAAGTCCTGGGCCAAGGGCCCAAGGACATCCGCGAGGACTTCACCGCCGCAGGCGGCGACCGATCGGCCGCCGCGGCCATGGCGGACGCCATCCGCCGACGCCTCGGCGACGAGACCGAGCTGAGCCTGACGGACGACGCCGTCCTGGCACATGGCACCGTCGCAGCCGTCGCGGAACTGATCCGGCATGTAGTGAACCGAACCGGCAGGTCGGCACTCACCATCCTGCGCCCCGCACTCGCCGGGTCACAGCGGCCCCCGCTGTTCACCTTCCACCCGGCCGGCGGTCCGACCTCGGTCTACCTCCCCCTGATGGAGCTGTTGCCGGCGGACCAGCCGGTGTACGGGCTGGAACGCGTCGACGAACTGCGCACCATGGAGGACAAGGCGGCCCACTACCGCACGCTGATCCGTGACGTCCAGCAGGAGGGCCCCTACCACCTGCTCGGCTGGTCCTTCGGGGGCTGTCTCGCCTACGAAGTGGCTCGTCAACTGAGGGAGGAAGGACAGGGCATCGGGTTCCTCGGACTGATCGACACCATCCTGCCCGACGCTCTGCGGCACCAGGAATCACCGGAGTTCCTGCTCGAGCGTTTCGGCCGCTTCGCCGAATACGTCGAGAAGACGTACGGGCACCGCCTCGACCTGCCCTACGAAGAGCTGGCGGCCACCGCGGACGATCAGCAGATCGACGTCGTCATGCGTCTCGTCGCCGAGGCGGGACTCGACATGAGCCCGGGGATCATGGAGCACCAGCGGACCTCGTACATCGATGCCCGCGTATGCGAACGGTATGTTCCCCCTCCCCAGGAGGACCACGTCGTGCTCTACCGGGCCCAGCAGCCGCAGCAGCTCACCACCGCTCTGGACCCGCGCTACCTCCGGCAGGACGCCGACCTCGGATGGGCACCCCTGTGCCGGTCCCTCGAAATCGTCCCGGTCGAGGGCGACCATCTGTCCGTCATCGATCCCCCCCACGTCCAGACCATCGCGCAGCACATGATCCGCTCCATGGGGTGGCCCACCTCCTGACCGGTGTACCGCGCCTGTTCCGAGGGGCTCACCCCCGGAACAGGCGCATTCATGTGCAACCGTCGATCTGCTGTACGGGCTACGACCCTCCGGTCACCGGAGTGTCTCCTGGCGATAATCGGAATATTTCGGCATGCTCCCGCCCGTGTCGGTCACTTTTCTGAAATACGCGAAAACACACTTGGTGTGCCTCATGCTCGCCGCCGCCCTTTTCTCGAACGAGGCGCACGCGGCCGAGCCGAAGCCGGGCGGGAAGCCCGGGGCGCACCGCCGAGAGGCCCGTGTCACCGCAGTGAAGACGATTGACGACCGCATGCGCGATCTCACGGTCAGTTCGCCGGCCATGGGAATGTCCATCCCGGTCCGCGTCATTCTTCCCGCGAGCTGGAAGGAAAAGCCGAAGGCCACCTTTCCGGTTCTCTACATGCTCCACGGCGGCAACGACGACTACACGTCGTGGACGCGCGAGACGGACGTGGAAGCGCTGGCGAAGAACTCCGACGTGCTCATCGTCATGCCGGACGCCGGAAAGGCCGGCTACTACAGTGACTGGTTCGCCGGTACTCCCCGCTGGGAGACCTTTCACACGGACGAACTCGTGCGCCTGATGGAGAAAACGTACCGTGCGGGCCCCTCACGAGCCGTCGTGGGACTGTCCATGGGCGGCTTCGGCGCACTCAACTACGCGGCCCACAACCGGCGAATGTTCCGGTACGCGGCATCGATGAGCTCCTACGTGGATCTGAACGACCCCTTCGTGCGCCTGGAGCTCGCACTCGGTTCCCAGAACGACGGCATCGACATCAAACAGGTGTGGGGCGACCCGGTGAAGAACGCCGGAGTGTGGCAGGACCACAATCCCGCTGCCATGCCGGGCGCCTTCCGCGGAACGCACGTCCATCTGTCCTCGGGCAGCAGCGAGCTCGGGCCGCTGGACACGGCACACACACTCGATGTGCAGCTGGTGAGCATGCTGGGTGAGGCACCGCTGCTGAAGCAGAACGAGAAGTTCGCGGAGGCGCTTCGCTCGTCGGGTGTCGACGTCACGACCCACCTGTACACGCCGGGGACACATTCCTGGCCGTACTGGCAGAAGGAGCTGCACAGCATCTGGCCCGCGGTCATGAAGTCTCTCGGGTAGGGGGTTTCATGCGCACCGTGGTGATTTTCGCGGGGGGATCCCGGGGCGACGTCCAGCCCTGCCTCGCACTCGGGCGAGCACTGGTCCGTCGGGGCGACACGGTCAGGGTCCTCGCCAGCGACCGCTATCAGCCTCTGATCGCCGAGGCGGGCCTGGATCTCCATACCCTTCCGGTCGACCCCGCGGAGATCATCGAGTCCGCCGAGGGACAGGAGCTCCTGGCCGGACGCCGGAATCCGGTGGCGTTCATCCGCGGGATGGACCGGGTCATGCGACCGCGCATCATGCCGATGCTGGAAGCGACACGGACCGGCGCCCAGGGAGCCGACCTGGTCCTGGCACCCACCTTCAGCTTTCTCGGCGTTCACTTGAGTCAGTACCTCCAGGTTCCGCACGCCGTCATCCACTTCCAGCCGAGCCAGCCCACGAAGGCCTTTCCGCACCCGATGGCACCGGCCGCCCGGATGTTGGGGGGCCTGGGCAACCGGCTCAGTTTCGGCGCGGTCGACCTCGGGTCCTGGATGGTGTGCAGGGGATTCGTCAACGCGTGGCGTCGGGAGAGTCTCGGCCTCCCCGAACTGTCCCTGTCGGCTCCGTTCCGTCAGGTCCGCCACGCCCCCGTGCTCTGTGCGTTCAGCCCCACGGTCGTGACGCGGCCGGCGGACTGGGGACCGAACGTCCATGTGACCGGCTTCTGGCACCACGACCGGCGCCTGTGGAAACCCCCACGGCGACTGCTCGCCTTCCTGGCGGACGGGCCCCCGCCCGTCTACGTCGGATTCGGCAGCATGCAGACCGGCGACCCCGCGGCGACCGACACCGTCGTACGGACGGCGCTGCGCCGCGCGAACCTGCGCGGAGTGCTGCCCGGGGATCCCGCCACCAGCGAGGACGACATCCTCGTCGTCGGGGACACCCCCCACGACTGGCTGTTTCCCAGGACGGCCGCCGTCGTCCACCACGGCGGCGCCGGCACCACGGCCTCGGCACTGCGCGCCGGAAGACCCTCCCTGGTCTGCCCGTTCTTCGGCGACCAGCCCTACTGGGCGGCACGGGTGCACGAGCTCGGCGCGGGGCCGCCACCTCTGCCGGCCCGTGACCTCACCGTGCCCGCCCTCGCCCAGCGCCTGCACGCGCTCACCCGGCACGCTCCCTACGCCGAGGCCGCGCGCCGGCTCGGCCGGGCCCTGGAAGCCGAGGCCGGCGCCGACCGGGCCCGCCGGGTCCTGGACCGGTACGGGGTCCGCACCCGGTGATCAAGGCGTCCTGGTGCGTGGGCGCTGCCGCGCCCAGAGCCACTTCTGCGTGAGGAGGGTCAGGACTCCCGCCAGGATGATGCCCAGGAGGTTCAGGAGCAGCTGTTCCGTGGAGCGCAGGGTCTGGACGGCGTCGCCGTAGATCAGGGCCACGGCCGCGTTGGCGGCGGCCGGGACGGTGGTCACCGAGATGGCGACGCCGACGAGGGCTCCTGACTTCGCGGAGGTGAGGGAGAGGGTGCCGGCGGCTCCGGCGAGGACGGCCACGACGAAGGAGAACCAGTCCGGGGCGTAGATGAAGCCCGTGTTGGGCCGGTCGGCCTCCAGTTGCTCCTTGGTGAACAGGCCCACGGCGTCCATGAAGAGGCTGAAGCCGACGGTCAGCACCATCGCCGCCGCGAAACCCACCAGCAGGGCGATGAGCGAACGCCACGCCAGCCGGGGCACGCGCTGCACGATCGCCGTGGAGATGCCGGCGAGGGGACCGAACTCGGGGCCCACCGCCATCGCGCCGACGATCAGGATCGCGTTGTCCAGGACCACGCCGCAGGCGGCGATCATGGTGGCCAGCGTGAGGAAGGCGACGTAGGTGACGGAGAGGGTCGACTCCTCGTGGGTGGCGTCGGTGAGGTGCTCCCACAGGACCGCGTCCGCGCCCTCACCCGGTGCCTCCGCCTCGGCCTTGTCGGCGCGCAGGGAGAGGGACAGGTCGATGTTCTCGACGGCGATCGAGCCGGTCCTGTCCAGGCCCAGCTCCTGGAGCGAGGTGAGCAGTTCGTCACCGGCCTCACGGGCCACGTCACAGGTGACGACGTCCCCGACCGGGTTGCGGGCGGCGCCCTCCATCACCACCAGGTGGGTGGTGCCGACGGTCTTCTCGATCAGGCGGACCACGTCGTCGGTCTTGTCCGACGGACTGATGAGACGCAGGTGCAGCATGGGGGCAGGGTAGCCGGGGGACGTTCGTCGTCCTCGGGCCCGTCCGGGGATTCCTCACCAGGCGGGCTTCGCGACATTGCCGTAGGACCAGCTGGAACCTTTCGACATCTCGAAGTGCAGGTGCGGGCCCGTGACGTTGCCCGTGATGCCGACCTTGCCGAGCTGCTGGCCCGCGGTGACCTTCTGGCCGCTGCGCACCTGCCGCTGGGAGAGGTGGCAGTAGGTGTAGATGTGGCCGTTGTCCGCGCGCAGCCCGATCCACTGGCCGTAGGCGCCGCCCGAGCCGTTCGACCAGGCGATGCTGCCGCCGCGCACGGCGACCACGGGGGTGCCGTTGGGGGCCGCGAAGTCCTGGCCGGTGTGCCGGCCGACGCCGTCCGGTTTCCAGGCGTAGGGGCCGCGTGAGTAGAAGCCGAACGTCACCCGGTAACCGGGCACGGGCGACTTCACGCGCGGTTTGCCGGCGCAGTCGACGGCGAAGCCGGCGTGGCGGCCCAGGGTGGTGAGGGAGGTGCAGCCGGGGATGCCGTCGGCGTCCGTTCCCTTGAAGCCCTGGGCGAGTTGTTCGGAGCGGTAGGCGGCCTTGGTCTGTGGGCCGAAGGTGCCGGTGGCTCCGTCGGGGATCTTGCGGCCCCGGGCGATCAGGGCCTTCTGGACGGTGCGCACGTCCTGGTTGGTCTTGCCGAACTGGACGTTGGTCAGAGTGACCATGGTGGGTTCCTGGTGGTGGGGCTTCCCTAGTACCCGTGGGGAGGCCGGTCCGGGTCCGCCTGCTGCACGCGGGCGGCGAAGTTCGAGCCCGACTGGTTGACCTGGTAACGGTGGCGGACGTAGTTGACGGTCGCACACATGTCCGCGACCACGTCGTAGGGAGTCGTGGCGGTGCCCGCCTGGTGGTACCGGGCGAACGTGGTGGGGATGCACTGGGTGGCGCCCCGGGAGCAGTTCTGCCGGTGGCCGTCGGGGGCGATGGGGCCGTGTGCGTTGGAGTCCCGGTCGTTCACCCGGAACTTCGGATGGTTGTAGGCCGACTCCCGCCGGGTGATGGTCACCAGTGCCCGTACGCCGAACTTCGGGTCCATGCCGGTCAGTCGGCACGCCGTACCGGCGTAGCGCCGCATCGCGGCCTCCCCGACGTCGTCGTCCGGGTCGCGGTACGTGACCTGACCGAGGGTGAGCCTGCCGCTGCCGGCGCAGTCGACGGCGAAGCCGGCGTGGCGGCCCAGGGTGGTGAGGGAGGTGCAGCCGGGGATGCCGTCGGCGTCCGTTCCCTTGAAGCCCTGGGCGAGTTGTTCGGAGCGGTAGGCGGCCTTGGTCTGTGGGCCGAAGGTGCCGGTGGCTCCGTCGGGGATCTTGCGGCCCCGGGCGATCAGGGCCTTCTGTACGGTGCGCACGTCCTGGTTGGTCTTGCCGAACTGGACGTTGGTCAGAGTGACCATGCTGGCTCGCCTCCTCACCTCACGGCCCGTCAGGGGCGAGTGGACGTCGAGGAGTCACCGTCCATTTTATTCCTGGCCACAAACGGCTGCCACCGGAGCGGGATCAGAGTTTGCGCAGGCTGAGGCGCTGAACCTTGTGGTCCGGGCCCTTGCGGACGACGAGGGTGGCCCGGCCGCGGGTGGGGGCGATGTTCTCGACCAGGTTGGGCTTGTTGATGGTGCGCCAGAGGTGGCGGGCGTAGTCGAGGGCCTCCTCCTCGGAGACCTGGGTGTACTTGCGGAAGTACGAGTCCGGGTTCTGGAAGGCGGTCGCGCGCAGCTTGCGGAACCGGTTGAGATACCAGCGCTCGATGTCCTCGGCGCTCGCGTCGACGTACACGCTGAAGTCGAAGTAGTCGGCGAGGCCGACGCGGGTGCGGCCGTCCTTGCCGGGCAGGGCGGGCTGGAGGACGTTCAGGCCCTCGACGATGAGGATGTCGGGGCGGCGGACGGTGAGGCGCCGGTCGGGGACGATGTCGTAGATCAGGTGCGAGTAGACCGGGGCGGTGACCTCGTCCTTGCCGGCCTTGATGTCGGCCACGAAACGGGTCAGGGCGCGGCGGTCGAAGGACTCGGGGAAACCCTTCCGCGACATCAGGCCGCGGGCCTCCAGCTCCCGGGTGGGGAGGAGGAAGCCGTCGGTGGTCACCAGTTCCACGCGCGGGTGTTCGGGCCAGCGGGAGAGCAGTGCCTGGAGGAGGCGGGCGACCGTGGACTTGCCGACCGCCACCGAGCCCGCGACGCCTATCACGAACGGGGTGCCGGACTGGGAGCCCTGTTCGCCGAGGAAGGTGTTCAGGGCGCCGCGCAGGCCGTCGGTGGCGCCGACGTAGAGGTTGAGGAGGCGGGAGAGCGGGAGGTAGATGTCCCGCACCTCGTCGAGGTCGATGACGTCGCCCAGGCCGCGCAGCTTCTCGACCTCCTCGGCGGTCAGCGGCAGCGGCGTCTTGTCGCGCAGCGCGCTCCACTCTCGGCGGGTGAGGTCGACGTAGGGAGTCGCCTCCGGCCTGGGCCGGTGGGCGCTCCGGGGCATCGAGGAGACCGGTGAGATCACAGTCCATTGTTAACGGAGTTTGAACGGGTCGGCGGGTGGGGTCCGTCACGTGGGTCCCGGCCGCTCTCCGCCGGGGCGGAACCGCCGAAATGGCGGGAATGTCAGTGGCGTGCGTCACAGTCGCGGGAAGGGTGGGCCCAGGCCCGGGTCCACGAACCCCGAAGGGGTGACCCATGACGTATGCGATAGGGGCGGAAGGCCTGGTCAAGCGGTTCAAGGAGACCGAGGCGCCGGCAGGGGTCGACCTGGGGGCCCGCAAGGGGTCGGTGCTGGGGCTGCTGGGGCCCAACGGCGCGGGGAAGACGACCGCGGTGCGGATCTTCGCCGCGCTCCTGCGCCCGGACGCGGGCCGGGCCCGGGTGGCCGGGTACGACGTGATCCGGGACGCCGGGGTCGTCCGCTCCCTGGTGGGGCTGACCGGGCAGTACGCCGCGGTCGACGAGAACCTGACCGGTACGGAGAACCTGCTGCTCATCGGCCGCCTGCTCGGTCTGCCCCGGCGGGAGGCCAGGGCCAGGGCGGGTGAGCTGCTCGGGCGCTTCCAGCTGACGGACGCGGGCGGGCGGGCCGGGGTCTCCGGGATCTCGCTCGTTTTCTATCCGTCGGCCATGCGGGCGCATCGCGCGAAGGTGTGGGCGAGGATGTAAAGGCGCCTGCGCGAGGGTCATAACCCCGAGATAATTTCCGAATCCGGGCACGGAGAGGCGTGTTTTGACGGCTCCCGGCGCCTAGGCTGCCCCGCATGTGCGGAATCGTGGGATACGTGGGGTCTCAGTCGGCGCTCGAGGTCGTGATGGCCGGGCTGAAGCGGCTGGAGTACCGGGGATACGACTCGGCCGGCGTCGCCGTGCTCGCCGACGGGGGCCTGGCCGGTGCCAAGAAGGCCGGCAAGCTCGTCAATCTGGAGAAGGAGCTCGGGGCGCGGCCGCTGCCCACCGGGACGACCGGGATCGGGCACACCCGGTGGGCCACGCACGGCGGCCCGACGGATGCGAACGCGCATCCCCATCTCGACAACGCCGGACGCGTCGCCGTCGTGCACAACGGGATCATCGAGAACTTCGCCCTCCTGCGGGCCGAGCTGGCCGAGCGCGGGCACGAGCTGCTCTCCGAGACCGACACCGAGGTCGTCGCCCATCTGCTCGCCGAGGAGTTCTCCGTCACCGCCGACCTCGGCGAGGCCATGCGGCTGGTGTGCCGCCGGCTGGAGGGCGCGTTCACGCTGGTCGCGGTGCACGCCGACGAGCCGGACGTCGTCGTCGGCGCGCGGCGCAACTCGCCGCTGGTCGTGGGCGTCGGCGAGGGCGAGGCCTTCCTCGCCTCGGACGTCGCCGCGTTCATCGCCCACACCCGGTCGGCGATCGAGCTGGGCCAGGACCAGGTCGTCGAGCTGCGCCGGGACGGCGTGAAGGTCACCGGCTTCGACGGGGCTCCGGCCGAGGTGCGGTCGTACCACGTCGACTGGGACGCCTCCGCCGCGGAAAAGGGCGGCTACGACTACTTCATGCTCAAGGAGATCGCCGAGCAGCCCAAGGCGGTCGCCGACACCCTCCTCGGGCGCATCGACGCCTCCGGCGCACTGACCCTCGACGAGGTGCGCATCCCGGCCTCCGAGCTGCGGGAGGTCGACAAGGTCGTCATCGTCGCGTGCGGTACGGCCTTCCACGCCGGCCTCATCGCCAAGTACGCCATCGAGCACTGGACGCGCATCCCGTGCGAGGTCGAACTCGCGAGCGAGTTCCGGTACCGCGACCCCATCCTCGGGCCGCGCTCCCTCGTCATCGCGATCTCCCAGTCCGGCGAGACCATGGACACCCTCATGGCGCTGCGGCACGCCCGTGAGCAGGGTTCCAAGGTGCTCGCCATCTGCAACACCAACGGCTCGACCATCCCGCGCGAGTCCGACGCCGTGCTCTACACCCACGCCGGGCCCGAGGTCGCCGTCGCCTCCACCAAGGCCTTCCTGACCCAGCTCGTCGCCTGCTACCTGGTCGCGCTCTACCTCGGCCAGGTCCGCGGCACCAAGTGGGCGGACGAGATCCGCGCCGTCATCCGCGACCTCGCCCAGATCTCCGGCCAGGTCGAACGCGTCCTGAAGACCATGGAGCCGGTACGGGCGCTGGCGCGCTCCCTCGCCGACAAGAAGACCGTGCTGTTCCTCGGGCGGCACGTCGGCTACCCGGTCGCGCTGGAGGGTGCCCTCAAGCTGAAGGAACTCGCCTACATGCACGCCGAGGGCTTCGCCGCCGGCGAGCTCAAGCACGGGCCGATCGCCCTCATCGAGGAGGACATGCCGGTTGTCGTGGTCGTCCCCTCGCCCCGGGGCCGGTCCGTCCTCCACGACAAGATCGTGTCCAACATCCAGGAGATCCGGGCGAGGGGTGCGCGGACCATCGTGATCGCGGAGGAGGGGGACGAGGCGGTCGCCCCGTACGCCGACCATCTCGTACGGATCCCCGCGACGCCGGTGCTGTTGCAGCCGCTGGTCGCCACGGTGCCGTTGCAGGTGTTCGCCTGCGAGCTGGCCACCGCCCGGGGCAACGAGGTGGATCAGCCGCGCAACCTGGCGAAGTCCGTCACGGTCGAGTAGGGCGCCGAGGAAGGCGGCGAAGGCCTCGGCCGGGAAGTGAGGGCGCCTCCGGCCGGGGCTTTTGTGGAGCCCGCGCACCGTCATGTGGTCGGCTTCGGAGACCGAGAGCGGCCGCGGGCTCGCTCTCGCGCGGGCACTGGCAACCGATGTCGAGATTCGGCAGCCGGGGCAAGTACGTGTGGTGCGAGCTGAGTTCGGTGGTGTGAACGTTTCCTCGCCGCTCGAAAGGGTGAACGTCTTCGGATCACCCGGTCAGCCGTCCCTCCGCCCCTCAAAGTTGCGCACATGGTCACATCCACCCACGAGGTGTCCCACCGGATCTTCCAGGACCATCCGGAGGTCCTCGCCCCGGTCTTCGAGGCGTTGGGACTCGAGGCGCCCGCGAAGGCGGTCATCGAAGCGATCACGCCCGACGCGACGGAGATCAAACCCCTGGAACGCCGTGTGGACACGGTGTTGAAGATCGAGCCGTCCGACGGGGACGGCTTCCTGCTCGCCATCGAGGCACAGACCAAGAAGGCTTCCGGCAAGGGAGCCAGCTGGGCCTACTACGTGAGCTATCTGCACGCGAAGTTCAACCTGCCGGTGCTGCTTGTCGCCGTCTGCCGCAACCGGCCCACGGCGGCCTGGGCGGCCGGACCCTTCGAGTGTCGTGTCGGCCCCTGGAAGACCCAGGTCACCAGCCCCTTTGTGCTGGGGCCGGGTACCGTCGCGCCGATTACCGACGAGTCGGAGGTCGCGCGGCAGCCGGCGCTCGCGACGCTCAGTGTCATCGTGCAAGGCGGAGGGCAGGGCGGAGGGCGAGGCCAAGAGTGTCCTGCGTGTGCTGGAAGGGCGCGGCCTCCCGGTCTCCGACGAGCTGCGCGAGCGGATCATCACCTGCACCGACCTCGACCTGCTCGACGACTGGCTCGGCCGGGTCGGCACTGTCGAGCGCGCGGCGGAACTCTTCGCCGACGAGGATGGTGAGAGTCCGGACTCGGAGTGAACGCCGGGGGCTGCGGGATGCGGCCCCCGTGCTCGTCTCGTCGGTCAGCCGTGGTAGTTGATGTAGCCGTTTCCGTCGGCGTCGTTGGCGCGCTTGGTGTAGGAGTGCACGTCGGCGCGCGCCCCGGTGGGCTTGATCAGGTAGATGGTGTCCTTGTCGTTGTTCCAGATGAAGTTGCAGTTCTGGCGGTAGACGACGTTGCCGGCGTCGGAGTCGGTGCCGCGGCCCCCGCGCAGCTTGACGTAGTCGCCGGGCTCGAGCTTGTGGCCGGCCGGGAACGTGAACTTGTTGCCCACGGCGTCCTTGACGACGTAGCCCTTGAGGTTCACCGTCGCCGTGCGGGAGTAGTTCTTGATCGTCAGGAACTCGTCCTTGGTGTTGCCGCCGGAACACCGGTTGGAGTCGCTGCCCGGGGCGTCGTACTGGACGCCCTTGACCTTCAGCGCGGACGAGTACTCGGTGGCCTGGGCCGGACCGGCGGCCAACAGGGCGAGCGCGCCGGCCGCGGCGGCCGCGGACAGGGTGTGATGCATACGTATGCGCATGAGGAATTCCCCCCTCAATGGTGCGATTGGAGCGCCTGGAGCCTATCCAATGTGGATATGGCGTGTTCTTCATGTGTCCATATCGTGAAGGGCCGCATCGACGCGGGCGCCGCACAGGTGGCAGGAAAAGCGCTTTCTCCTCGCCTGTGAAGTGACTGTAGGATCAGCCGACTTGTGAGGCGGGTGTGATGGCCGGGGGGCCGCGGACGCCGGGTCGGCGTCCCGCCCGTCTCTCTTCACGGGGAGGGACTTCCTTGGCTCGTCACGCCCACGCACGTCTGCGCCTAGTCGCCGCCTGCGCCGTACTCGCGGCCGGCCTGAGCCCGCTGCTGCCGTCCGTCGCGGTCGCGGACACGGCCCAGGAGACGGTGGTGCCCGCGGCGCTGCGCAGCACCTACACCTCCGGCGCGGTCTACGGCGGGTCGTCGTACGCGGGGCGCGACGGCGCCGGAGCCCAGGGCGTCTTCCACAGCCTGGAGGGCTCGGGGCTCGTCTGGACGCGGTACGCGGACGGCCAGTCCGTGAAGGTGGTCCACCCGACGGGCTACAGCAGCTACGGCACGGCCGGCGGCGACGTCCTCGCCTACCACTACGCCGACGGCCGGGTCGACCTGTGGAACGCGGCCGACGGAACGACCCGCACGATCCGCACGCCCGAGGGCCTGACGTACGTCAGCGCCTACGCAGATCTCGCCGTCGCCTCCCGGACGTGGAAGGACGACAACGGGGTGACCCAGCGGGAGCTGCACCTGCTGCTCCCCGAGTTGGACGGCACCACGCGTGACGTACCGGTGACCGGGGTGCCCGAGGGGTACGTCCTCGGCATGCCCAAGGGCGGCGACGCCGACGGACTGCTGTTCCACGCCGGACGGCCGGGCCAGACCGGGGCGTACATCTCGGTCATGGTCGACCGGCGCACGGGCCAGGTCCAGCAGTGGACCCCGCTGCGCAGCAAGGTCTACCCAGCGGCCCAGGTCACCGCCGACCACGTGGTCCTCTTCAGCGTCAGCGACCCCGTCGTCCAGGTCTACTCCCGCTCCGACCTGACCGCGGCCCCGGTCGAGATCACCCTCGACAGCGGCGCCACCAACCCCGCGCAGGGGCTCGCCCTGGTCGGCGACTGGCTGGTGACCCGGCCGGGTACGGCCGTGATCGCCACGCCGATCGCGGGCGGCCCGTCGACGACCCTGCTGCCCGCGTCGAACCCGGACATCGCGGCCGCCACCGACGGCAGCGCCCTCGCCGTCGGCCGCACCACGGCCGCCGAGGACGACTGGGGGGTCCAGCGCATCCAGGAGGGCCCGGACGGCGGCCCGGTCGTCACCCAGGTCAAGGCGCTGCCCAAGCCGGCGTACAAGATCCAGGGGCTCTCCCTTGACCAGGGCATGCTCGTCGTCGCCGATCCCAGCTACCACGGCTCCCGCGACACCTACGGACGGACCGTGGCCGTCACCGGGACGCCGACGTTCGGGGCACGCTCGTCCTACGACGGCACCGGCACGTTGCTGAACACCTGCCCGGTGACGGACGTCGGCTGCTCCCAGTTGTTCAGCACGGCCGACGGGCGGACCGCCTGGCTGGACCGTGAATCGGGAGAGTACGACCGGCTCAGGATCAACGGGCCCAGCAACTACGACTTCAGGGAGCGCTACGTCCCCGCCGGAGGGCAGATCACCGACGTCTCCGGCGCGTACCTGATCTACACCACGACCGCCCAGCAGTACGTCTACCACGTCGAGGACACCCCCGACCTGGTCGTCACCCGCACCTCCGGCCCTGCCGCCCTCTCCGGCGACGACCTGTGGACCGCGGGTGCGACGCCCGGCAGCGTCACCGCGTACGACCTGACGGCGAAGAAGACCACCGAGACCCTCACCACCGGCGCCGACTGCGCGCTCACCGAACTCCAGGCGTTGGGCCGCTGGCTTTACTGGACCTGCGGCGACAAGGCCGGTGTGTACGACCGTACGACGAAGAAGTCTGTGCCCGTACCGGCCGACGAGGCCAAGCTCGGCGACGGGTACGTCGTCACCCATGACAAGCAGGCCGGGAAGCTGACCCTGACGACGGTCGCCGACGGCACGGCCACGAGCCGGGAGATCGGTGACCTGCCGGACACCGGGGTGTCGCAGCGGGACGTGCGCTGGACGGTCGACGAGTCGGGCGCGAACGCGGCGTACGTGGACGCCAAGGAGCAGGTGCACCTCGTGCCGTCGGGGGTGGCCCAGCAGCCGTTGCGCCTGCTGGAGCCCCCGCGGATCTACGACCAGATCTGGGCCGACGCGAACAACAGCACCACGCTGACCGGCAACACGATCCTGCTGTCGAAGCCTGCCGCGAGCTGGGAGCTCACCATCCGGAACAAGACCACCGGCAAGGTCGTCGCCGGCGGTGGCGGCGGCCCGGTGCGCGGCGCGATCCCGCGCCCGGAATGGAACGGAGCCACGAGCTCCGGGTACGCCCCCAACGGTCTCTACGAATGGACGGTCTCCGTCACGCCCGCCGACGGCGTGGGCGCGCCCCTGACGGTCAAGGGCACGTTCCGGCTCCAGCAGGGCGCCGCGGTGCACCACGACTACCTCGGTACCCCGAGCCTGCTGCCGGACGCTGTCGGCGATCTGGTGACCGTCGACTCCGAGAGCAGGCTGAGCTTCCACCAGGGCACGGGCAGCGGCACGTTCTCCAGGAAGGTCGGGGGCTGGGGCTGGGGAACGAAGATCACGCCGGTGCCCGTCGGCGACCTCGACAGGGACCGCTGCAACGATGTGCTGCTGCGGATGGGCAACGGGTCTCTGCGCCTGTACAAGCCGGGATGCGTCGTCACGCCTACCGGGTGGCCGTCGTACACATCGCTGGGCACTGGCTGGAACCAGTACGACGTCCTCACCGCCCCCGGTGACGTGACCAAGGACGGCCGCCCCGATCTGCTCGCCCGCAACGCCTCCACCGGCGCGGTCTACCTCTACAAGGGCACGAGCACCGGCAGGCTGTCCTCGCGGGTGAAGCTGTACGACAACTGGAAGACGTACAAGAAGGTCGTCGGCGCCGGGGACCTGAACGGCGACGGCATCGGCGACCTCGTCGCGCAGGACAAGTCCAACAACCTCTACCGGTACTACGGCAAGGGCAACGGCACCTTCTCCGCGCGCGTGAAGCTGTTCTCGGGCTGGGGCGGGACGTACAACGCGCTCGTCGGCGTCGGCGACATCACCGGCGACGGCAAGGCGGACCTGGTCGCCCGGGACACCGCCGGCGTGCTCTACCGGCTGCCCGGCAACGGCAAGGGGTCCTTCGGCAGCCGGGTGAAGATTTCCGGCGGCTGGCAGGGCTACAAGGGGATCTTCTAGACCGCGGCTCACAGGGACCGGCCGTACCATCCCACCTCGACGAGCAGCAGCTGGACGACCCGATCGCCGAGGCCGCCGACCTGTGCGCCACCGCCGTACGGCTAGGGCTCCTGTCCTCGGAGGCGGGGCCCGAGGTGGCGGTGTGCATCCGGCGTGGGGCGCGACGGCGTACGGCGTGGCAGCGGGCGGCGGTCGGCAGCACGGTCCTGCGGCTCGGGTGCGTTCCGCTGCTCTGCCTCCTCGTCCTCTTTCTCCTCCTGGACCGGGTGGGCGACGCCTTCGCCGCCCGGCGTGCCCCGGCCGACTGACCCCGTCCGCGGCGGCCGGAGCATCTGGCTCGCCGCCAGCTCGCGGTAGAGGGCACTGCCGGCGAGCAGCTCCTCGTGGCGTCCGACGGCCGCGGTGCGGCCGTCCTGCAGCACCACGATCTGGTCCGCGTGCTGCACGGTGGACAGACGGTGGGCGATGACCAGCAGGGCGCACTCCTGGGCGACGTCCTTCATGACGGTGGTGAGCGCCGCTTCATTGATCGCGTCGAGGTGGGAGGTGGGTTCGTCCAGCAGGAGCAGTGCGGGGCGGGCCAGCAACGCGCGGGCGAGGGCGACGCGTTGGCGTTCACCGCCGGAGAGCGTGCCGCCGCGTTCGCCGATGACCGCGGCCAGGCCGCCGGGCAGCCGGTCGACGACCTCCTCGAGCCGGGCCAGTTCGACGACGCGCCGGATCTCCGTTTCCGTGGCGTCGGGCACGGCGTAGGTGATGTTGTCGCGCAGGGTGCCGTGGACGACATGGGTGTTCTGGTCGACGACGGCGATGCCCCGCCGGCATGCGTCACGGGTGAGTTCGGCCGCGGGCCGCCCGTCGAAGGACACGGTGCCCGCGTCCGGCTCGTAGAACCTCGCCACCAGGGCGAACACGGTGCTCTTGCCGGCTCCGGAGCGGCCCACCAGAGCCACGTGCCG
Source organism: Streptomyces sp. NPDC096132 (assembly GCF_044763345.1). Classification (NCBI taxonomy): domain Bacteria; kingdom Bacillati; phylum Actinomycetota; class Actinomycetes; order Kitasatosporales; family Streptomycetaceae; genus Streptomyces; species Streptomyces sp. NPDC096132. The sequence goes on from NZ_JBIWGA010000005.1 coordinate 148,414, forward strand.
GCGGTGCGGGACGGTGAACGAGACGCCGCGGAGAACCGGCCGCCGCGGGTCGTAACCGAAGTGGACGTCGTGCAGGGCGAGGGCCGGCCGTTCGCCGGTCACGGGCGGCCCGGTCGGCCGCGGCGCGGGTGCGCGCTCTGCCGGGACCTGCGGTGCGGTGGGCTCCACCGGCAGCCGGAGCGCCTCGTCGACGCGCTGGTAGGCGCCCATCCCGCGCTGGACGAGGCCCACCGCGCGGAACACGGAGGACAGCGGCAGGACGAGATACGAGGCGTAGAGCAGGAAGGCGACGAGGTCGCCGAGGGAGCCGGCGTGGCCCTTGACGCGCAGGCCGCCGACGACCAGGACGATGAGGAAGGAGCCCTGGACGGCGAGTTCGACGGCGGAGCTCATGACGGAGGCGAGCTTCGCGGCGCGTACCCCCGAACCGTACGCCGCGTCGACACGGGCGCCGATGCCGGCCGCCTCGCGCTGCTCGGCGCGGTGCACGCGGACCATCGGCAGCGCACCGAGGGCGCGTTCCAGATCGGCGGACACGGCACCGACCGCGTCCTGCATGTGCGCGGACGCACCTCTGATGCCGGTGAGCAGCGAGGCGACGACCACGGCCGCCGCCGCCACGGTGACGGCCACCAGGAGCAGCAGCAGGGGGTCGAGCCACGCCATGAGGATGATCGCCCCGGCGGCGACGATGCTGCCCGTGACCAGATCGACCAGGGCCTGTGACACCACCTCCCGGAGCACGGTGGTGTCGGCCGTCACCCGGGAGACGAGATCGCCGCCCCGGTGACGGTCGTACTCCCGCATCTCCAGCCTGAGCAGCCGCCCCACCAGCCCGTGACGGAGCTGCCGTACGACGCCTTCGCCCATCCGTTCCAGGAGGAAGCGTCCCGCGGCTCCCGTCGCCGCCTCGACGACGAACAGCGCGCCCAGCAGCCCCAGCAGGGGCCAGACCACCTGTCCGCGGCCGCTCGCGTCCACGACGTCCTTGGCGACGAGCGGCTGGGCCAGTCCCAGAGCGGAGCCCACGAGGGTCAGTACGGTGGCGACGGCGATGGCGCCGCGGTGCCCGGCGGTGAGCCGGTACATCGTGGCCACCGCCGCCAGGGTGGACGTGTCGCTCTCGGCGGCCTCGGCCGGGCCGGCGTGCGGGGCCGTCGCGCCGGTCATCGGTCCGTCGGCCGTGGCAGCGGGCCGACGGCCACCAGCCGGGCGAAATAGCCCTCCGGCAGACCCTCGCCGACGGGATCGCCCTCCGCCTCGATCCAGGCGTGCGCGGCGAAGGGCGGGACGACGCGTACCCCCGTGCACCAGGTCGGCCACGTTCCGCCGAGCCGGCACAGCAGCGCGGCCCCCAGGGAGCGCGGCAGGCACCCCTTCGGTCCGGCGCAGCGCAGGCTGACGGCGCACATGGCGTCGCGTGCGTTCTGGGCCTGCGCGGCGGTGGCGGGTCGGGCGCCGCGTCGCAGGACGCCGAGCACGCTGCGGATGCGGCGGGGCGGCAGCAGGGCGACGGCGAGGGCGGGGAGCAGGACGAGGCGGGCGGTCAGGCGCCGGGGCAGGGGCACACCGGTCGGCCGCTCCAGGGCGCTGGGCGTCGTCATGAGGCCAGCCCCGACTCGCGCAGCTGCCGAACGAGCTCCTCGACGTCCCGCAGGGCCTGTGCCTCGTCCGCGTCGAACTCCCGGACCAGGGCGGCGGCCGCGTCCGCCTCCTCGCCACCGTCGCGGAGGGTCTGCACCACCAGGGTGGCCGTCGGGTTCAACTCCCAGTAGGCGCCGACCCGTTCGTCCAGCAGTACCGTGCCGTACTCGGTCTGGGCCGTGGAGACGCTGTCGCCGAACCGAAGGGGCATCTGAGGGCCTTTCTGATGCGGGGGTGCGGGGGTGCGGTCAGGTGTGTGAGACACGGGCGCGGCTGCGGTCCAGTCCCCGCAGCCACACCTCGGCGGCGATCGTGGAGTACAGGATGGCGTCGGACAGCCCCGGTGAGGCGGGCCGCCGGGCGAGTCGGCGCAGCTCGGCGCCGTCCACCAGGCCCAGCGCCTCCAGCCGTGAGCCCTCCCACAGCGCCAGCAGGTCGCCGCGGTGTTCGCGCAGTCCGTTGGCGGCGTCCATGGAGGCCGAGGCCTTGTTGGCCCGCCGCAGGCAGTCCTCGGGCACGATCCCGCGCATCGCGGCGCTCAGGACGGGCTTGTACCGCCAGGGCGTGACACGCTCGCTCGGACGGACGGCCAAAAACGCCTCGATGACGCGGTCGTCGAGGAAGGGAGAGGCCATCGGCAGCCCCGCGTGGGCCGCCATCCGGTCCCACTGCCGGATGACGCGGGTGCACGAGCGGATCTGTTCCAGGTCGGTGTGCAGTCCACGGTCCGGATGCAGCGGAGAGGCCGTGGCCGCGGCACGGAGCAGCGCCCGGCGGGCCATCCGCTCGCCCTCGCGCGTCACCCAGCCGAACAGGCGCGGGGCCATGCCCCAGCCGAGACCGGTGGCGACGGACGGGGGCATGGGGCGACGCAGGTCGCGGGCGCCGTCGGCGAGCCACTTCCCGTACCGCCGGGAGTCGGCGAGCGCGCGGACCGTGCCGCCGAGCGGCCACTGCCACAGCGCCCGGAACCCGCGCAACTGGCGCACGGCGAGCAGCGGACGGGTGCGCAGCAGCCGGTGGTAGTACGCCTCGGAGCACCATGCCACGTGGTCGCCGCCGATGCCGGTCAGGTGCAACCGGCTGCCGCGTGCGGCGAGGCCGGGCAGGTGGTGCAGGACCCGGGAGCGGTCCATGACGCCGATGGTGGGCTCGTCGAGGAGGTCGTCGATGCCGAGCAGATCCTCGTAGACCAGCGGCGAGGCGTCGGCGTCCCAGACCACGTGCTCGACGTCGGGGAGGTGACCGATCGCCCGCTCGGCCCAGGCGAGGTCGGTGTCCGCCGGATCGCGTCCCGGCCAGGTACTGGCCACCACGCGGGCGGGGGAGCGGTCGGCCAGGAAGCAGACGGAGGTCGAGTCCAGGCCGCCGGACAGATCGCAGCTGACCACGCCGCCCTGACGGGTACGCGCGCCGACGGCCTGCTCCAGCGCCGTGCGGATCAGGGGCGCCGCCTCGGCGAGCGGCTGTACCGGCTCCGGCGGCGTCCACCACCGGGTGTGCCGTACGGTGCGCCCGTCCGCGGCGACGACCACGGCGTCCTGCGGAGCGACGGCGGTGACCGAACGCCACATCGACGTCTCGAACAGCGGATACGGGGCGGGCCACAGCAGCCTGACGGCCAGTTCCTCCACGTCGGGATCGAGGCCCAGGGCGGCGGCGAGCGTGTCGGCGCGGGTCGCGGCCACCCGCACGCCGTCGATCTCCGCGTGGAACACGAGTCGCAGTCCGGAGGCGGTGCCCTGCACCCTGAGCTGTCCGTCGAGGGCACCGACGAGGTGGAAACTGCCGGGGAGGGATCGGGCCAGGGCGTCGAACTCCGCGAGATCACGCAGCCGTGCGGTCCGGCGGCGCAGTTCGTCGGCGTCGATCGGGCAGCAGCCGACGACGGCGACACAGGCGCCGCCGGCGCCCGCCGTGACGACCTCGTCGTCGTGCCAGTGGCCGACCAGCCAGGGCCGGCCCGACGCGTGTGCGAGGGTCCGGCTACCGGGACGGGCGAAGGAGCGGGCCACGGCGGCCGCGTCCGCACGGTCCGGGAAGACCGTGAAGTGCGCGTCGCCGGGGCCCGTCCCCGCACTTTCGTGCAGTTCAGTCATGACGTCGGGTCAAGGACCGTCGTTCGTCAGTTCTTGCTCAGGATCAGCCGGTCGTTGCCGGAGCGCTGGAGGAGCCCCGTCTCCTTCCGGAACGTACCGAGCCGGACGAGCGTCGGCGCCTCGTAAGCCTTCTTCATGACCACTCCTCACGTGTGGGTTCCCGGCCACTTCCCCTGACCGGCCCGGCTCATCGGGAGCCGGGCCAGGAAATGTGGACGCGGCACACAGGAAGCCGCAGAGTGCGCGATCGGGGCAAGGGAGTCGAGGAAGGTCGGATAGTAGAAAAACTCCGCGTGCCTCGGGTTGTGCGCCCCCGCTCGTACGGGCTGTCGTCGGCGCGGGACTGGCGTGAGGTCCGGGCGGGGGCGCGTGACAGCAGCGCCACGGGCGGGCGCCGCCCGGCGCACGCCACGCCCCCGGACATGCTCCCCCGGGGGACGTCTAACCCCGTCTGCGGCGGCGGGCCCGGTACAGGGCCACCGTCACCGCGGCCAGGGGCAGCCACATGATCCAGACGCCGACCACCGCGTCCCACTCCGGGTCCTTGGCGCTTCCCTCGTCGGCGGTGATGACGGCGCACAGGAGGCCCCAGACGGCGGTGAGCAGGCCGACCGTCCACAGGGCGAGGGTCCACGCCCAGGTGGACTTGCCGGTTCCGCCGCCCCCGGTGCGGCCGCCGGAGGCCTCCCGCTTGCGCGGCTGCGGGATGCGGTCGGGCTCGCGGGCCGGCATGCGGACCACGGCCCGCGGGGGTACCGCGGCGTCCAGGGCGGTGATGCGCTCCGGGGTGACGCCCTTGTAGAGGGTCGGCTCGACCGTCACCGAGAAACCGTCGTGGCCCGTGAGGGCGCGGGCGCCGTCGGGGCGGGCGGTCATGGCCGCCGTCGCGTCGTAGCGGACGGTCACCGGGCCGCGCGGGGTCAGCAGGCTGACCCCCTCCGTGCCGATGACCAGGGTGACCTTGTCGTCCTCCAGGGACTGGTGGCGGGTGCCGGTGACCGACGCCTGCGAGAACTGCGGGGCCAGGGTGAGACCCGCCCAGTCCACGCCCCGGCCCGGCACCTGGAGCAGCGCCCCGCTCCAGGCCTCCTGGGCGACCTCGCGCAGATCGGCCACGGTGACCGCGTTCAGCTCGGTCCGGTGCTGGTCGGGGGAGAGGATGCGGTGGCCCAGGAGCAGGCTCAGCGCGTACGAGGGGAGCGAGGCGGCGCCCAGGTCGGGGACGTCGTACATCTTGAGGAGCTTGCCGCGTACGGCGTCCAGTTCGGACTGCTCGATGCGGCCCGCCCGCAGGCGCGCCAGCGTGTCGACGAAGCCGCCGACGACCGCGTCCTGCTTCTGCGGGAGGGAGTCGGCGTACGCGGTCAGCATGGCGTACTCGCCGTCGCGCGGGGTGTAGTCGGCCTCCGCCGAGTAGGAGTAGCCGCCCTCCTGGCGCAGATCCTGGAAGAGGGCCCGGCCGAGGACGTCCGCGAAGACGGAGGCGGCCGTGGAGCGGCGTACGACGGAGGTCATGACGACATGGCCGTCGTCGCCGTGGATGTAGGCCGGGGTGACGGGCAGGGCGCTCGTGGCGGCGGGGGCCGGGAGGCGGGAGCCCTGGGGGAGTGTGAGGTCCAGGCCGTCCGGGACGTGGTCGCTGGTGATCCACAGGACCGCGTTGTCGCGGGTGAAGCGGGTCGCCGCCCAGTCGCGGACCTGGTCCGGGGTCAGGCTCCAGGTGCCCAGCTCGTTGTAGCTGGACAGGCCGTAGCTCTGGGCGCCGTACCGCCACAGCGGCATCTGGTGGCTCGGGCCGCCGCCCCGGCCGGCCGCCTCCGTGCGCAGGATCTCCTTCTCCGTCTCCAGCCGGTCCATCGGCAGGTCGCGGAGCGCCGCGCACACGCTGTTGAGGTACCTGACGACCTCCTCCTCGCTGCCGGTGACGTGGAAGAGGGTGTACGCGTTCGCCGTCGCGCCGTTGTAGTGCAGGTCGGACAGGCCGAGGCGGTGCAGGGCGAGATGCTCGACGAGGTGGGTGATCCCGGCGGTGGCCAGGGTCTCGTCGGCGTGGCCCACCCGGAAGAACAGGCCGGCGGTCGTCTCGTTGGCGGAGGTCGGCGCGTAGAGGGTCGGTATGCCGTCGGTGGTGGTGTGGGAGACCAGGCCGTCGAGGGCGTGCAGGTCGGTGTTCATCGGTGCTCAGGCCCCCAGCGCGGACTTGCGGAACTTCAGGAACGTGGCCCTCGGGTCGTTGGTGTACTGCCACGGGAACTCGGAGGCGCGGTCGCCGAGGAAGGCGAAGTGCGGGGCCGCGTCCTCGAAGTGGCCGCCGATGGAGAAGGCGAACGCGAACGCGCTGTGCGCGCCGATCGAGTTCCAGTCGGGGCGGTGGTCCGGGTGCAATACGGAGACCTGCGCGGCGTGGCGCAGGTCGTCGCGGACCGGGACGCCCCGCATGTAGGCGGAACGTTCGGAGCTGTCCAGGTCCAGCCAGTGCTCGACGTGGGCGAGCGCGACCAGGGCACCGGAGTTCGCGCCGTCGGGGGCGGCCGTCGCGCACTCCCGGGCGAAGCCGTGCGCCGCCTCCCAGGAGCCGCTCCACTTCGGGCACAGCTGCTGCAACAGCTGCGTCTGGGCGTGGTAGTGGTGCGGCTGGTGGGCGGAGAGGCGGTCGTAACGGCGGCGCGCCTCCGCCTGGCCCAGCTGCAGACCCCGCGCCGTGATCAGCCGGGCGGTCCAGGCGGGGGCGTACGCGGGCTGCTCCGCGCAGACCTCGATCAGGATCTGCTCGGCCTTGCGCAGCCAGGTGTGGAACTGGTCGAACTGGTCCCGGGAGACGTGCTGGGCACGGGCGTCGCTGCGGATCTCCCAGCCGATGTAGACGTACCGGTGGGCGAGGAGGGTGCGGGGGAGCGGGTCGCCGGGGAAGGCCGCGGCGGCCGGCTCCAGGAAGGTCTCCACGCCGGCGGTGTCGGCGAGGAGGGCCGTGGCGGAGGAGAGCTGGTGGGCCGAGTCCAGACCCGCGAAGAAGGCCCGCACCGCGTTCCAGTCGCCGGACCGGGCGGCGGTGCGCAGGGGGACCAGCTCGGGTGTGTTGTCGAACGGGTCGAAGGTCGGCCCGTTCGAGGGTATGGCGCTGCCGCCGGTACTGCTCATTTCTCCGCCCCCTGGTGGTGATCAAGTCGCCGCAGGCTAGCAGCAGGCTGTGACAGCGATGAGAGGGGTGGGCCCCGGCCTTAGGGTGCTCGGCATGAGCATCATCGGGGTCGGTATCGACGTGGCCGAGATCGAACGCTTCGCGGCGTCGCTGGAGCGTACGCCCGGCCTGGTCAAACGCCTGTTCGTCGAGAGCGAGTTGCTGCTGCCGAGCGGCGAACGTCGGGGCGTCGCCTCGCTGGCGGTGCGGTTCGCGGCGAAGGAGGCGCTGGCCAAGGCCCTCGGCGCACCGGCGGGCCTGCTGTGGACGGACGCCGAGGTCTACGTCGAGGACAGCGGCCAGCCCCGGCTGCGCGTGCGGGGGAGCGTCGCGGCCCGGGCGGCCGAACTGGGGGTCCGGGCGTGGCATGTGTCGCTGAGCCACGACGCGGGGGTGGCTTCGGCGGTGGTGATCGCGGAGGGGTAGCCGTCCTGGCGGTGGGCGGTGTGAGACTGGCGGTATGCGTACTGCTTATTGCGTGGACACGGTCCGGGGTGCCGAGCGGGAGTTGATGGGGCGGGTCGCGGAGGGGGCGCTCATGCAGCGGGCCGCCGCGGGGCTGGCCGCCGCTTGTGCGGAGTTGCTGGGGCGGGTGTACGGGCGGCGGGTCGTGTTGTTGGTGGGGAGTGGGGACAACGGGGGTGACGCCCTGTATGCCGGGGCGCGGCTGGCCCGGCGGGGGGCCGGGGTCGCTGCCGTGCTGTTGGCTCCCGAGCGCACTCACTCCGGCGGGCTCGCCGCGTTGCGGCGGGCGGGGGGCGCTGTGGTGGGGGCGCGGGGGGCCGAAGGGGTGATTCGGCGGGCCGATCTGGTCGTCGACGGCATCGTGGGGATCGGGGGGAGGGGCGGGTTGCGGCCGGACGCGGCCGAGTTGGTCGCGGCCGTCGAGCGGTCCGGGGCCGCCGTCGTCGCCGTGGATCTGCCGAGTGGGGTGGAGGCGGACAGCGGGGAGGTGCGGGGGGCCGCCGTGCGGGCCGATCTGACGGTCACGTTCGGGACGTACAAGCCGGGGCTGCTGGTCGATCCCGCGCGGGAGTACGCGGGGGTGGTGCGGCTCGTCGACATCGGGCTGGGGGACGTACTGCCGGGGGAGGGCGACGTGCAGGCCCTGCAGCACGCGGAGGTCGCCGCGTTGCTGCCGGAGCCCGGCGGTGAGAGCGACAAGTACCGGCGGGGAGTGGTGGGGATCGCCGCCGGGTCCGCGCGGTATCCGGGGGCGGCCGTGCTGGCCGTCGCGGGGGCGCTGCGCGGCGGGGCGGGGGCCGTGCGGTACGTCGGGCCCGCCGGGGAGGCCGTGCTCGCGCGGTTCCCGGAGACGCTCGTGTCGCACCGGGGGCCGCGGGAGGCGGGGCGGGTGCAGGCGTGGGTGGTGGGGCCGGGGGCCGGGGACGACGCCGGGACCGTCGCGGAGGTGCTGGGGACGGATGTGCCGGTGCTGCTGGACGCGGACGGGCTGCGGCTCGCGGAGCGGGATGCCGTGCGGGGGCGTGGGGCGCCGACGTTGATGACACCGCATGCGGGGGAGGCTGCCGCGCTGTTGGGGGTGGCGCGGGAGGAGGTCGAGGGGGCTCGGCTGGCTGCGGTGCGGGAGCTTGCGGGGCGGTACGGGGCGACCGTGTTGCTCAAGGGGTCCACGACGTTGGTGGCCGGGCCTGATGGCGGGGCCGTGCGGGTGAACGCGACGGGGACGCCCTGGCTGGCCACCGCCGGGAGTGGGGATGTGCTGTCTGGGTTGGCGGGGTCGTTGCTGGCGGCGGGGTTGAGCGCGGTGGACGCGGGGAGTGTGGGGGCCTATCTGCATGGGTTGGCGGGGCGGTTCGCGGCGGAGGGGGCGCCGGTGGGGGCGCATGATGTGGCGGAGGCGATTCCGGAGGCTTGGAGGGATGTACGGGGCTGACGACTCCGGACAGGCCGGGAGTGCCGGACGGGCTGAATGGGCGGCACACCGGGTCCGTACTCGAGGGGCCGTCCGGGGTCTCTGAGACACTGGGCGCGATGAGTGAGACTGCCATGCCGCCTGCTGCCCCGCTGCGTGCCCGTGCCGAGATCGATCTGGCCGCGCTGCGGGCCAACGTGCGGACCCTGCGCGCCAAGGCGCCCGGGGCGGAGTTCATGGCCGTGGTCAAGGCGGACGGGTACGGCCACGGGGCCCTGACGTGTGCGCGGGCGGCCGTGGAGGCGGGCGCCACCTGGGTGGGTACCGCCACGCCGGAGGAGGCCCTCGCGCTGCGGGCCTCGGGTGTGCTGTCGGCGGACGTCAGGATCATGTGCTGGCTGTGGACGCCCGGCGGGCCCTGGCGGGAGGCGATCGAGGCCGACCTCGACGTGTCCGTGAGCGGGCTGTGGGCGCTGGAGGAGGTCATACTCGCGGCCCACGCGCTGGGCAGGACCGCGCGGGTGCAGCTCAAGGCCGATACCGGGTTGGGACGGAACGGGTGTCAGCCCGGGGAGGACTGGGCGCGGCTCGTCGCCTCGGCCCTGGAGGCCGAGGAGGCCGAGCTCATCCGGATCACCGGACTGTGGTCGCACTTCGCGTGCGCCGACGAACCCGGGCATCCCTCCATCGCCGCCCAGCTCGCCCTCTTCCGCGAGATGGTCGCGTACGCCGAACAGCGGGGCGTCCGCCCCGAGGTGCGGCACATCGCCAACTCGCCGGCCACGCTCACCCTCCCCGAGACCCACTTCGACCTCGTCCGCCCGGGCATCGCGATGTACGGCGTCTCGCCCGGCCCCGCCCTCGGCTCCTCCGCCGACCTCGGACTGCGCCCCGTGATGACGCTGGCGGCCTCGCTGGCCCTGGTGAAGCAGGTGCCGGGCGGGCACGGCGTGAGTTACGGCCACCACTACGTCACCCCCGGCGAGACCACCCTCGGGCTCGTCCCGCTGGGCTACGCGGACGGGATCCCCCGGCACGCCTCCGGGAACGGTCCCGTGCTGGTGGGCGGCAAGTGGCGTACGGTCGCGGGGCGGATCGCGATGGACCAGTTCGTGGTCGATCTCGGTGGCGACGAGCCGGGTCCCGGTACGGAGGCCGTGCTCTTCGGGCCGGGCGATCGGGGTGAACCCACCGCCGAGGACTGGGCGCAGGCGGCCGGAACCATCGGGTACGAAATCGTCACGCGCATCGGAGCGCGGGTTCCGCGCGTCTATGTGAACGAGTGACGAAGCGGGTAACCCGCGGGTAGGACACTTCTTCGACGGCCGAAAGGTCGTGACTTCGGCGTCGGGTCACCTTGTGGACAAGAGGAGCGGTACGTGAGCGAGAGCAGTGCGGAGGCAGTGGCGGACGCCGCCTCGGCGGCCGCCGCCGTCGCCTCCGCCACGGGGGCGGCCGGGGGCTGGCGCCGGGCGACCGGTATCGCCGGCGCCGCGATAGGCGTGATCGCCGCGGGTGCCGCGGCCGGAGTCGCCATCGAGCGGATGACCGTGGGGCGGGGGATGCGGGCCAAGGCCCGGCTCGCGCTGGACTCGGCGGGGCCGTACGGCGCCCTGCGGGGCACCCCTGGCAAGGCGGTCGCCGACGACGGCACCGAGCTGTACTACGAGGTCGACGACGTCGAGCCGCAGGGCGGGTCCGCGGGGCGCCGGCGGAGGCTGTTCGGGCGGAAGGCGCCCCTGCCCGTCACCGTCGTCTTCAGCCACGGCTACTGCCTCAACCAGGACTCCTGGCACTTCCAGCGGGCGGCGCTGCGGGGCGTCGTACGGACCGTGCACTGGGACCAGCGCAGCCACGGGCGGTCCGCGCGCGGAGTGGGCCAGGTCGAGGACGGCGTGGCGCTCACCATCGACCAGCTGGGGCGGGACCTGAAGGCCGTGATCGACGCGGCCGCGCCCGAGGGGCCCGTCGTGCTCGTCGGGCACTCCATGGGCGGGATGACGGTGATGGCGCTGGCCGCGCAGTACCCGGAGTTCATCCGGGAGCGGGTCGTCGCCACCGCCTTCGTGGGGACGTCCTCCGGGCGGCTCGGGGAGGTCAACTTCGGGCTGCCGGTCGCGGGCGTCAACGCCGTACGGCGGGTGCTGCCCGGCGTGCTGAAGGCGCTCGGGCAGCAGGCCGCGCTGGTGGAGAAGGGGCGGCGGGCCACCGCCGATCTGTTCGCGGGGATCATCAAGCGGTACTCGTTCGCGTCCAAGGACGTGGATCCCGCGGTGGCCCGGTTCGCCGAGCGGATGATCGAGGGGACGCCGATCGACGTCGTCGCCGAGTTCTATCCGGCCTTCACGGACCACGACAAGACCGAGGCGCTCGCCCTCTTCAAGGGCATGCCGGTGCTCGTGCTGGCGGGCATCGGGGATCTGGTCACACCGAGTGAGCACAGCGAGGCGATCGCCGACATCTTGCCGGGCGCCGAGTTGGTGTTGGTGCCGGACGCCGGGCACCTGGTCATGCTGGAGCACCCGGAAGTCGTCACCGACCGCCTCGCTGATCTGCTCGCCCGCGCGGGGGCGGTGCCCGCCACGGCTACGGTGGGGGGCTGTGACTCCGCCTCCTCCTGACGGAGGTGGCTTCCAGCCTTCGGCTGCGGTTCAGCCCGAACCGGCCCCTTGCGGGGTGTGACCAGTGTACTACTGCGAGTGAGCGACGATGGAAGAAAACGCAGCACGGCCCCCGTCGGTCCAGTTGATCGTCAACGCCCCCGAGCAGATGCGGGAGTTGGGTCGTCGCCTGGCCAAGCTGCTGCGCGCCGGCGATCTCGTGATGCTCAGCGGGGAGCTCGGCGCGGGCAAGACGACCCTCACCCGGGGGCTGGGGGAGGGGCTCGGGGTCCGGGGGGCCGTGACCTCGCCGACCTTCGTCATCGCCCGCGTCCACCCCTCCCTGGGGGACGGGCCGCCGCTCGTCCACGTCGACGCGTACCGGCTGGGCGGCGGGCTCGACGAGATGGAGGACCTCGACCTCGACGTGTCCCTGCCCGAGTCCGTGATCGTCGTGGAGTGGGGCGAGGGGAAGGTCGAGGAGCTGACCGACGAGCGGCTTCAGGTCCGTATCCACCGGGCCGTCGGCGACACGACGGACGAGGTGCGGGAGGTGACCGTCACCGGGCTGGGGCAGCGGTGGGCGGCGGCGGATCTGAGCGTGCTGGCGGCTTGAGCGGGCTACGCCGCCCGGCGGTGCTCGACGGGCTTCCCGGTCACGGCGGGGTCGGGCGGACGCGGCGGAGTGGAGACGGCCTCGGCCGCGGCGCACGAGGCCAGCAGCTCGCGCATGGACGCCCCGGCGAGCGTGAACGGCCGCGACGGCCGGGCCTCGGAAGCCTGGGGCTCATTGGCGGGCATGGGCACCTCCCGGGGCGGGGTGGGACCTGGTTAGGTACACCTAACCACGGGCTGGATACCATGTGACCACGCAGGTGACACCGGACGCAACATTTTGCCGACGTGTTGTCGGAAACGTTCACGCAAGGTCAGCGGCTCGCCACTGGTCAGCGGATCACCACGACCCGCTGGCCGATCGTCGCGAAGTCCCACATCGCGTCGCCGTCCGCCCGCGACTCCCGGATGCCGCCCGTGCGCACCGTGGAGTCCGGTGCCGGACCGGAATCGCCCACCGCAGCGCTGAACCCGATGGTCACGCCGTCGACCGTGGCGAACCGGACGACGTGTTCCACGGGGGTGCCGTCGGTGCCGGTGACCGCGGCCGAGCGCGTGGTGACGCCGTACGTGCCGGGGGGCGGGTCGACCCGGCCGGGGGTGACCGGGAACGTACGTTCGACGTTGCCCGCCATGCCGACCAGCCACACCCGGTCGTCGTCCAGGGAGTACACCACCCGCCGGCCGTTGCCGGAGCGGCGCGGCAGCGCGGTGGGGTGCGCCTTGTCCCGGGGGGCCTTCTCGGCGGCGGTGGAGGCGGCGGCGTGCGGTCTGCCGAGTCCCGGGGGCACGTTCGCCGACGCCTGGTAGGCGAGGAACCCGACCGTCGCGACGGCCGCCCCCGTGAGCCCGGCGACGACCGTCGAGCTGCTGACTGCCACCAGCGATCACCTCATCGTGTTCGTAAACGGTGCAATCGTCGTATGTCGCGCTTCCCGGCGACGTTAGCAGCCGTCCCGGGCCCCACCTGGACATCCGACACAGGCGCCCGGGAGCCGTAGGCTGTTTGCGTGCTCTTGCTCGCTCTGGATACCGCCACCCCCGCCGTCACCGTCGCGCTGCACGACGGCACGGACGTCATCGCCTCCTCGAGCCAGGTGGACGCGCGCCGGCACGGCGAGCTGCTGCTGCCGGCCGTCGACCGGCTCCTCGCCGAGGCGGGACGCAGGCTCGACGCCGTCACCGCGATCGTCGTGGGCGTCGGCCCCGGCCCCTACACCGGGCTGCGCGTCGGGCTGATGACCGCCGACACCTTCGGGCTCGCGCTAGGCGTCCCCGTGCACGGGCTGTGCACGCTCGACGGCCTCGCCTACGCCTCCGACATCGACGGCCCGTTCGTCGTGGCGACCGACGCCCGCCGCAAGGAGGTCTACTGGGCGCGCTACGACGACTCCCGCACCCGTGTCACGGAGCCCGCCGTGGACCGGCCCGCCGACATCGCCGAGCGGGTCGCCGGACTGCCGGCCGTCGGCGCGGGCGCGCTGCTGTACCCGGACACCTTCCCGAACGCGCACGGTCCGGAGCACGTGTCGGCGGCGGCGCTGGCCTCCCTGGCCGCCGAGCGGCTGGCCGCGGGCGAGGAACTCCCGGCCCCGCGCCCGCTGTACCTGCGCCGACCGGACGCCCAGGTCCCCAAGAACTACAAGGTGGTCACCCCGAAGTGACCGAAGCCGTGACTCCACGTCTGCGCGAGATGCGCTGGTGGGACATCGATCCCGTGCTGGAACTGGAGAAGGACCTCTTCCCCGAGGACGCCTGGTCCCGGGGCATGTTCTGGTCCGAGCTGGCGCACGCGCGCGGCCCCGAGGCGACCCGGCGGTATCTCGTCGCCGTCGCCGGTGACCGCGTCGTCGGCTACGCCGGGCTCGCCACCTCCGGGACGGCGTCCGACAGCGGCTCCGCCGCGGGCGCCGACATCCAGACGATCGCCGTCGCCCGCGACCAGCAGGGCACCGGCCTCGGCGGGCGTCTCCTGACCGAACTGCTGCGGGCGGCCACCGACTTCGAGTGCGCCGAGGTCATGCTGGAGTGCCGGGTCGACAACGTCCGGGCGCAGAAGCTCTACGAACGTTTCGGCTTCGAGGCGATCGGCTTCCGGCGCGGCTACTACCAGCCGGGGAACGTGGACGCCCTGGTGATGCGCCTCATCGACCCCGCAACCTCCGTACAAGGAAGAACCGACACCCATGGCTGACGAACCTCTCGTCCTCGGCATCGAGACCTCCTGCGACGAGACCGGCGTCGGCATCGTCCGGGGCACCACTTTGCTGGCCGACGCCGTCGCCTCCAGCGTCGACGAGCACGCCCGCTTCGGCGGGGTGGTCCCCGAGGTCGCCTCCCGCGCCCACCTGGAGGCGATGGTGCCGACCATCGACCGGGCGCTGAAGGAAGCGGGGGTGAGCGCCAAGGACCTCGACGGCATCGCCGTCACCGCCGGCCCCGGCCTGGCGGGCGCCCTGCTGGTCGGCGTCTCGGCGGCGAAGACGTACGCCTACGCCCTCGGCAAGCCCCTCTACGGCGTCAACCACCTCGCCTCGCACATCTGCGTGGACCAGCTGGAGCACGGGCCGCTGCCGGAGCCGACGATGGCCCTGCTGGTGTCCGGCGGTCACTCCTCGCTGCTGCTGTCGAGCGACATCACCTCGGACGTCCGCCCCATGGGCGCCACCATCGACGACGCGGCGGGCGAGGCCTTCGACAAGATCGCGCGCGTGCTGAACCTGGGCTTCCCCGGTGGACCGGTCATCGACCGCTACGCCCGCGAGGGCGACCCGAAGGCCATCGCCTTCCCGCGCGGCCTGACCGGCCCGCGCGACCCGGCGTACGACTTCTCCTTCTCCGGCCTGAAGACATCCGTCGCCCGCTGGATCGAGGCCAGGCGGGCGGCGGGCGAGGAGGTGCCCGTCCGTGACGTGGCCGCCTCCTTCCAGGAGGCCGTCGTGGACGTCCTCACCCGCAAGGCCGTCCGCGCCTGCAAGGACGAGGGTGTCGACCACCTGATGATCGGCGGCGGCGTGGCCGCCAACTCCCGGCTGCGCGCCCTGGCCCAGGAGCGCTGCGAGGCGGCGGGCATCCGGCTGCGCGTCCCCCGGCCCAAGCTGTGCACGGACAACGGCGCGATGGTCGCCGCGCTGGGCGCCGAGATGGTGACACGCGGCCGGGCGGCATCGAGCTGGGACCTCTCGGCGGACTCCTCCCTCCCGGTGACGGACCCTCACGTCCCCGGCCACGACCATGTGCACGAGGTCGGCAAGGACAACCTCTACTCATGACGGTCGCGTTGATGTGGGAGGCCCGGGCGAGGGAGGGCCGTGGAGGCGAACTCCTCGCCTGGGCCACCGCCCAGGAACTGACCCCGGCCCCGCTGCGCCGCGAGACCTTCCGGGCGCCGCAGGACCGGGTCCTGGTCATCACCTGGTGGGACGCGCCCTACGACGCTGAACTCCCCGAACTCCCCGAACCGGCGGCGGAGTCGGTCACCCGGCCGGTGCACCGCTGGCGCTTCGAGTCGATCGAGCGTGCCTGGTACGCCGTCCGCTGCGTCTTCCACCACACCCGCCTCGGCACCTACGAGGAACGCATCACCCTGTGGACCGCCCACTCGCCCGACGAGGCGATCGCCCGCGCGGAGGCAGAGGCGGCCGAGTACTGCGAGGACTTCGACGGCGTCGAGTACGTCCGCTTCGCCGAGGTCTTCACCCTGGGCGGCCCACTCGGCGAGGGCACCGAGGCCTTCTCCCTCATGCGCGAGAGCACGCTGCCGCCGGAGCAGTACGTGAGGCGCTTCTTCGCGACGGGGGCGGAGCGGACCGGCTGAGCGCACCCTAGGGCTGCGGTGCGGACAGGGCCCATGCCGAGGTCACCAGGGTCGCGCCGCAGATGGTGAAGGCCACCGTGCCGGTCAGGGTCGGGCCCGACATGAACAGGCCCGTGACGACGCCGAATCCAGCGCCCAGGGCGGCGACGCGGGCGGCCTCGCGCCAGGGGGGCACGGGGCGTACGGCGACGTCGGGCGGGAGGACGAACGCGTCCCGCAGGTCGGCGCGGACGGTCTCGTCGTCGTGGAAGAGGACGGCCGACGGGGCGTGGTCCCGCAGCCGGCCCAGGGGGACCAGGCGGGTGCCGTCGGTGAGCACCACGACGGCGGGGCGGCGGCTGTTGGGGGCTCCGCCGTGCACGGTGACGGACAGTTCGGGCGGCGGGTCGTGCAGGGCGGGATGCCACATGACCCGCTGCCAGTGGCTTCGGCCCTTCGGTGCCGTCAGCTCCAGCCAGGTCGCCGTCGGGGCACGCCAGCCCGTCCGGCGGGTGCCGACCCGGACCCGGGCAGTCGTCGGGCGGCCGGGGCGACGGGCCGTCAGCCGGAAGCGCAGGCCGCGCCAGAGCCAGACGAGGATCAGCGGGAGGGCCACGGCGGCGCCGAGGAAGATCGGGGCGACGAGGTCGTCCTCCGCCGACGTCTCGTCCGGGTCGGCCGGGAAGCCCCGCGGATGGGCGGCGGAGGGGTCGTAGGCGACCGGGAAGTCCTCGCCCTCGGCGTAGCGGTCGGTGTCGTAGACGCCGAAACGCTGGACGTGGATGTGGTGCCCGCCGTCCGTCCAGCGGACCCGGACGTCCTGGTCGTCGCCGATGCCGTCCTCGACGACCACGCCGGTCGTCCGTGCCGTGGCCCGGTCGCGGGCGTCGAGGTAGGCACTGGCGTGGAGGCCCAGCATGGCGGCGAACAGGGCGTACCCGCCGAGGGTGACGGCAACGCCGAGGAGACCTGCACGCAGGGGGCGCGTCATGCGGGCGTCTCCCTCTGGTCGGGGGCGGCGGCTTGGCCGGGGGCGGTGGTTCGGTCGGGCGTGGTGGTTCGGTCGGGCGTCGTGGGTTGGCCGGGTGTGGTGGGGGTCTGGTCGGGTGCGGTGGTCTGGTCTGGGGCGGTGGTGGCCTGGCTGGGGACGTTGGGGGTTCGGTCGGGTGTGGTGGGGGTCTGGCTGGGGGCCGTGGGCCGGTCGGGTGTGGCGGCGGGTCGGTCTGGGGCGGTCGTGCCGAGGAGGGTGCGGGGGACCGTCGGGTCCGCTGTGGTCACGGCGTCGCCGATCAGGGCGCGGAGGTCCACCGTGCGGCCGTCGGGGGCCGTCAGGACCGTGCCGAGCCAGCGGGTGGTGGGGGTCCAGCCGGAGGTCTCCAGCGCCTCGGCGAGCGTCCCGGTCACGGCCGCCGTGAAGACCTTCGCGGCCATCTGTCCGCGCACGGCGGCCGGTACCCACCGCAGCCCCGGTTCCAGCCGACGGGCCAACTGCCGCCAGGTGCCGTCGGCGAGCGTGTCGAGGGCCGCCGCGACCGCGGCCGCCGGGGGGTCGTGGCCGGTGGCCCGGAAGAGGAGGGCCGTGCCGGTGCCGTCGTCGAGTGCGCGCAGCTCGTCGAGGGGCATCTCCAGCAGCCGCACCGCCTCCACGTCGTCCTCCTCCTCGCCGTCCTGGAGGGCGAGTCGCCGGACGCACCAGCGGGCGATCTCCGCCGCCCGGTGCAGGGGGACCGGCGCGTCGCCGTACGTACCCGTCCCGGTGTGCGCCGGCAGCGCGGCCACGCGGGTCGCCACGGGCGGGTGGTCGGTCATGGCGTACGGGTCGATCGCGTCGTCCTCGGCGGCGGTGCGGGCGGCGCGGCGATCCACGTGCGGGTCGGCGAGGGCGGCGTCGAGGGCGTCGTAGAAGTCCTCGGGCCAGGCGTCCCGTTCGGCCAGCTCGGACAGCCAGGGTTCGGCGAGGCCCTCGAAGGCGGAGTGGAGCCGGCCGGTCCGCCGCAGTGCCGACGCGGTGGCCCCGGTGCCGGCGACGCGGGCCGCGTCGGCGTCGGCGGCCGTCTCCATCCGCCACAGGGCGGGCTGGGAGGCGCGCAACAGGGGTGCGGCCGGCGGCGCCAGGGGACGGACGCGGCCGTCCAGACGGTCCGTGAGACGGGAGCGGGCGTACCGCAGGAAGGTGGCCCGGCCGCCGCCGACGTGGCGTACATGGGCCAGTTCGTGGGCGACGACGGAGGCCAGTTCGGCCTCCGTGAGGGCGCGCAGGAGGGGCAGGCCAAGGAAGAGGACGTGGGAGCGCACCCCGGAGACCCGGACCGGGCCGAGCGACGCCTGGACGACCGGGACGATCCGGACGAGGAGCGGCCCGCGGAAGCCGAGGCGGTCGGCCACGTCCCGCACGAGCGCGGCCAGTTCGGGTTCGTCCTCGGGGCGCACAGCGCGTCCGGGCAGCGGCCCGCGTCCCCCCGCGGCGGCGCCGACGACGCCGAGCCAGAACACCAGCAGGGTCCAGGCCGGCGACCAGTCGGAGACCCAGAGCAGCAGGGCGGCGAGCACCCCACCCGCGACGACGGCCGGGGGGAGACAGGCGAGGGCCAGCATCAGCGCGCCGAGCAGCCACTCCCGGGCGCGGCGGCCCTCGGGTCTGCGGGTCTCCATCGGGTCAGTGTCCCAGAAGGACTACGGCCGTGGGCACGTCAATTTCGCAGCACGTCCGTCTCGCAGTGCAGCCGCCGTCCCGCCCCGACCTCCCGCACCGCACCCGTCAGCCGCAGCCGGGCCACCTCCCGCACGTCCGTGCTGGATGCCCCGAGCCGCAGCTCCAGCGCCCCCGGTTCGACCACCCGCCGCCCCGACCGGTCGGTGAACGCCGACAGGTCGGCGTGGAAGCGGAAGGTCACCCGGGCCGACTCGCCGGCCTCCAGCTCCAGCCGCCGGTAGCCGATCAGTCGTACGTCGGGACGCGTCACGCTCGCCACCGGGTCGTGCAGGTACAGCTGGACGACCTCGGCACCCGCCCGCTCCCCGGTGTTGCGGACGGTCACCGACACGTCGTACGAGCCGTCGGTGCCGATCTCGGGGTCGGCGCCGGCCGAGAAGTCCTCCCAGGCGAACGACGTGTACGAGCGGCCGTGCCCGAAGGGGTACAGCGGGGTCGGGTCCAGGCTGCTGACCTGGCCCGCCAGGCCCAGCGGCGGCTGGAGGTAGGTCCAGGGCTGACCGCCCGGCACGCGCGGCACGCTGACCGGGAGGCGTCCGGAGGGGTTGACGCGGCCCGACAGCACGCCGGTCACCGCCGGGCCGCCCTCCTCCCCGGGGAAGAAGGCCTGAACGACCGCCCCGAGCCGACCGTGCCAGCGGCCGAGCGCGTACGGGCGGCCGGTGAGGAGGACCAGAACGACCGGGACACCCGTCGCGACCAGCGCGTCGAGCAGGGCGCCCTGGACGCCCGGCAGGTTCAGGTCGGCCACGTCGCAGCCCTCGCCCGAGGTGCCGCGCCCGAACAGGCCCGCCCGGTCGCCGAGCACGGCCACGCACACGTCCGCCTCCGAGGCGCGTGTGATGGCCTCCGTGAACCCGGACGGGTCCGGGTCGGAGACCCCGCAGCCCTCCGTGAACGTCACCTTGGCGTCCGGGAGTTCGGCCCGCAGGGACTCCAGCAGCGTCGGGATCCCGATGCCCAGGTCCACCTCGGGGTGGTGGGGGAGGACATGGGACGGGAAGGAGTAGCAGCCGAGCATCGCCAGGGCGTCCGCCGCCCTCGGGCCCACCACCGCGATCCGCGTGTCGGGGGCGAGGGGGAGCAGGCAGTCCGGGTTGTCCAGCAGGACCACCGACTCCTCGGCCAGCCGGCGGGCCAGCGCGCGGTTCGCCGCCGGGTCGAGGTCGACCGACTCGGGGGTCTGCGGCTGCCAGTCCTCGTCCAGCAGGCCCAGTTCGCACTTCTGGAGCAGGACGCGGCGTGCCGCCCGGTCGACCAGCTCCTCGGGCACCTCGCCCGCCCGGACGGCCGCGACCAGTGCCTCGCCGTAGTGCTTCACCGTCGGCAGCTCGACATCGATGCCGGCCTCCAGCGCGAGGCGTGCCGTCTCAGCGGGGGTGCCCGTGACCCGGTGCAGGGTCTGCAGGAAGCCGATGCCGAAGTAGTCGGAGACGACCGTGCCCGTGAAGCCCCACTCGTCGCGCAGGAGGTGGGTCAGCAGCTCGGGGTCGGCGGAGGCGGGGATACCGTCCCGTTCCGTGTACGCCGCCATCACCGACCGCGCTCCGCCCTCGCGCAGCGCCATCTCGAACGGGGGCAGCGTCACGTCCGCGAACTCCCGGGTCCCCGCCCGGACCGGCGCCAGGTTGCGAGCGCCCGCCGAGGACGCGTACCCGGCGAAGTGCTTGAGCGTGGCGACGATCCCCGCCGACTCGAGGCCCCGGACGTAGGCCGCGCCGACCGTGCCGACCAGGTACGGGTCCTCGCCGATCGTCTCCTCGACCCGTCCCCAGCGCGGGTCGCGGACGACGTCCAGGACGGGGGCCAGGCCCTGGTGGACCCCGACCGCGCGCAGATCGCGGCCGATCGCCCGGGCCATCTCCTCGACCAGCGGCGGATCGAAGGCGGCGCCCCAGGCCAGCGGGACCGGATAGGCGGTGGCCCGCCAGGCGGTGAAGCCGGCCAGGCACTCCTCGTGGGCGACGGCCGGGATGCCGAAGCGGCCCGCCTCGGCGATACGGCGCTGGGCCCGGGCCAGGGCGCGGGCGCCGAGCGCCGGGTCCACGGGGGCCGTGCCGAAGGAACGGGTCAGCTGGCCGAGCCCCCGGGTGATCAGCTCGTCGAAGTCGGCGGCGCGGTCGGCGGTCATGTCGTGCTGGTGCGGGGCGACTCCCTCGCCGTCCGTCGCGGCGCCGACCCACACGCCGTACAGCTGGGCGGTCCTCTCCTCCAGGGTCATCCGGGAGAGCAGGTCGTCGACACGGGCGGCGGCGGGCAGAGCGCGGTCACGCCAGGGGGCGGTGGTCATGAAACTCCTGTCAGGGGGTCGGTGATCCACCAGATGGGCAGTGCGACAGTGCGTTCTGGAGCTGGATTACGAATGTTTCGAGCTGTACTTCGAATGTTCCGGGAACCTATGGCTTGGCAGTGGCTTCGTCAAGAGGTCGCGCGGGGATACGATCGCCGCCATGACACCCTCGGAGCCCGCGGAAACGCGGACGGAAACGCGGCCGACGCAGACCGCCACACTCGCGGAGATCGCCCGCGAGGCCGGCGTCTCGGCGCCGACTGTTTCGAAGGTCCTCAACGGCCGTGCCGATGTCGCCCCCGCGACCCGCACCCGGGTCGAGGAACTGCTGCGCGCCCACGGCTACCGGCGCCGGCGCGCCGAGGCGACCCGCTCGCCCCTGATCGACCTGGTCTTCCACGAGCTGGAGAGCGCCTGGGCGATGGAGGTCATCCGGGGCGTGGAGAACGTGGCGCGGGACGCCGGGCTGAGCGTGGTGCTGAGCGAGAGCGCCGGGCGGCTCACCCCCGGGCGGACCTGGGCCGACCAGGTCGCGGCCCGCCGTCCGCACGGGGTCGTGCTGGTGCTGTCCGGGCTCGACGAGTCCCAGCGGGCGCTGCTGACCAGCCGTTCCATCCCGTTCGTGGTGATGGACCCGGCAGGCGACCCGGGGGCCGACGTGCCGTCCATCGGGGCCACCAACTGGCAGGGCGGGCTGGCGGCCACCCGGCACCTGGTCGAGCTGGGGCACCGGCGGATCGGGGCGATCAGCGGGCCGCCGCAGATGATGTGCAGCCGGGCCCGGATCGACGGCTACCGGGCCGCGCTGGAGACGGCCGGGCTGCCGGTCGAGCCCGCACTGGTCAAGACCGGCGACTTCCACCACGAGACCGGCTACCGGCTCGGCCGTGAGCTGCTGGACCGCCCGGACCGGCCCACCGCCGTGTTCGCCGGCAACGACCTTCAGGCGCTCGGCTGCTACGAGGCCGCACGTGAGCTGGGACTGCGCATCCCGGAGGACGTCAGTGTGGTCGGCTTCGACGATCTGCCGGTGGCGCGCTGGGTGGGGCCGCCGCTGACGACCGTACGGCAGCCGCTGACGGAGATGGCGGAGGCGGCGGCCCGGCTGGTCCTCGAGCTGGGGCGGGCCCCGGCGGAGGAGACGCCGACGGCGACGCGGGTGGAGCTGGCGACGAGTCTGGTGGTGCGGGCGAGCACCGCGCGGCCGCCCGTGGCCGGAAGTTGACGTATTGACGGGTGTGGTGGGCGCCTCCACACTCCTCCGAAGTCAATCGGTTGCACGACCGAAACTTTCGGAGGCACCCGCAATGAGATCCTCCAGTTCACCGCGTGCACGTCTCGCCGCCCTCCTCGCCGGAGCGGCCACCGTCGGCGCCCTGCTCACCGCCGGCACCGCCCACGCCGCCGACACCCCCCTGCGCGACCTCGGCACCGCCAAGGGCAAGGTCATCGGTACGGCGGTCACCGGCTCCAAGCTGACCGGGACCTACGGCGACATCGCCGGGGCGCAGTTCTCCTCGCTCACCCCCGGCAACGCCATGAAGTGGGGCTCGGTGGAACCGACCCAGGGCTCCTTCAACTGGGCGGAGGCCGACCAGATCGTGGCCTTCGCGCAGGCCCACAACCAGCAGGTGCGCGGCCACACCCTGGTCTGGCACAGCCAGAACCCGAGCTGGCTCACCAACGGCAGCTGGACCTCCGCCCAGCTGAGCACCCTGCTCCAGAACCACATCAACACCGAGGTCGGCCGCTACAAGGGGAAGATCGCCGCCTGGGACGTCGTCAACGAGCCCTTCAACGAGGACGGCACCTACCGCTCGACCCTCTGGTACAACGGCCTCGGCGCCGACTACATCGCGAGCGCCCTGACCTGGGCGCGCGCCGCCGACCCGGCCGCCAAGCTGTACATCAACGACTACAACGTCGAGGGCGTCAACGCGAAGTCGACGGCTCTGTACAACCTGGTCAAGTCGCTGAAGGACCGCGGGGTCCCGATCGACGGGGTGGGCCTCCAGGCCCACCTCATCCTCGGTCAGGTCCCCTCCACCCTCCAGCAGAACATCCAGCGCTTCGCCGACCTCGGCGTCGACGTGGCGATCACCGAGCTGGACATCCGGATGACGCTGCCCTCGGACAGCGCCAAGCTCGCCCAGCAGAAGGCCGACTACAAGGCGGTCACCGCGGCCTGCGTCGCGGTCGCGCGCTGCGTGAACCTCACCGTCTGGGGCTTCACCGACTCCGACTCCTGGGTGGAGAGCACCTTCCCGGGGCAGGGGGCGGCGACGCCGTACGACGCGAACTACGCGCCGAAACCGGCGTACTACGGGATCGCGGAGGCGCTCGGCGGTACGAGCACGCCCCCGCCGACCGGCGCGTGCACGGCGGCGTACAGCGTGGGCAGTCAGTGGAACACCGGGTTCACCGGGAACGTGACGATCTCCTGCTCGGGTGCCTCGCTGTCGTCCTGGAAGGTGACCTGGACGTACGGCGCCGGGCAGCAGATCACCCAGGCCTGGAACGCGACCTGCACCCAGTCGGGGGCCGCGGTGTCCTGCGTGAACGCCTCGTACAACGGGTCGGTGCCGGACGGGGGTTCGGTGAGCTTCGGGTTCAACGCGAGCTGGAGCGGCAGCAATCCGGTGCCGACGGTGACACTGGGGTGATCCCTGGTGATGGTGGGCTGAGAATTGTGAGATTTTCACAAGAAATCCCGGTCGGGCCCGCCGTCCTAACAGTCCGCTAATAATCCCCGCCTACCTTCCTCCCCGTGACGCGACACGAGGAGCACGGCGAAGACGGCAGAAGAGCGGGCCGGCGGTCGAGAGTACTGAAGGCCGCCGGCCTCACGCTGGCCGCCGCCCTGGTGCTGGGCATCGGGACGGCCGGCTGGGCCTACTGGCACCTCAACGACAACATCAAGAGCGTCGACATCGACCAGGCGCTCGGCGACGACCGCCCCGCGAAGGCGGTCACCACCCCGAGCGCCTCGGCGTCCGCCTCGGCCTCCCCACTGCCCACCGAGGCCGTCAACATCCTGGTGCTGGGCTCCGACTCGCGCAGCGGCAAGGAGAACCAGGAACTCGGCGGCGGCGACAGCGGCGGCGCCCGCTCCGACACGGCGATGGTCGTGCACATCGACGCGGGCCGGACCAACGCCACCGTGGTCAGCATCCCGCGCGACACCCTCGTCACCCGCCCCTCCTGCCCGCTCTCCTCCGGCGGCACCTCGGCGGTGGCCTACGGCACGATGTTCAACAGCGCGTACTCGCTGGGCGGGCCGGTCTGCGCGGTCAAGACCGTCGAGTCCATCACGAACGTCCGCATGGACCACTACATCGAGGTCGACTTCTCCGGCTTCGCCAAGCTGGTGAACGCGCTCGGCGGGGTCACCGTCACCACCGACGAGGACATCGACGACGACGACAGCCACCTCCACCTCGAGGCCGGCACCCACCACCTGGGCGGCAAGCAGGCCCTCGCGCTCGCCCGCACCCGGCACGGCATAGGCGACGGCAGCGACCTCGGCCGGATCAAGCTCCAGCAGAAGCTGGTCAAGGCCCTGCTGGAACAGATCGCCTCGACCAGCCTGCTCACCAGCCCCACCAAGCTCTACGCGGTCGCCGACGCCATCACCGGCAGCCTCACCACCGACACCGGCCTGAACTCCCTCTCCGAACTGATGGAACTGGGCCAGAGCCTCAAGGGCCTGACGGCCGACAACGTCAAGACGATCACCATGCCGGTCGTGACCGCCCCGTCCGACCCCAACCGGGTGGTGGCTCAGGAGCCGGAGGCGAGCGAACTGTGGGAGTCGCTCACATAGGGGGCCGCGGGCGGCGGAGGGATTCCTCGGGACTCCTCGAGAAAAAATCCGGCGAGGGTGTCGATCCGGTCGTCTCCCGTTCGACGAAGGGGTGAGCGGCCGGGACCGACCCGGTCGCCGTGCACCACGAGGAGTCACCATGCCCCGTTACCTGTCGCTCGTGAAGATCGACGAGGCCTCCGCCCCCGCCGAGGGCCCCAGCCCCGAGCTGATGCGGCGGATGGGTGAGCTGATCGAGGAGGTCACCAAGGCGGGCGTCATGCTCGACACCGCCGGGCTCACGCCGTCCGCGCAGGGCACCCGGGTGCACTGGGAGGGCGGGAAGATCTCCGTCACCGACGGGCCCTTCACCGAGTCCAAGGAGGTCGTCGGCGGCTACGCGCTCATGCAGTGCAAGGACATGGCCGAGGCCCTCGAGTGGACCAAGCGGTTCCTGAAGGTGCACGAGGACTTCTGGACCGTGACCTGCGAGGTGCGGGAGATCGCCGAGGGCTGAGAGCCTGAGGGTTCCTTGGCCCGACGTCGTGCGGGGTGTTCGATGGTGGGCTGTGGAACAGCAGCCCGCCCCGGACCCCCGAGGCACCCTCGACACCGTCTTCCGCCTGGAGTTCCCGCGCGTCGTCGCCGCCGTCACCCGGGTCGTCCGGGACGTCGGCATCGCCGAGGAACTCGCCCAGGACGCCCTGGTCGCCGCGCTGGAGCAGTGGCCCCGCGACGGCGTCCCGGACAACCCGGGCGCCTGGCTCACCGCCGCCGCCCGGCGCCGCGCCGTCGACCTGGTCCGCCGCCGGGAGAACTACGCCCGCAAGCTCCAGGAGATCGGCCGCACCCTGGAGACCACGGCCTTGCCGGAGGAGCCCGCCGGGCCCGACGACATCGACGACGACCTGCTCCGGCTCGTCTTCACCACCTGCCACCCGGTGCTGTCCCCCGAGGCCCGCACCGCCCTCACCCTGCGTCTGCTCGGCGGTCTGACCACCGCCGAGATCGCCCGTGCCGTCCTGGTCCCCGAGCCCACGGTCGCTGGGGGTCCCCCCACACGTTTGGTAGTGGGGGAGCATCGTGCGCGCCAAGCGGACCCTCGCCACCCGGAACGTCGCCTTCGAGGTGCCGTACGGCCCCGACCGCGAGGCCCGGCTCGGCTCGGTCCTCGACGTGATCTACCTGATCTTCAACGAGGGGTACGCGGCCACCGCGGGTGACGACTGGCTGCGCCCCGCGCTGTGCGAGGACGCGCTGCGGCTGGCCCGGCAGCTGGCCGCGCTCATGCCGAAGGAGCCCGAGGTGCACGGCCTCGTCTCCCTGCTGGAGTTCCAGGCCTCCCGCACGGCCGCCCGCACCGCCCCCGACGGCACCCCCGTCCTCCTGAAGGACCAGAACCGCCGCCGCTGGAACCGCCTCCTGATCGCCCGCGGCATCACCGCCCTCGACCGGGCGAACGCCGGCGCGACAGGCGCCCCGGGCCCGTACGCCCTGCAGGCCGCCATCGCCGCCTGCCACGCGCACGCCCACACCTACGAGGACACCGACTGGGCCGCCATCGCCACCCTGTACGGCCTCCTGGCCGCCCGCGCCCCGTCCCCGGTCGTCGAACTCAACCGCGCGGTCGCCGTCTCGATGGCCGACGGCCCCGCCCCCGCCCTGGAGATCGTCGACAGCCTGGCCGCCGAACCCGCCCTGAGCGGCTACCACCTCCTGCCCAGCGTCCGCGGCGACCTGCTGCTGCGCCTGGGCCGTACGGCCCAGGCGCGGGCCGAGTTCGAACGTGCGGCGTCGCTGACGCGCAACGAACGGGAACGGGAGCTACTGCTGGCACGCGCGGCCGACTGCGGCTCGTAACTCTGTTCCAACAAGCTCCAGTTGAGCACTAAAGTGTTCGAGCCGTTGTGAAACGGCTGTGACGTGTGATTCCTGGGGGGATGACAACTTGAGACTGTTCACGCGCCGCCGTGCCGCGGCGCTCGCCACCGCGGCGGCGCTCGCCGCCGTGGGCACCCTGGCGACCGCGCCGGGTGCCGCCGCCGACGACGCGGGCCCCTGGCCCGGCACCGAGGGCCGGATCCTCAACGACGGGGGACTGCTGATCGACCCGGCCACCGGCGCGGGCACCCAGATCCCCAACGTCGACAACTACGCCACCTGGGCCCCGGACGGCAGCCGGGTGATCTCCACCTGGAGCCAGATCTCCAGCGTCCGCCCCAACGGCACCGGGAAGATCACCCTGCCCTGGGCCACGGGCGTGCGCTCCAGCGCCACGTACGAGGACCTGACCTTCTGGTGGGGCGGCCGCTACGTCGTCTTCTCCACCGGCGGCCAGATCGTCTACGGCCCCTCCGACGGCTCGTGGGCGCCCCGCCCGCTGCTGACGGCGTCCCAGGAGCCGGCCACGGTCTGCGACAGCGAGCCGAGCGTGAGCCCCACGGGCCTGCTCGCCTTCGAGCGCCGCACCGGCAGCTGCTCCGGCACCCCCGGCGTCTACGTCTTCGACGGCACCGCGCAGACCGTGACGCGCGTCCTGGCCGACGCCGAGCAGCCCGCATACTCCCCGGACGGCACCAAGCTGGCGTTCGTCCGCAAGGACACCGACGGCAACGCCCAGGTGTTCACCGCGAACGCCGACGGCACCGACGTCAAGCAGCTCACGACCGGCCCGCGCTGGTACGCCAACCCGTCCTGGTCGCCGACCGGCACGCGGATCGTCCTCGACGCCCACACCTCGCCGTACAGCGACGACGTGCACACCATCGAGTACGTCGACACCGCCACCGGCGCGCTCACCCCGGTCACGGACGCCTCGCGCAGCAGCTCCGTCAACAACCCCAGCTGGCAGCCCCTGCGCAAGAACGGCGTCGGCCGGGTCTGGGGCGCGGACGCCTACGCCACCAACATCGCCTCCTCCCGCTGGACCTGGAACACCATCGGCGAGAGCGTGCCCGGCCTGATGAACGCCAAGTCCGCGGTGCTGGTCAACCGGGACGACGCGGCGTACTCCGTCACCGCGCCCGTCCTGGCCGGCAAGAAGCAGGGCCCGGTGCTGATGACCCCCAAGACGGGGCTGTCGTCGGCGGTGAAGAAGGAGCTGAAGCGGGCGCTGAAGCCGGGCAGGACCGTGTACCTCGTCGGCGGCACGTCCGTCCTCACCGGCACGGTCGCCAGCCAGCTGAAGTCCCTCGGCTACGTCCCGAAGCGGCTGTCCGGCGCGGACCGTTACGCGACCTCGGTCGCCGTCGCGAAGGCCGTCAGCACCGCCCCGAAGTACGTCTTCCTGGCCGGCGGCACCGAGTACCGGGCGGCCCTCTCCGCCGCCGCGGCGGCCGGCGCCGACGGCAGCACGAGCGCGGGCAGCGTCGTCCTCACCAACGGCAACAAGCTGACCGCGTCGGTGAAGTCGTACCTCAACAGCCTGAACCCCGACAAGACCATGGTCATCCCGGTCGGTTCGGCGGCGAAGTACGCGCTCACCCACACCAGCTTCTCCCGCTGGCCGTCGACGTACTACTACTACCCGATCGCGGGCAGCACGGACGCGGCGCTCTCGGTGAACATCGCCAAGTTCTGGTGGTCCGCGCCGAGCCAGACCGCGCTCGCCTTCACCGGCCAGTGGCGTGACGGGGTGTCCGCGGCCGCCGCGATGAACGTCTTCGGACCGGTCCTGTGGACCACCCGCACCGCCCTGTCCACCGAGGTCAAGAGCTACCTGCTGCGGGAGTCCGCGAGCACCAACTTCACGGTCGCCTTCGGCAACACCGGCGCGGTCACCACGACGGCGGTGAACACCGTGGGCGCCTCGATCAGCGCGGGCAGCAGCTACTTCGAGTACCGCCCCTACTACAACGGCGTCATCCCCGCGAGCACGACGGCGACGACCTTCGCGCTGCGCACCAACGACGGCCAGGCCGCCACGGTGGAGCGGACGGGTCCGGTCGCAGCGGACCCGAACCCGGAGCCGCTCAAGACGGTCCACCGGCAGTAGCCGCCGCGGCGGGGGCCCCGAGGAGCATCGTCGGGGCCCCCGCCACACGCGTCAGGAACACGGTCGCGGAGTACGGCCCGTGCGCCTTGGGCAGCACCTTCCTGCGCAGCTCCTCCGGCTCCACGGCCGACCCGCGCTTCTTCACGGTCAGGATCCCCACCTCCCGCTCCCGCAGCAGCGCCTTCAACTTCTTCACGTTGAAGGGGAGCCGGTCGGTGATCTCGTAGGCGGAGGCGTAGGGGGTGGGGCGCAGCTCGTCGGCGGTGACGTACGCGATGGTCTCGTCGACCAGCCCGCCGTCGAGGTCCCGGGCCACCTCCGCGACCAGATGGGCGCGGATGACGGCGCCGTCGGGCTCGTAGAGATAGCGGCCGACGGGCCTGACGTCCGGATCGGGCAGTCCGGTCCCGAGCAGGGTCCGCGGCCCCGGCAGCAGCGTCGCCCGTACGGCTCCCGGCTCGGTGCCGAACCACAGCACCGCCTCCTTCACATCCCCGCCGTCCGAGATCCACTCGGCCTCGGCCTCGTCCGGGATCGCCTCGTGCGGCACACCGGGCGCGATCTTCAGGGCGGCCCGGGGAGCGGCGAGGGCGGCTCCGACGGCCCAGGACAGGGGTGGCGAGTAGGCCTCGGGATCGAAGATCCTCCCGCGCCCCCCGCGCCGCGCCGGATCGACGAACACGGCGTCGTACCCGCTCGTGTCGACCTCCGTGACGTCCGCCTCCCGTACGTCGACGAGGTCCGCGAGCCCGAGGGCGTCGGCGTTGGCCCGTGCCGTCGCCGCCGTCAGCGGATCGCGGTCCACGGCCAGGACCCGGATCCCGGCGCGGGCGAGGGCGATCGCGTCACCGCCGATCCCGCAGCACAGGTCGGCCACGGAGGTCACACCGAGGGCCCTCATCCGCTCGGCCCGGTACGCGGCCACACTCGCCCGCGTCGACTGCTCCACCCCGTTGGGCGTGAAGAACATCCGCCCGGCGTCCTCGGCCCCGAACTTCGCCACCGCCCGCTGCCGCAGCCGGGCCTGTCCGAGCGCCGCCGACACCAGCTCGGCGGGGTGCTCGCGGCGCAGCCGCGTGGCGACGGCGAGCTCGTCGGCGGGGGCGGTCCCGCGCACGGCATCGAGGAGGGCGCGGCCCTCGGGGCTGAGGAGCGGGGCGAGGTCGTTCACCGGGACATTGTCGGTCAGGGGAGTGCCGGGTGGGGCGAGCGGGCGGCCTGTGGGCCAGTTGGTGGACGGTGTGGCTCCGGTGGCGGTGTCGGGGCGGGTTGCAGCGGCGGGGCTGGGAGGATCCGGCGCCATGGGAGCTGTCGTACAAAACGATAAGAATGGTGCTTCTCGGGTGGAGTGTGGGCGGGGGGCCGGCGCCGGGCGGGCCACCGGAACGGGGAGGGGCGCCGAGCGTGGGTGGACGACCGACCGCCGGCGGGCCGGGGTCCGCGGAGGCATCGCGCTGCTCGCCCTGACCGCGATCGTGTCGGGCTGCGCGGAGGGCGTCGACGGCGCCGGTGCCGACCCCGCCGCAGGTCAGCAGGCCGGAGCGGCCGCACCTCCCGTCCACGCCCTGCGCTCGTACGCCGACCGCCTCCGTGCCGACCAGGCCGCCCGGGTCGCCGCCGCCGAACGCTGGGGCCTGAAGAAGGTCCCGCTGCCCCCGCCGGCCCCGCCCGCCGAGAAGCCCGAGATCACCACCCGCGACGGCTTCGAGGTGGACGACCACGAGGAACTCGGCCTGCCGCCCGTCTTCACCCGGATCCCCACCCGGAACAAGGTCGTCTTCCTCACCATCGACGACGGCGCCGAGAAGGACCCCCGGTTCCTGCGGATGATGAGCGAGCTGAGGATCCCGTACACGGCCTTCCTCAGCGACTACCTCATCGACGACGACTACCCGTACTTCAAGAAGATGCAGGCCACGGGGGTGACCCTGAACAACCACACCCTCCACCACCCCTACCTGCCCGGCCTGTCCTACCGGCAGCAGCGGCGCGAGATCTGCGGCATGCAGACGGTGCTCCGCGAGCAGTACGGCAGGCGCCCCACCCTCTTCCGGCCGCCCTACGGCAACTACAACCGCGACACGCTGATCGCCGCGAAGTCCTGCGGGCTGAAGTACGCCCCACTCTGGGGCGAGGAGGTCTTCGTCGACCACTGGGAGTACCGCGAGTGGGACCGCGACCTCCATCCCGGCGACATCGTCCTGAGCCACTTCCGCGGCCCGGGCGACTGGAAGGGCACCATGCCCGACATGGTCCGCCGGTTCCTGAACAAGGTCACGGAGAAGGGGTACGCGGTGGCACGCCTGGAGGACTACCTGTGAGGACACGGGGGCTGGTGGCCGTACTGCTGGCGCTGACGGTGACGACCCTGAGCGGCTGCGCCCAGTCCGTCGACCCGATCGAACGGCTGGGCAAGAAGGCGGCGCAGCGGGTGCACCCGCAGGACGGGGCCACGGAGCAGCCCTACCGCCGCTGGGGCCTGTCGACGCCCCTGGCCCCCGCACCCGCCCGGGCCTCGAGACCCCTGTCCGGCAGCCCCGGCACCCTCGGCGGTCCCGGAGGGCCCGGCGGCCCCGGGGAGGCGGCCGGGCCGGAGGAGCCGGCTGCCCTCCCGCCGGTGGTCGACCACATCCCCACCCACGACAAGGTCGTCTTCCTCACCTACGACGACGGCGCCGAACGCGACCCCCGTTTCGTCGACATGGTCCGCGAACTCCGCCTCCCCGTCAGCGTGTTCCTCACGGACAGC
The DNA here is from genome assembly GCF_044763345.1 of Streptomyces sp. NPDC096132. Classification (NCBI taxonomy): domain Bacteria; kingdom Bacillati; phylum Actinomycetota; class Actinomycetes; order Kitasatosporales; family Streptomycetaceae; genus Streptomyces; species Streptomyces sp. NPDC096132. The sequence continues at coordinate 179,770 of NZ_JBIWGA010000005.1, forward strand.
GTGGTCGGCCCCGGCTACGGCCACTTCGCCCGCCTCCGCGCGGTCGGCGCCACCCTGCAGAACCACACCCTCGACCACGCGGCCCTGCGCGGTCTCCCCTACGCCGGCCAGCGCGCCGAGATCTGCGGCCAGCAGGAGAAACTCCGCTCCCGCTTCGGCCTGCGCCCCCGCCTCTTCCGCCCGCCCTACGCCACGTACGACACCACCACCCTGCGCGCCGCCGCCGACTGCGGCATCACGGCCCTCGTCCTGTGGCGCGCCTCCATGGGCCCCACCGACCTCACCTACACCCACGGCGCCCCCGACCTGCGCCCCGGCGACATCATCGCCGTGGACCCGGACGAGTCGGCGGGACCGGGCCTGCGCGAACGGACGACGCGTCTGCTGCGCCGGGTGCAGGAGCGGGGGCTGGCGGTGGGCAGGTTGGAGGACTATCTGTAGGCCGGCTTCAGGGTGCCGAATTCGCGCCGCGCCCCGCGGGGATTAGCAGTCCGCTTGACCGAGTGCTAATCGCGGTCATAGTCTCGGCTCTGGCACTCGGCAGATGAGAGTGCCAACACAGCGACGGGCAGGTCCGGCACCCGCGACGACGGATCCACCTGGTCGCCACCTCAGACAGTTAACCCCGTGAGATCTCCGAAGGGGGAGGTCGGATCGTGACGACCGCCAGCTCCAAGGTTGCCATCAAGCCGCTCGAGGACCGCATCGTGGTCCAGCCGCTCGACGCCGAGCAGACCACGGCCTCTGGCCTGGTCATCCCGGACACCGCGAAGGAGAAGCCCCAGGAGGGCGCCGTCCTCGCCGTGGGCCCGGGCCGCTTCGAGAACGGCGAGCGCCTGCCGCTCGACGTCAAGGTCGGCGACGTCGTCCTGTACAGCAAGTACGGCGGCACCGAGGTGAAGTACAACGGCGAGGAGTACCTCGTCCTCTCGGCTCGCGACGTCCTCGCGATCATCGAGAAGTAGTTCGCCCGAGCACATTTGATGCTTGACACTGCGCCCCTGGCCCCCGCGACCACACAAGTAGCCGGGCGCCCGGGGCGCAGTGCCTTTTTCACCCACAAGTTTCCGAGAGGGCTCCCGCTGTCATGGCGAAGATCCTGAAGTTCGACGAGGACGCCCGTCGCGCCCTCGAGCGCGGCGTCAACAAGCTGGCCGACACGGTCAAGGTGACGATCGGCCCCAAGGGCCGCAACGTCGTCATCGACAAGAAGTTCGGCGCCCCGACCATCACCAACGACGGCGTCACCATCGCCCGTGAGGTCGAGATCGAGGACCCGTACGAGAACCTCGGCGCGCAGCTGGTGAAGGAGGTGGCGACCAAGACCAACGACATCGCGGGTGACGGTACGACCACCGCCACCGTGCTCGCCCAGGCGCTCGTCCGCGAGGGTCTGAAGAACGTCGCCGCCGGTGCCTCCCCGGCCGCCCTGAAGAAGGGCATCGACGCCGCGGTCAAGGCCATCTCCGACGATCTGCTGGCCACCGCCCGCCCGATCGACGAGAAGTCCGACATCGCCGCCGTCGCCGCGCTGTCCGCCCAGGACCAGCAGGTCGGCGAGCTCATCGCCGAGGCGATGGACAAGGTCGGCAAGGACGGTGTCATCACCGTCGAGGAGTCCAACACCTTCGGTCTGGAGCTGGACTTCACCGAGGGCATGGCCTTCGACAAGGGCTACCTGTCGCCGTACTTCGTGACGGACCAGGAGCGCATGGAGGCCGTCCTGGAGGACCCCTACATCCTCATCAACCAGGGCAAGATCTCCTCCATCGCCGACCTGCTGCCGCTGCTCGAGAAGGTCATCCAGACCAACTCCTCCAAGCCGCTGCTGATCATCGCCGAGGACCTCGAGGGCGAGGCGCTCTCCACCCTCGTCGTCAACAAGATCCGCGGCACCTTCAACGCGGTCGCCGTCAAGGCCCCGGGCTTCGGTGACCGCCGCAAGGCGATGCTGCAGGACATGGCCGTCCTCACCGGCGCCACCGTCATCTCCGAGGAGGTCGGCCTCAAGCTCGACCAGGTCGGCGTCGACGTGCTCGGCTCCGCCCGCCGTGTCACCGTCACCAAGGACGACACCACGATCGTCGACGGCGCCGGCAAGACCGAGGACGTCCACGGTCGCGTCGCCCAGATCAAGGCCGAGATCGAGAACACCGACTCCGACTGGGACCGCGAGAAGCTCCAGGAGCGCCTCGCGAAGCTGGCCGGCGGCGTGTGCGTGATCAAGGTCGGCGCCGCCACCGAGGTGGAGCTGAAGGAGAAGAAGCACCGTCTGGAGGACGCCATCTCCGCGACCCGCGCCGCGGTCGAGGAGGGCATCGTCTCCGGTGGTGGCTCCGCGCTGGTCCACGCCGCCAAGGTGCTGGACGGCGGTCTGGACAAGACCGGCGACGAGGCCACCGGTGTCGCCGTGGTCCGCCGCGCGGTCGTCGAGCCGCTGCGCTGGATCGCCGAGAACGCCGGCCTGGAGGGTTACGTCATCACCTCCAAGGTCGCCGAGCTCGAGAAGGGCCAGGGCTTCAACGCCGCCACCGGCGAGTACGGCGACCTGGTCAAGGCCGGCGTCATCGACCCGGTCAAGGTCACCCGCTCCGCCCTGGAGAACGCCGCCTCCATCGCCTCCCTCCTCCTCACGACCGAGACCCTGGTCGTCGAGAAGAAGGAAGAGGAAGAGCCGGCCGCCGCGGGCCACGGCCACGGCCACTCGCACTGAGGCAGGCGCCCCGCCCACTGAGGCAGGGCAGCGCGAAGAAGCCCCCGTTCCGGTTGCGGAACGGGGGCTTCCCCCTTCGCGGGCGGTCTCACGCGTTCGTCGTCAGGTCTCCAGCGCGTCCAGCGCCCCCAACTGCGCCATCAGCCCGAGCCGGTCGTACTGCCACCAGCCCTCGGCGATCTTGCCGCTCCCGTCGAACCGGTGGATGGTCGTCCCGGTCATGCTGACCTGCCGGTTCGTGGCCTGGAGGCCCATGAACTCGCCCTTGTGGGTGCCGCGCCAGGTCCACCGGCTGCACACGCGGTCGTCCTGCGCGATCTGGTCCTCGATGTCGAAGGAGAAGTCGAAGCCGCTCCGCCACATCCCGACCTCGCGACGCATCGCGTCCATCCCCATGGTGTCCTGCTCGTTGGCGGGATCGTGGTCGTGGTAGTCCTCCGCGATCAGCCCGTCGAGCGGAGGCAGCTCACCCTGTGCGGCCACCGTGTCGAAGAACCGCCGCGAGGTCTCCGCGTACAGCTTCTCGTCCCGTACGACGTCGAGATCCGTGAACGTCGGCATCTCGTCGCACAGGGCCACCAGATCCCGGAAGATCTTGTCCGTCTCCGGCAGGTTCGAGTTCCGCATCGCCTCCTCGTACGACGGGAACTCCACGATCTCGATGAAGTGCGACGCGTCCGAGCGGTCCTTGCCGACCACCGCGTGCGTCGCCGTCCGCTTCCCCTTGGTCTGTTCGACCCACGTGTCCATCAGCCGGTCCATCTCGTCGAACCGACTGGTCCTGCAGTCGATGAGCTGTACGAACGTCATGACGCCGCCTCCGGTCCCCCTGGGTCCGGTCTTCTGACACGCCCATTTTCCCACCGGAGCGCCGACGTCACCCGCTTGCCGGAGAGGCCCGTTCCCCTACTGCCGAGCCCCTCTCCGTTTTCCTTACTGGGGGCCGTACTTCCGGCCGGTCCTGGAGCTGATCCCGCCCAGCAGCGAGCGCGGCGTCACCTTCACCAGGCCCATCAGCGCCTTGTAGCGCGGGTCGGGGACGGACAGCGACTTGCCGCGCGCCAGATCGTGCAGGGCCGCCGCGACCAGCTTGTCCGCGTCCAGCCACATCCACCCGGGGATGTTGTCCGTGCCCATCCCGGCCCGCTCGTGGAACTCCGTCCGCACGAAGCCCGGGCAGAGCGCCATCAGGCGGACGCCCGAACCGGCCAGATCCCGCGCCGCGCCCTGCGTGAACTGCACGACCCACGCCTTCGACGCCCCGTACGTCCCGCGCGGTACGAACGCCGCCACGGACGCGACGTTGACGACCCCTCCCCGTCCCCGCTCCCGCATGACGGCCGTCGCCGCCGACGTCAGCCGCAGCACCGCCTCGCAGTGCACCTTGAGCATCTTCAGCTCGTCGGCCATCGATACGTCGAGATAGCGGCCCTTGTTGCCGAAGCCCGCGTTGTTGATCAGCAGGTCGACGGGGTTCCTGCGGTCGCCCAGCCGGGCGGCCACCGCCTCGATGCCGGCGTCCTCGGCGAGGTCGGCGGTCAGCACCTCCGCCTCGATGCCGTGCCGGTCGTGCAGTTCGGTCGCCTGCTCGCGCAGCCGCTTGGTGTCCCGGGCGACGAGGACGAGATCATGCCCGTCCGCCGCCAGTCTGCGGGCGAACGCGGCGCCGATGCCCGCGGTCGAACCCGTGATGAGAGCCGTTGTCATGGCATGAAGGTTAGTGACCCGGACTGTGCGGGTCCGTTCTCTGCACGCGGCCTCCCGAACGTGAAGGACCCGTGCCGTCCCCCGACGTGAGCGCGGCTCAGCCGCCGTACCGCTCCACGTACTTCCGGGCCGCCGCCAGCGCCTCCGGGTGCAGGGCGTCGCCCGCCGCGAGCAGCCGGGGCAGCAGCTCCCGGTGCGTGGTGGTCGCCTGGAACTCCATCCGGGCCGTCACCTCGTGCTCCGGGACGTGGACGATCTCGATCGCGTCGCCCGCGCGGACCTCGCCCGGCTCGATCACCCGCAGATACGCGCCGGTCGCCGCCTTCGCCGTGAACCGCTTGACCCACCGCTGCTCACCCATGTGGCCCTGGAAGGTGAGGCAGGGAATCCGCCCGGAGGTCACCTCCAGCACCACCTCGGGCCCGATCCGCCAGCGCTCGCCGATCCGCGCGCCGGAGACGTCGAGGCCCACGGTGGTGAGGTTCTCGCCGAACGCGCCGGCGGCCAGCGCGCGCCCCAGCTCGCGCTCCCAGTCGTCGAGATCCTCGCGCGCCACGGCGTACACCGCCTGGTCGTTCCCGCCGTGGTGGCGCAGGGAGCACACCATGTCACCGGCCAGCCCGCTGCCGCCGACGCCCTTCGGGCCCGGAGCCGAGATCCGCACGGGTCCCTCGACCGGCCGCTTGTCGATGCCGGTCACCCCGTCCGGGTGGTCGGTGTAGGGGACGGCCTTCGCACGGCCCAGGTTGACGGAGAGAAGCCTCATGCCCGCACGGTAGGTGACCGGAGCTCAAAGTGTCGACGCGTTTTTCGACGCCGTACCCAAGCTGCGCTTATGCTCGGAGAGTGATCGAGGCCCGTCATCTCCGTGTGCTGCGCGCCGTCGCCGCCACCGGTTCCTTCTCGGCGGCCGGGCGCGAGCTGGGCTGCACCCAGCCGGCGGTCAGCCAGCAGATGAAGGCACTGGAGGCGTCCGTGGGCACGCCCCTGCTGGTCCGCAGCGGCCGGGAGATGCGACTGACCCAGGCGGGCGAGGCCCTCGTCCGGCACGCGGCCGGGATCCTCTCCGGCCTCACCGCCGCCGAGGAGGAGGTCGCCGCCATCGCGGGTCTGCGGGCCGGCCGGGTCCGCCTGGTCTCCTTCCCCAGCGGCAGCTCCACGCTCGTCCCCACCGCCCTCGCCGCCCTGCGCGCCGAGCACCCCGGCACCCGTGTCTCCCTGGAGGAGGCCGAACCGCCCGAGTCGGTCGAGGCGCTGCGCGGCGGCGACTGCGACGTCGCGCTCGCGTTCCGCTACGCGCGCGTGGCGGGCGCCGGCGACACCGGGGAGTGGGACGACCTGGTCGTACGGCCCCTGCTGACGGACCGGCTGGTCGCCCTCGTACCGGAACGGCACCGGCTCGCCCGGGCGCGGACCGTCGCCATCGGGGAACTCGCCGCCGAGCCGTGGATCGCGGGCTGCCCGCGCTGCCGCGGCCAGCTGGTGGAGGTGTGCGAGCGGGCCGGCTTCACGCCCCGTATCGACTTCGCGACCGACGACTACCCGGCGGTCGTCGGCCTGGTCGGCGCCGGTCTCGGCGTGGCCGTCCTGCCCCAGCTCGCGATCGAGTCCGTACGGCCGCGGGGAGCACGCGCGGTGACGCTGGAGCCGGCGGTGCGGCGGGAGATCGTCGCCCTCACGCTGCCGGACCTGGCCCAGGTGCCGGCCGTCGCGGCGACGCTGGAGCAGCTGGGGCGGGCGGCGCGGGCCAAGTGAAACGGCGGGCACGCGCGCGTGCCCGCCGTTGTGTTGCAGAAACGTTCCTTCAGTTGTCGGGGTGTTCCGTCAGGCGTCCGGCGACGCGTCTCTCGCGCCCGCCGACGCCGACACCAGGCGGTTGCGCGCCCGGCCCATCAGCTCCTCGCGCTCGTCCTCGGTCAACCCGCCCCACACGCCGTACGGCTCGCGTACGGCCAGCGCGTGCGCCGCGCACTGCGCGCGGACCGGGCACCTCATGCAGACCTCCTTGGCCGAGTTCTCTCGAGCGCTCCGAGCCGCCCCGCGCTCACCCTCCGGATGGAAGAAGAGCGAACTGTCCACCCCGCGGCAGGCAGCCAGGAGCTGCCAGTCCCACAGGTCCGCGTTCGGTCCGGGAAGGCGGGAGAAATCTGCCATTGCGTGACCCCTTGTAGCCGTTCTGAGCGGATACGGTGCCAACGACCGTACAACTACGATCTAAGGAGATGAAAATATGACCCATTGCGAATCTAGCCTCAGACACCAGCTAAAGGGAAGAAATAGGGCTGAATGGGGCATGGGTTGTGATGAAAGCTTGAGGGTCCGCGCGGCAGCCTCCACCGTGTCCGCACCCTCACGTAGAGTGCCGAAGACTGCACGCAGCCCCGTAACTCTTTCGAGTGACCGTCGTTGAGAGTGCGGAGGCGGTTGAAAACACAAACGCTCGGGCAGGCGTCCGAGACGGTCGACCGCACAGGTGACGATTTCCCACCAGCCTGGAGGCACAAGGTGACGCGCATCAGCTGCGGAGGGCGGCCATGACATCCGTCCTCGTCTGCGACGACTCCCCGCTTGCCCGAGAGGCGCTCCGCCGCGCGGTCGCGACCGTGCCCGGCGTCGAGCGCGTGACGACGGCGGCCAACGGCGAGGAAGTCCTCCGCCGCTGGGGCGCCGACCGCTCGGACCTCATTCTGATGGACGTGCGCATGCCCGGACTGGGCGGCGTCGAGACCGTACGGCGACTGCTGTCCGCCGACCCCGGCGCCCGCATCATCATGCTCACCGTCGCCGAGGACCTCGACGGCGTCGCCCTCGCGGTCGCCGCCGGCGCCCGCGGCTATCTGCACAAGGACGCCTCGCGCGCGGAGTTGCGCGCGACCGTCACCCAGGCGCTCGCCGACCCGACCTGGCGCCTGGCCCCCCGTCGGCTGCGCTCGGCCGAGATGGGCGCCGCGCCCACGCTCACCGCGCGCGAGATCCAGGTCCTCGAAGGCATGAGCCACGGCCGCTCCAACGCGGAGATCGGCCGCGAGTTGTTCCTCTCCGAGGACACCGTCAAGACGCACGCCCGGCGCCTGTTCAAGAAACTCGGCGCCTCGGACCGCGCCCACGCGGTGGCCCTCGGCTTCCGGTGGGGTCTGGTCCGCTAAGCGCTCCGCCGGAAGTGCCGCGAGGTGCCGCCGGTCGTCCGCGGCGCCGTCGTGGCCGGTCGCTCCCTCCTCTCGGCTTTGCTCGAGCGGGGCACCCCCATCGCGGCGGAGCCGCACACCGACACGGTCCCGCGTCCCTTCGCCGCGCCGCCACACCACGGGCGGACTCAGCCCGGCCTGCTCGGGGCGCGGTTCGGTTCCGCCGGGGTGCGGGTCGTGTCCGCGGGGCGCGGTTCGGTTCTGCCGGGGTGCGGGTCCGGTTCCGCCGGGGCGCGGGTCGTGTGTCCGCCGGGATGCGGAGTCCGTCTTCGGTGGGCCGTGGGGCCGTCCTCGTCGGTTTCCCGGCCCGGGGGCGGCCGGGTGATTCTCGTCCGTCCGGCGGATCCGACCGGTTTTCGCGGCGGGCCGCCCGGTCGGATCCGGTCAGTGAAGAGGAGCGGGGGCATGAGGGAACCTTCCTGCTCAGGCGGGGTCGAGCGGCCGGGCCGGACCCCCGTCCCCGGCGCCGTGGGCGCGGGTGGCAGAGGGCCCCGTCGGGTGCCCGCTGCTCGTTTCGCGGCGGATGCCGCATCCTTGAGATGTGGAGTCTCTCGGGGACGAGTCGGTCGAGCGGAAGGGGAGGGCGCAGGGGATGAGTGCCGGCGCACCTGCTCATAACGCTTCGGTGCACAACGACGAGCACGGTGCCGCGGACCATACGGCCGCGGTGCACCATGGACCGATGCGCGACGACGAGGCGGTCACTGCCGTGGGGACGATCGGAGCACTCGTCCATCGCGCCGTGGACGGCGACGAGCAGGCCACGCACGACCTGCTGGCCCACGTCCACCCCCTGGCGCTGCGCTACTGCCGCACCCGGCTGTCCCGGCTGCCCGGCGACGCACGCCACTTCGTGGAGGACCTCGCCCAGGAGGTCTGCGTCGCGGTCCTGCTCGCCCTGCCCCGCTACCGGGACACGGGCAGGCCCTTCGAGGCCTTCGTCTTCGCCATCGCCGCCCACAAGGTCGCCGACCTCCAGCGGGCCGCCATGCGGCACCCCGGATCCACGGCGGTCCCCTCCGACGAGATGCCCGAGCGGCCCGACGACTCGCTCGGCCCCGAGGAGCGCGCCCTGCTCAGCAGCGATGCCGAGTGGGCCAAGAAACTGCTGGCCAACCTGCCCGAGAACCAGCGGGAGCTGCTCCTGCTGCGCATCGCGGTGGGCCTCACCGCGGAGGAGACCGGCCAGATGTTGGGAATGTCACCCGGGGCGGTCCGTGTGGCCCAGCACCGGGCGCTGAGCAGGCTGCGAGCCCTCGCCGAGCAGTGACCGCCCCGCGGCAACAGGCCGCTTCGGGGCCTTCGGTGAACAGGCCGGCCGTAGATTCCGTACGAACATACGAAGCCCGGAGTGACGTCGGACCGTGGAATTCGGGAGCTGCGCTTCCCGTTAGCATGGACATCCGCACCGATCAAGGCCATTTGGGGAAGGTGTCATGACTGCCAACGTCGACGGAGTGCCCGCCAAATTCGCGACACTCGGGCTCACCTACGACGACGTGCTGCTGCTGCCGGGCGCATCCGAGGTGCTCCCCAACGCGGTCGACACCTCGTCCCGCATCTCCCGTAATGTCCGGGTCAACATCCCGCTGCTGTCCGCGGCCATGGACAAGGTGACCGAGTCCCGCATGGCGATCGCGATGGCCCGTCAGGGCGGCGTCGGCGTGCTGCACCGCAACCTCTCCGTCGAGGACCAGGTCAACCAGGTCGACCTGGTGAAGCGCTCCGAGTCCGGCATGGTCACCGACCCGATCACGGTGCACCCGGACGCCACGCTCGCCGAGGCCGACGCCCTGTGCGCCAAGTTCCGTATCAGCGGTGTCCCGGTCACCGACGGCGACAAGAAGCTGCTCGGCATCGTCACCAACCGCGACATGGCCTTCGAGAGCGACCGCTCGCGCCGGGTCCGCGAGGTCATGACGCCGATGCCGCTGGTCACGGGCCACGTCGGCATCTCCGGCACGGAAGCCATGGAGCTGCTGCGCCGCCACAAGATCGAGAAGCTTCCCCTGGTCGACGAGGCGGGTGTCCTCAAGGGCCTCATCACGGTCAAGGACTTCGTCAAGGCCGAGCAGTACCCCCGGGCCGCCAAGGACGCCGAGGGCCGGCTGATCGTCGGCGCGGCCGTCGGTGCCAGCCCCGAGGCGCTGGAGCGCGCCCAGGCCCTGGCCGAGGCCGGTGTGGACTTCCTGGTCGTGGACACCTCGCACGGCCACAACAGCAACGCCCTCAGCTGGATGGCGAAGATCAAGTCCAGCGTCGGCATCGACGTCATCGGCGGCAACGTCGCCACCCGTGACGGCGCCCAGGCCCTGATCGACGCCGGTGTCGACGGCATCAAGGTCGGTGTCGGACCGGGCTCGATCTGCACCACGCGCGTGGTCGCCGGTATCGGTGTCCCGCAGGTCACGGCGATCTACGAGGCCTCCCTCGCCGCCCGCCCGGCGGGCATCCCGCTGATCGGCGACGGCGGTCTGCAGTACTCCGGCGACATCGGCAAGGCGCTCGCCGCCGGCGCCGACACCGTGATGCTCGGCAGCCTTCTCGCGGGCTGCGAGGAGTCCCCGGGCGAGCTGCAGTTCATCAACGGCAAGCAGTTCAAGTCGTACCGCGGCATGGGCTCCCTCGGTGCCATGCAGTCGCGCGGCCAGGGCAAGTCGTACTCGAAGGACCGCTACTTCCAGGCGGAGGTCGCCGCCGACGACAAGCTCGTGCCCGAGGGCATCGAGGGCCAGGTGCCCTACCGGGGTCCGCTGGCCAACGTCCTGCACCAGCTCGTCGGCGGTCTGCGCCAGACCATGGGCTATGTGGGCGCGGCCACCATCGAGGAGATGGAAACCAAGGGCCGCTTCGTACGGATCACCTCCGCGGGTCTGAAGGAGTCCCACCCGCACGACATCCAGATGACGGTCGAGGCCCCGAACTACAGCAGCAAGTGACGCGCACGCGCGCGTGAGGCGTCGCGAGGGCGGCCCCGGAGCCTCCGGGGCCGCCCTCGTCGTGCCCGTCGGCGATACTGGAAGACGCTGCAACGCATCAGGGAAAGGCCACAGACGTGACTGAGATCGAGATCGGGCGCGGCAAGCGCGGCCGCCGGGCGTACGCCTTCGACGACATCGCCGTCGTCCCCAGCCGCCGTACGCGGGACCCGAAGGAGGTCTCGATCGCCTGGCAGATCGACGCCTACCGCTTCGAGCTGCCCTTCCTGGCCGCTCCCATGGACTCGGTCGTCTCCCCGGCCACCGCCATCCGCATCGGCGAGCTCGGCGGCCTGGGCGTGCTGAACCTCGAGGGTCTGTGGACGCGGTACGAGGACCCGCAGCCGCTGCTCGACGAGATCGCCGAGCTGCCGGCCGAGGCCGCGACCCGTCGCCTCCAGGAGATCTACTCCGCCCCCATCAAGGAGGAGCTGATCGGCGCGCGCATCAAGGAGGTGCGCGACTCCGGCGTGGTCACGGCGGCCGCGCTCTCCCCGCAGCGCACGGCCCAGTTCTCCAAGGCCGTGGTGGACGCGGGCGTGGACATCTTCGTCATCCGCGGGACGACCGTCTCGGCGGAGCACGTCTCCGGCTCGCACGAGCCGCTGAACCTGAAGCAGTTCATCTACGAGCTCGACGTCCCGGTGATCGTCGGCGGCTGCGCCACCTACACGGCGGCCCTGCACCTGATGCGCACCGGCGCGGCGGGCGTCCTGGTCGGCTTCGGCGGCGGCGCGGCGCACACCACGCGCAACGTGCTGGGCATCCAGGTCCCCATGGCGACCGCGGTGGCCGATGTCGCCGCCGCCCGCCGGGACTACATGGACGAGTCCGGCGGCCGGTACGTGCACGTCATCGCGGACGGCGGTGTCGGCTGGTCCGGCGACCTGCCCAAGGCGATCGCCTGCGGCGCCGACTCGGTGATGATGGGCTCCCCGCTGGCCCGCGCGACCGACGCGCCGGGCCGGGGCCACCACTGGGGCATGGAGGCCGTGAACGAGGAGCTGCCGCGCGGCAAGAAGGTCGACCTCGGCACGGTCGGCACCATCGAGGAGGTCCTCACGGGCCCGTCCCACACCCCGGACGGCTCGATGAACTTCTTCGGCGCCCTCCGCCGCGCCATGGCCACGACCGGCTACAGCGAGCTGAAGGAATTCCAGCGCGTCGAGGTCACGGTCGCGGATTCCGTGCACCGGCGGTAGCAGGCAGAACGCGCGAAGGGGCCGGTCGCTCACTTGGGTGAGTGACCGGCCCCTTCTGTGTAGGTGCCCCCTTCCTGCGTAGGTGCACCCCCCTCACAACCGCTGTGCCGCCCCCGTGGGCGTGGCCCCCCGGGTGTCCAGCAGGAGCTGGGCCTTCACCGACAGGCCCTGGAGGTCGTACGTGCGGTGGTGCTGGAGGAGGATCGTGAGGTCGGCGTCGGCGGCGGCCTCGTAGAGGGAGTCGGCGCGGGGGACGGGGCGGTCGAGGACGCTCCAGGACGGGACGTGGGGGTCGTGGTAGCTGACGGCGGCGCCGAGTTCCATCAGGCGGAGCGCGATCTCGCGGGCGGGGGTGTTCTGCTGGTCGGCGAGGTCGGGCTTGTAGGTGACGCCGAGGAGGAGGACGCGGGCGCCGCGGGCCGACTTGCCGTGCTCGTTGAGGAGCGCGGCGGCGCGCTGGACGACGTACCGGGGCATACGGCTGTTGACCTGCTGGGCGAGTTCGACCATGCGCAGCGGGCTGCCGGGGCGGCCGGTGCGGTCCAGGGGGACGGAGTGGCCGCCGACGCCGGGGCCGGGGCGGAAGGCCTGGAAGCCGAACGGCTTGGTCTCGGCGCAGCGGATGACGTCCCACAGATCGACGCCCAGGTCGTGGCAGAGGACGGCCATCTCGTTGACGAGGGCCATGTTGACGTGCCGGAAGTTGGTCTCCAGAAGCTGCACGGTCTCGGCTTCGCGCAGGCCACGCGCGCGTACCACCTTGTCGGTGAGGCGGCCGTAGAAGGCGGCGGCGGACTCGGTGCAGGCGGGGGTCAGGCCGCCGAGGACCTTCGGCGTGTTGGCCGGGGTGAAGGCGCGGCTGCCGGGGTCGACCCGGCTGGGGGAGTAGGCGAGGTGGAAGTCGCGGCCCGCGCGCAGGCCGGACATCTCCTCCAGGAGCGGGAGCAGGAACTCCTCCGTCGTCCCCGGGTGCACGGGTGACTCCAGGATGACGGTGGTGTGCGGGCGCAACTGCCCGGCCAGGGTGCGGGCGGCCGCCTCCACCTGGCCGAGGTCCAGGCCGCCGTCCGCGTCGCGCGGGGTCGGGGCGCAGATGACGGCGGTGCGCACCCGGCTCAGTTCCGCGGGGTCGGTGGCCGGCCGGAAGCCCCCCGAGAGCATCCGGCGCAGTTCGGCGGGGGTGACGGAGCCCGCCTCGGGGCCGGTCCGGTACCCCAGGGTGGGGATTCCGGCGGCCACGGCGGACTGGGCGAGGGGCAGGCCGAGCGGGCCGAGTCCGATGACGGCGAGATCTGCGGGCATGGCGTGGGCCGTCCTTCCCAATAACCGAAGCGGGACAGGTACGCAAGCCCTGTGGACAGGACGGGCGAGCGCAATGTCAGACTAGGAGTAAATATGACCGTTATGCGGGATTGATCGGCTGTGTTGATCGACCGTTTTGCAGGGCCGCGCTGGTCGGGAGGGCGGGCGGGCCGTGCCGGACAGCCGTGTTCTCCGGAAGGTCCGCTCCGGTTCCGTGAGAGTTGTCCACAGGCTGGGGGTGAGTGGTGGCTGAAGTCGGGCAAGGCGGTCAGAATTTTGGGCAGGGGGACACCGAGCGGGCCTCGCCCTGAGGGTGCGGCCGGCGCGACGGACAGCGGGAGGCAGCGGTGAGGACAGCGACACTGGGGCCGGCGCAGCGAGCCGAGTCACTGGCGGGCATGGCTGAGCGCGAGCTGGACGTGCTGGTCGTGGGAGCCGGAGTGGTCGGCGCGGGCACCGCCCTCGACGCCGTGACCCGCGGCCTGTCCACGGGCCTGGTCGAGGCGCGTGACTGGGCGTCGGGCACGTCGAGCAGGTCCAGCAAACTGATCCACGGCGGCCTGCGCTATCTGGAGATGCTCGACTTCGCCCTGGTCCGCGAGGCCCTGAAGGAACGCGGTTTGCTGCTGGAACGGCTCGCACCCCATCTGGTGAAGCCCGTTCCGTTCCTGTACCCGCTCCAGCACAAGGGCTGGGAGCGCTTCTACGCCGGTTCGGGCGTCGCGCTCTACGACGCGATGTCCATGGCCCGCGGGCACGGCCGGGGCCTGCCGCTGCACCGTCACCTGAGCCGCCGTCACGCCCTGCGCGTCGCCCCCGCGTTGAAGAAGGAGGCGCTGGTCGGCGCGTTGCAGTACTACGACGCCCAGATGGACGACGCCCGCTTCGTCGCCACCCTCGTGCGCACGGCGGTGTCCTACGGCGCGAAGGCGGCCAACCGCGCGCGCGTGACGGCCTTCCTGCGCGAGGGCGAACGGGTCGTCGGCGCGCGCGTGAAGGACGTCGAGGGCGGTGGCGAGTACGAGATCCGCGCCCGTCAGATCGTCAACGCCACCGGTGTGTGGACCGACGACACCCAGGGGATGGTCGGCGAGCGCGGCCAGTTCCACGTCCGCGCCTCCAAGGGCGTCCACCTCGTCGTGCCCAGGGACCGCATCAGCTCCTCCACCGGTCTGATCCTGCGCACCGAGAAGTCCGTGCTGTTCGTCATCCCCTGGGGCCGGCACTGGATCGTCGGCACCACCGACACCGACTGGGACCTCGACAAGGCCCACCCGGCCGCCTCCAGCGCGGACATCGACTATGTGCTGGAGCATGTGAACTCGGTCCTGCGGGTGCCGCTGACCCGCGACGACGTCGAGGGCGTGTACGCGGGGCTGCGGCCGCTGCTGGCCGGCGAGTCGGACGCCACCAGCAAGCTGTCGCGCGAGCACACCGTCGCCCATCCCGCGCCCGGGCTGGTGGTCGTGGCGGGCGGCAAGTACACGACGTACCGGGTGATGGCCAAGGACGCCGTCGACGAGGCCGTGCACGGGCTCGACATGCGCGTGGCCGAATGCGTCACCGAGGACGTGCCGCTGCTGGGCGCCGAGGGCTACCGGGCCCTGTGGAACGCGCGGGCGCGCATCGCCGCGCGCAGCGGGCTGCACGTGGTGCGGGTGGAGCATCTGCTGAACCGCTTCGGGACGATGGCCGAGGAAGTGCTCGACCTCATCGCCTCCGACCCCTCGCTGGGCGAGCCGCTCCAGGCCGCCGACGACTATCTGCGCGCCGAGATCGTGTACGCCGCCTCCCACGAGGGGGCACGCCACCTGGACGACGCGCTGACCCGGCGCACCCGCATCTCCATCGAGACCTTCGACCGCGGCACGCGCAGCGCCCGGGAGGCGGCCGAGCTGATGGCGCCCGTGCTGGGCTGGGACAAGGACCAGATCGAGCGCGAGGTCGAGCACTACGAGAAGCGGGTGGAGGCCGAGCGGGAGTCGCAACTGCAGCCGGACGACCAGACGGCGGACGCGGCGAGGCTCGGAGCACCGGACATCGTGCCGCTCTGACGCGCACCGCGGCCCCTGTCCTGACCGCGTGAATGTCGCGGGTTCAACCGCTGTTGACGGGGTGAAGCGGCGGTCATGTCATGATCTGGCCGGAGTTTGCTGCCCCTTCTGGCCGGAATGCTCCCGTCCCGGGGTGCGGTGAGGAGGCATGGAGGGGCACCCTGGGCGTCGGGCACTTGTCGGGTGAGGGACAATGGAGGCTCTGTCAGGGCGGGTTGCATGAGGGGACGCATGTCGGAGGCGGAGCGGGCGGGGACACCCCGTCAGGACAAGAGCGCACGTCTCCTCGCCGGGCGGTACCGGCTGGGAGGCGTACTCGGCCGCGGCGGCATGGGGACGGTGTGGCGCGCCGAGGACGAGACCCTCGGCCGGACGGTCGCCGTCAAGGAGCTGCGGTTCCCGGGGAACATCGACGAGGACGAGAAGCGCCGGCTGATCACACGGACGCTGCGCGAGGCCAAGGCCATCGCCCGGATCCGCAACAACAGCGCGGTGACGGTCTTCGACGTGGTCGAGGAGGACGACCGGCCGTGGATCGTGATGGAGCTCGTCGAGGGCAAGTCGCTCGCCGAGGTCATCCGTGAGGACGGCGTGCTGGAGCCGAGGCGCGCGGCCGAGGTCGGCCTCGCCATCCTCGACGTGCTGCGGTCCGCGCACCGCGAGGGCATCCTGCACCGTGACGTGAAGCCGTCCAACGTCCTGCTCGAGGGCGACACCGACCGGGTCGTGCTCACCGACTTCGGCATCGCCCAGGTCGAGGGCGACCCGTCCATCACCTCCACCGGCATGCTCGTCGGCGCCCCCTCCTACATCTCCCCCGAGCGGGCCCGCGGCCACAAGCCCGGGCCGGCGGCCGACCTGTGGTCGCTCGGCGGTCTGCTCTACGCGTCGGTCGAGGGCTCGCCCCCGTACGACAAGGGCTCGGCGATCGCGACGCTCACCGCGGTGATGACGGAGCCGCTGGAGGAGCCGAAGAACGCGGGTCCGCTGAAGGACGTCATCTACGGGCTCCTCACCAAGGATCCCGAGCGGCGGCTCGACGACGCCGGTGCGCGGGCGATGCTCAACGCCGTGATCCACGCGCCTGAACCGAAGGAGGCCGAGCCGGCCGACGCCACCCGGGTGGTGCCGCTGCCGGTCCAGCCGGACGGCCCCGACGGCAAGGGGAGTTCGGCCGCGGAGGCGGGCGAGAAGCTGCGCGGGGCGCTGCGTTCGGTGCGCAAGAAGGCCGCCGTCGCGGCCGCGGCCACCACGGCGTCCCGCACCAAGTCGGGCAGTGGCACGGCGGCTTCCGGGGCCACCGCGTCCGGCACGGCGGCCTCCGGTTCCGTACGGACGGACGAACCGAGGACGACCGCCCCGGCCACCAGGGCGACGACGGCATCCCCGGCCGCCCCGGCGGCCACCTCCACCTCAGCGGCCGGCTCCGCGTCGGTGTCGTCCGCCGGCAGCGGCGGCCGCGGGGGCCAGGGCGCGCAGGGCTCCACCGGGACGAACGGCGGGACGAACGGCGGGGCGAGCGGCGGGACGGGCGGCCGGAGTTCCGGATGGCCCGTGATGACGCCGCCGGACCTGCCGCCGCGGCCCGTGCCCCGGGCACCGCTGACCGATGTGGTGCCGAAGCGGACGCTGGTCATCATCGCCGTGGTCGTGGTGCTCGCGGTGCTCGGCACCGTACTGGCCATCACGTTCGGCGGCGATGACGACGACAGCGCCGGCGGCTCGAAGAGCGGTGGCGGCGGCAGGACCGTCGCCAGCGCGAGCGCCTCCACCAAGGAGGACAAGGACAGCGGAACCAAGTCCGACGGGTCGGCCTCGCAGTCCACCGGCACCGCCACCTCCGGTGCCGCACCGAGCAACACCTCCACGGACGGCGGCAGCGGGTCCGACGTCTCCACCGCCGAGGAGAGCCGGGCGGCGACCACGTACGAGGGCGGCCAGGGGTACTCGATCGGGCTGCCCACCGGCTGGAAGTTCCAGTCGGCGAGCTCCACGGGCGACCGGTTCACCGGCCCCGACGGGCAGCGGCTGCTGGTCGCCTGGACGACCACGCCCAAGGACGACCCCGTCGCCGACTGGAAGAACCAGGAGCGCTATATGAAGCGCTCCCAGTACAAGAAGATCCGAATAGAGGCGGTGAACTACCGCGGCTGGAACACGGCCGACTGGGAGTTCACCTACGTGGAGAGCGGCACGAAGTACCGCGTCATCGACCGCGGATTCGTCGTGAGCAGCAGCCAGGGGTACGCGCTGATGTACACCGCGAAGGCCGCCAAGTGGTCCGGCGATCTGCGCGAGAACACCTGGCAGACACTGACGGACACCTTCACGCCCAAGAAGTAGCCGTCCCGACGGCAGAGCGGTCACGCACCGTGTTCGGCAGGTGTTCGGGGAGCGAGATCTCGCATCCCCTCTTTGCGGGTTGCCTCCGGCACGTATCGTGAGTGGTTGCGGACCGTACGCATCCAGCTCCATGACCGGATACGGCTGGAACGGCCCGCGAGGCGAACGGAATTGACCGACCGGGTGGCCGGGGGAGGCAACGTGGACGACTATGCGGGGCGGGTACTCGCCGACCGCTACCGCCTGCCGCTGCCGCCCTCCGACGAGTACGAACTCACCGAGACCCGGGCCTTCGACACCTACAGCGGACAGGAAGTCCTGGTCCGGCAGGTGCCGTTGCCCGAGGTCGTCGAGGCCGAGGTGCTCGACGCCGAGGGGCTGCCCGAGGGGTTCACGGCGCGTGAGCGCAGGGGCACCGGCCGGGTTCCCGGTGCGCGAGCCGGCACCGGCACCCGGCGGCCCGCCGATCCCGTCGTACGGCGGGCGGTGGAGGCGGCGCAGGCCGCGGCGAGCATTCCCGACCACCCGCGGCTCGACCAGGTCTTCGACGTGTTCGCCGAGGGCGGCTCGCTGTGGATAGTGAGTGAACTGGTGGCCGCGCGGCCACTCGCCGCTCTGCTCGCCGAACAGCCGCTGACGCCGTACCGGGCGGCCGAGGTCGCCTCCGACGTGCTCATGGCCCTGCGGGTGCTGCACGCCCACGGCTGGGTGCACCGGAACATCACCGCACGCACCGTCCTCGTCTGCGACGACGGACGGGTCATGCTGACCGGCCTGGCGGTCGGGGCGGCGGAAGAGGCGCTGTGCGGGTACGACCCGGTGCCGGTGGAGGAGACGGGGGCGGGGGCACCGGTTCCGGTTCCCGCGCCTCAGGGGCCGGTGGCTCCCGGTGCCGGTCCTGGATTCGGTCCTGGTCCGGGCGCGGGCTCCGGTGGTGTGAGTCCCGGCTCCGGTGGTGCCGGGGGCGTCGATCCCGAGGCCGCGCGGCGGGCCGCCATCGAGGCTCGGGCGGCCGGTGGGCTGCCGGGCCCGGCGGGTGAGCCGGTGACCGGCGGCGGGGAGTCGGGTGCGGTGGCCCGTCGGGCGGCCGTGGAGACCGGCGGGGACATCCGTGCGGCACGGGCCGGGGCGATCGCCGCGTACCGGGCGGGCGCGCGGGCGGCGGCCCGGGTGCAGGAGGCACAGCAGAACGGCCGGGCGGCCCTGCCGGGGGCCCGCACCCCGGCCGAGGACACAGGCGCAGCCATGACGGCTTCGCCGTACGGTGCGCCGGGGAGTGGCGCGAGCGGGAGTGGTGCGCCCGGGAGCGGTGCGGGCAACACGCTCTCCGGAGCGCCCGGCGGCTCCTCCGCGCCGCCCGGGCAGATCGCCGACCCGTACGGGGTACGGGGTGCTCCCGCACCCAACCCGCCATCAGGCTCCGCCTTCGGCTTCGGCCAGGGCCCGGGGGCCGCTGGTGCCGACCCCGCCGCCCCCGGCCACGTTCAGGGACCCGGCGCGCCCGGCATCGCCCCGTACTCGCCCGCCCCGCTGCCCGCCCAGGCGGCCGGGGATGCCGGTGACGGGCGGGCCCGGGGCCGTTGGGACGAACTCGTCGCCGCCGGGGTGCCCGGGGCACCCGTCCGGCGTGGGCCCGCCACCGCGCTGGCCGCCGAGCGGGCGCGGCAGACGCGCATGGCGGTCGTCGGGCCCGTCACCGAGCGGTGGGCGCCCGAGCAGGCCGGGCCGGTGCACGAGAACTGGCAGCTGGCCGCGCCGATCGGTCCCGCGACCGACCTGTGGGCGCTCGGCGCGCTGCTCTTCAGGGCCGTACAGGGACACGCGCCCTACCCGGAGGAGTCGACGGCGGAACTGGTGCAGATGGTGTGCGCCGAGCCGCCCGCCTTCGCCGAGGAGTGCGGGCCGCTCAGGCCGGTCGTGGAGTCGCTGCTGCGCCAGGACCCCACCGAGCGCCTCGACTTCGAGGAACTGCGCGGCTGGCTGCGCTCGCTGGTGCGGTCCGCGCCGGAACCGGAGGCGGGGACGTACGTCGTCGCCGCGCCGCCCGCCGACCCGCACCGGCTGCCGATCGTGCGCCGCAAGGGCGAACTGGTGCGCAGACGGCGTGCCGGACTGCCCGCGACGCACGGCCGGCACAAGCGGGCCCCGCGGGACACGGGCCGTTCGCCGCGCAGCCTGGGCCGCACCCTCCTGGTGCTGATCCTGCTGTTGCTGGCCGGCGCCATCGCGTACGCCGTCCTGTTCATGCCCAAGGCGGACGAGGAGGGCGCGGCCGGAACCGGCGGCACGCAGAACACCGGGGCCACCGCCTCCGCCACCCCGCCGGCCGGTCAGGCCCCGGACGCGAGCAGCGAGCCCCGCCCCGACCAGACCTCGCCGGGCAGCAGTACGAGCGCCGAGGCGACCGAGACCCGGACGGGCTCCGGCGTGGACGTCGCCGATGGCTTCACGCTCCGCAAGGACGCCGCCGGTTTCCAGGTCGCCGTGGCCAACGGCTGGGACCGCACCGGGAAGAACGGACGCGGTCAGGTCGTCTACTCCCACGGAGACTTCGAGCTGATCGTCGTACCGGGACGGGACAGCGCGTCCGCCAACGGCAGCGACCCGATGGTCTACCAGCGGGAGAAGGAGAGCGAACTGCAGCCGTACCGCGACTCCAGCTGGGCGACGGCCTCCGGGCTGCGCACCACCACGGTGGGCACGCGGGTCATGGCCGAGGGCCAGTTCACCTGGTCCGACGGCGGGCGCGAGCTGTACGTCCGCAATCTGGCGGTCCTCATCGACGGCCGCTACCACATCGTGCAGGTCAGGGGTCCGGAAGCCGAACGGGACGAGGTCACGCGGCTGTACGGACAGGCGGCGGCTACTTACCAGTACACCGGCTGAGCACGGCCCGGCCGCTCCAGGTTGCTCCGCGGCCGCGGAAGCGACAACCGTCACAGTGCTGTCTCCTTGGCACCCCGCTTGTTCCCCGGACGCGGCCCGGTCTTTACGCTGACCCTGTCAAGACCATTGCGGGGCAACGTGAATCAGATGCAGGGCCTGCTCCTTGCGGGCCGCTACCGGCTTGCCGACTCCATCGGCAGCGGCGGGATGGGCCGGGTGTGGCGCGCCCACGACGAGCTGCTGCACCGGGCCGTCGCCATCAAGGAACTGACCGCCGCGCTCTACGTGTCCGAGAGCGACCAGGCGATCCTGCTCGCGCGCACGCGGGCCGAGGCGCGCGCGGCCGCGCGGATCAACCACTCCGCCGTCGTCACCGTGCACGACGTGCTCGAACACGACGGCCGGCCGTGGATCGTGATGGAGCTGGTCGAGGGCCGTTCGCTGGCCGACGCGGTCAAGGAGGACGGCCGGGTCGAGCCCGCCGAGGCGGCCCGGGTCGGCCTGTGGGTGCTGCGCGCCCTGCGGGCCGCGCATGCCGCCGGCGTCCTGCACCGTGACGTCAAGCCCGGCAACGTGCTCCTCTCGCACGACGGCCGGGTCCTCCTCACCGACTTCGGCATCGCCCAGATCGAGGGCGACACCACGATCACCCGCACCGGAGAGGTCGTCGGCTCCGTCGACTACCTCGCCCCCGAGCGGGTGCGCGGCCAGGACCCCGGCCCGTCCTCCGACCTGTGGGCGCTCGCCGCGACGCTGTACACGGCGGTGGAGGGGCGCTCGCCGTTCCGCCGCACCTCGCCGCTGACCACCATGCAGGCCGTCGTCGAGGAGGAGGCCACCGAGCCGCAGTACGCCGGCCCGCTCGGCCCCGTCATCACCGCCCTGCTCCGCAAGGATCCGGCCACCCGTCCCAGCTTCGACGAGGCCGAGCAGCTGCTCGCCGAGGCGGCGGAGGGGCGCCGCCCGACCGGGGCACAGGCGTTCGTCCCGACGCAGTTCGGCGGCCCGGACCAGTACGGCGGACCCGACCGGCGGACGAACGGTACGGGGTCCTCGTACGCGTCCGGAAGCCACTTCGGTACCGGACCTCTGGGACCTGCGGTGCCGGAAGCGGGGACTCCCGTTCCCGGCGGCACGGGCCCGACCGCCGTCGGCGGCACGCACCCCGGCCACGCTCCCTCGCACTCCGGCCCGACGCACCTGGGCCCCCACCTCGACCCCGCCTCCGCCCAGCCCCCGCGCCGTCGCCGTCGTCGGCTGCGTACGCTCGCGCTCGTGGTCGTCCTTGCCGCGCTGGTCGGCGGGGGTGCGGCGGTGGCCTTCCAGCAGTGGGACGAGGGCCGACAGGGGACCGACGGGACCACGAACTCCGCCTCCGACTCCGGCTCCGCCTCTCCCTCCCCCTCGCCGAGCCCCACGGCCTCCTGGACGGAGGTCAGCGACCCGCTGGGCTTCGGGCTCTCGCTGCCCGACTCGACTTGGCAGCGGACGGTCTTCCAGGACGACGGCGACCTCCAGCAGATCGACTACTCGCCCGACGGCGGTGAGCACTTCGTCCGCATCGCGCTCGACAAGTCGCCCGACTACAACGACCCGTACGCGCACCAGAAGGACCTCGAAGCGCAGCTCGACCGGCTGGTGGACTACGAGACGGTCAAGCTGGAGAGGAACATCTACCGCGACCGCGACGGCTCCGAGTGGGAGTACACGTGGACCGCGCTGGCCAAGGACACGCAGTTCCCCGGGCCGCGCCGGGCGATCGAGGAGACGTACATCGCCCGTGACGGCACGGAGTACGCCATCTACATGTCGGCGCCCGCCGATGACTGGAAGACGACCGCCAAGCAGTTCAAGTCCGTACTGCAGAGCTGGCGGGAACCCAGCGCCTCCTGACGGGGGGTTGGCCGGTCGGCCACCCGGAGCCGGGAGCTCCGGTGGGGCATGATGAGCCCATGGGGACCGAGGGGGACACCGTCCGTGTCATCGCGGGCCGCTACCGGCTGGAGGCGAGGCTCGGCCGGGGCGGCATGGGCGTCGTGTGGCGTGCCACGGACGAGCTGCTGGGACGGCGTGTCGCGGTCAAGGAGCTGATCCAGGACGACACGCTCTCCGACGAGGAGGCGCGCGGCCGCCGCGACCGGACGCTGCGCGAGGCACGGGCGGTCGCCCAGCTGAGCCACCCGCACATCATCGTCGTGCACGACGTCGTCGAGGACGGCGAACGCCCGTACATCGTCATGGAGCTGATCAACGGCGGCTCGCTCGCCGACCGGATCGCCGAGCAGGGCCCGCTCGCACCGGACGAGGCGGCCCGGATCGGCATCGCCCTGCTCGGCGCCCTGCGCGCCGCCCACGCGGCCGGAGTGCTGCACCGGGACCTCAAGCCGGCGAACGTCCTGCTCGAGGACGACAGCGACCGGGTCGTGCTCACGGACTTCGGCATCGCGCAGGTCGCGGGCGCCACCACGCTCACCGAGACCGGCTCCTTCGTCGGCTCGCCCGAGTACACCGCCCCGGAGCGGATGTCCGGCGCGCACACCGGACCCGAGTCCGACCTGTGGTCGCTGGGCGCGCTGCTGTGCACCGCGCTGAGCGGCGAATCGCCGTTCCGGCGCGACTCGCTGGGCGGCATCCTGCACGCCGTGGTCATGGCCGAGATCCGGACGCCCGACCAGGCCGCGCCGCTCCTGCCCGTCGTACGGGGGTTGTTGGAGCGCGATCCGGAACGGCGGCTCGCGGCGGCGGAGGCGGAACGCCTGCTGCGCGCCTTCCGTGACACCGGGCGCACGCCCCCGGCGGTGGGTTCCGGCTACACGCCGACCCAGCAGGATCTGCCGACACGGCCGCGACCCTCCCGGTCGACCGGGGCCGGGGAGCCGGAGCAGCCGCGCTGGGAGCAGTCCCGGCTCGGGCAGACCGGGCTGGGGGAGACCGGGCTGGGGGAGACCGGGCTGGGGCAGACGGGGCTGGGCCAGAGCGGGCCGGGGCGGAGCGGGCCGGGGTCCGAGCCGCCGCCGGTCGCCCGGGAGCGTTCCACGCGGGGCGTGCTGATCGCCGCGCTGCTCGTCGCCGCGATGGCGGGCGCGGGCGTGTCGGCGGCGGCGCTGCTGGTGAACCGGGACGGCGACGGGGGCGGTTCCCCCACGACCACGGCGCCCCGGCAGACGACGAGCGCGGCGTCGGGACCGACCGCCGGCGGCTCACCGGCCCCCACGACCGCCTCGCCCCCGTCGACGGCCACGACCCCCACCCCCTCCGCCACGGCCTCCCACGCCCCGAGCCCCGCCTCCGACGACCGCCCCACCGCCCCCTCCGGCTACCGCGTGGCCGACGACCCCGCCGGGTTCTCCCTCGCCGTGCCGGACGACTTCACGCGCGTGCCGCAGGGCGAGCGGGTCTTCTACATGTCGCCGGGGGACACCTTCCGCCTCGGCATCAAGATCGCCGATCCCGAGGAGGGCGGCCCGCTGGGCGTGATGCGGCGCGCGGCCGCCAAGGGCCCGGACACCAACCCCGGTTACCACGACGGCAAGGTCACCGAGACGACGCACGGCGGACACCCCGCCGCCTTCTGGGAGTTCACCTGGAACGGCTTCAGCGCGGCGGAGGGCCCCCGGCACACGTACGACCTGTGCTGGGAGGAGGGCGGGCGGATGTACGACGTGTGGGTGTCGGCGCCGGTCGGGAAGGTGCGGGAGGCACGGGAGTACTTCGACGTCGCCGTTGACACGTTCGTGACAGGGTAGTTGCACCACTCCGGTGGATACCGGCCTGCCTGGCGCGATATGGATGGACCCATGAGTCACAACGGGGGCGTCGGCCACGAGTCCGACGAGACGACGAGTTTCGTTCTGCAACCGCCGAATCCGCAGAACCGGCAGAGCCCGCAGCACGCCGTCGTACCGCCCCCGGCCCAGGGGCCCCCGCAGGCGCCGCCGCAGGAGCCGGGCGTCGGGCGGCTCATCGCCGGGCGCTACCGGCTGCTCGCCAAGCTCGGGCACGGCGGCATGGGCACGGTGTGGCGGGCCAAGGACGAGACCGTGGACCGTGAGGTCGCCGTCAAGGAACCCCGCGTACCGGACCATCTTCCCGACCGTGAACGGGCCAACGCGTTCGAGCGGATGCGGCGCGAGGCGCGGGCGGCGGCCCGGCTCGACCACCCCGCCGTGGTCAATGTGCACGATGTCGCGGTCGTCGACGGACAGCCGTGGATCGTGATGGAGCTGGTCCACGGCCGCTCGCTCGGCAGCGCCCTCCAGGAGGGCACGCTCAGCGGGCGCGAGGCCGCCCGGATCGGCCTGGAGGTGCTGGGCGCGCTGGAGGCCGCGCACGCGGCGGGCATCCTGCACCGGGACGTCAAGCCGGACAACATCCTCCTCGGCCGTCACGACCGGATCGTGCTCACCGACTTCGGCATCGCCCAGATCGAGGGCGAGACCAATCTGACCGACACCGGCGGTTTCGTCGGCTCGCCCGAGTACATCGCGCCCGAGCGGGTCCTCGGGCAGCGTCCCGGGCCGGCGTCCGACCTGTGGTCCCTCGGGGTGGTGCTCTACGCGGCCACGGAGGGCGTGTCGCCGTTCCGCCGCAGCAACACGCCGGCCACCCTGCAGTCCGTCCTCAACGCCGCGCCCGCCCCGCCCGCCGCCGCGCACGGCCCGCTCGCCGAGGCCGTCAACGGGCTGCTGGACAAGGACCCGGCGCGCCGCCCCGACGCCGCGCGGGTGCGGGCGCTGCTGGAGGCCGCCGCCAACCCGCCCGCGCCGCAGCCGCCGCAGCCCACGGAGGTCGTGCGGCAGGCCGACGCGCCCGCCCGGCGCCGTCGGTTGGCCCGTACGGTGTGGATCGGGCTGGGGGTCGCGGTCGTCGCGGCGGCGGTGACGGCGTACGTGACGATCGCCGACCCGTTCGCCGGACCGCTGCCGGACGGCTGGGCGAAGCACCACGAGAAGGACCTCACCGCGACGCTGGCGGTGCCCGGCACCTATGTGCGGAGCGAGCCCGAGAAGGACCGGAGGGACGACGAGCACTGGGTGAGTTTCACCGACCCGAGCGGTGCGGTCTCGGTCGTTCTGGAGGTGGCCCGCAAGGCCGAGGACACGAGCAAGGACATCAAGGCCTCCGCGGCGGCCGAGATGTACGCCGACGACGGGGAGTTCAAGGAGTCCGGCAGCTACGAGCTCGACATGCCGAAGACGCCGACGCCGCGTACCCAAACCGACGACAACGTGAAGTACCGGGACGGTGAACCGGCCGCCGAGAACACGGTGGTCTACACCACCGACGACAGTCAGGACCCGCTCCCGCGCGAGCTGAGGATCTTCTACTACAAGTCGTCCACCGGCGACATGTACAAGCTGCTGATCGGCTATCCCGGCAAGGGCGACTTCACCGAGCGGGGCCGCGAGGTGGCGCGGACGGCGATCGCGAACCTGGACGTGGACAAGCCGTAGGTCGTGGTAGGCATGGGGCATGAGCAACGACGGTGACCCCGTAGGCGCCAAGGACCGTACGGTGGGCGGGCGTTACCGGCTGCTCGAACGGATCGGCTCCGGCGGCACGGGCACCGTCTGGCGGGCCCACGACGCGCTCGTGGACCGTGAAGTCGCCGTCAAGCAGCCCCGGTTGCCCGGCCACCCCGAGGACGAGGTCTACCGCCGGGCCGCCCATCGCCTCTACCGGGAGGCCCGCGCCGCCGCCCGTGTCGACCATCCGTCCGCCGTCTCCATCCTCGACGTGGTGGTGGAGGAAGGACAGGCCGATGCCGGAGGGGACGGACTCCCCTGGATCGTCATGGAGTTGATACGCGGCGAGTCCCTGCACCAGGTGCTCGCGCGCGGCCCCCTCGATCCCGCCGAGGCCGCCCGCATCGGCCTCGCCGTCCTGGGCGCCCTGCGCGCGGCGCACGCCGTCGGCATCGTCCACCGCGACGTGAAGCCCGCCAACGTCCTGCTCGGCCCGCACGGCCGCGTCGTCCTCACCGACTTCGGCATCGCCCACATCCAGGGCGAGGAGTCCCTCACCGCCACGGGCGAGTTCGTGGGCTCCCTCGAGTTCGTCGCCCCCGAGCGCATGTCCGGCCGCGGCGCCGGCCCCGCCTCCGACCTGTGGTCGCTCGGCGTCCTCCTCCACACCGCCGTCGAGGGCCGCCCCCCGTTCCGCCGTACGACCCCGGAGTCCACCCTCACCGCAATCCTGACCGAAGCCCCACCCACCCCGGACCACGCGGGCCCCCTGGCCCCGCTGCTCCTCCACCTCCTGACCCGGGACCCGGCGGGTCGCCCGGGGGCGGAGGAGGCGGCCGCGGAGTTGGAGGCGGTGGCCGGGGGGCGGGGGCTGTCGCCGGCGGGCCGGGGTGGGTTGGTGCGGGGTGGGGAGACGGTGTCGGAAGGCGGGGGTGGGCTGACGCGGGACGGGGACGCCTCGGCGGAGCGTCGGGGTGTGGCGGTGCGGGACGGGGATGCTTCGGTGGAGCGTCAGGGTGTGGCGGTGCGGGACGGGGACGCCTCGGCGGAGCGTCGGGGTGTGTCGGTGCGGGACGGGGATGCTTCGGTGGAGCGTCGGGGTGTGGCGGCGTGGGACGGGGATGCTTCGGTGGAGCGTCGGGGTGTGGCGGCGTGGGACGGGGATGCCCCGGCGGAGGGCGAGGGTGTGGCGGCGCGGGGTCGGGCGGTGGTGGTTGAGGGCGAGGGTGTGGCGGCGCGGGGTCGGGCGGTGGCGGAGAGTGAGGGAGTGGGGGCGCAGGGTCGGGAGGCGGTGGCGGAGGGCCAGGGCGTACCGGCGCGGGATCAGGGCGCTTCGGTGGGAGGCCAGGGGACGTCGGTGGATCGAAACCGCCTGAACCCCCGGCACAACGGCCTGATCAGCAGGTTCGTTGCCAGTGGACACTGGCGTCGTGTGAGCGGTCGGTGAATGCCCGTTACCGGCGGGTACCCAAAGTCCTCCTCGCGGCATACCCTGCGCGTCATGACGGACTCGCAGGCCCCGGAACAGACCGGTACGAAGACCACGGCCGGTACCAACCCCCTCGCCCCCGCCCCCGCCGGCGTCCGCACCGCCGCCGACGTGGTCACTCCCCAGCTCGTCGCCCAGCTGACCAAGGGCGTCGTCGGCTCCGGCCGTACCGCGAACCACAGCCCCTTCAGCGGCGAGAAGCTCGCCGACCTGCCCGAGTCCACCCCCGAGGACGTACTCAAGGCATTCGAGGCGGCCCGCGCCGCGCAGGCGGTGTGGGAGCGGACGCCCGTACGGGAGCGCGCCGCCGTCCTGCTGCGCTTCCACGACCTGGTCCTGGAGCGGCAGGCCGAGGTCCTCGACCTGATCCAGCTGGAGACCGGCAAGGCGCGGCTGCACGCCCACGAGGAGGTGCAGGCCGTGGCGGTGGCCGCCCGCCACTACGGCCGCCGCGCCGCCGCCTACCTCAGGCCGAAGCGGCACGCCGGCGCCATGCCGACCCTCACGAAGGTCACCGAACTGCGCCACCCGCGCGGTGTCGTCGGCCAGATCGCCCCCTGGAACTACCCCCTGGAGCTGTCCGTCGGCGACGCGCTCCCCGCGTTCGTCGCGGGCAACGCCGTCGTCATGAAGCCCGACACGGAGACCTGCCTGACCGCCCTGTGGGCGCGCGACCTCCTCATCGAGGCCGGCCTGCCCGCCGACGTCTTCCAGGTCGTCCTCGGCGAGGGCCCCGTCGTCGGCCCCGAGCTCGTCAAGCACGCCGACTACGTCTCCTTCACCGGCTCCACCCGTACGGGGCGCGAGGTCGCGCAAGGTGCGGCGGCCCGCCTGGTCGGCGTGTCCCTCGAACTCGGCGGCAAGAACGCCATGCTGGTCCTCGAGGACGCCGACATCGAGAAGGCGGCCGCGGGCGCGATCCGCGCCTGCTTCTCCTCCGCCGGCCAGCTCTGCATCTCCATCGAGCGGCTCTATGTGCACGAGTCGATAGCGGACGCCTTCCTCGAGCGCTTCGCCACCCGCACCAAGGGCATGCGCCTCGGCAACTCCCTCGCCTACGGCGCGGACATGGGTTCCCTGGTCGGCCCGCGCCAGCTGGAGACCGTGACCCGGCACGTGGAGGAGGCCGTCGCCAAGGGCGCGAAGGTCGTCGCGGGCGGTACCGCCCGCCCGGACATCGGCCCCTACTTCTACGAGCCGACGATCCTCGACGGCGTCACCGAGCCCATGGCGGTGTGCGGCGAGGAGACCTTCGGCCCGGTCGTCTCGATCTACCGCTTCAAGACCGAGGACGAGGCGATCGAGCTCGCCAACTCGACGTCGTACGGCCTCAATTCGTCGGTGTGGACGAAGAACGGCGCCCGCGGCCGCGCGGTCGCCGCCCGCCTGCGCACCGGCACGGTCAACGTCAACGAGGGCTACGCCCCCGCCTACGGCAGCGTCCAGTCCCCGATGGGCGGTATGAAGGACTCCGGCCTCGGCCGCCGCCACGGCTCCGAGGGCATCCTCAAGTACACGGAGGCCCAGACGGTCGCTCAGCAGCGCCTCCTCCCGATGGCGCCGGCCCTGGGCATGACGGACGAGAAGTACGCCCAGTTCATGAGCACGAGCTTGCGGGTGATGAAGGCACTGAGGCTCAGGTAGCCAACCTGCTTTTCAGGGGCGCGGGGAACTGCGCGAGCAACCACGTACGACCCGCACGGAAACTCAAAGAGGAGCAATCGTGCCTCAGGACACCTACGACTACGACGTCCTCGTCGTCGGGTCAGGCTTCGGCGGCTCGGTGACAGCCCTCCGCCTGACGGAAAAGGGCTACAAGGTAGGTGTCCTGGAAGCAGGCCGCCGCTTCACCCGCGAAACCCTCCCGAAGAACTCCTGGGACCTGAAGAACTACCTGTGGGCCCCCAGGCTCGGCTGCTACGGCATCCAGCGCATCCACCTCCTCGGCAACGTCATGGTGCTGGCCGGCGCGGGAGTCGGCGGCGGCTCCCTCAACTACGCCAACACCCTCTACGTCCCGCCGAAGGCCTTCTTCGACGACCCCCAGTGGCGTGACATCACCGACTGGCAGGAGGAGCTGAAGCCGTACTACGACCAGGCGCGCCGCATGCTCGGCGTACGGCTCAACCCGACGACGACCCCCTCCGACGAACACCTGAAGGCGGCGGCCGAGCGGATGGGCGTCGGCGACACCTTCCACCTCGCGCCGGTCGGCGTCTTCTTCGGCGACGGCGAGGACGCGGACGGCGTCGCGAAGGCGAAGCCGGGGGAGCAGGTCGCAGACCCCTACTTCGGCGGCGCGGGCCCCGCCCGCAACGCCTGCACCGAGTGCGGGGAGTGCATGACCGGCTGCCGTCACGGCGCGAAGAACACCCTCAACGAGAACTACCTCCACCTCGCCGAGAAGGCGGGCGCGGTCGTGCACCCGCTGACGACGGTCGTGTCGGTCACGGACGACTCGCAGGGCGGCTACGCGGTGGCGACCCTGCCGACCGACGACCGCCGCCCGTCGAAGGGGCGGACCTTCAAGGCCCGCCGGGTCGTCCTCGCCGCCGGCACCTACGGCACCCAGACCCTGCTGCACCGTATGAAGGCGAACGGACAGCTCCCGTACCTGTCGGACCGGTTGGGCGAGCTGACCCGCACCAACTCCGAGGCACTGGTCGGCGCCCAGACCGACGACCGCCGCTACCGCAGGGCGACCGGCCGGGCGAAGGCGGACTTCACCCGCGGAGTCGCCATCACGTCCTCGGTCCACCCCGACGAGAACACCCACATCGAACCGGTCCGCTACGGCAAGGGCTCCAACTCGATGGGCGGCCTGTCGATCCTGCAGGTCCCGTACGCGGAGGGCTCGTCCAGGGTCGCCGGCTGGCTGGCCAACGCCGCCCGCCATCCCCTCCTCGTCCTGCGCTCGCTCTCCAACCGGCGCTGGTCGGAGCGGACCATCATCGGCCTGGTGATGCAGTCGCTGGACAACTCGCTGACGACGTATCTGAAGCCGACGGGCGTGGGCAGGGGCCTGCTGACGGCACGCCAGGGCCACGGCGCCCCCAACCCCAAGCAGATCAAGGCCGCCTCGGAGGCCGCCTCCGCGATCGCCGCCGAGATCAACGGCTTCGCCGGCTCCAACGTGGGCGAGCTGATGGGCACCCCGCTCACCGCCCACTTCCTCGGCGGCTGCCCGATCGGCGACTCCCGCGAGACGGGTGTCATCGACCCGTACCACCGCCTCTACGGCCACCCCGGAATCTCCGTCGTCGACGGCGCCGCCGTCTCCGCGAACCTGGGCGTGAACCCGTCGCTCACGATCACCGCTCAGGCCGAGCGGGCGATGTCGTACTGGCCGAACCAGGGCGAGGCGGACCCGCGTCCGGCGCAGGGGACGGCGTACGAGCGCCTGAAGCCGGTGGAGCCCCGCGAGCCGGCGGTCCCGGCGGACGCGTTCGGCGCGCTGCGCCTGCCGTTCCTGGGGATGCCGACGGTGCCGCCGAAGAAGTAGCGGATGCCGTAGGACCGAGCGACCGCGGGCAAGCGAAAGGGACCTGCACCCCCCTCCGAGCGCAGGTCCCTTTCGCTGGTCTGCGGTGCGTTACGCGTGCGCGCCGGTCTTGCGCCGGCGGACCGCGAGGACCGCACCCGCACCGGCGACGACGGCGGCGCCGCCGACGAGACCGATGACGGGGAGCGAGGAGTCGGAGCCGGTGGAGGCGAGGCTGCCGCTGATCGGCTTGGCGCTGCCCTGCGGCTTGGTGTCCGTGGGCTTGTCGCCGTTCGGCGTCGCGTCGTCGCTGCCGCCGGAGTCACTGCCCGCGGCGAGGATCTGGACGTCGTACACCGCACCGCCGAGGTGGCAGTCGGCGTTCTCGCCCGCGTACACGGCCTCGCTCAGCGCGACCGACGAGCCCGCCGGAGCCGACGCCTCGACCTTCACACGGAGGTCGAAGGTGGCGGAGGTGTCCTTCTCCAGTTCGTCGAGCAGACCCACGAAGGAACTGCTGATGTTGACCGACCCGCCGGCCCCGTCCTCGAAGGACTCCTGGTAGGCGTTGGTCCACTTGCCGTCTTCCTTGACCTGGATGACGGCGAGCCCGTCGGACAGCCAGTCGTCGACGTCCTCGTCCTCGTATTCGAGGTACGTCGCCATGTAGACGTTCTTCAGGTCGGTGCCGGTGTTGTTCTCGACGGTGTACTTGAAGCCGTGCCAGCCGGAGCCGGCGACGATCTTGCTCGGCAGCCCCTTGATCGTGGCGCTGAGGTCGTCGTCCCAGTCGATGGACTTGCAGTCCGTGACGGGGTCGAACGGGGCATCGCTCTCGTCCGCCGTCGAGCTCTCGGAGGCCGAGGAGGACGCGGAGGACGACGAGGACTGCGACGCGGAGCCGGACGGCGAGCCGGAGGCGCTGCCGGTCTGCGACTCGGACGACGAGGGCGACGAGGTGTCGGACGCGGACCCGGACGGGCTGGAGGTGTCGGACGCGGACGCGGAGGCGGTCTGCGACTCGGAGCTGCTCGCGGACGGCGAGCCGGTCTCCTCCGCGAACGCGGCGGGCGCGGAGAGCAGGGCGTACGGCACCAGAGCGGCCGTCGCGGCCGCGGTGACGAGAGTCCGGCGAAGCTTCATGAAGACCTCGGAAGATCGTGTAGGGGGAGGTCTTCCGCGAATGTGGGGCGCGGGAGTGACCCTTGTTTCGATAGGTGTGACCCGCGAATCCTGTGAACAGTTGTCCTCGCCTCACAGGAACTTTATGTGACCTGCGTCACGACATGACGAAGGGCCCCGCAGAACGGATCTGCGGGGCCCTTCTTCTCGTCAGCACCGGCGTCAGGGCAGCGCCGGTGCCTGGAAAGCGGCGCCGGGGGGTTGCGCCGCTGAATGGTCTGGACCTCTGGCAGTCATCCGGGACAAAGCACGCAATAGGGTTGTCCGGGACGGGACTTGGGGCTGTTGGGGGCTTTCTACGCATCGTGCTGGATGAACGCGGCGCCCGCAACCGTTTGACCCAGCCCTTGTGCGTTTTTGCCATGTCCGCCGGTCGGCCCCGGGCGTCCCCGAGGCCGACCGTTCTCTTGGGTGACCGGGCTGCTGTCCCCTGCCGTCCGGTCACTTTCCTGGAGCGAGGTCCCACGACGCACGGCACGATCCGTCCGTCTCATCGCTCCAGTGAGCCACGCGTGGTTTCTTCCGGGCCCGCCCCTGGCTGGAACGGACACCAGATCCAACGAAGCCCGCCGACGCCGGTCACGCGCCGTACGGGTGAGAGGCGCGCCGAACTCAGATGCGACCCCGGCACAGCTCCAGCAGCGTCATCGCGAGGGCGGTGCCGGGCTTGCCCAGCGCGTCCCTGTAATGGCCGAGGACCTCCATCTCACGCGAGAGGTTCACCCGCCGGCCGCCCGAGGTGATCCGGGCCTCCTGAATGACGGCGGACACGGCCATCCGCTCCTGGATCAGCCCGATGATCCGGTCGTCGAGGGCGTCGATGCGCTCACGCGCGCCGGTGATCACGTCGGCGGCCTCGGGGGTGCGGGCGCCGGTGACGTCGAGGGCGGTCATGGGGGCTCCTCATCGGTAGGTGGGGTGCCCCGGAGCGGCAAGGTCCGGAAAAACGCCAGGCGCCCCGGACCTTGTCGGCCCGGGGCGCCTGGGGAAGTCGCTTGTCAGTTGCTCAAGCAGCACGACCATGGCAGCCGGTGGGCCGGGTGCCATAGGTAAAGAGGAAGGTCGAGTGCGCGAGCATGGGGCGAGTATGCCACAGCGGACGACGGCGAGGCCGCCCACGCCCACCCCGTTAGACTCGGTACCACAGCCCCCGCCCAACCGCCGGAAGGCACCCCGTGTCATCAGCGACCCCCGCCGCCCCCGACACCGTCCTGGTCGTCGACTTCGGCGCGCAGTACGCCCAGCTCATCGCCCGTCGGGTCCGCGAGGCCCGGGTCTACAGCGAGATCGTGCCGAGCACCATGCCGGTCCAGGAGATGCTCGCCAAGAACCCGGCGGCGATCATCCTCTCCGGCGGCCCCTCGTCCGTGTACGAGGAAGGGGCCCCGACCGTCGACCGCGCCCTCTTCGAGGCCGGCGTCCCCGTCTTCGGCATGTGCTACGGCTTCCAGCTGATGGCCCAGTCCCTCGGCGGCACGGTCGACAACACCGGCGCCCGTGAGTACGGCCGTACGGACCTCCATGTGTCGAGGTCGTCCTCCACCCTCTTCGAGGGCACCCCCGCCGAGCAGGCCGTGTGGATGTCGCACGGCGACGCCTGCTCCGCCGCCCCCGAGGGCTTCACCGTCAGCGCCTCCACGGACGTCGTCCCGGTCGCCGCCTTCGAGAACGACGAGAAGAAGCTCTACGGCGTCCAGTACCACCCCGAGGTCATGCACTCCACGCACGGCCAGCAGGTCCTGGAGCACTTCCTCTACCGCGGCGCCGGTCTCACCCCGTCCTGGACCACGGGCAACGTGATCGAGGAGCAGGTCGCCGCGATCCGTGAGCTGGTCGGCGACAGCCGCGCCATCTGCGGTCTGTCCGGCGGCGTCGACTCCGCCGTGGCCGCCGCCCTCGTCCAGAAGGCCATCGGCTCCCAGCTGACCTGCGTCTACGTCGACCACGGCCTGATGCGCAAGGGCGAGACCGAGCAGGTCGAGAAGGACTTCGTCGCCGCGACCGGCGTCCAGCTGAAGGTCGTGGACGCCGAGGAGCGGTTCCTGAAGGCGCTCGCCGGGGTCTCCGACCCCGAGGAGAAGCGGAAGATCATCGGCCGCGAGTTCATCCGCGTCTTCGAGCAGGCCCAGGCCGAGATCATCGCGGACGAGGGCCCGGCCGTGGAGTTCCTCGTCCAGGGCACCCTGTACCCCGACGTCGTCGAGTCCGGCGGCGGCACCGGCACGGCCAACATCAAGTCCCACCACAACGTGGGCGGCCTCCCCGAGGACCTCGAGTTCAAGCTGATCGAGCCGCTGCGCAAGCTCTTCAAGGACGAGGTCCGCATGGTCGGCCAGGAGCTCGGCCTGCCCGAGGAGATCGTCCAGCGCCAGCCGTTCCCGGGACCGGGCCTCGGCATCCGGATCGTCGGCGAGGTCACCAAGGACCGGCTCGACCTGCTCCGCGACGCCGACGCCATCGCCCGCGAGGAACTCACGGCCGCCGGTCTCGACCGCGAGATCTGGCAGTGCCCGGTGGTCCTGCTCGCGGACGTCCGCAGCGTCGGCGTCCAGGGCGACGGCCGCACCTACGGCCACCCGATCGTGCTGCGCCCGGTCTCCTCCGAGGACGCCATGACCGCCGACTGGTCGCGGCTGCCGTACGACGTCCTCGCGAAGATCTCCACCCGGATCACCAACGAAGTGCGTGACGTCAACCGTGTCGTCGTCGACGTGACCTCCAAGCCGCCGGGCACCATCGAGTGGGAGTGAGCCCGTGAAGCTCACTTGTGCCTGACGACGCGCAGCGGCTCACCGGGCTTCCAGACCTGCACGACGAGATACGTCTCGTCCTCGACGTAGGTCCTGACGACCTCCGTCAGCTCGGTGCGGAAGAGGTGGAACGGCTCCGGCGGTTCCACCTCTTTCATGTACGCGCCCTTCACCGCCGGGTCGTCGACCTCGACCGCGCGCCCGCCGATCCGTACGTCCCCGCCGCCCATCCCCGTGCCCTCGCCCGGGTTGGCCTGGAGCGCGAAACGCGGGTCGCGCCGCAGGTCGAGCGCCTTGACCGAGTCGGGCATCATGCCGAGCCACAGCTCACCGTCCAGGAAACGGACCTCCAGGCCCGTGGTCCGCGGAGAGCCGTCCTTGCGCAGGGTCGCCAGGACGTGATGCGTGAACGCGCCGAAGCGCTCCTCGACGGTCCTCGCGAGATCGGGTTCCGCCGCGGCGAACGCCGCCCAGTTCGATGTCATGCACCGAGTCTGGCTTCGATACCCGACATCGTCTGTCGTCTTTCGACGGGCGTGTTCTGTCGGAATCCTGTCGTGTTCTGGCGCCGCACGTCATCTTTACATAACAAGCCTGTTCTCCTGCGCTGACCGACGGTAACTTCCGCCCGTACACCCACCCAGTGCTGGAGGACCGATGCATGGGCCCACGCCGCCTGCCCCGCTGCCCACCGACCGGCTGCAGTTCGCCATGCCGCCGATGCACGACTCGGTGGAGGACGAGCGCCGGCACCGCAAGGAACGCCTGGCAGGCGCCGTACGCCTCTTCGGACGGTTCGGCTTCGAGGACGGGGTCTCCGGACACATCACGGCCCGCGACCCCGAGTTCAGCGACTGCTTCTGGGTCAACCCATTCGGCATGCCGTTCAAGCACGTCACCGTCAGTGATCTGGTCCTCGCCAACTCGGACGGTCAGGTCATCGAGGGCCGCTACCACGTCAACCAGGCCGCCTTCACCGTCCACGCCCAGGTCCACGCGGCCCGCCCCGACGTCGTCGCCGTCGCCCACTGCCACTCCGTCCACGGCCGCGCCCTCGCCGCCCTCGGCGAACTCCTCGACCCCATCACCCAGGAGAGCTGCGCCTTCTACGAGGACCACGCCCTCTACGACGCCTACACCGGCGTAGCCGTCGACACCGAGGAGGGCCGGCGCATCGCGACCGCGCTCGGCTCCCGCAAGGCCCTCGTCCTGCGCAACCACGGGCTGCTGACCGTCGGCGACTCGGTCGACGCGGCCGCCTGGTGGTTCATGTCCATGGAACGCTCCAGCCAGGTCCAGCTCACCGCCCGCGCCGCCGGCCGCCCCCTGCTCATCGACCACAGGGCAGCGGTGGCGACCCGCGAACAACTCGGCGGCGACCTCGTGGCCTGGATCAACTACCAGCCCCTCTGGCAGGACATCAGCCGCAGCGAACCGGACCTGCTGAGCTAGGGCCCCGATCCCTGGAACCCGCGCAGTATCACGGCCTTGGTCATCGCGAACTCGTCGTCCGTCAGCACGCCGTCCCGGTGCAGTTCCCCCAGTTCGCGCAGCCGCCGCAGCAGTACGTCGTGGTGGTCGGCCTGCGCGGGAACGGCCGCCGGGCGCCGGTGCGGGGTGTCCGCCCCCTCGACGCCCGCCTGGGCCGAGGGATGCGGCAGCCGCGCGGTGACCGCCGTCGCCACCAGCGCGGTCAGCAGGTCCCGCCGCACATTGCCCCACAGGTCCAGCGCATACGGGTCCTTCTCCGCCGGCAGCTTCGAGGCCGGCCGAGTCGAGAAGGGCGTCTCGCGGGTCACGAACCGCAGAAAGCCGTCCTCGTAGCCGGAGTTGGGCAGCCACTCGACCTGCACCAGATCCCCGACCGCGATGATCCGCGGCCCCGTCGCCCGCTTCACCCGGTCCGAGGTGTCCGCCCAGTCGATCCGGACCTGCGTGCCGTCGAAGGAGACCGTGCCGTCGGAGGAACGCACCGACACCGGCACCGGCGGACCCGGCAGCAGATAGGCCTTGGTCGGCTCCTTGGGGACCTGGTCGAGCAGCAGCGCGTGCCGGATCTCCTCGGCGACGTACTCGGCCACCCCGGAACGGTCCACGTCCACCGCCAGCCGATACGGATCCGCCGCCTCCGGCAGCCGCCCGCCCGTCGCCTGCAGCAGCGGATCCGCACCCTCCCGGAGCCGCATCCGCAGCCGCCCGCGCCGCCGCTCGGGCTCGTAGACGATCCCGGCGACCGCCTCCAACGGCACGGCGATCTCCCCGTACGTCTGCCGGAACAGCGGCACCGAACGGTGGAGCCCCGGCGTGATCCGGATCGTCGTACCGTCGAAGGCCCAGCTCCCGTCACGCTGGATGATCTCGGCCATACGCAAATTCTCGCAGCCGGGTCAACACGGACAGCGCCTTCTTCACCCGTACGGACCAGACCTGCCGGAAGGACACGGTGTGCCGTAGGGCACAATTCGCTGTCATCAGGGGCGGGTTGTCAGCAGGGCGGCGACCGGGATCCACACCGGGTCCCCAGAGGTCGCCGCTCGTTCGGTTCATGGGGAAGGCGGGCGTCGGACGTGGCGGTACAGGAGGCGAGACAGGGCGCGAACCCGAGCACGGGCGCGGGTACCCACGACGGCGGCTGCACCTGCGGGGACTGCCCGCACGGCGCCCGCGAGGGACACCGGCGCGCGGTCGCCGCGTTCCTGCTCAAACGCGACGAGTTCGCCGCCGGACAGGGCCTGCCCGCCGCCGTCGCCCACTCCGCCTCCGCCTCCCGCCAGTGGGTCTCCGAGGAACTCACCCAGTCCGCCGAACTCGTCGCCGAACGCGGCCGCGCCGAGGGCGAGGCCTGGCTCTCCCGCCTCTGGCTGCGCACGGCCGTCACCGTGTGGGCCGCGGTCGTCGTCCTCCTCCTGGTCCAGTCCCTGACGGCGATCGGCGCGGGCTGGACCTCGGCCCGCACCGCCGGACTCCTCGCCGCCCTCCTCGTGGCCGGGGGTCTCACCACCGCCTCCTGGTTCCACCGCGCCCGCGGCGGCGCCCTCGCCCCCGTCATCGGCGAGGACAACCGCCTCTCCACCTCCCGCGCCGTCGCCGCCGCCTGGGTCCTCCTCCTCTCCTACGCCGTCCTCGTCCTCGTCGGCCGCCTCGCCGCCGCCTCCGGCCACACCGAACGCGACGCCCTCCTCTCCGGCCTCGACCTCACCCACGGCGCCGGCGTGGTGACCGTCCTGGCGGTGGTCTGCGGCATCGCGGTGCTGGTCCGCCGGGTGGTCGGCCTGCGCGTCCTCGCCCAGCGGCTCCAGAAGGTCCGCGCCCACCGCCCCCGGGCGGCCGACCTCCTCACCGACGACTCCGGCCGCGGCACCTTCGCCGACATCCAGTACGTCGTGATCAGCGCCGTCGCCCTGGCCTTCGCCGCGGTCCGCCTCGCCCGCCGCCCCGACCAGCTCCCCGATCTGCCCTGGGGCCTCGCGGTCGTGGTCCTGGTCTCGGCCGCGACCTACCTCGCCGGCAAGTACGCCGAGGGCGGCCGCCCCGTGATCCTCTCTGTTGTCCGCTCCCGCGAGGCCGGTGACCTCGACGCCCCCATCCGCACCGGCGACGACATCGAGATCCGCGGCGCCGGCTTCGTCCCGCCCGGCGCCCAGACCGCCGACCGCCTCTCCCGCATGGTCGTCCGCATCGGCCCCGTCCATGTCCACGTCCCCCTCGTCCCCGTCACCGGCGGCTTCAGCAACCCCACCGACGCCGTCCTCACCGTCCCGGTCCCGGCAGACGTGGAACCCGGCCGCGTGGACGTCCAGGTGGTCACCGCGGCGGGCGTCGAGACGAACCGCTACACGATCGACGTCACCGATTGAAGTGCTCTCCCGGCTGAAGCCGGGAGATTCCCTCCTACCTTGCGGTGGCGGGCTTGACGCCGCGGGTGCGCCTGACGACTGCCCTTCCGGCAGCCGGGACGAGCGCGTGGCCCATCCGGTACAGGTGCAAGACGTTCCGTGCGGCGTTGTGGTCGGCGTTGTCGGACCATCCGCAGCCTTCGT
The DNA here is from genome assembly GCF_044763345.1 of Streptomyces sp. NPDC096132. NCBI lineage: Bacteria > Bacillati > Actinomycetota > Actinomycetes > Kitasatosporales > Streptomycetaceae > Streptomyces > Streptomyces sp. NPDC096132. The sequence continues at coordinate 218,547 of NZ_JBIWGA010000005.1, forward strand.
TCTTGCATACGAACACGGCCTGGGACTCCCGGCTGCCCGGTGTGGTGAAGCCGCACATCGAGCAGCGCCGGGAGGTGCCGGGGGCGGGAACCTTGTGCAGGGTGCCCCCGTGGCGGGCGGCCTTGTACGTCAGCATCGTCACGGTGCGTCCCCACGCCTCTTGGCTGATGGAGCGGTTGAGGCCGGACTTCTGGGCGACGTTCTTCCCTGGGTTCTCGATGGTGCCTCTGGCACTCTTGACCATGTTCGGGATGTCCAGTTTTTCCACCACGATCACGCCGTAGGTGCGGGCAAGGTGGGTGGTGGTCTGGTGCTGCCAGTCACTCGCCCTGCGCTTGGCTGTCGCGCGGAGGCTTGCGATCTGGTCGTAGGTCCGCTTCAGCCGGTTGGAGGTTTTCCGCCCCGGCTTGCGGAAGCTCTTGCGGTGCGCGGCCCGCTGCTCCAGGCGGAGCGGCTTGGCCTTTTCATTGGGGTTGAGCCACTTGTCCCGGTCGGCTGTGCCGTCCGGGAGGCGGGCGGGGCGACCGTGGTCCTGGTGGTGACCGTCGGACAGGGCCAGGGGGATGTTGACTCCGGCGTCGATGCCGACCTCGGGACCGGTGTGAGGCTCGGGCACGGCGTTGAGGGTCTGGACGCGGAAGGCGATGTGCCAGCCGAGCGCGTCTTTGACCAGCCGGGCGCCGGTGATCTTGTTGTCGGTGCCGGCGGTCTTGCCGATGGGGAGGTCTTTGGTCCAGCGGAAGCGGACACGGCCGGCCTTGGGAATGTTGACCATGCCCCAGCGGCGGTGCACGCGCTTGATCTGGAGGTCGCGACCCTGCAGGACGTCCACGCTCATCACCGTGCGGAGACGGGCCTTGAAGTTCGGCGCCTCGGCCCGCCCCTCCCAGCAGTTCCTCCACGCCTGAAAGTAGGTCTTCAGCACCGCCTGGGCGGCCTGGGCGGGAAGGGCCGCGAGCCAGTCGATGTCCCTGCGCGCCTGGCGGATCGCGGCGTCCGCCGCGGCAAGTGTGCGCTTGCCCTTAGGCAGCATCGTCCACCAGTCATGCAGGAGGTTCCACGTCGTACGGGCGGCGTGCGCCTGGGCGTCGATGAGCCGGATCTGCGCAGGGGTCAGTGCCAGCCGGGCGCGGTGCCCGAACTGCCGCTTCTCCTGTGCACGTTCCGTTGCCATGCGATCACTGTGCCATTCGGTCTATGTCACCGCACTGGAATCCAAATCCCGATGTGCGCACCGGCCGTCATGTCGTCCACAACCTTCATGTCCATTTGGTGTTTGTCACCAAGTACCGGCGCAGGGCCATGACGGGCGAGATGCTGACGCGCTGCGAAGAGATCATGCGGGAGGTCTGCGAGGACTTCGAGGCTGAACTGAAGCAGTTCAACGGCGAAGAGGACCACGTCCACCTGCTCGTGCACTACCCGCCCAAAGTCCAGCTCTCCAAGCTGGTCAACTCCCTCAAGGGCGTCTCCTCCCGCTACCTGCGCAAGGAGTACGACGCTCACGTCCGTCGCTACCTGTGGGGCGGCCACTTCTGGTCTGGCTCCTACTTCGCCGGAAGCTGTGGCGGAGCACCGCTGACCGTCGTTCGCCAGTACATCGAGAACCAGCAGCGCCCCATGTGACGGCCGTCGTGAGCGTCGGCCAACAGCGCGGATCCCTGCCCACAGCCGAGGCCAGAGCAATTCCGAGATGCGCTTCACCACCGCCCTGAAGGGCGGAGCACTGCGCAAGATCAAAGGTAGAGGGTGCAGACGGAGTAGACCGAGGACCGCCTACCGGACCCAGGTGAGCGGGGGTGGAGTGAACCCGCGGGCCCGAGTGAACGTGTGCGGAGTGAACCACAGGGGCACCCAGGCCGTGCAAACAGTTGAGCGCACCCCCCATTTCGTACGTATGGTCTGTTGAGGGGTCCCACCACTCCTGGCGAGAGGCGGCTACGGACGATGACTCACGGCATGCGGACGGACACCTACCCCCCATATCTCGACGGCGGCGGACGGGACTGGCGGGACACCGCCACCCGGTACGCCCTCCTTCCTCTACGTATCTTCCTGGGCGTCACCTTCATCTACGCCGGCTTGGACAAACTCACCGACAGCGCCTTCATGAAGGACGGCGGGGCGGGCTCGATCGGCGACACCATGCGCGCGGTCCGCGACTCCTCGGCCATCCCGGCCCTGGTCGACCTGGCCCTGAAGAACCCGGTCGGCTTCGGCGCCGCCATCGCCCTCGGTGAACTCGCCGTCGGTATCGGCACCCTGATCGGCCTCCTCACCCGCCTGGCCGCCCTCGGCGGCGCGCTGATCTCCCTCTCCCTGTGGCTGACGGTCAGCTGGGCCTCCGACCCGTACTACTACGGCAACGACCTCATCTACCTCATGGCCTGGCTCCCCCTCGTCCTCGCCGGCGCCCCCTACCTCTCCCTCGACGCCGCTTGGCGCAACAGGCGCCGACAACGCGCGGGAGGCTTTGACTGACCCTGCGGGACCGATTCCCGAGGCGGGGCTCTTCCCCGTCCTGCCGCTGGCGGTCGCGCCCGCATGGGCAGCAGCGCCCTCGTCGACAGGCGTGCCTTCATCGGCAGGCGTGCCTTCGCTTCCCGTCTGTCACATCGTGCTGTTCGTGTCCGTTGCCCCGGTCGGTGTGCCCCGGCCGGGGCGGCGGCGTCTGCGTATGGACCGGGCCACCACGCCCGTCGCGCCGGCGAGGCAGAGGCCGGCCACGAGCAGCGGGATGATCGCGAACCACGGCGTCTCCCAGAGTCCGCCCGCGTCACCCGCGTAGATGACACCCGCGAGAGTGAAGAACGCGCCGGCGACCAGCCTCCCCGGCTGGAACTCATGCCGCAGCACGGGTCACCTCCGCCTGTCCCACCCCGACCTGGAGGTCGAGGTCGAGCGTCCCCGCGTCCTTGGCGCCCGACACCGGCGACAGCGTCGCCGTCCGGTTCTTGCCCGGCTCCACGTCCACGTCCTCCTTGTCCTCGCCGGGCAGTTGTATGTCGCCCAGCCCCACATCGATGCTCACGTGCACCGTCACGTCCGGCGGCACGATCACCCTGAGCCGGCCCACCCCCACCTCCGCGTTGGTGCTCACCGTCTGCCCCTTGGCCAGGTCCAGCCGGGACAGGTCCAGCGTCCCGTCACCGGTGCCGAGGTCGTAGGACTCCCGCACGTCCGCCACCGCCGCCGGCCGCCAGGTCGTGTCGATCCAGTGGGTGCCCACGTCCTTGGGCAGAACCGCCGAGCAAGCCAGCAGACCCGCCGTCACGATCGCCAGGAACACCGACCCCGCGCCCGTGCGCCCCAGGAACGAGCTGACCGCGATGCCCGCGCCGAACACGATGAGCGCGGCGGCCAGACCGGCCTGCAGGCTGGTGCCGAGCGGGTGGTCGTCCCAGGTGAGCCGGGTGACGAGCCCGCCCACGAGCACCGCCAGCAGGAACACCCAGCCGCCTGTCCAGCGGGGCCCGCGTGGAGCGGGGGAGCGGCCGGGCGGGACGCGTATGCCCTCGCGACCGCTCCTGTGACCTATGAGGCTGACGTTGATGGCCGCCGTGATGTCCCGGTCGCGCGGGTCCCGGGGACCCCACAGATAGCCGGTGCCGCCGACATGTGTGCCGTCCTTGACTATGGGGTCGCGCCACCACGAGGGGTAGGCGGCCGGGACCGGTGGCGCCTGGGCCTCCGGCGGGGCGTCGGCGACGGCCTGTGCGGCCAGCGGGTCGGGGTCGGAGGAGTCCCGGTGCCGCGACCAGTACCCGGCTCCCGCGAGAAGAAGGGAGAGGACCACGGCGAAGGTCAGCACACCGCCGTTCTTCAGCATCGACAGGAACACACCGCAGCCGACCAGCGCGAACAGCACGGCCACGAGGGCTTGGCCGTCGACCCGGCCGGTCAGCAGCTTGCGCACCTCGTTCTGCTCCTCGTCGGAGTACGGGACGAAGAGCCAGGCGAAGCCGTAGAAGATGAGGCCGATGCCGCCGGTCGCGGAGAGCACGGCGAGCGTGATCCGGAAGATCACCGGGTCCATGTCGCACTGCCGGCCCAGCCCCGCGCACACCCCGGCGAGCACCTTGTGCCGCCGGTCGCGCCGGAACCCGGGCCGCTCGACCGCTTCGGCGCCTTCATCCACACCCCACCCCGCGGCTGACTCCGCGGCGGCTGCCGCGGACGCGGCTCCATCAGCCGCGGCTTCGGCGGCTGCCGCGGCCGTCGCCGCGCTGACCGCGGCCTCGGCGGCGGTGAGGGTGTCGTCGCCCCGCCTGTCCTTCACCGCCCCTGCCCCTCCCGTCTCCTCGGGCCCGCCTGCCTTCCCGGGCCGGGTCGGCTCCTCGGACATGTCGCGTGCTCCGTCTTCTCCGTCTTCTCCGTCTTCTCCGTGTTCTCCGTGTTCTCCGTGCGCGGGTGCGCCCGCCCGCCTGTGCGCGCGGGGCTGCTCACCTGCGGCGCCCTGGGCGCCGGTGGACGGGGCGGCCGCGTCGGGCGCGGTGCCCTCGTCGGGCACGGCGTCCGAGGCGTGCTGGTGATTTTCCATGAGTCCATGGTGTCGGCCCGACGGCCCCGGCGGGAGTCGGAACGACCCTGGCCGGACCCTGATATCGGCCCTGAGGCGGCGCCCGGGAGGCGTTCGACCTGCGGCCGGGCCGAAGATCAGGGGCGTCTCGGGGGAGAACCCTGATGCCCGGGACCGCCCGCCGTGTGACCATCGGTGGCATGCCGGAAGCCGCAGCAGCGCCACTCGTCGAACCGCGGCCGCCGCGCAAGCTCTACCGCAGCAGCGACGGACGCTGGCTGGGTGGCGTGGCGCGGGGGCTCGCCGGGCATCTCGGGCTGCCCGTCGTGTGGGTACGGCTCGTCTTCGTCGGCCTGTTCATGGCGGACGGCCTCGGCGCCCTGCTCTACGCGGCCTTCTGGTTCTTCGTGCCGCTCGGCGTCGGTGGCGTCGGCGACCAGAAGCCCCCGTCGCTCGTCTCCACCGAGACCGCGCCCGACGGCCGCCGCAGGCTGGTCGCCCGCAGACCGGACCGGGGCCAGATCGTCGCCCTGCTGCTCATGGTCGTCGTCGCCCTGGTCTTCGTCAGCAATGTGAACCTGGGCAGCGGTGCCAAGGCGTATCTGCTGCCCGCCGTGCTCGTCGGCGCGGGGGTCGCCCTCGTCTGGCGCCAGGCGGACAACGCCCGCCGGGCCCGCTGGGTCGAGGTCGGCCGAAGACGCCGCACGCTCACGCTGCTGCGGGCCGGTGCCGGCGTCCTCCTCGTCACCGCCGGCGTCTCCGGCATCTTCGTCCTGCAGGGCTCCGCCGCCCATCTCGACTCGGTCCTGCAGGCGGCGCTCGCCGTGCTCGTCGGCATCACGCTCCTCGCCGGGCCCTACCTGGTCCGGATGACCCAGGACCTCTCCGAGGAGCGCCTGATGCGCATCCGGGCCCAGGAGCGCGCCGAGGTCGCCGCCCACGTCCACGACTCCGTGCTGCACACCCTGACTCTGATCCAGCGCAACGCGGAGAACGCGAGCGAGGTGCGCCGCCTCGCCCGCGCCCAGGAGCGGGACCTGCGCACCTGGCTCTACAAGCCGGAGGGCACGGGCAAGGACGAGGCGGACGAGCCGACCACGGTCGCCGACGCGGTCCGGCGCAACGCCGCCGAGGTCGAGGACAAGCACGGCGTGCCCATCGAGGTCGTGGTCGTGGGCGACTGCCCGCTCGACGAGCGGGTCGGCGCACAGATGCAGGCCGCGCGCGAGGCGATGGTGAACGCCGCCAAGTACGGTGGCGAGGGCGGAGCCGTGCAGGTCTACGCCGAAGTCGAGGGCAGGGCGGTGTTCGTGTCCGTCCGGGACCGCGGCCCCGGCTTCGACCTGGACTCCATACCCGCCGACCGCATGGGCGTTAGAGAATCGATCATCGGCCGCATGGAGCGCAACGGCGGCACGGCGCGGCTGCGGGCGGTCCCGGGCGGCGGCACGGAGGTCGAGCTGGAGATGGAGAGGGTGGAGAAGACGTCATGAGCGACCCGACCGAGACGAACGGAACGGCGGGAGCGGGGGAGGCGGCCGAGCCGGCGCAGACCTCCGGCGAGAGCACGGGCGGGAGGCGCGTGCGGGTGGTCCTCGTCGACGACCACCGTATGTTCCGCACGGGCGTGCAGGCCGAGATCGGCCAGACCGAGCAGACCGGGGTCGAGGTCGTCGGCGAGGCCGCGGACGTCGACCAGGCGGTCACCGTCATCACCGCGACCCGGCCCGAGGTGGTCCTTCTCGACGTCCATCTGCCCGGTGGCGGAGGCGTGGAGGTGCTGCGCCGCTGTGCCTCGCTGATGGCCGACGCCGAGCAGCCGGTGCGCTTCCTCGCCCTGTCCGTGTCGGACGCGGCGGAGGACGTGATCGGGGTGATCCGTGGGGGCGCCCGTGGCTATGTCACCAAGACGATCACGGGTACCGATCTGGTCGACTCCGTCTTCCGGGTGCAGGAGGGGGACGCGGTCTTCTCGCCCCGCCTCGCCGGGTTCGTGCTGGACGCCTTCGCCTCCACCGACGCCCCGCCGGTCGACGAGGACCTCGACCGGCTCACCCAGCGCGAGCGCGAGGTGCTGCGCCTCATCGCCCGGGGCTATGCGTACAAGGAGATCGCCAAGCAGCTGTTCATCTCGGTGAAGACGGTCGAGTCCCATGTCTCCGCGGTGCTCCGCAAACTCCAGCTGTCCAACCGCCACGAGCTGACGCGCTGGGCGACGGCCCGTCGGCTGGTGTGACGGCACGGCCACGGGGCCGATCGCGCGGCCACTGGTCCGACGTCACGCCGGCCGACGGCACGCCCGGAGCCGCGCCCGCCTCTCACACCACCCGCGTCGCCCCCGCGAACGGCATCTCGTCGATGGGGGCGATCCGTACCGGGGCCGACGGGTTCGGGGCGTGGATCATCTGGCCGTTGCCGATGTAGAGGCCGACGTGGGTGATGCCGGAGTAGAAGAACACCAGGTCGCCGGGGAGGAGTTCGGAGCGGGAGACGCGCTGGCCGGCGCCGATCTGGGCGTAGGTGGTGCGGGGGAGGGAGACTCCGGCGGAGCGGTAGGCGGCCTGGACCAGGCCCGAGCAGTCGAAGGCGTCGGGGCCGGTGGCGCCCCAGACATAGGGGCTGCCGAGCTTGGAGTAGGCGAAGGAAACGGCGGCTGCCGCCCGGGAGTTGGGGGCGGCGGTGGTGCCGGGTGCCTGGAGGGTGTCGCGTGCGCCGGAGGAGGCCCGGGAGGCGCGGTCGTCCGAGCCGGTGCCGCCCGTGTCCGCTCCGATGCGGGCCCGTTCCGCCGCCGTCAGCCGGGAGAGCAGGCTGCGGGCCACGTCCAGCTTGTCGGTGATGGTCCTCTTGTGCTTCTTCAGCTCCGCCTGGCGGGCCTTGAGGGAGGACAGTTCGACGCGTGCGGCACCGCGCAGCTGCTCGATCTCGCGCAGTTGCCGGCGGACACGGGTGACGGCGGCCGACTGCCGGTCGCCGGCGCGTTCGGCGAAGGCGGCGCCGTCGAGATATTGGTCGGGGTTGTCGGAGAGCGCCAGTTGCACGGCCGGGTCGAGCCCGGCGTTGCGGTACTGCGCCGCCGCCATCGAGCCCAGCGCCTCCCGCGCGGAGTTGAGTTTCTCCTCCTTGCGCGCCGCCTCGTCCTGCAGCGTCCCCAGACGTTGTTCGGCGGCGGTGGCCGCCTCCTGCGCGCCGTTGTACTTCTCGGTGGCCGCCTCCGCCTCCTGGTACAGCTTGTCCACCTTGGCCTTGACCTGCGCGGCGGTCAGCTGCGGCTCGGCCTGTCCGGTTCCGTCGAAGGCCGTGGCCGTCGCCGCGCCGGCAAGGGCGAGGGTGAACGCCGTACGGGCCGTCTGGCCGCCGAGCGAGCGCTGTCGGGCCTTGCGGTGCGCTGCCACGTGGGACTGCACGTCCTTTCGTACGACCGCTTCGGCCGGGCGGTCGTCGGACGGGCGTCGGACGGACCCACGGCTGTCGGCTGCCCCATCGGCCGTCGAGGGAGCGGACGGACGACCGAGGAGAGCGGCTGACCTGTCCGACGGCGGCCCGCACAGGGGGAGCGGGGCACGCCGCCGGACCTTCTCGGCGGTGGTGGCCGACTGCCGCCCCTGGCCCGGGCGGCGGTGGGGAGCCGGTCACCTGGGGGAGGACGCTAGGCCCGTCTGTGTCGGGTTGGTAACGCGATGTATGGAAATGGCGCGAGTGGACCGGCAGGTGATCGTTTCTGTCGAGGGAGCCGGGTCGGGGGCGTCGGCTTCGCGCGGAGCGGTGACCGATGCGGCGATTCCGGGACACCTCGGCGCGGCAGGCTGCTATGGGACGCATATATGCAAGCCAGGTCACATGGGGAGGGCCGGTGTGGGGGGCACGGGCACGGCTGATTAGCATCCGGCCTCATGGACGTACTCATCCATCTTTTCGTCGGCCTGCACATCATCGGCATCGCCGCGCTCCTGGGCGGCTTCCTCACACAGATGAAGGCGATGGGCCAGGGCACGGCCCGCTTCGTCCCCGCCATGCTGCACGGCGCGGCGACGATGCTGGTCACGGGCGTGATCCTGGTCGGCCTCAATCAGGCCGACGACCAGCCCGTCAACAACATCAAGATCGGTGTGAAGCTGGCGCTGCTGATCGTGATCCTCGGCCTGGTCTATGTGAAGCGGGACGACGAGAAGGTGGACAAGTCGCTGTTCGGCCTGGTCGGCCTGCTGACCGTGGCGAACATCTTCATCGCGGTCCTCTGGACCTGACGGACCGGGTGGATCCCGGGGAGCCGGGGAACCCGGAGGCCGTCACGGACCGGCGGACCATGGCCAGCGCCGCCACGGCGACGGCCAGCCACGCGGCCACCGCGACCCACAGCAGCACCTCCCCGGGCCCCTTGAGGCCCGGGATGCGGACGGCCGCGGCGACGGAGAGCATCGCCGCCGCCGTCACCCCCATCGGGAACACCGTCGCCCATCGCCGGACGTCGTAGCGCAGGCGCGGCCGGAACACCTCGGCGGCGAGCAGTACGGCGTACCAGCACAGCGAGAGCACGAGCAGCGCGACGGTCATCGCGCGCAGGGCGCCCCTGTCGTCGGCGTTCCACAGATACAGCTCCCCGCGGTCGGCGGCGATGAGCCTCGCCCCCGCGAACGCCGAGACGGCGAGTGCCCCGCCCGCGATCCACTGGTCGCCGGCGCCCTCGGTCACCTGCCGCCAGTCGAACAGGGCCAGCATCAGCACGTAGAGCACCAGCCCCAGCCAGAACAGCGCCAGCGCCGTGTACGCCGGCCACGTCATCGCCTCCGCCTTGGCGAGCGTCGCGCCCAGCACCGCGAGCCCCTGGGTGGCCACACAGCACAGGAACACGTCCCCGGGCATCCGCCGTCCCCGGTGCCCCGCGAGATGCCGTACGACCTGCCGTGCGACGCCCGTCAGCAGCACCGGCCACAGCACGGCCGACAGGGCCAGCGACGCCCACGCGAGGGACTGCCAGCCGAGCGCCGAGACCCGTGTGCCGAGGACGGTCGTGGCGGCCACGGCGGTCAGTCCGGCCGGCGTGCCCGCCTCCGCGAGCCACCGCTCGCGCTCCCGCACCAGGCGTACGACGAAGTCCGCGCCCAGCGCCACCCAGGCGGCGCCGGCCAGCGCCAGCGCGACGCGGGACAACGTCTCGTATCCCGCCAGGTGCAGTCCGACGGACAGGATGCCGGTCGCCAGAACGGCGGCCCCGGCCGCCGGCGGACGCTGCGCCCACCAGGCGCGAAGGGAGGAGGAGCCGGGCATGGGGCCGATGCTAAGGAGTGCGGAGCGGCTTGCGCGGGGGCACACGCGCGCGTGGCTGCAAAAAACGGCGCACGCGCGCGTAGTCGCACAAAACGCCTCACGCGCGCGTGCCTCGGTCTGGCCGCGGTACGCCTGCCGCTGTGACTGCCTCAGGCCGGGCGAACCACGCTGTGGATGCCCGACTCTCCGTCGTAGTAGATCGACTCCTCGCGGACGTACGCGCCCGGCTTCGGGGCGTGGATCATCATGCCGTTGCCGATGTAGATGCCGACGTGGCTGACGTCGTCGTAGAAGAAGACCAGGTCGCCGGGCTGGGCGTCGGCGAGGGAGGCGGTGGTGCCGGCGTTCACCTGGTCGTAGGTGGTGCGCGGGAGGGTGACGCCCGCGGCCTTCCAGGCGGCCTGGGTGAGGCCGGAGCAGTCGTAGGAGTCGGGGCCGGTGGCGCCCCAGACGTACGGCTTGCCGATCTGCGCGCGGGCGAAGGCGAGCGCCTTCTCGGCCTTGGTGGCGTACGACGAGTCCGTGCCGGACGACGAGGAGCCGGTCGTCTCGGAGGTGTCGGCGCTCTGCTGCTGGGCGGCCGCTTCGGCGGCCTGCTGCTGGGCGAGCTCCGCCGCCTTGCGCGCGGCCTCCTCCTGCTTCCGCTTCTCGATCGCCGCCAGCCGCGCCTTCTCCTGGGCCGTCAGCTGCGACAGCAGCTCGCGCGCGTCGCCGAGCTTCTGCTGGACCGTGGCCTTGGCGGTCTTCAGATCGCTCTGCGTGTCGGTGAGCGCCGAGAGGCTCTCGGTGGCCTCCTGCCGCTTCTTCATCGTCGCCGACTGCTCGGTGAAGTAGTCGTCGACCGCGCCCTTCTGGCGGTCGGTCAGCCGGCTCATCAGCTGCGTCTGGTCGAAGTAGTCCTGCGGGGAGTCGGCCAGCAGGAAGGTCGCCGTGTCGGGGGCGGAGGCGCCGGTGCGGTACTGGGCCGCGGCGAAGGAACCCAGCTCCTCCCGTGCCTCGTTGAGCTTCTGGGTGCGCTGGGCGACGTCGTCGAGGAGCGTGTCGACGCGCTTGCGCTGCTTGGTCGTCTTCTCCTTGGCGGCGTTGTACTTCTCGGTCGCCGACTCCGCCTGGCGGTAGAGGTCGTCGACCTTCTTCTCGACCTCCTCCAGGCTCGGCTTGCCGTCGTCGGCGGGGGCGGCGTTGGCCGACTGGGAGAGCAGGGCCACGGACGTGAGGGCGGCGGTGGCGAGGGCGGGCGTGCGTATGCCTGCCACGCGGGTGCCCGGGAAGCGCGGCTTGCGGTGCTGCGACGCCAAGGGAGGCGACTCCTTCCATCGTCCGCCTACCGGGTTAGCTGTCGGGTTCGGGCGGATGGTTCGGAAGGGCGCCCTACGGCCCTGCCCCACTGGGCGGTCGGGCCGATTCACCCCGGGGAATCGGTGGGTCCCCGGCTCCGGCTGCCGCACAAGGGCGCACCGGACTCGGCGGAGGCCGCGCGGCCCGGCGAGGTTCGCCGGTGGGGATCCGTGGAGGCCTGCCCGGCACGGTAGCCAACTCGTGTGGCCCCTGTGAAGGTTGATGGGCGATATGCCCGATACATTTTCGTTACCTTGAGCAAAGCTCATCCATGGGATCACATGCTGTGATACGGCCGCCTCGGAAGGTGAGGGTGGGCATGTTTCCCGGGACGGCTCCGCGTTGTCAGTGGGGCACCCTAGACTCGGAGAGCGATGAGCAGCCTCTTTGACGACAGCTTCCTGGCGGACCTCCAGGGCCCTCGCGGCCACGACGAGGAGCCCCCGCCGCCGCCCGAGGACGATCACGCTCCGGAGTCGGTTCCGGACGATCTGTTCGGCGGGAAGTTCGACGTGCCCCCGGACCGCGATGCCTACTACCGCGACGGCGCCCCGCGCCCGGCGATCGACGCGGCGGCGCTCCTGGAGGGGCTCAACGACAACCAGCGCGCGGCCGTCGTCCACGCCGGTACCCCCCTGCTCATCGTCGCCGGCGCCGGCTCCGGCAAGACCCGCGTGCTCACCCACCGCATCGCCCACCTCCTCGCCGAGCGGAACGTGCATCCGGGCCAGATCCTCGCGATCACCTTCACCAACAAGGCCGCGGGCGAGATGAAGGAGCGCGTCGAGCAGCTCGTCGGCCCGCGCGCCAACGCGATGTGGGTGATGACCTTCCACAGCGCGTGCGTGCGCATCCTGCGCCGCGAGAGCAAGAAGCTGGGCTTCACGTCCTCCTTCTCGATCTACGACGCCGCCGACTCCAAGCGCCTGATGGCCCTGGTCTGCCGCGACCTGGACCTCGACCCCAAGCGCTTCCCGCCGAAGTCCTTCAGCGCCAAGATCAGCAACCTGAAGAACGAGCTGATCGACGAGGAGGACTTCGCCGCCCAGGCCGCCGACGGCTTCGAGAAGACCCTCGCCCAGGCCTACGCGATGTACCAGTCCCGGCTGCGCGAGGCGAACGCCCTCGACTTCGACGACCTGATCATGACGACGGTCAACCTGCTGCGCGCGTTCCCGGACGTCGCCGAGCACTACCGCCGCCGCTTCCGTCATGTCCTCGTCGACGAGTACCAGGACACCAACCACGCCCAGTACGCCCTGGTCAGGGAGCTGGTCGGCACCTTTGAGCACCCGGTCGACGTACCCCCCAGCGAGTACGACGTGCCGCCCGCCGAGCTGTGCGTCGTGGGTGACGCCGACCAGTCGATCTACGCCTTCCGGGGCGCGACGATCCGCAACATCCTCCAGTTCGAGGAGGACTACCCGGACGCGACGACGATCCTGCTCGAGCAGAACTACCGCTCCACGCAGACGATCCTCTCCGCCGCCAACGCGGTCATCGAGCGCAACGAGTCCCGCCGCCCCAAGAACCTGTGGACCAACGCGGGCGCGGGCGCGCGCATCACCGGCTATGTCGCCGACACCGAGCACGACGAGGCCCAGTTCGTCGCCGACGAGATAGACCGACTGACCGACGCGAGCGACGCGAAGGCCGGTGACGTCGCCGTCTTCTACCGCACCAACGCCCAGTCCCGTGTCTTCGAAGAGGTCTTCATCCGCGTCGGCCTGCCCTACAAGGTCGTCGGCGGCGTCCGCTTCTACGAGCGCAAGGAGGTCCGGGACGTCCTGGCCTACCTGCGGGTCATCGCCAACCCGGAGGACTCCGTCCCGCTGCGCCGCATCCTCAACGTCCCCAAGCGCGGCATCGGCGACCGCGCGGAGGCGATGATCGACGCCCTCTCCCAGCGGGAGAAGATCAGCTTCCCGCAGGCGCTGAAGCGCGTCGACGAGGCGTACGGCATGGCCGCGCGGTCGACGAACGCCGTGAAGCGGTTCAACGCCCTGATGGAGGAGCTCCGTACGATCGTCGAGTCCGGCGCAGGCCCCGCGACCGTCCTGGAGGCCGTGCTGGAACGCACCGGCTACCTCGCCGAGTTGCAGGCCTCCACCGACCCGCAGGACGAGACCCGTATCGAGAACCTCCAGGAACTCGCCGCCGTGGCACTGGAGTTCGAGCAGGAGGCCGGCGAGGGAGAGGGTGCGGCCCCCGTCGGGCTCGCCGCCTTCCTGGAGCGGGTCGCGCTCGTCGCGGACTCCGACCAGATCCCCGACGAGGACGAGGAGGGCTCCGGCGTCATCACCCTGATGACCCTGCACACCGCCAAGGGCCTGGAGTTCCCGGTCGTCTTCCTCACCGGCATGGAGGACGGCGTGTTCCCGCACATGCGCGCCCTCGGCCAGACCAAGGAGCTGGAGGAGGAGCGCCGCCTGGCCTACGTCGGCATCACACGCGCGCGGGAGCGGCTCTACCTCACGCGGTCCGCGATGCGCAGCGCCTGGGGGCAGCCGTCGTACAACCCGCCGTCCCGGTTCCTGGAGGAGATCCCGCCCACGCATGTGGACTGGAAGCGGACGGGGGCGACCGCGCCTGTGTCCTCCGGTCCGGTCTCCGCCGTCGCCGCCTCGCTGTCCTCGTCCCGCTCGCGTTCCTCGGCCGCCGGCGCGTCCGGTTTCGCGACCCGCCGGGGCGCGGCGGAGAAGCCGGTGGTCGCGCTGGCCGTCGGCGACCGCGTCACCCACGACCAGTTCGGGCTCGGCACGGTCGTCGGCGTGAAGGGGACGGGCGCGAACGCGGAGGCGACGATCGACTTCGGGGACGCCAAGCCGAAGCGGCTGCTGCTGCGGTACGCGCCGGTGGAGAAGCTCTGAGACCTCGCGCATGAGCCCCCGCTTCCACAGCGGGGGCTCACGGCAGGGCGGGGTCGGGTTCTACGTCGGGTCGAGCCCGTGGCTGCGCAGCCACGGCAGCGGGTCTATGGCCGAACCGCCGGCCGGCCGGACCTCGAAGTGCAGGTGCGGGCCGGTGGAGTTGCCCGAGTTGCCGGAGTACGCGATCGGATCGCCGGCCTTCACGGTCGTACCGGAGGCGACGCGGTAGCTGGAGAGGTGGCAGTACCAGGTCTCCGTGCCGTCCTTCGACGTCACGATCATCATGTTGCCGTAGGCGCTGTTCCACTGCGTCCGTACGGTGCCGTCGGTCGCCGCCATCACGGTCGTGCCGTACGAGACCGGGAAGTCGATGCCGGTGTGCTGGGACATCCAGTTGACGCCGGCCTGGCCGAAGTAGGCGCTGAGCCCGCGCTGGGCGACCGGGAGGGCGTACTTCGGGCGCAGCCGCTCCTTGCGGGCCGCCTCCGCCGCCGCCTTCTTCTGCTCCGCCTCCTGCTGCGCCTTGAGGTCGATGCGCTCCTGCGTCCGGCTGGCCCGGTCGGCGAAGGCGTCGGCCTCGGCGGTGAGGGTCTCGAGCTGCGTGTCCAGCTTGTTGTTGGCGGCGGACGGCTTCACGGCCTGCGCGTCCGAGGCGGACGCCGTGGTGTCCTTGTCGTCGCCGCCGGTCAGCGTGCCGACGGAGGCGGCGGCGATCCCGGCGACACCCATCACACACGCCGAGGGCACGGCCACGGTCAGCAGCGCGGAGCGCTTCGCGGGCGTACGGCGGCGGGAACGGTTCGCGTTGCGCGCGGCGGCGCGGGTGACGGGCGCCGGGGCGGGCTCCTCCTGGTCGTCCAGGAGGGGGAGCTCGGACACGGCGGGCAGCTCACCGGTGGCGCTCGACTCGCCGCCGTCAGTGCCCTGTTCGTCGTAGCCGACGGTCCCGAAGGTGGCGGTGGCCAGCTGGTCGAAGGGGATCTCGGCCGGCTGCTCGTACTCGTCGGAGGCCGGGGTGGCCGTGGAGTCGCCGCCGTCGGAGTTCCACTGCGTGGCGTCGTAGGCGCCGGTGTCGAAGGCCTGGGTGCCCCATTCCCAGTGCTGGGTCTGGTCGGCCGGGCTCCCGGACTGCTCGGGCTGGAGCCAGGTGTTCGCGTCCCACTGACCACTGGTGTCGGGTGCGGTGGCCTGCGGCGGGACGGCCGCGAGCTGCTGGTGGCCGGTGGGCCAGCCGGTCGTGTCGTACGCGCCCGAGTCGTAGGCGGCGTGGTGCTGGGCCGCGTACGGGTCGTAGTTCAGGGTGTGGTGGCCGCCCGTGTCGTGGAGCTGGTGGCCTGAGGTGTCCACCATCGTCGCGTGGGCGCCGGTGGTCCACTGCCCGTCGCCGTACCCGGAGTTGGTGGTGCCCGAGCCGTCGCCGGGGAGGCTGCCGAAGAGGGGGTCGACCGCGAAGTGGCCGGTGCCGTGGGCGCCGCTGTCGTAGCCGTTGTACGAGGAGAAGCCGTCGTACTGGGCTTCCTGCATGCCGTACGACGCATAGGGCGCGGAGTCGGCGTCGGAAGCCGGAGCCGGGGTGGTCGTACTCCCCGACGGGTGACGGTCGTTCACCAACTTCTCTCTCGCCTCGACAACAGGGGCTGCCAGAGCAGTGCGGCGACTGTACCCGGCGGTACGCGGGCACGACAATCTTCCGCAGGTTTCACGCTCGCAGGAAACGGGCAATCGGCCGTGTTTCGGGGGACGGCGGGCGCGGGTTTGGCCCTATGTTCGAAACGTGTTCGATGTGCGGGAGCTGTCGAACGGTTGCTGGACGACTCAGGCCACCGTCAGGCCGCCGGGATGCGGCTCTGCCGTGGCCGTCGCCTCCGGGGAGTCGAGGGCCTCCAGGATGCCGGTCGCGACCGCCGGGTGGACGGGCAGGGCGAGATGGCCGATTCCGGTCACCCGGACGTTCTGCGCCAGCAGGTCGGGGTGGTCGATGCGGGCGGTCTCCAGCGGGTCCATCAGGTGGTCGAGGTCGCTCCAGAAGCTGACGAAGTGCGTACGGCAGCCGGGCGCCGGCCGGGACAGCTCCTCGATGACCTCCGAACCGGGGCGCATCTGGCGCACGATCGGGTGTGCGTTCGCCAGCGGCACCACCCGGGTGCCGGAGTGCGGGGTGCCGAGCGTGACCAGCGTGCGGACCCGGACGTCACCGCCCAGCCGCTGGACGTAGTAGCGGGCTATCAGTCCGCCGAGGCTGTGCCCGACCATGTCGACACGGCCGCTGCCGGTACGCGCGCATATCTCCTCTATGTGCCGCCCGAGCAGCTCGGCCGCGGTGCGGATGTCGCAGGTGAGGGGGGAGTAGTTGAGCGACTCCACGCGATGCCTGCCGTGCTGGGCGAGGCTGCGGCGCAGCAGGACGAAGACGGAACGGTTGTCGATGAAGCCGTGCAGCAGGACGACCGGAAGCGGGGCCGGGGTGGGCAGCTGTGCGGGGCACTCGGTGCCATTTTCGCCCGTCGCGTGGTTTTTCGCCGCCGGAAGCGCGGGGCGGCGCTCCGGGGCGATGCCGGCGGGGTAGAGCAGCAGGTGGCCCGCGAGGATCGCGAGGTCCAGGACGGTCGCTTTCAGCAGGGCCGTGGAGAGTCCCGCCAGCCTTGTCGGCAGCCCGGGCATGTCCGGCAGCAGACGCCGGTACAACGGAAGAAAGGGCTGCAGCACCCTGGTGACCTGCATGGCCGACCTCCTGTCGGCACGCCGAGGACGTCTCTGTCCCCCGTGTGCCCTCGTGGAAGTCGCGGCGGAGGCGGTCGGCCGGGCGGCGGAGGGGCGCTGGGCCCCGGGCGCCCGTCGCGGCTGCGCCGATGCGCCGTACCGCCGCGGCGCGCGGCCTGCGGCGCGGCGGTACGGCGACCTCGTTGCGGCTCCCGTTTCTGTCCCATCATGTGATTTCCCCCTCGGCCCATGCCACGAAACGGCCGGTTAGGGGTTGCAGGCGGTAACGTTCGTTCACTTTCCGGTGGTGTGGCACGGCGTGTCCGGACCGTCGAGGATGGACGGAGTCGGCTTCAGGGAGGCAGTGATGGGTGTGGCAGCCGGTCCGATCCGTGTGGTGGTCGCCAAGCCGGGACTCGACGGCCACGATCGCGGCGCCAAGGTGATCGCCCGGGCGCTGCGCGACGCCGGCATGGAGGTCATCTACACCGGGCTCCACCAGACCCCCGAGCAGATCGTCGACACGGCGATCCAGGAGGACGCCGACGCCATCGGGCTGTCCATCCTGTCCGGCGCGCACAACACGCTCTTCGCCGCCGTGATCGAGCTGCTCGAGGAGCGGGACGCGGCGGACATCCTGGTCTTCGGCGGCGGGATCATCCCCGACGCGGACATCGCGCCGCTGAAGGAGAAGGGCGTCGCGGAGATCTTCACTCCCGGGGCCACCACGGCGTCCGTCGTGGAGTGGGTACGTGCCAATGTCCGGCAGCCGACCGGAGCCTAGTCGCCGCCGGCCCTCACCGCCCTGGCTCCCGCGGCATCACCCCCTGGCTCCCGAGCCATCGCCCCCTGGCTCCCCAGCCATCGCCCCCTGGCTCGTGAGCCTTCATCCCCCCAGCTCCTGGGCCATCACCGCCCGCAGTCGCAGTGTCGTACCGAGTCGCTGGAACGCCTCCGCCCAGTAGCTCCCGGCGCCGGGGGAGGCGTCCTCCGGTTCGTCGGGTACGGCCAGGAGGGCGTCCAGGCGGGAGGCCTCGGCGGGGTCCAGGCAGCGTTCGGCGAGGCCCATCACCCCGCTGAAGCTCCAGGGGTAACTCCCCGCGTCCCGCGCGATGTTCAGGGCGTCGACCACCGCCCGGCCGAGCGGGGTCGCCCAGGGCACCGCGCACACGCCGAGCAGCTGGAACGCCTCCGACAGGCCGTGCACCGCGATGAACCCGGCGACCCACCCGGCCCGTTCCCCCACCGGCAGGGTGCCCAGGAGCTTGGCACGCTCGGAGAGGGAGACCGCGCCCGGGCCGCCCGCGCCGGGTGCCGACGGCGGCCCGAGCAGCGCCCGCGACCAGGCGGCGTCCCGCTGGCGTACGGCGGCCCGGCACCAGGCCGCGTGCAGCTCGCTCAGCCAGTCGTCGGCCACCGGCAGCGCGACGATCTGCTCCGGTGTACGGCCGCCCAGTCGCGCGGACCAGACGCCGAGCGGGGCCGCCTCGACCAACTGGCCGAACCACCAGGACCGTTCACCCCGGCCGGGCGGGGCCTTGGGGGGCACGCCGTCGCGCTCCATGGCCGCGTCGCACTCGTGGGGCGCCTCCACGACGAGCGTCGGCGTGTCGCGCATGTGGTCGACGGCCACGCACGCGCCGGCCCGCACCGCCATCCGCGCGGCGAGCGCCGAGTCCGGCAGCGCCGACAGCAACTCGGCCGCCGTCGCCCGTACGTTGCGGCTGCGGTCGGCCAACGCCTGTTCCAGAAACGGCTCGTCGCGTCCGCCGAGGCCGGTGCGCAGCGAGTCGAGGAACATCAGGCGGTCCTCGGCGCGCTCGGTCGACCAGGTCGACTCGAGCAGGGCCCGGGCCGCGTCGGGGGCGCGGGACCGGAGGGACGCGAGGAGGGCGACACGCTCGGCGAACAGGCCTGCCTGCCAGAGCTTCTCGATCCGGTCGGAGTCCTCCGGACGCGGCAGCGAGGCGTCGCCGCCCGGTGCCGCGCGGAGGGCGAACCGCCAGTCCGGGTTCAGCCGGGCCAGCCACAGGGCGCGTGGGCCCGCGAACCTCAGCACCGCCGGACGCAGGTCCGTACGCCCGCGTGCCGCGTCGAGCAGCGCGGGCAGGGCTTCGGCGGGCGGGGCGAACCCGCGGGCGTTCGCCGCCGCCAGCCACTGCGGCAGCAGCTCCATGAGGTCCGGAGCCGTGCCTCTGCGGCCCGCACCGCCGGTGCCGGGGCGGTCGGCGAGCAGCAGCGCGAGTCTGCGGGCGGCCGGGGCGGGCAGCGGTGGGCGCGGGTCGGCGGGGGCCGGCTGCGGGCGGGGGGCGGCCCGGCCCGGACGCAGTCCCGCGCGACGCCGTACGGTCTCGGCGGCCGCAGCGTCCAGCAGCGCGGCCGGCGCCGCCCGGCCGGGGGCGGCTCCCGGGGGCGTACGGCGGTCCGTGCCGAGGAGGGCCGCAGTGACCAGGTCGTCCCAGGTGGTGGTGGGCGGCGTGGGTGCCGGGGTGGTGTTCAAGTGCGTCTCCTCCCATCTGCTGTCGTGTCCGTCCTGGCTGTTCCGGTCACAGGCGGACCGCCGCTCCCTCACCGGACGGCCAGGCGGTCAGGGGGGTGAAGCCCCGGTGGCCGCATTCGCCGAACACCTTCACGGGGGTGCCGCCCGAGAGGGCGACCAGACGCCACAGGCCGGGGCGGGCGGCGGTGGGCGTGAGCGGCAGGGCCGTGTCGCCGTCGGCGTCGGCCAGCTGCCAGGAAGTGCCGTCCGGGGTCGGTATGACGTCGTCCAGCGTCACCGGGACGGATTCCAGCCAGGGGTCGTCGCGCAGCGCCTCGCCGTAGCGGGCGGCCGCCTCGGTCGTCGTCATGCCCGGTGGGCGGGCCGTGGTCGGTGCGGGTGGCGCGAACTGCTCCCCCAGCGCCGCCCGTCGCTGCCCGGCGCCCGGGTAGGCGGACAGTACGGCGTCCAGGGCCAGGCCGACCGGCAGGGCGAGGTCGGGGGCGCGGCCGGCGGCGCCGTAGGAGAGGACGAGGGACGTGCGGCCCGAGGCGGTGCCGTGGAGCCAGATGCGGCGGGTCGTCAGTTTCGGGTCCGGCGTGTCGTACTGGGCGAGAACCAGCCAGTGGTCGCGCACCGGCGGGCCGGCCGGCGGGGCGGTCAGACCGACGCGGGTGCGGACCGTCGCCGCCAGGGGCTGCGGGAGCCGTTCTCGGTGCAGCCAGCCCTGGTCGAGGAGGTGGAGCAGGGCGCACTCCTCCAGCAGCCGCACCGGCCAGTCGGGGCCGGAGCCCGGGATCGCCCCCAACTCCCGCACCCGGGCCGCCAGTCCGGGAGCCTGCGCGTCGACCATGCGGGCCGCCGTCTCCTCCCACAGCCCGTAACCCGCCTGCTCCGCCGCGGCCAGGCCGGAGCGCAGGAGGTCGGCCAGGCGCTGCTCCAGCTCCGTCGCCCCCACGGTGATTCGCTCGGCGCGCCGCTCCGCCCTCCGGCGCGCCGCCTCCGGATCGGCGGATACGGTGCCGGAACCCGCCGCGCTCACCTGCCCGTTCTCCCGGGAGTCCCCGCGCCGCCCCGCGATCCACTTCGCGGCCCAGTCCGGCGCCCGACCCGCTGGGACGGCCGTCTCCCCGGCCGTCCAGAGCAGCAGCAGGCCGAGTGCGTGCTTGCACGGGAACTTGCGGCTCGGGCACGTGCAGTCGTAGGCCGGGCCGGAGGCGCCGGGCGTGTTCGTGGTGTCGACGACCGTCCGGTACGACGTGCCCCCGCCGCCCCGGCACAGTCCCCACACCGTCCCCTCCCGTGAACTGCCCGTCCCGGACCACGGACCGGCCGTGCCGAGTTTGCTCCCCGCTTTGCGCGACACGGCGTCAGGTGCCAGTGCCAGCACCTGTTCCGCGGTCCAGCGCACCTCCTGCTGAGTCATGTCGTCGACGGTAGATCCCCCCACTGACAATCGGCCCCGCTGGCGTCGACCGAGGGCTGGCTCCGGGACGTTTTCGCAGGTCGAATCGCATTGTCAGTGGCGTGGTGCACGGTGGACACCAGATCCGAACCGGCCGAGCTGGAGGGGGACCTCAGCCATGTCCGTGTCCGTAGACCCGACGTTCGCGAAACCCGGTCCGCAGCAACCCGCGGAGGCGTTGCGGCCGCATGCCGAGCACGCCTTCGCCGACGAACTCACCGCACTCGCCGCACATGACGACCGCCCGCGCCCGGCCCGCTGGAGGCTGTCGCCGTGGGCCGTCGCGACCTACCTCCTCGGCGGCACGCTGCCCGACGGCACGGAGATCACCCCGAAGTACGTGGGCCCGCGCCGCATCGTCGAGGTGGCCGTCAGCACGCTCGCCACCGACCGCGCGCTGCTTCTGCTGGGTGTGCCCGGCACCGCCAAGACCTGGGTGTCCGAGCACCTGGCCGCGGCGGTCAGCGGCGACTCCACCCTGCTGGTGCAGGGCACGGCGGGCACCCCGGAGGAGGCGATCCGCTACGGCTGGAACTACGCGCAGCTGCTGGCGCACGGACCGAGCCCGGACGCCCTGGTGCCCAGCCCGGTCATGCGGGCCATGGCGGAGGGGATGACGGTCCGCGTCGAGGAATTGACTCGCGTCCCGGCCGACGTACAGGACACACTCATCACCATCCTGTCGGAGAAGACGCTGCCGATACCTGAACTGGGGCAGGAGGTTCAGGCGGTTCGCGGCTTCAACCTGATCGCCACTGCCAACGATCGGGACCGCGGGGTCAATGAACTGTCCAGCGCTCTGCGTCGCCGCTTCAACACGGTGGTGCTGCCGCTGCCGGCGAGTGTCGACGCCGAAGTCGACATCGTCGCGCGGCGTGTCGACCAGATCGGCCGCTCCCTCGAGCTGCCGGCCGTGCCCCACGGGGTCGACGAGATCCGCCGCGTGGTGACCGTCTTCCGTGAACTGCGCGACGGGATCACCACCGACGGCCGCATCAGGCTGAAGTCTCCCAGCGGCACGTTGTCCACCGCCGAAGCCATCTCCGTCGTCACCAGCGGCCTCGCTCTGGCCGCGCACTTCGGCGACGGCGTGCTGCGGCCCGGGGACATCGCCGCGGGAATCCTCGGTGCGGTCGTCCGCGATCCGGCCTCCGACCGGGTCGTCTGGCAGGAGTACCTGGAGACGGTGCTCCGCGAACGGGACGGCTGGACCGACTTCTACCGCGCCTGCAGGGAGGTGAGTGCGTGAACGGGAACGACCAGGACTCGAGGTGGCCGCGAAGGCTCCGACAGGGACTGAAGGGGGGTGAAGACGTGTACGTGTACGTGGACGACGACTCGCGTTGGCCGCGCGGCTGAGGACGGAAGAACGGTGAGGTGAACCGGGGGGTGCGATGACGGGGAATCAGAACGGCGGCCGACAGGCCGGTGACTTCGGGTGGCCGCTGCTGCTCGGGGTGCGGCACCACGGGCCGGGATCGGCGCGGGCGGTGCGGGCGGCGCTGGATGCCGCGCGGCCCCGGACCGTGCTGATCGAAGGGCCGCCCGAGGCCGACGCGCTGATTCCCCTGGCCGCCGGTCGGGAGATGCGGCCGCCGGTCGCGCTGCTGGCCCACGCCGTGGACGAGCCCGGACGCTCGGCGTTCTGGCCGATGGCCGAGTTCTCCCCGGAGTGGGTGGCGCTGCGCTGGGCCCTGGAGCACGGCGTTCCCGCCCGCTTCATCGACCTCCCGGCCGCCCACACCCTGGCCTGGGACAGCGGGACGGACATCGAGGAAAACCAAGAGGACCAAGGAGGTGCGCCGGGCGACGGCCTGCGGGTCGATCCGCTCGGCGCCCTCGCCGAGGCCGCCGGGTACGACGACGCCGAACGCTGGTGGGAGGACGTCGTCGAGCACCGGGGCGTCGCGGAGGGGGACCCGCTCGCGCCCTTCGCCGCCGTCGAGGAGGCCATGGCGGCGGTGCGGGAGACGTACGAGGGCGAGGTGCGCGACCGGGATCTCGTGCGGGAGGCCCATATGCGCCTCCAACTGCGGGTTGCTCAGCGGGAGTTCGGCGAAGACGCGGTGGCCGTGGTGTGCGGGGCCTGGCATGTGCCCGCGCTGCGGCGCAAGGCCGCCGTCGCCGACGACCGGGCGCTGCTGAAGGGCCTGGCCAAGGTCAGGGCCGACCTGACCTGGGTGCCGTGGACGTACCGCAGGCTGGCACGCGACGGGGGATACGGGGCGGGCATCGACTCGCCCGGCTGGTACGCGCATCTGTTCGGTGCGCCGGACCGGCCGGTCGAGCGGTGGCTGACCAAGGTCGCCGGGCTGCTCCGCGCGGAGGACCGGATCGTGTCCTCCGCGCATGTCATCGAGGCCGTCCGGCTCGCCGAGACACTTGCCGCGCTGCGCGGGCGGCCGCTGCCCGGCCTGAGCGAGACCACCGACGCGGCGCGGGCGGTGCTGTGCGAGGGGTCGGACGTGCCACTGGCGCTCGTGCGTGACCGGCTGGTGGTCGGGGACGTGCTGGGCGAGGTGCCGGCCGGCGCGCCGGCCGTGCCGTTGCAGCGCGATCTCGACCGGACGCAGCGCCGGCTCCGGCTCAAACCGGAGGCGGCGGAACGGGAGATGGAGCTCGACCTGCGCAAGAGGACCGACGCCGGACGCAGCAGGCTGCTGCACCGGCTGCGGCTGCTGGGCGTGGAGTGGGGCGAGCCGGTCGCCTCGCGCGGCAGCACGGGGACCTTCCGGGAGACCTGGCGGCTGCGCTGGGAACCGGAACTGGCCGTGCGGGTTGCCGAGGCCGGGGTGTGGGGGACGACCGTACGCGCCGCGGCGACCGCGAAGACGGAGACGGACGCCGTGGCCGCGCGGAGCCTCGCCGAGGTGACCGCGCTCGCCGAGCGCTGCCTGCTGGCCGGCCTCCCGGACGCGCTGCCCACGGTGATGCGGGTCCTCGCCGACCGGGCGGCCCTCGACACGGACGTGGGCCACCTCGCCCAGGCGCTGCCCGCCCTGGTCCGCTCCCTGCGCTACGGCGATGTCCGCGGCACCGACACCGGCGCGCTGGCCGACGTCGCGGCGGGCCTCGCCGAACGCGTCTTCGTCGGCCTGCCCCCGGCCTGCACCGGCCTGGACGCGGACGCGGCGGACGAGATGCGGCGCCATGTGGACGCGGTGCACGGGGCGGTGGGGCTGCTGGAGGAGACGGCGGCACTGCGGGGGGCCGCCGACCGGGTCAGGGCCGATGACCCATCTGATGGGGCTGGGGGCGATGCGGGACGGGATCTCGTCCGGGGCTTCGGTGACCGGGATCTGCGCGGGCGCTGGCGGGGTGTGCTGCGGGGGCTGTCCGGGCGGGAGCGGGTGGCGGGGGTCGTCCGGGGGCGGGCGGTGCGGCTGCTGCTGGACGACGGGGAGGTGGAGCAGGAGGAGGCGGCGCGGCTCATGGGGCTCGCGCTCTCGCCGGGGACACCGCCTGGGGACGCGGCCGCGTGGATCGAGGGCTTCGTCGGCGGCGGTTCCGGGGGCGGGCTGCTGCTCGTGCACGACGAGCAGTTGCTCGGGCTGGTCGACGCATGGCTCACGGGGGTGCCGGCGGAGGCGTTCACCGATGTCCTGCCGCTGCTGCGGCGGACGTTCTCGGCGTACGAGCCGGCGGTGCGCAGAACACTCGGCGAGTTGGTTCGGCGGGGGCCGGGGGAGCGGGTGGGCGCGGCGCGGCCGGGGGCGGGAGTGCCAGGGTTCGCGCCCGACCTCGACACGGGCCGGGCGGACGCCGTACTGCCGGTGGTGCGGCTGCTGCTGGGGCTGGACGGGGACCATGCCGACGCGCGTGACAAGGGCGCCTGTGAAACCGAGGGTGCCGACGACAGTGAGGACAACGACCTTGCGGGGGTGGGTGGATGACGGCCGATGCGCACGACCCGGCGCGGGAGCGGCTCCGGCGGTGGCGGCTGGTGCTCGGTGGGGACGCGGCGGACGGTACCGGTCATGCGCTCTCCGGGCGGGACGCCGCGATGGACGGGGCGCTCACCGCGCTCTACGGGAAGGGGGACAGACCGGCGACGGGACGGGACCGTTCGGCGGGGCTCGCAGCGTCGGCGCCGTCCGTGGCACGGTGGCTCGGGGACATCCGGACGTACTTCCCCACCTCCGTCGTCCAGGTGATGCAGCGTGACGCCATCGACCGGCTCGGTCTGTCCGCGCTGCTGCTGGAGCCGGAGATGCTCGAGGCGGTCGAGGCCGACGTGCATCTCGTCGGCACGCTGCTCTCCCTCGGCAAGGCGATGCCGGAGACGGTGAAGGAGACGGCACGGGCCGTGGTGCGCAAGGTGGTCGAGGACCTGGAGAAGCGGCTCGCCACCCGCACCCGGGCCACGCTCACCGGCGCCCTCGACCGCAGCGCGCGCGTCCACCGGCCCCGCCACCACGACATCGACTGGAACCGCACCATCGCCGCCAACCTCAAGCACTACCTGCCCGAGTACGGGACGGTCGTGCCGGAGCGGCTGGTCGGGTACGGGCGGGCGGGCCGGTCCGTGAAGAAGGAGGTCGTCCTCTGCGTCGACCAGTCGGGGTCGATGGCGGCATCCGTCGTCTACGCGTCCGTCTTCGGAGCGGTGCTCGCCTCCATGCGGGCGGTCGACACCCGGCTCGTCGTCTTCGACACCGCGGTCGTCGATCTCACCGACCACCTGGACGACCCCGTCGACGTCCTCTTCGGCACCCGGCTGGGCGGGGGCACGGACATCAACCGGGCGCTGGCGTACTGCCAGTCGCAGATCACGCGGCCCACCGAGACGGTCGTCGTGCTCATCAGCGACCTGTACGAGGGCGGCATACGCGACGAGATGCTGAAGCGGGTCGCGGCGATGAAGGCGTCGGGAGTGCGGTTCGTGACGCTGCTCGCGCTCTCGGACGAGGGGGCGCCGGCCTACGACCGTGAACACGCGGCCGCGCTCGCCGCGCTGGGCACACCGGCGTTCGCCTGCACACCGGAGCTGTTCCCGGAGGTGATGGCGGCGGCGATCGAGAGACGCCCGCTTCCCGTGCCGGACACCGTGTGACGTCTGTGCGGGGCACCCCTGCCTCGACAAAAGGGACATGGATGACATGACTACCCATCGGTAACAGGGGGGTTGCGCTACCTCGGGACTCGCGTGCAAGGATCGGCGGCACGTTTCGTCGCACGGGAGGATCCTCCCTTCTTGACCTCTCCCATCGTTCCGCCCGGTGCCGCTCTGCGTGTTGTGCGCGAGGCGGCCGGGCGGCGTGCGCTGCAACTGGCGCTGCTGGTGGGTGGGTTGCTCGCGCTCGGGTTCCTCTGCGGAGGGCAGGCGCAGGCGGCGGAAGGCACCCCGGCGCTTCCGGAGGCCGTGACGGCCCAGGTCGCGCCGGTGACAGAGGAGTTGGAGCAGGTGTCGGCGCAGGTGTCGCCGGTTTCGTCGGTCGTCCAGGACCTGGGTGGGCTGACGGACCGGACGGGTCTCCCCGACCTGACGGATCTGCCGGACGTCTCCGATCTGCCGGACGTCTCCGATCTGCCCTCGCTCCCCGTGCAGACCCTTCCGGTGCAGATTCCGGTGCCCGTCGACCAGACGCCCCGGCCGGCCTCCCCGGTGACCTCGTCGCCGGGCGGCCACGGGCACGGTTCCCCGGCCGGGAAGGCGGACGACGCGTCCACGGCGACGGCTCCGCTCACGGCGTCGTACGGGCCTGTCGTCCCGCTCGTCGGTGATGAGGCCGGCGTGCGCACGGCAGCGCATGACTCGGAGCGCGCCCGTGACGGTCACGCCCCCGCGCACCGGGCGCCGGGCGGTGAGCCCAGCGGTCTGCTGGGCGGTACGTCCGTCCTCGCCGGCGGCGCGTCGCGGCACGGCGACGCGCAGGCCGTGACGGCGTATCACCGGGTGCCGCTGCTGCTGGCACCCGGCGGTGTCGTGCGGTCGGAAGCGGCCGAGACCCGGGACAGGTACCGGGACATTCCGGTCTTCCCCGGCTAGGACGGGGCAGCCCTTCCCCCGCTGCGGACCTGGCGCGCGGGGGCGGAACAGGTCTGCCCACCCGCCCGGAGTCCCCCTGCTCCGGCGCCGGAACGTCCCAAGCCTTCCGAAGTCTCGGAACCCCCAAAGGATCTGACGCACGCATGAACAAGAACATCCGCCGTTCCCTCGTCGTAGCCGCCGGTGTCACCGGCGCGTGGGCGCTCGGTTCCGCCGCGGCCAGCGCCGACGAACTGCCCGCCTCCTCCGTGTCCACGCCGGACACCGACGCCACCGGCACCCTCACCGACACTCTCACCGGCACCGTCACCGACACGGTGGACGGTGTCGTCACCGGTGTGCGGGACACCGCCACCGGCGTCACCGGGAACGTGACCTCGAAGGTCACGGACACCACGGCCGCCGCCACCGACACCGCCGGCGACAGCACCGACATCGACCCCCACACCGAGTCCAAGGCCGCGGCGAAGGTGAAGGGCGGTGCCGCCAAGGTCATCCAGGGCGCCAAGGCCGCTCGCGCCGAGAAGGCGGCGCGGGCCGCGACGAAGTCCGTCGGCGAGGCCGAGTCCACCGTGGTGACCGGTGCCGCCGCCCAGAAGCAGACGCCGGCCCTTCCGGACCTCCCGGAGGACGACCGGAGCGCCGTCGACTACCTGTTCGGCCCCCTCTCCGCCTTCGCCCCCGAGCTGGAGCAGGCCCTCGCCGCCGCCCAGACGAAGCTCCAGAGCGTCCAGTCGGCCGCCCGCGTCCAGACGCAGGGCGTCGACGGCGTCGTACGGACCAAGGCGCGCCGGACGGTCGCGGGGGCGGGCCGTACCGCCGCCGGGGCGACCGGTGCCGCGGGGGCCGCGGTCACCGGCGCCGAGGGCCGCGCGGCCGGCGCGGTCGCCACCGCCGGGGGCGAGGCCACCGGTGTCACGTCCGCCGCCGAGGCCTCCGTCTCCGCCGTTCCCGGCCATGTCACGGGCACGGTCGGCGGGGTGCGGCAGCAGGTCCTCGGCACGGTCGCGAGCGTGCCCGGGACGGTCACCCCGGTCGTCGAGCGGACGGCGGACGCGGTCGTTCCGCCCGTCGTCACGGCCGCCGTGGACGGTGTGCTGCCGGTGGCCGGCCAGGCGGTCGGGGACGCCGTTCCGCTCGCCGGGCAGACAGTGACCGGTGCGGTCCCCCTTGCCGGGCAGGCCGTGACCGGAGTGGTCCCCGTCGTCGGGCGGACCGTGACCGGCGTGGCCCCCGTGGCCGGGCACACGGTGGGCGGGATCACGCCCGCCGTCGGCGACGCCGTGTGGGGCGTGACGTCGGCGGCGCGTGGTGCCGTCGGTGATGTGGAGGCGGTGGCCGGTGGGGCCGTGGCGGAGGTGCACGCGGTCGCCGGCGGCGCCCTGTCCGGCGTACACCCGGTCGTCGGGGGCCTCGTCGGGGGCGTTCCCGCGTTTGCCACCGGTGTCGTCTCCTCCGTACCCGCGTACGCGACGGGTGTGGCCGGCCAGGTCGTCCCGTACGCCACCGGTCTCACGGGCCAGGTCGCCGCGGACGCGGCGGAGGCCGTGCTGCCGCCCGTGGTGAACACCGCCGTGCACGGGGTGGTGCCCGTCGCCGGGCAGGCCGTGGTGGACGCGGGCGCGCTGGCGTACGGCGTGGTCGGCGACGTACGGCCGTTCGCCGGCGGGGTCGTCGAGGACGTACCGCCGCTCGCGCACGGGGTGGCCGGGCAGGCGGGCGGTCTGGCGTACGGCGTCGGCCGGCAGGTTCCGCCGTTCGCGGACGGAGTCGCCGGGGCCGTACAGCCCGTCGTGGACACCGTCGCCGGGACCGTGGCGGCGACCGTCCGGCCGGTCGCCGGGAGCGCGACGGTGCTGGCGTACGGCGTCGAGGGCGAGGTCGCTCCCTTCGCGGGCGGTGTCGCCGGTGAGGCCGGTTCCTTCGCCGACGGGGTCACCGGGCGGACCGCGCCCTTCGCGTGGGACCTGGCCGGGACCGTCGAGGCCGAGGGCGGTCCGCTGGCCGGTCACGCCGTGACCGGCGTCCGGGGCGTCGCCGACTCCCAGGCCGGCCCGTACAGCGTCTGACCGCGAAAAGACCGAAAGACCGAAAGCCCGAAAAGATCGGGAAGATCGGGAAGATCGGGAAGATCGGGAAGATCGGGAAGATCGACAAGTGGTCCATCGGCGATTCCCAAGTGGTCCACAAGTGATCTCGAGATGACCGCAACCGCTCCGGTCGCAGGCAATGTCTGCGCGGGAGGGGGTGCGACCGAACGACTTCATGAGGCGACAGGCCCCGGACGGCCGAAAACCATCGGTTTGTCCGGCCGAAACCTCATGGATGAGGCCGAGGGGTCCCCATTGGGGTGGGGATCGCCCGGCCAGAGCCCCTAAGGGGCTGTTCAAGGGGCCTCACCGGGTCGACCCCAACCCGGTGAGGCCCTGCACATGCGACACTCCGTGCCAGTGAGTGCGACATCATGTGACAGGTATCACCGCTCAGGTGTGACCCGCGATTTAGAGGCCTCCCGCAAGCAGAGATAACCTGCGAGACGGACATGCCGCGCGCTCGGACACCGTGTGCGCTTCCCCTGTGACCCAAGCGGACGTCACGTTGCCCTTCGCGGCACGCCCACGCATCCAACGAACCGCGAGATCACTGATAGGGACGGAAGCGCGTGGACCTGTTCGAGTATCAGGCGAGGGACCTCTTCGCCAAGCACGATGTACCGGTGCTGGCCGGTGAAGTCATCGACACGCCTGAGGCGGCGCGCGAGATCACCGAGCGTCTGGGCGGCAAGTCCGTCGTCAAGGCTCAGGTGAAGGTCGGTGGCCGCGGCAAGGCCGGTGGCGTCAAGCTGGCCGCGACCCCGGACGAGGCCGTCGCCCGCGCGACGGACATCCTCGGCATGGACATCAAGGGCCACACGGTCCACAAGGTGATGATCGCCGAGACCGCTCCGGAGATCGTCGAGGAGTACTACGTCTCCTTCCTCCTCGACCGTGCCAACCGCACCTTCCTCTCCATCGCGTCCGTCGAGGGCGGCATGGAGATCGAGGAGGTGGCGGCCACCCGTCCGGAGGCCGTCGCCAAGACGCCGATCGACGCCAACGAGGGTGTCACCGAGGAGAAGGCCCGCGAGATCGTCGCCGCGGCCAACTTCCCCGCCGAGGTCGCCGACAAGGTCGTGAACGTCCTCGTCACCCTGTGGAAGACCTTCGTCGAGGAGGACGCCCTCCTCGTCGAGGTGAACCCGCTCGCGAAGGTCGCCTCCGGTGACGTCATCGCCCTCGACGGCAAGGTGACCCTGGACGAGAACGCCGAGTTCCGTCACCCCGACTTCGAGGAACTCCACGACAAGGACTCGGCCAACCCGCTCGAGGCCGCGGCCAAGGAGAAGAACCTCAACTACGTCAAGCTCGACGGCGAGGTCGGCATCATCGGCAACGGCGCGGGTCTCGTCATGAGCACCCTGGACGTCGTCGCGTACGCCGGTGAGAACCACGGTGGCGTGAAGCCCGCCAACTTCCTCGACATCGGCGGTGGCGCCTCCGCCGCCGTGATGGCGAACGGCCTGGAGATCATCCTCGGCGACCCGGACGTCAAGTCCGTCTTCGTCAACGTCTTCGGCGGCATCACCGCGTGCGACGAGGTCGCCAACGGCATCGTCCAGGCGCTGAAGCTTCTGGAGGACCGCGGCGAGGACGTCACCAAGCCGCTGGTCGTGCGTCTGGACGGCAACAACGCCGAGCTGGGTCGTCAGATCCTCTCCGACGCCAACCACCCGCTCGTGCAGCGCGTGGACACCATGGACGGCGCGGCCGACAAGGCCGCCGAGCTCGCGGCTGCGCGCTGACATTCGCGCGTCTTCGACACGACAAAGGTAAGAGGGACTCAGACAGCCATGGCTATCTTCCTCAACAAGGACTCCAAGGTCATCGTCCAGGGCATGACCGGTGCCACGGGCATGAAGCACACCAAGCTCATGCTGGCCGACGGCACGAACATCGTCGGTGGCGTGAACCCCCGCAAGGCCGGCACGTCCGTCGACATCGACGGCAACGAGATCCCGGTCTTCGGCACGGTCGCCGAGGCGATCGAGAAGACGGGCGCGAACGTGTCCGTCCTCTTCGTGCCGCCGGCCTTCGCCAAGGCCGCCGTCGTCGAGGCGATCGACGCCGAGATCCCGCTCGCGGTCGTCATCACCGAGGGCATCGCCGTCCACGACTCGGCCGCGTTCTACGCGTACGCCGTCGCCAAGGGCAACAAGACCCGGATCATCGGCCCGAACTGCCCCGGTCTCATCACCCCGGGCCAGTCGAACGCCGGCATCATCCCGGGCGACATCACCAAGCCGGGCCGCATCGGCCTGGTCTCGAAGTCCGGCACGCTGACGTACCAGATGATGTACGAGCTGCGTGACATCGGCTTCTCGTCCGCCGTCGGAATCGGTGGCGACCCGGTCATCGGCACCACCCACATCGACGCGCTGGCCGCGTTCGAGGCCGACCCCGACACCGACCTGATCGTGATGATCGGTGAGATCGGCGGCGACGCGGAGGAGCGGGCCGCGGCCTTCATCAAGGACAACGTGAAGAAGCCGGTCGTCGGCTACGTCGCGGGCTTCACCGCGCCCGAGGGCAAGACCATGGGCCACGCCGGCGCCATCGTCTCCGGGTCCTCCGGTACGGCCGCCGCGAAGAAGGAGGCCCTCGAGGCCGCCGGCGTCAAGGTGGGCAAGACGCCTACCGAGACGGCGAAGCTGGCTCGGGAGATCCTGGCCGGCTGAGTGGGTTTCAGCTGAACGTCGGTGGGCCCGTTCCCCGGGGTGGGGGCGGGCCCACCGGCGTTTCTCAAGGTGCCGTTCACCGGGTCTCCGGCAGCAACCTCTCCGGGCCGTTGGCCGAGGCCGACCTCAGTTTTTTACGGAGGGCCGTTTGTTTGTTCGAGAGGGCGCCTGGGGCCGGCTTCGGGGGGATTCCCTGGACCGTTTCGCCCCGGGGGACCGGGGGGTCGTACTGGGTGGGGGCCGTGCGGAGGGTCAGGGCTGTCGCGCCGATGAGCGCCACCGTGAACGCGATCGCCGCCCGGGTCCAGCAGCGGGCGCGGCGCTCGCTGCCCGCCCGCACGGTCGTGGGCCGGGCCGCGCGCAGGCGTTCCGCGGAGGCCAGCTCGGCGAGGCGCTGGTGCAGGACGGAGGGGTCGGCCAACCGGGGCAGGGACGCGGCGACGGCCTCGCGCGCGTGCAGGAGACGGCTCGCGGTCGCCGGTGTGCTCGCCTCCGTCTCCGCCGCCGTCTCCGGCAGGTCGAGGCCCACACCGTCGTAGAGGACGAGCGTGCGGCGGTACGACGGCGGAAGCGTGAGGAGTACGGCGAGCAGGGCGCGGTCGGCGGCGTCGGCGGGCGGTGGTTCGGGGTGCCGGAAGCGGGGGCGGAACCGGTGCCAGGGGGAGAGCGCGTACTCGTACGCGGCCGCCCGCACCCAGGTCGCCGGGTCGCGGTCCACGGCCACCTCGGGCCAGTGCTGCCAGGCGAGTTGGAAGGCTTGTTCGACCGACTCGCGGGCGAGTTCCCGGCGGCCGCAGAGGAGATAGGCCTGTCGTACGAGGGCCGGGGCGCAGAACGTGTAGAGGGCGTCGAAGGCCTGAGCAGGCGTCAGGCGGGCGGCGGGGCGGTGGGGTTCGGCGTTCCGGTGTCCGGGGCTTCGGTGTCCGGGGTTCCGCGGAGCGAGGGTGCTGTCGCCGGGCTGGGGCGGCGGCGTCGGGTTCTTCACGCGTACGCCTCCCGCTGGCGGTGGCACCGGGAGCAGCTTCGTGCGAAAAAGAACATAACCGTATATTGAGTGACACGGCGATGGTTCGCCTGTTACGCCGGGAAAGCGCGTGTCGTTGGGACCATGGCGGGCGTGACCCGGATGCCTGCTCGTCGACCGTTCCCGTCCTCGCTGTCCTCCCTGCCCTCGCTGTCGTCCCGTTTGCGGGACCGTTCGCCCGGACTGGTCGCCGCCGCGCTGGGCGGGGCGTTGGCCGCCGGGCTGGGGCTCGGGGCGTTCGCCGCGCTGGTGATGATGCTGTGGATCAGTTCGCCGTATCCCGACAGTGGGCCGAGCGGGGCGTTGCATGTCGCCGCCGCGCTGTGGCTGTTGGCGCACGGGGCGGAACTGGTGCGCACCGAGACGTTGTCCGGGGTGCCCGCGCCGGTCGGGGTCACGCCGTTGCTGCTGCTCGTGCTGCCGGTGTGGCTGGTGCACCGGGCGGCGCGGGATGCGGTGGACGACGGGGGTGGGGAGGAGGCGCGGGAAGGAGTGGGGGAGGCGGTCGGGGTGCTGGGTGGTGCGGCGGGGAGTGTGCTGGTGGGGGCGCGTACGGCGTGGGTCGGTGTGGTGGGCGGGTATCTCGCCGTGGCGGTGGGGGTGGCCTCGTATGCGGCGGGGGGTGTGCTGCGGCCTTCATGGTTCTGGACGGTGGTGTGTGTGCCGGCGGTGGCCGTGGTGGCGGCGGGGACGGGGGTGTGGTCGGCGTACGGGCGTCCTCGGGAGCCGTTCGAGCGGGTGTTGCCGGGGTGGGTGGGGAGGGTCGTGTTCGGTGGGGGGCGGGAGCGGTTGACCGGGCTGGATGCGACCAGTGGGGTCAAGGGTGTGGGTGGTCCTGGTGGTGGGGAGTCGCGGGAGGAGAGGGCGGGGGTGAGGTTGCGGGCCGCGGGGGCCGGGGCTGCCGTGCTCGTCGGGGGTGGGGGGTTGTTGGTGGCCGTCTCGTCGGTGTGGCACGTGGGGGCGGCTCGGGGGGCGTTTCTGCAGTTGACGGAGGGGTGGTCGGGGCGGTTCGCGGTGTTGTTGCTGTGTGTGGCGCTGGTGCCCAACGCGGCGGTGTGGGGGGCGGCGTACGCCCTGGGGCCCGGGTATGTGCTGGGGGTGGGGCATGTGGTGACGCCGTTGGGGGCCGATCCGGCGCCGTTGTTGCCGCCGTTCCCGCTGCTGGCGGCGGTGCCGGAGGCGGGGGTGGGGACCGTGTGGAACTGGGCGGCCGGGGTGGTGCCGATGGCGGCGGGGGTGGTGGTGGGGGTGTTCGTGGGAGGTGCGGGGGCCGGTTCCAGTGGTGGGGTGGCGGAGGCGCCCGTGGATGCGTGGTCGCGATGGCGGACCGTGGGGGGAGTGGTGGGGGCGGGTGTGGGGTGCGGTGGGCTGGTGGGGGTGCTTGCGGCGTTGGCGGGTGGGCCGTTGGGGGTGGGGGTGATGGCTCGGTTCGGGCCGGTGTGGTGGCAGGTGGGGGGTGCGGTGGTGGTGTGGGTGGTGGCGGTGGGGGTGCCGGTGGGGTTGTGGGTGCGGAGATGGAGGGGGCGGGGGGTGCGGGAGTTTTCCTGGACGGGGGTGGGGGTGGAGGTTTCCTTGGATGCGGAGGAGCGCGAGGAGGGCGGGGGTGAGCTGTACGACTTCGCTGCTGTGGAGGATGCGGGGGTGGGGGAGGAGGGGGAGTCGGCGGAGCCCGGGTGGCATGGGGACGGGGCTCGGGAGTTCAGGTGGGCGGCGTTGCGGGAGGCCGCGGGGGAGGAGGGGGCGGCGCAGTGACCGTCGGTTTTCCTCGCCCCGCCGCCCGGGGAGTGGGGATTGAGCGCCACCAGCAGGGTGTCGGCCGGCGGGCTCAGGCGAGGGCGGTGACCAGCAGGGCGAAGGCGGCGACGATGACGGCGACGCGGACGTAGTGGAAGCGGTCCCAGCGGTTCATCTGCTCCTTCCAGTCCTCGGGCCGGTTCTCGGGGGTCCATGTCTTGCCCCGGTTGTTGATCGGGACGAGCAGCAGGAGCGACATGACCACGCTGAGGAGCAGCAGCGCGCCGGCGGTGACGGTGAGGCCGGCGCCGTCGTGGTGCCGTCCGGCGATGGCCCAGACCGCGACGAGGACGAGCGAGCCGATGTACCAGAACGGCATGACGGCGCCGAGCATCCGGCCCCCGTGTGCGCGGCCGAGTTGGCCGCTGTCCTCGGGCAGGGCGTTGAAGATCGGGTTGATGACGAAGGCGACGGAGAACTCCACCCCCACCATCAGGCCGACGATCACGGTGGTGACGATCTCAAGTGCGGTGAGCATGATGACCCTCCTGGATCTAGCGTTGCTAGATGATGAGGCAACGCTAGTACTGCTGCCGCTCGATTGTCTAGCGGTGCTAGGATCGGGTCATGTCGGTACAGGAACGCAAGGAGCGCGAACGGGCGGGCCGTGAGCGCCTCATCGTGGCGACGGCCCGCGAACTCGCCGAGCAGCAGGGCTGGGACGCGGTCACCACCCGCCGGCTCGCCGAGCGCATCGAATACAGCCAGCCCGTCCTCTACAGCCACTTCCGCGGCAAGCGCGAGATCATCGGCGCCGTCGCCCTCGAGGGCGCCACCGAGATGGCCGCGGCGCTGCGGGCCGCGGCCTCCGCCGCGGACGACACCCGCGCCCGGGTCACCGCCCTCGCCCGCGCCTACCTCGACTTCGCCGAACGCAACCCGGCGGTCTACGACGCCATGTTCCAGCTCGACGGCGGCCTGGCGTTCGCACACGAGGACACCCCGGAGCCACTGAAGGACGCCTTCGCCGCCCTGCTGGAGACGCTCGCCGAGGTCGCCGGGGACGGCGTCCACCCGGGACTGTTCACCGAGTTGTTCTGGGCGGCCCTGCACGGGCTGGCCACCCTGACCCGGGCGCGACGGCTGCCGCCGCAGGACACCGAGCGGAGGGTGGAACTGCTGGTGGACCGGCTCGCCGTGGTCTGACACACCGCCCCGGCGGGCACGCGGCCGGGGTCCTCGGGCCCCGCTGCCCGCCCGCGGCATCGCGGGGACCGCGTGGCGGGTCTCAGGTGTTGGCGCCCAGGATTCCCTTCAGTTCCTTCGGGAGGAGGTCGCTGCAGGACTGTTCGGCCTCGGTGGTGAGGGCGTCCTTGGTGCAGGTGTAGTAGTCGCGGTAGACGAGCTGGGCGGTGAAGGTCACGGCGACGAGGGCGAGGGCCAGGGACGCCGTGACCAGGCCGCTGATCGCGGCGGTCGTCTGGGGGCGGCCGGGGGGCTCGGTGGGGGCCGGGGCGTCGGGGTCGGGCGTGCGGGGCTTGGCGCGCAGGGCGCTGATGCCCCAGTTGAGGGCGAGGGCGCCCAGGAGCAGTGCCACGTACGGCCAGCCGAAGAGGGCGAAGAAGAAGGCCCACATGCCGGAGAGCAGCGCGTAGCGGGCGCGGCGCTGGGCCGGGTCCGTGGGGTCCCAGCGCGGGCCGGGGGTGGGGCCGGGGCCCTCGGGGCCGCCGCTGCGGGGGCGCTCGCCGAAGCCGCCGCCGGGGGAGCGGCCGGGCTGCTGGTCGCTCCACTGATTGCCCCAGGGAGTGCGGCCCTCGGCCGGCGCGTCACCCTCGCCGTTCGCCGGGCGCCGGGGCTGCCACGGGCGGTCGGGGGTGCCCTCGGGGGGCGGGGCGAAGGGGTTGTCGTCCTTGTCCGACGGCTTGTCCGAGGAGTTCGGCTCTGCGTCGGGGGGTGACGTCGGGCGCTCGCGGCGCAGCAGGGTGCCGCGCACCTCTCCCGCCACGGGCTGCGGGGGGAGCGTGTGGAGTCGCAGACTGCGGTCCGGCATCAAGTGAGCGTCTTCCCCTAGGTGGTACGACTGTCCGATGTGAGCTCTCGCAGGGGGAACGCGTCGCACTGCCACCGCGTTCCCGACCCCGCTCCTCGCAGACGCTACCTTCCGGCCACGCCCCCGTCCCATGGGGGCCGCCTGGTGTGCCGGTATCGTTGCTGACGGTCGGCTGCTTCGTAGGCTTCCCCGTATTCGGGGGCGCGATGCATTCGTACGAACGTACAAAAGCATCCTCGCCGGCCGTGCTCCGCTGCTTCCCCGAGAAAGGGCCCCCACCGTGGCCGCCAAGCCGACCGTGGCCAAGCGTCTCGTCGTGCTCGTCTCCGGATCCGGTACGAACCTCCAGGCGCTCCTCGACGAGATCGCCGCCACCGGCGTCGAGGCCTACGGCGCGCGGATCGTCGCCGTCGGGGCCGACCGGG
Source organism: Streptomyces sp. NPDC096132 (assembly GCF_044763345.1). Lineage (NCBI taxonomy): Bacteria > Bacillati > Actinomycetota > Actinomycetes > Kitasatosporales > Streptomycetaceae > Streptomyces > Streptomyces sp. NPDC096132. The sequence continues at coordinate 255,179 of NZ_JBIWGA010000005.1, forward strand.
ACGGTATCGAGGGGCTCGCCCGTGCCGAGCGGGCCGGGATTCCCACCTTCGTGCGGAAGGTCAAGGACTTCGGCAGCCGTCAGGAGTGGGACGCCGCCCTCGCCGAGGCCGTCGCCGACCACGAGCCCGACCTCGTCGTCTCCGCCGGATTCATGAAGATCGTGGGCAAGGAGTTCCTCGCCCGCTTCGGGGGGCGGTTCGTCAACACCCATCCCGCGCTGCTGCCCAGTTTCCCCGGCGCCCACGGTGTGCGTGACGCGCTCGCCTACGGGGCCCGGGTCACCGGTTGCACCGTCCACTTCGTCGACGACGGTGTCGACACCGGTCCGATCATCGCCCAGGGCGTGGTCGAGGTCCGGGACGAGGACGACGAGAGCGCTCTGCACGAGCGCATCAAGGAAGTCGAGCGAAGGCTGCTCGTCGAGGTCGTGGGGCGCCTCGCCCGCAACGGCTATCGCATTGAGGGACGAAAGGTAGTTATCCAGTGACCGCCGAGAGCAACGCCAAGCGGGCCATCCGCCGTGCGCTTGTCAGCGTCTATGACAAGACCGGGCTCGAGGAGCTCGCCCGCGGGCTGCACGAGGCCGGCGTCGAGCTGGTGTCGACCGGCTCCACCGCCTCCCGCATCGCCGCCGCCGGCGTCCCCGTCACCAAGGTCGAGGAGCTCACCGGCTTCCCCGAGTGCCTCGACGGCCGCGTCAAGACCCTGCACCCCAAGGTGCACGCCGGCATTCTCGCCGACCTGCGTCTCGAGGACCACCGGCGGCAGCTCACCGAGCTGGGTGTCGAGCCCTTCGACCTCGTCGTCGTCAACCTCTACCCCTTCCGGGAGACCGTCGCCTCCGGCGCCTCCGCCGACGAGTGCGTCGAGCAGATCGACATCGGCGGGCCGTCCATGGTGCGCGCCGCCGCCAAGAACCACCCGTCCGTGGCCGTCGTCACCAGCCCCGCCCGGTACGGCGACGTCCTCGCCGCCCTGAAGGACGGCGGATTCGACCTCGCCGCCCGCAAGCGGCTCGCCGCCGAGGCCTTCCAGCACACCGCCGCCTACGACGTCGCGGTCGCCTCCTGGTTCGCCTCCTCCTACGCGCCCGTCGACGACTCGCAGTTCCCCGACTTCCTCGGCGCCACCTGGGAGCGGCAGAACACCCTCCGCTACGGCGAGAACCCGCACCAGCCCGCCGCCCTCTACGCCGACGGCAGCGGCGCCGGTCTCGCGCAGGCCGAGCAGCTGCACGGCAAGGAGATGTCGTACAACAACTACACGGACACGGACGCCGCCCACCGTGCCGCGTACGACCACGACGAGCCGGCCGTCGCGATCATCAAGCACGCCAACCCCTGCGGTATCGCGGTGGGTGCCGATGTCGCGGAGGCCCACCGCAAGGCGCACGCCTGTGACCCGCTGTCCGCCTTCGGCGGTGTCATCGCCGTGAACCGGCCCGTCAGCAAGGAGATGGCCGAGCAGGTCGCCGAGATCTTCACCGAGGTCATCGTCGCGCCCGACTACGAGGAGGGGGCCCTGGAGGCCCTCACCAAGAAGAAGAACATCCGGGTGCTGAAGGCGCCGCAGGGGCCGTCCAGCCCCGTCGAGCTCAAGCCCATCGGCGGCGGCGCGCTGCTCCAGGTCACCGACCGGCTCCAGGCCGACGGCGACGACCCGGCCAACTGGACCCTCGCGACCGGCGAGGCGCTCGGCGCCGAGGAGCTGGCCGAGCTCGCCTTCGCCTGGAAGGCCTGCCGGGCCGTGAAGTCCAACGCCATCCTGCTCGCCAAGGACGGCGCCTCCGTCGGCGTCGGCATGGGGCAGGTCAACCGGGTCGACTCGGCGAAGCTGGCCGTCGAGCGGGCCGGTGAGGAGCGGGCACGCGGCTCCTACGCCGCCTCCGACGCGTTCTTCCCCTTCCCCGACGGGCTCGAGGTCCTCGTGGCGGCGGGTGTGAAGGCCGTCGTCCAGCCCGGCGGTTCGGTCCGGGACGAGCTGGTCGTCGAGGCCGCGCAGAAGGCGGGCGTCACCATGTACTTCACCGGGACGCGGCACTTCTTCCACTGACGCACTGACGCGGTGACAGCACCAGGGCCGTGTCCCTCCCTCGATGGGGCGGGACACGGCCCTTCGTCGTGTGCCGTCAGAGGTGCGCGCCCCCGTGGCGCGGGCGCCGGAACCACTCGGCGCTCGCGCGCTTCGCGGCGAAGACGATCACCAGGATGGCGACCACCAGGATCACCAGACCGAGCCCGTAGGCCGCCAGGGTGAAAATGCCGGTGACGATCGCGAACGAGCCGTAGACGATCGAGCACACGCGGACGGCGTTGCCGCCCTTGGCGTACTGGAGCAGCAGCACCAGGCCGAGGATCGCGAACACCACGGCCAGGCTCATGAAGAAGACCACGACGCCCTTGCCGAGGTCCGCGAACCTCTCCGCCTCGGCGTCACCGGTGATGCCCGCCTCGGCCATGGTCTCGTCCCACTTGGACAGCTGCCAGGCGTACAGGCCCGCCACGCCCAGGTGGGCCAGGGCGAGCACGCCCACCAGGATCTGCGCGGCGCGGGTGATCCCGGGGATGGCGGCCGGGCCCGCCGGGCCGCCGGGGTAGCCGCCCGGGTACTGCGGGTACGGCTGCTGCTGGTAGGGCGGCGCCGGCGGGACGCCGTAGCCGGGGCCGGGCTGCTGCGGGTAGCTGTAACCGGAAGAGGCCGGGGGCTGCTGGGGCGGCGGACCGTAGGGGTTGTTCGGGTCGCCGAAACTCATGGGTCACTTCCTCCGTTGGCGGATCCAGTGCGGGGGACGACGGGCGGCCCACCGCGGAGGAAGATCACAGATGCGGTGCGTCCCCCCGGTACTGCCCGCGGCACTGTGGCAGCAATCGTTCTGCAATGGCCGGTTTCTTGTCCAGCCGCATTCGGCTCCCGGATTGGAACCGTGAGCCCGTCATCCGGGAGGATGGGGTCATGACCGCCCAGATTCTCGATGGCAAGGCCACCGCAGCCGAGATCAAGTCCGAGCTGACCGCCCGCGTGGCGGCGCTGAAGGAGAAGGGTGTGACGCCCGGCCTCGGCACGATCCTCGTCGGGGACGATCCCGGCAGCCAGAAGTACGTCGCCGGCAAGCACCGCGACTGCGCCGAGGTCGGCATCGCCTCCATCCAGCGCGAACTGCCCGCCACGGCCACGCAGGAGGAGATCGAGGCGGTCGTACGCGAGCTGAACGACGACCCGGACTGCACCGGCTACATCGTCCAGCTGCCGCTGCCCAAGGGCATCGACGAGAACCGGATCCTGGAGCTGATGGATCCGTCCAAGGACGCCGACGGGCTGCACCCGATGAACCTCGGCCGGCTCGTCCTCAACGAGCCCGCCCCGCTGCCCTGCACCCCGAACGGCGTGCTCACCCTGCTCCGGCGCCACGGTGTCGAGATCAAGGGCGCCGAGGTCGTGGTCGTCGGCCGTGGTGTCACCATCGGCCGCCCGATGCCGCTGCTGCTGACCCGTCGCAGCGAGAACGCCACGGTGACCCAGTGCCACACCGGCACCCGTGATCTGTCCGCCCACCTCAAGCGCGCGGACATCGTGGTCGCGGCCGCCGGCTCCGCGCATCTGATCCGTGCGGAGGACATCAAGCCGGGCGCCGCCGTCCTGGACGTCGGTGTCTCGCGCAACGCCGAGGGGAAGATCGTGGGCGACGTCCACCCGGACGTCCGTGAGGTCGCCGCGTGGATCTCCCCGAACCCGGGCGGCGTCGGCCCGATGACCCGTGCCCAGCTGCTCGTCAACGTGGTCGAGGCGGCGGAGCGCAGTGCAGGCTGACCGGACCTCCGGCAAAGCCGAGGACATCGAGGGCATCAAGGGCATCAAGGGCGTCGAGGACATCGAGGACATCGAGGTGCGCGACCCCGTCAGCGCGCCGGACGCCGACGGCGTGGCGCGCCGTCACACCCGCCGCTTCCCGCTGTTCACCAAGGACACGGCGCGTCCCGAGGGCGCCGGAAGGGCCGCGGCCGGCGACACCCTGGCCGCGCGCCAGTGGCCGATCATCGTGGTGTCGGCGCTGGTCGCGGTCGGTCTGCTCGTGACCGCGCTCGACCAGTTCCGGGCCGGCACGATCGTGATCGGCGTCGCGCTGCTGGCCGGTGCGGTGCTGCGCTGGCTGCTGCCCGGCGTCGGCATGCTCGCCGTGCGCTCCCGCTTCACGGACATAGCGACGTACGGGGTGCTGGGTGCGGTGATCGTGCTGCTGGCGCTCATGGCTCAGCCGGATCCGTGGCTGCAGATTCCGTTTCTGAAGGACACCCTGCACTTCACCGTCAGTACGTGAGGAAGGGCGCTGCCCAACTCGCGGCCGACAGGAACCCGAACGTCCGGCGGCCCGTCCTCTCCCCCGAGAAGGACGGGCCGCCGTGCGGGTTCCACGCTGCCAAACAGTGAACTGGCTGTTCAACAGGTCTCCGTGCGCTGTGGCACGGAAGTGACCGTTCCGCTGCCGACGGTATGCCTCGGGAACCGTCCGCCCGCCGGACGTCGTCCCCCCATCGGATCGACGAGGAGGTGGGCGGGATGGGCGCCTGGCAGCCGCTGCCGGACGGGCTGCCGCCGGAGGTGCGGCTTTTCGTGGAACGGCTGAGGCAGCTCAAGGACGGAACGGGCCTCAGCCTGGCCGCGCTCGGCGCGCGCACCGCGTACAGCAAGTCCTCTTGGCAGCGCTACCTCAACGCCGTACAGCCGCCGCCCCGGCAGGCCGTCGCCGCACTGTGCCGGGTCGCGGGGCTGACCGGCGCGGACGCCGAACGGCACGTGGTGCGCTGGGAACTGGCCGTGGAGGCCTGGCCGCGCCCGCCCGCGGCGCAGCCTGGTGAAGGGTACGAGGACGACCCCACCGTTCCCTGGTGGGAACGCCTGGACGAGCCCGCGCCGGACCGCCCCGCCGGACGGCTCCTCCTGTACGCGGTCCTGCTGCTGCTCGCCCTGCTGCTCACCGCCCTCGGGGGAGCCGTGGCCTTCGGCTGACGGGCTCCTTCCGTGTGCCCGTCGTGTCGATACGTTGACAGTTCGGGTTTGTGTCCCGAATCGTCTGGACATCGGGGCTAACGTGGCCAAAGGGGGACTTGGCGGAGGGAGGGGGGCTCCATGCCTCGTTGGCGGGACCTGCCGGACGAACTCGACCCACAAGTACGGGAGTTCGCCGAGCAGCTGCGCAGGGTGGTGGACCGCGCGGGGCTGAGCCTCGGGGCGGTCGCGGACCGTACGGGGTACAGCAGGACGTCCTGGGAGCGGTATCTGAACGGCCGGCTGCTCGCCCCCAAGGGTGCGATCATCGCGCTCGCCGAGGTCACCGGCACCCCGCCCGTCCATCTGACCACGATGTGGGAGCTGGCCGAACGTGCCTGGAGCCGTTCGGAACTGCGGCACGAGCCGACCGTGGAGGCCGCGCGGATCGCCCGGGCGCGGGCGGCGCTGGGGGAGTTCGGGCCGCCGGAGGGCGGACAGCGGTCCGGGGAGCGCGGCGCGGCCGTGCCGGGCGTCGCGGGTCCGGCGGGCGGGTCCCCGACGCCGCCGCCGGACTCCTCGGAGGACCCGGGGAGGGCGGCCGGTGCGCAGCGCACGGCGCTGTTCCTCGCGGGGGTGGTCGGGGTGGTGATCGTCGTCGTGGGCGCGTTCCTGCTGACCGACGGCGGGGGCGGGCGGCAGACCGTGGGCGCGTCCGGCTCGCCCACGCCGTCGGCCGCCACGAGTACCGTCCTGCCCTCCGGGGTGCTGTGCGCGGGCTCCGGCTGCACCGGCAAGGACGCGGAACAGATGGGGTGCAGCGGCGACCTGGTGACCACGGCGAAGAGCGCGACGGTCGGCCCGGCCTTGGTCGAGGTCCGCTACAGCCGGACGTGCGGCGCGGCCTGGGGCAGGATCACGCAGGCCGTGCCGGGGGACGTGGTACGGGTGACCGTGGGCTCGCGCCGGCAGACCGGGACCATCACCACCTCCGCCGAGACGATCGCGTACACCCCGATGATCGCGGTGCGCGACGCGGACCAGGCGAGGGCCTGCGCGGTGCTGGCCTCGGGGGAGAAGGGGTGCACCCGCTGAGGGGTGCCTCCGCCAGCTGAAAAAAAGCGGTGCGCGCAGGAATACCCGCCTCCGCCCTGGGCACGCGAACCGTACCCCCACGGGAGTCCGGCACGACCCGGTACCCCCACCCGGCGGCCGCCCGGTTCCACCTCTCCCGAACCGGCGGCCGCCTTTTTCGTGGCTCTCGCACCAGAGTTGTCCACTCTGTGGGCCGGGCCACACGGCCCCGGCGGTCCGGGATCCCGGATGCGCGATAGCCTGACCGCTGGATGGATCTCTTGATGCCAAGAGATCGATCATTTGTACGTCCCACCCGGGGCAGGGACGCCCCACCGACAGCTGTCATACGGAGAACGCCATGACCCGCACTCCCGTGAACGTCACCGTCACCGGCGCGGCCGGCCAGATCGGTTACGCCCTGCTCTTCCGCATCGCCTCCGGCCAGCTGCTCGGCGCGGACGTGCCGGTCCGCCTGCGCCTCCTGGAGATCACCCCGGCGCTGAAGGCCGCCGAGGGCACCGCCATGGAGCTCGACGACTGCGCCTTCCCGCTCCTCTCCGGCATCGACATCACCGACGACCCGAACGTGGCCTTCGACGGCGCCAACGTCGCCCTCCTCGTGGGCGCCCGCCCCCGCACCAAGGGCATGGAGCGCGGTGACCTGCTCTCCGCCAACGGCGGCATCTTCAAGCCGCAGGGCAAGGCCATCAACGACCACGCCGCGGACGACATCAAGGTCCTCGTCGTCGGCAACCCGGCCAACACCAACGCCCTGATCGCCCAGGCCGCCGCCCCGGACGTACCGGCCGAGCGGTTCACCGCGATGACCCGCCTCGACCACAACCGCGCGCTGACCCAGCTCGCGAAGAAGACGGGCTCCACGGTCGCCGACATCAAGCGCCTGACCATCTGGGGCAACCACTCCGCCGCCCAGTACCCGGACATCTTCCACGCCACGGTCGCCGGCAAGAACGCGGCCGAGGTCGTGAACGACGAGCAGTGGCTCGCCGACGACTTCATCCCGACCGTCGCCAAGCGCGGCGCGGCCATCATCGAGGCCCGTGGCGCGTCCTCGGCCGCCTCCGCCGCCAACGCCGCGATCGACCACGTCTACACCTGGGTCAACGGCACCGCGGACGGCGACTGGACCTCCATGGGCATCCCGTCGGACGGCTCCTACGGCGTCCCGGAGGGCCTGATCTCCTCCTTCCCGGTCACCACCAAGGACGGCCAGTACGAGATCGTCCAGGGCCTGGACATCAACGAGTTCTCCCGCGCCCGCATCGACGCGTCGGTGAAGGAGCTGGAGGAGGAGCGCGAGGCGGTCCGCGCCCTCGGCCTCATCTGAGCCACCTCGTCGACGGTCTCCGTCGCGAGCCCGCACGGGCCCCGCTTCCGGTGTTCATCCGGAACGGGGCCCGCGCCCGTTTCCGGGCTGGGCGGTGCCGTCGACGGTCACTCCATGCCGCGCCTGCCCGGCGTCCGGAGGGAACTGCCGTCCCTGGTCGGCCAGTCGAGCCGCCCGGCGTGCGGGAGCGGCAGCCGGTCCGCGGATCGGCTCCGAGCTGTTCATCCCTGGCCCGCCCCTGACGGCCGAAGGTCAGCCGGCGCTCCCCGGCCCCAGCCGCTTCTCGAACCAGTGGCTGGCGTAGACGTTGTCGTCGTAGCGGGGGATCTCGGTGTAGCCGCAGGCCAGGTACATCGCCTGGGCCTCGGTGAGCGCGGCGTGGGTGTCCAGTCGTACGGCGGAGAGCCCGCGCGCCCGCGCCTGTTGCTCCAGCCCGCCGAGCAGTCGCCGCGCGAGGCCCAGCCGGCGGGCGTCCGGGTGGACCCACACGTGCCGGATCTCGCCCGTGCCGGGCTCCAGCCGCCGCAGCGCCCCGCAGCCCACCGGCCGGCCCTCCTCGTAGGCGACCAGGAAGGCGCCGGCCTCCCCGGAGACCTCCGTCGGGTCCACGAGGGAGCCCTTGTCGAAGCCCTCCGGGAACCGTGCGTCGATGTCGGCGGCGTACGCCTCCAGGCAGGCCCGGGCGTCCGCCGACGCGCCGTCGACGACCGCGACCTCGATGCCCGCGAGCCGCAGCAGGCGCCGGGTGGCGGCCAGGGCCCCGGTCAGCTCCGCACGCTGCCGCGGGGCGAGCCCTCGCAGCAGGCCGGCCGCGAGCGCGTCGGCGCGCCGGTTCTGCTCCGCGACCTCTGCGCGCCCGGCCGGGGTCAGCTCGACGGTCCGCAGCCGGTTGTCGTGCGCGGGGACGCCGACGCGGACCATGCCCTGCGCCTCCAGTGCCCGCGCCATCCTGCTGAGGTAACCGGCGTCCAGACCGAGCCGGCCGCGCAGTTCGCGCAGGGAGACCCCGGCCGCGCCGTCGGCGATCTCGAACAGCAGGCGGGCCTCGCCGAGGGGACGGCCCTGGCCGAGGTACTGGTCGTCGAGGGCGCCGATACGGCGCGTGAAGTAGCGGTTGAACAGGCGGAAGGCCGCGACGTCCGCGGCCGGCACCGGTTCCGGTACGGGCTCCGACACAGACTCCATAATCTTTGACTTTAGTCAAAGGATCGGGTGGCGTCCACCTGGACGCGTCGTGCACGGCATTGTCTTTCGGTGAGCGTGTCTCCGTAATTTGAATTCATGGATATAGTCGCTCCATGAGCAACAGTGACCAGATATCCCGTGTGGCCCTGAAGAAAATCACCCCCGACGTCTCCTCCGCGATGGGCTCCCTGCACGCGGCGGCCGTCACCGCGGCACAGGACGCGAAAGTCGAACCGGACATCCTGGAACTGGTCAGGATCCGCGCCTCGCAGCTCAACGGCTGTGCGTTCTGCCTCGACATGCACACCAAGGACGCCCGCGCCCAGGGCGAGACCGAGCAGCGGATCTACGCCCTGAACGCCTGGCGGGAGACCCCCTTCTTCAGCGAACGGGAGTGCGCCGCACTGGCGTTGACGGAGGCCGTGACCCTCGTCGCCGACGGGCACGTGCCGGACGACGTGTACGCCGGGGCGGCCGAGGTGTTCGACGAGGCGCAGATCGCGGCACTCATCTGGGCGGCCACCGTCATCAACGCGTACAACCGGATCGCGATCGCGACGCGGATGGTTCCGGGGGCTTATCAGCCGGCCCAGAAGTAAAGCCGGAAAGAGAGCCGGAAACAGAGCCGGAAGCAGAGCCGGAAGTAAAGAACGCGGAATTAGACACAGCAGAATTCGGGCATCGGCAGGGATCGCCGATGCCCGTCATTCTGTTTTCCGGTCGTCCGCTATTCGCCCGGCAGCGGCTCCATGAGTCCGTCCAGCCATTCCCGCCATTCCGCCGCCCGTACCGCCGGCCCGGGGGTGATCGAGGTGCCCGTCCAGCCCGTCACCGGCCGGATCCCGTGCAGGGCGTTCACCAGCCACACCTCACGGCCGTCCAGCTCGGCGAGGGTCCGCTCACGGTGGGCGACCCGGATCCCGGATCGCTCGGCCCGCTCCCGGACGAGCAGGGCGGTGATCCCGGGGAGCAGGGGCAGCCGGGCCGGGGGCAGGCACAGCTCGTCGTCCTCCCACCACAGCACGCTCGCGGTGGGGGACTCCAGCACCAGCCCGGCGGCCGTGACCAGCACCGCCTCCTGGGCCCCCTCGCCGTTCGCCCGGCTGCGCACCCGGGCCAGGGCGTCCAGGTCGGGGCCCTTGCGCCGCGGGACCGTCCGCGGGTCGGCCTGCGCCGCCGACCACAGCCGCACCTCAGTGCCGAGTAGCGGGGCGTGCCGCAGCCGCAGTCTCAACTCATGTGACCCGGCGGCGAGTTCGACACGCGGGAACCACTCGCCCGTGCGCGGCAGCACGGAGGTCACGTCCTGCCAGAACTCCACCAGCCGGCGCGGCGGCGGCCCGCCGCACTCGCCGCACGCCCCGAGGAAGCGCTCCCGGTGGCGGCCGTAGCCGCGTACCCGGCCCTCGCGCAGCAGCCACGAGTCCGCGACGAGCAGCGGCCCGTCGGCCGCCGGGTCGGCGTCCGGGGTCAGCCCCCGGTCGGGTGACCACGTCAACAGCCCTTCCCGGACCGCCGGTTGTGTCGTCACACGTACCTCCTCGAAACTCAGTACTTCCCGCCCGCCACCGCGGGCGCCCCGTGCCGGGGACCGTACGGCGCGTGCTCCAGCCATGACCCGCACGACGGCAGCACGGGTGAGAGGGCCGCCGCCGCCCGCTGTCTCAGCCGTACGATCCGGCGGCGGGGCCGCAGATGGTCCAGGGCGAGCCCGGCGGCCTCGCTGTTGAACAGCCCCGCCGCCCGCCGTACCTCCGCGAAGGCGGCCACCGCCTCCGGGGTCCCGGCGGCCACGGCCGCCGCGGCCGCCGCCGCGTCGGCGATCCCGCTGTTCATGCCCCGCGCCCCGAACGGCGGGAAGAGATGCGCCGCCTCCCCGACGAGCAGCACCCGCCCGTGGGGGTCGGTGAAGGACGCCGCGACCTTGCGCAGGAAACGGTACGTCGACACCCACAGCACCCGGTCCCCGTACCCGTCGCCCACGACTCCGGGGAGCCAGCGGCGTACGGCCTCCTCGGTGCCGTACTCCTCCTCCGCGTCGTCGTCGCGGCACTGCAGGTCCACCTGGAAACCGCCGGTGAACGGCACCCGCATCACACTGCGGCCCCCGACACCCGGATGCTCGTAGTGGAAGACCCGCTCCAGCGGCAGCTCGGCGCCCGGCACGTCCGCGACGTCGACCACCACGTGGAAGCCCTCGCCGCGCTCGCCCTCCATGGCGATGCCCAGCCCGCCCCGCACGGCGGACCGCGCACCGTCGGCGGCCACGACGTACGGCGCGCTCCACTCACGCCCGTCCGCACCCGTCAGCGACACACCGGTCGCCGTCGTCCGTACGTCCGTGACGCGGGCGTCCCAGACGAACTCCACGTCGGCCCGCTCGCAGGCGGCGCGCAGAAAGCGTTCGGTGTCCAGCTGGCGCAGGCTCGTGAACGGCGGCAGCCCGGACGGGGGCGGGAAGGTGCGGGAGTACACCTCCCGGCCCCGGTACAGGGTGCGCCGGGTGTGCCAGGTCCGGCCGTACGCCGTGATCTCGGCGGCCAGCCCCGGGCACATCCCGTCCAGCAGCCGCAGCGTCTCCCGGTGCACGAACAGGGCCCGGCTGCCCGGCCGTTCCCGGTCCCGCGGGTCGGCCTCCAGCAGTACCACCGGCAGGCCGTGCGCGCGCAGGCCCAGCGCGGCCGACAGACCGACCGGACCCGCGCCCACCACGATCACCGGGTTCACGCGCGGACGCTCTCGCGCGACTCGGCCAGCATGCGGGTGATCTCCACCCGCTTCACCTTCCAGGTCGCCGTCATCGGCAGTTCCTCGAACCGCCACTGCCTCGGCTCGGCCATCGCGGGCAGGTCGGCCGTCGCCTCCCGCCAGCGCTCGGGGTCCAGGGGCCGCTCGCCCCGTACGCACACCACCGGCACCGGCTCGCGGTCCGCGCCCGGCACGATGACCACCTCACGCAGCTCCTCCAGGCGGTCCATCAGGGTGTCCTCGACCTCCAGATTGCTGTGCACGGAGTCGATCCGGTCGATCTCCCGGTCCATCAGGTACAGCGCGCCCAGCCGGCTGCGGTACCCCATGTCGCCCATCTGCCACCAGCCGTCGGTCAGCTGGCGGTCGTACTGCTCCTGCATGCCCAGGTAGGTGAGGATGCGGCCGCGGGTGCGGGCCTCGATCCGGCCGGGCGTGCCCGGCGCGACCCGGCGGCCGTCGGCGTCCGTGACCCGGACCCGGGTGAAGCCGGGGATGCCGGTGCCGACCCGGCGGCCGTCCGCGCGGGCGACGGAACGCCGGGTGAACCACTGGAACGCCACCGGCCCGCTCTCGCTCTGCCCGTACAGCTGGATCAGCCAGGGCGTGCGCCGCTTCGAGGCGTCCAGCAGACGCCGTACCGTGCGCGGGTGGATCGCGTCGAACGTCGAGCCGTACGACTTCACCCGCGACAGCGGCGCGCCGGGCGCGTCGGCCAGCTCCTCCCACAGCACGAAGGTGTTGGGGTGGGTCTCGACGATCCCGGGGCGGTGCCGGACCAGCAGCGGGCCCACCGAGGCCGGGTCCGGGTCGGTGATCAGCAGCAGCGGGCTGCCGAAGTGCAGCAGCACGCCCAGCAGATGGTAGAAGCGCGAGTGCACGAACGACATGTGCAGCGCCGCGACCTCGCCCCGGGTGGGCCAGCCCATCGCCTTCTGCGGGACGAGCCGGTTCCACATGGTGTTCGCGCAGTGCACGGCGAGCTTGGGCACGCCGGTGGTGCCGGAGCTGTGGGTGATCAGGGCGGGTTCGCGCGGGTGCAGCCGCACGGCGCGGGGCGTCTCGGCTCCGGCGTGCTTCGCCAGCGACTCGCGTGACTGGGCGCCCGGCGTGTCGGCCACGGTGAGGGTGCGCCGTACGACGGTGTCCAGGTCGAGGCCGCTGAGCGGGCCGTCCAGCTTCGCCGCGTCCGTGACCAGCCAGGGCCGCCGCAGCCGGGCGAGCAGCTTGCCCACCACCTCACCGGCCAGCGCGGGCGACAGCAGGACCGGCACCGCGCCGATCCGGGAGATCGCGCAGGTCAGCAGCACGATGTCGACGTTGTCCGTCTTGTGGACGACGACCTGTTCCGAGGGCCGCACCCCGGCCGCCCACAGGCGTCCCGACAGCTCCTCGACCACATCGGCCAGGATCGTGTAGCTGAGGGCGGTCCCGAGGCCGGGGTGGGTGTCCAGGGGCCGGTCCAGGGTGACGAACACGGCTCCGTGCCGGTCGGCCGCCTGCCGGAACATCGGGCCCAGATAGAACCCGCGATCGGCGAGGAGGGGCTGCTGGGGCATGTGACTGTTCCTCTCGGACGTGGTGCGGGGCGGGGTCACCACGCGCCCTGGCGGACCAGATGGCGGCGGAGCTTCCCGGTGGCGGTGCGGGGCAGGGAGGTGACGAGGCTGACGCTGCGGGGGACCTTGAACGCGGCCAGCCGCTCGCGGGCCAGCCGCAGCAGGTCCTCCCCGAGGCCGTCCGGCACGGACGCGACGGGCACGACGAAGGCGCGCAGTCTGCCGGCCCCGCCGGCGTCGGTGACGGCCGCGACCGCGACCTCCCGCACCGCCGGATGGGTGCGCAGCACGGCCTCCACCTCGAGCGGGGAGACCGTGATCCCGCCGACCATCTCCATGTCGTCGGCGCGGCCGAGGTGGCGCAGCGTGCCGTCGGATGCGCGGACCGCCCGGTCGTGGGTGGCCAGCCAGCCGCCGACCAGGGTGCGCGCGGTCTCCTCGGGGCGGTTGAGGTAGCCGGGGGTCACCGTCGGTCCGCGCACCCACAGTTCGCCCTCGGTGCCGTCCGGCACCGGGCGTCCGGCACGGTCGCGGACCTCCGCCTCGAAGCCCGGCACGGGACGGCCGACGGTGCCCGGGTGGTTGTGGCCGAGGCTGTTGGCGCAGAAGGCGTGTCCGGCCTCGGTGGAGCCGATCTGCTCCAGCACGGGCGCGCCCAGCAGCTCCGAGACCCGTCCGCCGAGCCCGTCCGGCATGCCCTCGCCGGCCGACACGGCGGCCCGTACGGAGGCGAAGCAGGCCTCGTGCCCGCTGCCCCGGTCGGCGACCAGCGCCGCGTACGCCGACGGCACGGAGTACAGCAGGGTCACCCGGTGCCGGGCGACCAGCTCGTCCACGGCTGCGGGTGCCGGGCGGCGGTCCACCAGCACGGCGGACGAGCCGGAGAAGAGCGGGAAGACGAAGGCGTTGCCGAAGCCGTAGGCGAAGAACAGCTTCGACACGGACAGGGTGACGTCGTCCTCGGTGACGCCCAGCAGCGGCCGTCCGATGAGCTCGTGGTAGGCCGCCGGGTCGGCGTGCGTGTGCACGACACCCTTGGGCCGGCCGGTCGTCCCGGACGTGTACTGGATGTAGAGGGGACTGTCCGGGCCGACGGGACGTGCGTCGGCCGCCTCCGCCGTGGCGGCGAGCGCGAGGAGCTGATCGGCGCCGATCCGGCCCCGGCCGGCGAACCGGTCCTCCCGGGCCGGTCCCGCCGACCCGTGGTCCTCCAGCCCCGGGCCGGTCACGCACAGCACGGCCTCGGTGTCCGCGGTCATGAACGCGTGGTCGGCGGCGGGCAGTTCGGGATTGACGAGCACCGCCACGGCCCCCAGCCGCGCGACGCCCAGGAAGGCCGCCACCCAGGCGATCGAGTCGGGCAGCGCGAGCAGCACCCGGTCCCCGGGCCGCACGCCCTCCCCGGCGAGCACCCCGGCCACCCGCGCCCCGAGGTCGTGCACCTCGCCGTGGGTCCAGGTGCGGTGCCCCTGGTGGAAGGCGGCCCGGCCGGCCCAGCCCTCCCGTTCCATCAGGGCGGTGAGGCGGGCGGCGAGGTTGGCGGCGGGGGGCGGCGCGAGGTCGGGTGCCGTGCCGAGCCGAGGAGTCGTCATCGGGCGCCCTCTTCCAGGGCGTCCGGCGCCTCCACCGGCGACGCCCCCGTGTACGCCCGCATCTGCGCGGCCGTCTTCAGCAGCATCTCGTCGTACTCGGCGACCGGATCGGAGTCCAGGACGATCGCGCCGCCCGCCCCCAGGTGCATCCGGCCGTCGGCGAGTACGGCGGTGCGGATGACGATGTTGAGGTCCGCGCCGCCGCTGCACCCCAGGTAGCCGAGGGCGCCGGAGTACACGCCCCGCGCCTCGGTCTCGATCGAGTCGATGATCTCCATCGTGCGCAGCTTCGGCGCGCCGGTCATCGACCCGCCGGGGAAGCAGGCGCGGACGCAGTCCACGGCGTCCGTGCCGGCGCGCAGCCGTCCCTCCACGGTGGAGACGAGCTGGTGCACGGTCGCGTACGTCTCGACGTCCATCAGCCGGGACACCCGTACCGTCCCGGTCCGGCAGACCCGGCCCAGGTCGTTGCGGAGCAGGTCGACGATCATCAGGTTCTCCGCGCGGGTCTTGGCGTCCGCCGCCAGCGCGTCCTTGATCCGGGCGTCCTCCAGCGGCCCGGTGCCGCGCGGTGCGGTGCCCTTGATCGGCTTGGTCTCGGCGACGCCGTCCCGGGTGATCCGCAGGAACCGCTCCGGCGAAGCGCCGGCCACGTCGAGGTCGCCGAACCGCAGGAAGGCCGCGTACGGCGCCGGGTTGACGCGCCGCAGCTCCCGGTAGAAGGCGTACGCGTCGGCCGGGGCGGGCGGCCGGGCCGCGTCGGTGAGGCAGACCTCGTAGCTGGTGCCGGCCCGCAGTTCGCGTTGGCAGGCCTCGATGTCCGCGAGGTAGGTCGCCCGGTCGCGCACCAGCCACGGTTCGGCGGCGCCGAGGTCGGGCTCGGCCGGCGCGGGCGGCGGCCGGTGTCCGTCCGGGGCGACGAAGGTGAGCTGGGCGACCGCGCTCTCCAGCCAGTCGGCGGCCTCCCGCGCGGCCTGCGGGGTGTCCTCCGCCAGACAGAGCGCGTAGGTGAAGTCCTCCTCGTGGTCCACCGCGATCAGCCGGTCGGCGAACAGCCAGGCGGCGTCGGGGGTCTCGGCGCGGTGGCGGCCCGGGGAGCCGCAGTCGGCCTTGGTCTCGTAGCCGAAGTACCCGACGTATCCGCCGGTGAAGTCGAAGGGCAGACCGGTGGCGTCGACGCGGCGGTTGCTCAACTGCCGTTTGAGGTAGTCGAAGACGCTCGCGGTGACCTTCCGCGGGGGCCGCCCGGCCCGCTCGATCTCGCACCGGCCGGCCTCGACGTCGTACCGGACGTACTCGGCCAGCGGGCCGCTGTCGTCGCCGAGGAACGAGAAGCGCGACAGGCCCCGTTCGACCCGGGAGCTGTCCAGCCAGAACGCCCGCGGTGAGCCGGCGAACATACGGGTGAACACGTCCTGGGTGTCGACCGCGCCGGCGATACGGCGGGTGTGCAGCCGGTAGGCGGGGCGGTTGCCCTGCCGGGGCCGGGGAATCACCGCCTCGGCGGGCGCGGCCGACGGGACGGCGGTGTTCTTCGTACGGGTGCGGCGGGCCCGCTCGGCCGTGAGGTTGCGGAAGTTCACCAGCATGCGGTGGCCGTACTCGGTGAGCACGGACTCCGGGTGGAACTGCACGCCCCACAGCGGCCGTTCACGGTGCCTGAGGCCCATCAGGACGCCGTCCTCGGCCCAGGCGGTGGCCTCCAGGGAGTCGGGCAGCGGCTCGTGCACGGCGAGGGAGTGGTAACGGACCGCGGTGAACTGCTGCGGCAGTCCCTGGAACAGGTCCCGGCCGTCGTGCCGCACCTTGGTCAGATGGCCGTGCCGCGGCTGCGGGGCGGGCGCCACCCGGCCCCGCTCACCGAGCGCGATGCCCTGGTGGCCGAGGCAGACACCGAGCACGGGCACCGTGGCCTCGGCGAGCACCCGGGCGCTGATGCCGAAGTCACGGGCCGATCCCGGGTGTCCGGGTCCGGGGGAGACGACCACATTGTCAAAACCGCCGAGAGTGTCCAACACGTCGATTCCATCGACACCGTCGACACCGTCGAGGTCATTGTGGATCACCACCGGCTCCTCGCCGTTGACCTCGGCGATCAGCTGGAACAGGTTGTACGTGTACGAGTCGTAATTGTCGATGAGCAGGGTCTTCACCCGCCCACCTCCTTCGGTCGTTCACGAACCTATACGGTCCGTCGTTTGTGCCGCCCACGCAGCGCCTGGAGCGGTGGGTACAGCCATTTCTTGAAGAAACGCTGAAGGCGCGGCATGAGAATCCAGGTGACGAGGGCCGTCACACACAGGCAGAGCAACAGCGTGCGAATGAACGGATTGAGGCCGCCGAGATAGGGCAGCACGATCAGATTGAACAGGAGCACCGGCGGGAACACCGCGCTCATATTCACGAACCACAGTTTCCATTTCGCCGGCGGGGCCGGCGGAGCAGGTGGGGCCGGGGGCGGAGGCAGGGGGGCCTGGGAGTCGAACCACTCCTTCGACCCCTGCACGCTCCTGCGGCCCGCCCGCTGGGCGATGCCTTCCGTCTGGACGTCCCATTGCACCCGATCGGTCGAGACCTCCCAGGCCAGAGCCGTGTCCTCGGTGGCGAAGCGATAGACGACATGCCACTCCGCTTCCTGATCGACAAGGACGCCACCCCCGAGGAAACCCGGCTGCCGGGCGCTGGCGCCCAGCATGGCCCACCCCCAGGTGTGGAAGTCGGCCTCACGGCCCGGCACCACGTGATAGGCCACGGTGACGGTGACGGGATTACTGCTCACAGGGTCGAGTACGGGAAGAAGAGCGACTGCGTTCAAAGTTCAACGAACTTTTTCGAGCCCTTCACAGTTGTCCGAAACGTAACTTTTTACGCGCCTTTGGATCCCCTTGCCGCGGTCTGTCTTCCGGTACCGCCGGTAATTTCTCTCGAATTCCTGGAAGCGCTTGCCGACCCCTCGGGGAAAGTGCACGATCGGCCTTCCAGATCGAAGGAGAACGCCATGTCCAGGTACGACTGGAATCTGACCGAAGAAGGGCACGACGGAATCGAGCGGGCCCGTTCGGTGCTCGAATCGGCCCGGAAAGAAGTAACCTCCCACCCTATTTACCAGCGGATATCGAGCGATGAACACCTGAAAACGTTCATGGCGCACCACGTGTTCGCGGTGTGGGACTTCATGTCCCTCCTCAAGTCGCTCCAGCGCGACCTGACCTGCGTCGACGTGCCCTGGGTGCCGCGCGGCTCGGCCGTGGCCCGCAGGCTCATCAACGACATCACGCTGGTCGAGGAGAGCGACGAGCTCAACGGCGGCTTCACCAGCCACTTCGAGCTGTACCGGGCCGCCATGGCCGAGGCCGACGCCGACACCACCCGCATCGACACGTTCATCGCGCTGATCACCGAGGGCCACGACCTGCCGGCGGCCCTGCGCGTCGCCCAGGTCCCCGCACCGGCGGCCGAGTTCGTCACGACGACCTTCGACATCATCGCCGACCGCCCCCTGCACTGCCGGGCCGCCGCCTTCGCCTTCTCCCGGGAGGACCTGATCCCGGACATGTTCGACCAGGTGATCAAGGAGGAGGGCACCGACCGCTTCCCGCTCTTCCGCGACTACCTCGCCCGCCACATCGAGGTCGACGGCGAGGAACACACCCCCATGGCCCTCCAGATGGTCACCGACCTGTGCGGCACGAACGACACCCACTGGCAGGAGGCGGTGGAGACCGTGCAGCTGGCACTGGAGGCGAGGTCGCGCCTGTGGGACGGGATCACCGGGGCCATGGCCTGAGACCCCGCGCACCGGGGCCCCGGCGGGCGGGGTTCGAGGTGATGTGCGCCCCCGCGAGACGCGCGCGCCCGGCTACGTCCGCTGTCGCATTGCCGGGCGCCCGGGGCGGTGCTCGTCGGCCTGCCGGACATCGACCTGCTCCTCGGCCGCGGCACCCTCCACCTCTACACCGACCGGTTGCCGCGCGCCCGCGCCGACTTCGAGCGCGCGGTGGACCTGGCCCGCACCGGCCCGGTGCCGCTGCGCGTGATCGCCCTGACCCTGCTCGCCAAGACGGAGTTCCTGGCCGGCGACTGGGACCTCGCCGAGACCCACTGGGAGACCGCGTCCTCCGTCGCCGCCGACCTCGGCCAGGGCTGGATCGCCCCCGTCGTGCACGCCGAGGCCGCCCACCTGCGCACCGCCCGGGGCGCCTGGGACCAGGCCGCCGCCCACCTGCGCACCGCGCACGGCAACCCCGTCGTCCGGGAATCCCGGATGCTGGAGATCTTCGTGACGTACGGGCGTGCCTTCCTGGACCACATGCGGGGCGACCCCACCGCCGCCCTCGCCCTCCTGCGGCCCCTGCTCGCCCACGACGGCCTGGACTTCACCGCGGAGACCGCCAACGTCCCCTGGCGCGACCTGCTCGCCGACTGCCTGGTGGCGGCCGGCGAACTCGATGAGTCCGAAAGGCTCCTGACCGCCCTCGAGGAACGCGCCGCCCGCCGCGCCGCGGCTCCACCCTCGCCACCGTCCAGCGCACCCGGGGCACGCTGTACGCGGCCCGCCGCGAACCCAAACGCGCCCAGGACGCCTACGCCGAGGCCCGAGCCGTACGCCTGCGCGAGGTGCCCCTTGCGTGCATCGAGCGTGCCCTTGTCCAGGATGAAGGAGAACAGGGCAGCCGGCTTGGACCACTCCTTCTCCTGGAAGTGGCCCCTGACCACCGAAGGGCCCACGGTCGGGATCGCGGTGCCGTCCGAGATGTCCCGCACGACCAGCGTCACGGTGTACGAGGCCTCGCTCCCGTGCAGCGTCCGGCCGACCCTCGGCCGTACCCGGAACGCTAGGGAGTCACCCACCCCCCGCACCTCGGGGACGCCCTGGGGGAAATCCCCAGGGCTCGGCCGGGTACCGGGGGGCCGGTGTGCAGGCGTTCTCGCCGATCTTTAGGCTGACGGGCGGAAACCGCCGTAGGGGCGAAGTAAAGACGACACCGGGCGACACCGGACGACAGCACACGCAACGGGGAGACAAGAACATGGCGGAAACGCGCAGGCGGCTGCGGTCCAGCACGGTCGTACTCGGCGGCATGGGGGTCGTCGCCGCGGCCCTCACCTCCTGCGGCTCCGACCCGGACCGCCGCTGCGTCGACCGCGACAACTACGACTCCCTCTACGGCTACAAGGTCGTCGCCGACAAGAACTGCAAGTCCTCCACCTCCGGCTCCTCGTCCACCGGCAAGAGCAAGGGCAAGAAGACCGGCTCGGGCACCGGCAAGACGACCGACGCGGCCTGGTACTACGACGCCGACGTCAGCAACGGCTGGGCGGACTACGGCACCTTCAGCAAGAGCGAGGCCGTCGACCGGGGCGGCTTCGGCTGCTCCGGTTCCGGCAGCAGCGGCGGCTGAGCGGACGTACGCCATGCAGCGCCACACCATCGAACCCCGCCCCGACTGGCAGCGGACGGTGGAGGAGCAGGGCCTCGTCTACCCGCTCACCCGCCACCCCGACGGCCGTCTGCGCCCGTACTGGGACGAGAGCGCGTACTACGCCTTCACGCTCGAGGAGGTGGAGGCGCTGGAGGAGACCGTCGAGGAACTCCACCGCATGTGCCTGGCGGCGGCCGGGCACCTCGTCGCGCAGGACCGCCTCGCCGACCTGGGCATCACCGACCCGCGCGTCGCCGCCGCCGTCACGGAGGCCTGGCACCGCCGCGCCGAACTCCCCTCCGTCTACGGCCGCTTCGACCTCCGCTACGACGGCACCGGCCCGGCGAAGCTCCTCGAGTACAACGCCGACACCCCGACCTCGCTGGTGGAGGCGGCCTCCCCGCAGTGGTTCTGGATGGAGGAGCGCTTCCCCGGCGCCGACCAGTGGAACTCCCTCCACGAACGCCTCGTCGACGCCTGGCGGAAGCAGGCCCCGCTGCTCCCGCCGGGCAGCCCCCTGTACTTCGCGCACTCCACCGCCGACGAACTCGGCGAGGACCTGATGACGGTCGCCTACCTCAAGGAGACCGCCGAACAGGCGGGCCTGGACACGGCGTTCATCCCCGTGGAGGACATCGGCTTCGACCGGCTGTCCGGCCGCTTCGTCGACCACCGGCTCCACTTCATCCGCAGCTGCTTCAAGCTCTACCCCTGGGAGTGGCTCACCACCGACCGCTTCGCCGGCCATGTCCTCGACACCCTCGACAACGGCGGCGGCACGGGCACGACGATGTGGATCGAGCCCGCCTGGAAGATGCTGCTGAGCAACAAGGCCCTCCTCGCCGTCCTCTGGGAGCTGTACCCCGACCACCCCAACCTCCTCCCCGCCTACCTCGACGGCCCCCGCGAGCTGGCCATGACCACCGGTTACGTCGCCAAGCCCCTCCTCGGCCGGGAGGGCGCCGGCGTCACGGTCCACGAGAAGGGCGCCGCACCGGTCCTCCGGGACGACGAGCCCTGCTGCTACCAGCAGCTGGCACCCCTGCCCGCCTTCGACGGCAACCACGTCGTCCTCGGCGCCTGGGTCGTGGAGGAGGAGTCCGCGGGCCTCGGCATCCGCGAATCCTCCGGCCTGATCACCGACGAGTACGCCCGCTTCCTGCCCCACGTGATCCTCTAGGCCCCCTCCAGCACGGCCCCCAACTGCTGCAACCCCCAGTCCAGGTCCTCCCGGGAGATGACGAGCGGCGGTGCGATGCGGATGGTCGGGCCGTGCGTGTCCTTCACCAGCACGCCCCGGTCCATCAGCCGTTCCGCCACCTCACGCCCCGACCCCAGCCCCCGCGCCACGTCGACCCCCGCCCACAGCCCCCGCCCCCGCACCGCCGTCACCCGCCCGGTGCCGGCCAGCGCCCCCAGCTCGTGGTGCAGATGGTCGCCGAGCCGCGCGGCCCGCTCCTGGTACTCGCCCGACCGCAGCATCGCGAGCACCTCCAGCGCCACCGCACACGCCAGGGGATTCCCGCCGAACGTCGACCCGTGCTCCCCGGGCCGGAACACCCCGAGGACCTCCGCGTCCGCCACCACCGCCGACACCGGCACGATCCCGCCCCCGAGCGCCTTCCCCAGCACATACACATCCGGTACGACCCCCTCGTGCTCGCACGCGAAGGTCCGCCCCGTCCGGCCCAGCCCCGACTGGATCTCGTCGGCGACGAACAGCACGCCCCGCTCCCGGGTCAGCTCCCGCACCGCCGCCAGATAGCCCTCCGGCGGCACCAGCACCCCCGCCTCGCCCTGGATGGGTTCCAGCAGCACCGCCACGGTGTTCTCGGTCACCGCCGCCCGCATCGCCGTCAGATCCCCGTACGGCACGATCTCGAAGCCGGGCGTGTACGGACCGTAGTCGGCCCGGGCGCCGGGGTCGGTGGAGAAGCTGATGATCGTCGTCGTACGCCCGTGGAAGTTGTTCCCGGCGACGACGATCTTCGCCATCTCCGCCGGGACGCCCTTCACCCGGTACCCCCACTTCCGGGCGGTCTTCACGGCCGTCTCCACCGCCTCCGAGCCCGTGTTCATCGGCAGCACCATCTCCTTGCCGCACAGCTCCGCCAGCTCCGCGCAGAAGGCCCCGAACCGGTCGTGGTGGAAGGCCCGGGAGGTCAGCGTCACCCGCTCCAGCTGCGCCTTCGCCGCGTCGATCAGCCGCCGGTTGCCGTGCCCGAAGTTCAGCGCCGAGTAGCCCGCCAGCAGATCCAGATACCGCCGCCCCTCCACATCCGTCATCCACGCCCCCTCGGCCGTCGCGATCACCACCGGCAGGGGGTGGTAGGTGTGCGCGCTGTGCGTGTCGGCGGCGGTGATCAGCGCCTCGGTCGTGCTCACAGGGACCTCCCGGGGCGTCCAGCGATCTCCAGCGATCTCCAGAGTGCTCCCTTCCGGCGTCGCTCGCATGGTGGACGCGGGACCTTCACGCGCGCGCGTGAACGGTAGGCTGCTGCGCAGGCCGTGACTGGCGCGCTGGGATGGGACGGACCATCGGGGAGCGGCCTGGAAGTGATCAACAGTGCCGTGCGCCTGGGCCGAACCGTGACCCCGTGACCGCTTTCCAGCACCCACGCCACCCGGAGGCCGACGACATGTCCGAGCAGCCCCTCTCCACCGAGTCCACCGCCTTCCGCGCCGCCCTCGACGTGATCCGCGCCGTCGAGCCGCGCGTCGCCGACGCGATCGGCCAGGAGGTCCACGACCAGCGCGAGATGCTCAAGCTGATCGCCTCCGAGAACTACGCCTCCCCGGCCACCCTCCTCGCGATGGGCAACTGGTTCAGCGACAAGTACGCCGAGGGCACCGTCGGCCGCCGCTTCTACGCCGGCTGCCGCAACGTCGACACCGTCGAGGCCCTCGCCGCCGAGCACGCCCGCGAGCTCTTCGGCGCCCGCCACGCCTACGTCCAGCCGCACTCCGGCATCGACGCCAACCTGGTCGCCTTCTGGGCCGTCCTCGCCGACCGCGTGGAGGCCCCCTTCCTCGAGAAGACCGGCGCCCGCCAGGTCAACGACCTCACCGACGCCGACTGGGCCGAGCTGCGCCAGGCCTTCGGCAACCAGCGCATGCTCGGCATGTCCCTCGACACCGGCGGCCACCTCACCCACGGCTTCCGCCCGAACATCTCCGGCAAGATGTTCGACCAGCGCTCCTACGGCACCGACCCGGCGACCGGCCTCATCGACTACGAGGCCCTGCGCGCGTCGGCCCGCGAGTTCAAGCCGCTGATCATCGTCGCGGGCTACTCGGCGTACCCCCGTCTGGTGAACTTCCGGATCATGCGCGAGATCGCCGACGAGGTCGGGGCGACGCTGATGGTGGACATGGCGCACTTCGCCGGGCTCGTCGCCGGCAAGGTCCTGACCGGCGACTTCGACCCGGTCCCGCACGCCCAGATCGTCACCACCACCACCCACAAGTCCCTGCGCGGCCCGCGCGGCGGCATGGTCCTGTGCGACGACTCCCTCAAGGACCAGGTCGACCGCGGCTGCCCGATGGTCCTCGGCGGCCCGCTCCCGCACGTCATGGCCGCCAAGGCCGTCGCCCTCGCCGAGGCCCGGCAGCCCGCCTTCCAGGACTACGCCCAGCGGATCGTCGACAACTCCCGCGCCCTGGCCGAGGGCCTCACGCGCCGCGGCGCGACCCTCGTCACCGGCGGCACGGACAACCACCTCAACCTGATCGACGTGGCCACCTCCTACGGCCTCACCGGCCGCCAGGCCGAGGCCGCCCTCCTCGACTCGGGCATCGTCACCAACCGCAACGCCATCCCGGCCGACCCGAACGGCGCCTGGTACACCTCCGGCATCCGCATCGGCACCCCGGCGCTCACCACGCGCGGCCTCGGCACGGCGGAGATGGACGAGGTGGCGGGCCTGATCGACCGCGTCCTCACCACCACCGAGCAGGGCACGACGAAGTCCGGCGCGCCGAGCAAGGCCGCGCACGTCCTGGACGCGAAGGTGGCGGAGGAGATCTCCCAGCGGGCGACGGACCTGGTGGCGGGCTTCCCGCTGTACCCGGAAATCGACCTGGGCTGATCGACACCTTCAGGGGCAGCGCCCCAAAGGGGCGCGGGGAACTGCGCGACCAGCCACAACGGTCCGCAGTCCCCCACGCACCGAACCACCCCCCACCTCCCGGGCCAAACTCACCCTCTCCCTCTGAGAGAATGGTGAACATGGCCTCAGATCGACCCCGCGTGCTCTCCGGAATCCAGCCCACCTCCGGCTCGTTCCACCTCGGCAACTACCTCGGCGCCGTCCGCCAGTGGGTGGCCCTGCAGGAGTCCCACGACGCCTTCTACATGGTCGTCGACCTGCACGCGATCACGGTCCCGCAGGACCCGGCCGACCTGCGCGCCAACACCCGCCTCGCCGCGGCACAGCTCCTCGCGGCGGGCCTGGACCCCGAGCGCTGCACCCTCTTCGTGCAGAGCCACGTCCCCGAGCACGCCCAGCTCGCCTGGGTCATGAACTGCCTCACCGGCTTCGGCGAGGCGTCCCGCATGACCCAGTTCAAGGACAAGTCCGCCAAGCAGGGTGCCGACCGCGCGAGCGTCGGCCTCTTCACGTACCCGATCCTCCAGGTCGCGGACATCCTGCTCTACCAGGCCCACGAGGTCCCGGTCGGCGAGGACCAGCGCCAGCACATCGAGCTGACCCGCGACCTCGCCGAGCGCTTCAACGGCCGCTTCGGCGAGACCTTCACGATCCCGAAGCCGTACATCCTCAAGGAGACGGCGAAGATCTACGACCTCCAGGAGCCGTCGATCAAGATGAGCAAGTCGGCGTCCACGCCGAAGGGCCTCATCAACCTGCTCGACGACCCGAAGGCGACGGCGAAGAAGGTCAAGAGCGCGGTCACGGACACCGACACCGTCGTCCGCTTCGACCCCGAGAACAAGCCGGGCGTCAGCAACCTGCTCACCATCTACTCCACGCTCACCGGCAAGAGCGTCGCGCAGCTGGAGCAGGAGTACGAGGGCAAGATGTACGGCGCGCTCAAGACGGACCTCGCGGACGTCGTCGTCGACTTCGTCACCCCGTTCCGGGACCGCACCCAGCAGTACCTGGACGACCCGGAGACGCTGGACTCGATCCTGGCGAAGGGCGCGGAGAAGGCGCGCGCCGTCGCCGCGGAGACGCTCTCCCAGGCGTACGAGAAGGTCGGCTTCCTGCCCGCGAAGCACTGAAGGCGCGCGGAGGCACCCGGGGCGCACCGCACACATGTTCCTCTGGGCAGAGCGCTGCACATCACTTCCCTTGCGCCTGCCCAGAGCACAGCCGTGGCCGTACAGTCGATAGCCGTACGACTGCGACGACTGAGTACGAACCCGGCACCACGACCGGCATCTCATCGGACATGACGACAGGAGACGACGTGGGGACCGTAACGATCGGCGTGTCGATCGCGGTCCCGGAGCCTCACGGCAGCCTGCTCCAGGAGCGGCGTGCGGGCTTCGGCGACGCCGCTGCTCACGGCATCCCCACGCATGTCACGCTGCTGCCGCCGACAGAGGTCGAGACGAGCGCGCTGCCGGTCGTCGAGGCCCACCTCACCGAGGTCGCCGCGATCGGCCGCCCCTTCCCGATGCGGCTGTCCGGCACGGGCACCTTCCGGCCCCTGTCGCCGGTGGTGTACATGAAGGTCGTCGAGGGCGCCGAGGCCTGCGCCTGGCTGCAGCAGCGCGTCCGTGACACCTCCGGCCCCCTCGTCCGCGAGCTGCAGTTCCCCTACCACCCGCACGTCACCGTCGCGCACGGCATCGACGACGCGGCGATGGACCGGGCCTTCGAGGAACTCGCCGGCTACGAGGCCGAGTGGTCCTGCACCGGCTTCGCCCTCCACGAGCAGGGCCCCGACGGCGTCTGGCGCCCACTGAGCGAGTACGCGTTCGGCGGCACGGTGGTGCCCCCGCAGGCGGCTCACCTGGACCGGGGCTCGCTGCCCACGCGCTAGCTACAGCGGCAGCCGCCGGAACACGCCCCGCGGGGCGTGCCGCAGCGCCGACATCACCACCCTCAGCACCCCCGGCACCCACACCGTCTCCGATCTCCGCCGCAGGCCCAGCTCGACGGCCGCCGCGACCGCCTCCGGGGTGGTGGCGAGCGGTGCCTCCTCGAGGCCGGCCGTCATTCTCGTACGGACGAAGCCGGGGCGTACGACCATGACGTGCACGCCCGTCCCGTGCAGCGCGTCGCCCAGGCCCTGGGCGAAGGCGTCGAGGCCGGCCTTGCTGGAGCCGTAGATGAAGTTCGAGCGGCGGGCGCGCTCCCCGGCGACCGAGGAGAGCACGACGAGCGAGCCGTGGCCCTGCGCCTGGAGTGCGCGGGCGCTCACCAGGCCCGCCGAGACCGCGCCGGTGTAGTTGGTCTGCGCGACACGCACCGCCGCCGACGGGTCGCGCTCGTCGCGCGCCTGGTCGCCGAGGACACCGAAGGCGAGCAGCACGAGGTCGATGTCACCCTCGGCGAAGACCTTGCCGAGGATCCGCTCGTGGTCGTCGGGGTCGAGCGCGTCGAAGGCGACGGTACGGACCTCCGCGCCCTGGGCGCGCAGGCCGGCGGCCGCCGACTCCAGGGCCGGGGACGGGCGCCCGGCCAGCCACACCGTGCGGGTGCGGCGGGCGATCAGCCGGCGCGCGGTGGCCAGCGCGATCTCGGACGTGCCGCCGAGGACGAGCAGGGACTGGGGGAGGCCGAAGGCGTCCTTCACGACAGCTCCTAGAGGTTGAGGCGCCGGGACAGATCGGAGGTGAGGACCCCGCGCGGGTCCAGCTCCGCGCGCAGTGCGCGGAAGTCGGCCAGGCGCGGGTACATCGCGGTGAGCAGGTCGGGGCGCAGCCGGGAGTCCTTGGCGAGGTAGACGCGTCCGCCGGCGGCGGCCACCTCCTCGTCCAGTTCGTCGAGGAAGGCGCCCAGACCGGGCAGGGCGGCCGGGATGTCCAGGGCGAGGGTCCAGCCGGGGCGGGGGAAGGAGAGCCAGCCGGGGTCGGCCTCCCCGAACCGCTTGAGGACGGCGAGGAAGGACGGGCAGCGGTGGGCGCGGATGCGGCCCACGATTCGGCGCAGGGCGTCCTCCTGGCCGTATCCGACGACGAACTGGTACTGCACGAAGCCGCTTCGGCCGTAGACGCGGTTCCAGTGCGGGACGCCGTCCAGGGGGTGGAAGAAGGCGGACAGCCGCTGGAGTTCGCCGGTACGCGCGCGGGGCGCTCTGCGGTACCAGAGCTCGTTGAACAGTCCGACGGTCGTACGGGTCAGCAGACCGTTCGGCAGGAAGGCGGGGGCGGGCGGGAGCCGGGAGGGGCGGAAGGCCGGCGGTGCGGTGCGCGAGCGGGCGGGCAGGGCGTCCAGGGGCGCGTGGTCGCCGCGGGTGAGCACCGCGCGTCCGGTGGCCGCCCCGCGCGCGAGGAGGTCGATCCAGGCGACGGAGTAGCGGTAGCGGTGGTCGGCGGCGGTCAGCCGGGCCATCAGGTCGTCGAGGTCGGCGGCGCGTTCGGTGTCCACCGACATGAGAGACGTCTCGACGCGCTGGAGCCGGACCGTGGCCGTGAGGATCACGCCGGTCAGGCCCATGCCGCCGGCGGTCGCGTCGAACAGCGGGGTGCCCTGGCCCACCGTGCGGATCGTGCCGTCGGCGGTGAGGAGTTCGAAGGACGGCACATGCCGTGCGAAGGACCCGGAGACGTGGTGGTTCTTGCCGTGGATGTCGGCGCCGATCGCTCCGCCGACGGTGACGTAGCGGGTGCCGGGGGTCACCGGTACGAACCAGCCGAGCGGCAGCAGGACCTCCATCAGCCGGTGCAGGGAGACCCCGGCGTCGCACAGCACGGTCCCGGCGGCGGCGTCGACGACATGGATCCGGTCCAGGCCGGTCATGTCCCACACCGCCCCGCCGGCGTTCTGCGCCGCGTCCCCGTACGCCCGCCCCAGCCCCCTCGGGATGCCCCCGCGGACCCCGCAGTCCCGGACGGCGGCCACGGCCTCCTCGTACGTCCGGGGGCGGATCAGCCGGGCGGTGGAGGGGGCGGTGCGGCCCCATCCCGTGACGGAAACGGTGTCGGCAGGCATGGGTGCGACCGTATCGCCCCTATATGGGCGAATACTTTTGAAACCTCTCTCGCTCCCCGAAATGGGTGATTAATGGGATGTCGCTCAATATTGCCGGAGTTCCGGTGGTGTTGACGTGAACAGTGACTCCACATGGACCACCTCGACGACCTCGACGACATGGACCACCGGATCCTCACGGCACTGCGCGCCCGGGGCGCGGACCCGCGCGTCGCCGGTGCCGCGCGCGCCCTGTCCCTGGCGGGTGAGCACGGTGCGCTGTGGCTCGCGGCGGGCCTCGCGGGAGCCGCCGTGGACCGCCCTCGGCGCGGCGCCTGGCTGCGCGCGACCGCGCTCACCGCGGGCGCGCACGTCGTCAGCATGGGCGTGAAACGGATCGTGCGCCGCCCGCGCCCCGCACACGTCGAACCCCTGGTGCGCACCGCCGGCCGGCACTCCTTCCCGAGCTCGCACGCGACCTCCGCCGCGGCCGCCGCCGTCGCCTTCGGCGCCCTCGGGGCACCCGCCGCCGCGCCGCTCGCCGCCGCGATGTGCCTCTCCCGTCTGATCGTCGGCGTCCACTACCCCTCCGACGTGGCCGCGGGGGCGGCCCTGGGCGCACTCACGGCACGCCTGGGGAAGCGGTGGATGAGAGAGGGCGCACGAGGCGCGAGGGAACACTCATGACCGAGGCCACCCCCCTCACCAACCCTGGCCGCCCGACCGGGGCCGCGCCCCGCAGCGGTCCCGGCCGCCCGGCCGAGAGCACGGCCCGCAGCGGTCCCGGCCGCCCGGCCGAGAGCACGGCCCGCAGCGGTCCCGGCCGCCCGGCCGGGGCCGCGTCCCTCACCCGCCCCGGCCGTTCGGCCGAGGTGGAGCTGCTGAAGCAGCGCGGTCGGGGGCGTCGGGTCGCGGCGCCGCGGCGGGGCGGGAGGCCGGGTGTCCCTCCCGGCCGTCGCGGTGGGCTCCTGCGCGGGCTTCTGCGGACCGCGCGGCCCAAGCAGTGGGTCAAGAACGTCCTCGTCGTCGCCGCCCCCGCCGCGGCCGGCCGGCTCTTCACCGGGCGCGTCCTCACCGAACTCGCTCTCGTCTTCGTCCTGTTCACCGCCTGCGCCGCCGCCGTCTATCTGATCAACGACGCCCGGGACGCCGAGGCCGACCGCGCCCACCCCACCAAGCGGCACCGCCCCGTCGCCGCCGGAGCGGTCCCCGTCCCCGTCGCGTACGCCGTCGGCGGCACCCTGGCGGTCCTCGCACCGGCCCTCGCGGCCTGGTGGACGAACCCGGCCGTCGCCGCGCTCCTCACCGCGTACCTCGGCATGCAACTGGCGTACTGCGTCAGCCTGAAGCACGTCCTCGTCGTCGACCTCGTCGTCGTCACGACCGGTTTCCTGATGCGGGCCATGGTCGGCGGGCTCGCGCTCGGCATCCCCCTCTCCCGCTGGTTCCTGATCACCACCGGCTTCGGCGCGCTGTTCATGGTCTCGGCCAAGCGCTACTCCGAGGCCGTCCAGCTGGCCGGGACGGCGGGCGCCACCCGCGCGCTGCTCACCGAGTACACCACCGGCTACCTCCGCTTCGTCTGGCAGCTCGCGGCCGGTGTCGCCGTGCTCGGCTACTGCCTGTGGGCCCTGGAGGAGGGCGGCGTACCGCACACGAGCCTGCTGCCCTGGCGCCAGTTGTCGATGGTCGCGTTCATCCTGGCCGTCCTGCGCTACGCCGTCTTCGCCGACCGGGGCACCGCGGGCGAACCCGAGGAGGTCGTCCTCGGCGACCGTGCCCTCGCCCTGATCGGCCTGGCCTGGCTCGCCATGTACGGGCTGGCGGTGGCCAATTGGTAGGCGGCAGGGCGGAGGTCCTGGGCTTCGCCGCCGTCGGTCTCCTCGCCTACGCCGCCGACCTCGCCCTCTTCACCTGGCTGCGCGGCCAGGCCGGCCTCGGTCCGCTCACCGCGAAGACCCTCTCCTTCCTCGTCGGCTGCACGGTCGCCTACACCGGCAACGCGCTCGGCCCCTACCGGCACACCCACGCCCACGGCCCGCGCGCCTACGCCGTGTTCTTCGCCGTCAACATCGCCGGGGCCCTCGTCCAGCTCCTCTGCCTCGCCGTCAGCCACTACGGCCTCGGGCTCACCTCCCGGCGCGCCGACACCGTCTCCGGGGCCGTGATCGGCATGGCGCTCGCGACTGTCCTGCGGTTCTGGGGTACTCGCACCCTGGTCTTCCGCGTCGTTCCCCGCGAATAGGGCAGAGTTCGGATCATGGACTGGCTGAAGAAGCTTCCCGGCGTCGGGCCGTGGGTCACCCGCCTGATGGCCACGCACGCGTGGCGGTCGTACGAGCGACTGGACCGCGTCAAGTGGACGAGGCTCGCCGCCGCGATGACGTTCATCAGCTTCATCGCCCTGTTCCCGCTGCTCACCCTGGCCGCCGCGATCGCCGCCGCCACCCTCAGCGAGTCCCAGCAGCAGGAACTCCAGGACAAGATCGCCGACCAGGTCCCCGGCATCTCCGACCAGCTCGACATCCACGGCCTCGTCCAGAACGCCGGCACCGTCGGACTCATCGCCGGCGCCGTGCTGCTGTTCACCGGCATCGGCTGGGTCGGCCAGATGCGGGACTGTCTGCGCGCGGTGTGGGAACTGCCCGACCAGGAGGAGAACCCGGTCCTGGACAAGGCCAAGGACGCCGGCATCCTGGTCGGCCTCGGCGGCGCGGTCCTGGCCACCCTCGCCATCTCCACCGTCGCCTCCGCCCTGGTCGGCCGGATCATCGACGCGCTCGGCATCGACAAGGGAGGCTGGGGCGGCACCCTGCTGCGGATCGCCGCCTTCACCATCGCGGTCCTCGCCGACTTCCTGCTCCTGCTGTACGTGCTGACCCTGCTGCCCGGAGTCGAGCCGACCCGCCGCCGGCTCCTCGTCGCCGCGCTGATCGGCGCGGTCGGCTTCGAACTGCTGAAGCTGCTGCTGAGCGGCTACATGCAGGGCGTGGCCGGCAAGAGCATGTACGGCGCGTTCGGCGTGCCCATCGCCCTGCTGCTGTGGATCAACCTCACCTCGAAGCTGGTCCTGTACTGCGCCGCGTGGACGGCGACGGGCAGCGCCCCCGACAACCCCCTGGACGAGGACGTCAGCGACGACGGCGTACCAGATCCGGCAGCGGCCAGCGGCGGTTGACCACGAACGCCCCGGCGGCCAGCAGCACCAGCACCCCGCCGGCGATCGCCAGCGCCGTCCACATGCCGCGCGAGCCGTCGTCGGCCACGGCCCCCGCCACCGGCTGCTGCGAGGTGCCGCCCTGCCCGGCCTTCGCGGACTCCCCCGAGGAGGGGTTCGCGCCCGGCTGCGCACTGGCCTGCCCGCTGGCCTGCGGGCTGGGAGCGGCGCCCTTCGGCGGGACCAGCTCGCCCACCGGCGTCACCTTCCCGGCCGCCGCGAAGCCCCAGTCGAACAGCTTGGCGGTCTCCTTGTAGACCTCGTTGTGCTCGCTCTTCTCCGGGTTCATCACCGTGACGAGCAGTACCCGCCCGTCGCGTTCGGCGACGCCGGTGAAGGTGGCGCCCGCGTTGGTGGTGTTGCCGTTCTTCACGCCCGCGATGCCCGGGTACTGCGTGACGTCGTAGTCGCCGGCCAGCAGCCGGTTGGTGTTCTGGATCTCGAAGGTCGAGCGGACCTTCTTGCCCTTCTTGTTCTTCTTGGTCTCGCCCGGGAACTTGGCCGAGACCGTCGAGCAGTACTCCCGGAAGTCCTTCTTCTGCAGCCCCGAGCGGGCGACCAGCGTCAGGTCGTACGCGGAGGAGACCTGGCCGGGCGCGTCGTAGCCGTCCGGGGAGACCACGTGCGTGTCGAGGGCCTGGAGCTCCTCGGCGTGCTCGTTCATCTCCTTGACCGTGTTGGCGACACCGTCGTTCATCGCCGACAGCACGTGCACGGCGTCGTTGCCGGAGCGCAGGAACACACCCAGCCACAGGTCGTGGACCGTGTACGTCTCGTTCTCCTTTATGCCGACCAGGCTGGAGCCCGACCCGATGCCCTCCAGGTCCTTCGGCTCCACCTTGTGCGTGGTGGTCCTCGGGAACTTCGGCAGCAGGGTGTCGGCGAACAGCATCTTCATCGTGCTGGCCGGGGGCAGCCGCCAGTGCGCGTTGTGCGCGGCGAGCACCTCGCCCGACTCGGCGTCCGCGACGATCCAGGACCGCGCGGTGAGGTCCTTCGGCACCACCGGCGCGTCGCCCGCGAGCGCCACCTGCGTCCCGGCCTGCCCGAGCCGGGCGCCACCGACGGTGGACATGTTCGCCGGGGGAGTGGCCGACGGGGACGCGCTCGTGGAGGCCGACGGCGACGCGCTCGTGGAGGGCGACGGCTTGGGCGCGGCGAGGGCCACGGGCGCGGTCAGCGCGAGGGACGTGAGGGACGCTGCGGTGACCAGCAGGGATCGCCTGACGGTCTGGTTCATGGGTGCGGGCACGACGGAGAACGTACCTGGCAGGCGACGGGAAGTCCCACCGCCCTCCCCACCCCGGTCATCGAACCGGACACGCGGCGGCGATACTGAACGCATGAAGCTCAGCCGCCCCCTCTCCTGGTTCCTGCTCGCCTTCGGGGTGTGGAGCTGGGTCATCTGGGTCACTTTCGTCAAAAACCTGGTCAAGGACAGCAGCGGGCTCGCGTTCGACGACGGCGACCCCACGGCGTACTTCTGGGTGCATCTGACGCTCGCCGTCGTCTCCTTCGTATTGGGGACGGCCATCGGGGTCATCGGGTTGCGCGGTCTGCGCGCACTGGGCCGGACGTCATAGCCGATGCTGATCGTCTTCCTCCTGCTCGCGCTGACGGTGCTGGTCGGCGCCAACTGGTACCTGTGGCGCCGTCTGTTCCGCGACACCACCCGCGGCCCCGGCCGGGTCCGCCGCGGCGGCGCCGTGCTGATCGCGGGCGGCTGGGTCCTGGCGGTCGGCGCGCTCGTCGCCGAACGCGGCGGCGCTCCCTTCTGGCTCCAGCGCACCCTGGCCTGGCCGGGCTTCCTGTGGCTCGCGCTGTCGATCTACCTGCTCCTCGGTGTCGTCGTCGGCGAGGTCGTACGACCGTTGCTGCGCCGCTTTTTGGAGAAGCGGGCGAAGCGGGCGCCCGTCGAGGAGCCCGTGCCGCAGCCGGTGCCGGTGGGGGCGCCCGCCGAGGAACGGCCGGAATCGACCGGGGAGTCGCAGCCCCCGTCCGCCCCCTCGCGGCGTCTCTTCGTCTCCCGGGTCGTCGGGGGCGCCGCCGCGGCCGTCGCCGTCGGGACCGTCGGCACCGGCACCTACGGCGTCCTGCGGGGCCCGAAGGTCAAGCGGGTCACCGTCCCGCTGGCCAAGCTCCCACGTGCCGCCCACGGCTGCCGGATCGCGGTCGTCAGCGACATCCACCTGGGCCCGGTCCTCGGCCGGGGCTTCGCCCAGAAGGTCGTCGACACGATCAACGCGACCCAGCCCGACCTGATCGCGGTCGTCGGCGACCTGGTCGACGGCAGCGTGAAGGACCTGGGACCGGCCGCCGCCCCCCTCGCGCAACTGAAGGCGCGCCACGGCAGCTTCTTCGTCACCGGCAACCACGAGTACTTCTCCGGCGCCGAACAATGGATCGAGGAGGTCCGCCGGCTCGGCATCGACCCCCTGGAGAACGCCCGCACCGAACTCCCCTGGTTCGACCTGGCCGGAGTCAACGACATCGCGGGCGAGAGCGAGGGCCAGGGCCCCGACTTCACCCGCGCGCTCGGCGACCGGGACACCACGCGCGCGTGCGTGCTCCTCGCCCACCAGCCCGTCCAGATCGACGACGCCGTACGCCACGGCGTCGACCTCCAGCTCTCCGGCCACACCCACGGCGGCCAGCTCTGGCCCGGCAACCTGATCGCCGGGGCCGCGAACCCGACCCTGGCCGGCCTGGAGCGCTACGGCGACACCCAGCTGTACGTCTCCCGGGGCGCCGGCGCCTGGGGGCCGCCCACGCGCGTGGGGGCGCCCTCGGACATCACGGTGATCGAGCTGGCCTCGAAGCAGACCTGACCCTCCCTCAGGTGCTGTGAGAAAGCTGTGAAACCCGGCCGAAACAACCGCTCGGTAAGTTCTTTCTCATCTAGTCAGAATTGCCTTCCGTCACACAAAACACTTGTGGTTAGGTGATGCCCGCCACACAAGGGGAGTGGCTTTCTGTGTAGTACTGGGCCTTCTTGTGGCCCGGGGAGGGCAGGGCATCACCATGCGCTCGGTTCGCATGCGGATCCTCGTGACAGTGCTGGTTCTCGCGGTCGTCGGGGTGGGCGGCTGGCAGCTGCTGCCGTCGAAGGACGACAACGGAGCCACCATCACGGTGGGGACCACGGACACCATCACCTCACTCGACCCGGCGGGCGCCTACGACGCCGGCTCCTGGGCGTTGTTCAGCAACGTCTTCCAGTCGCTCCTGACCTACGAGCCGGGTGGCGTCTCACCCGTGCCGGACGCGGCCAAGCGCTGTTCCTTCGAGAAGGCCAGCCTGACGACGTACACCTGCGAGCTGCGCGACGACCTCACCTTCCCCAGCGGCCGCAAGGTGACCGCCCAGGACGTGAAGTTCTCCTTCGACCGGGTCAAGAAGATCAACTCCGACGTCGGCCCGTCCTCCCTGCTCTCCACCCTGAAGTCGGTGGACGCCAAGGACCTCGAGGTCACCTTCCATCTGTCCTCCCCGGACGCCACCTTCCCGTTCAAGGTGGCCACCGGCGCCGGCTCGATCGTCGACCGGACCCGCTACCCGGCGGACGACCTGCGCACCGGCACCTCCGTCGACGGCACCGGCCCGTACACGCTGACGTCGTACACGAAGGGCAAGCAGGTCGACCTGGAGCCCAACTCGCGCTACCGGGGCGCGGTGAAGACCGGCTCGCCGATCGCACTGCACTACTACGCCGACCCGGACGCCCTGGAGAAGGCGTGGAAGGCCAAGGACATCGACGCGGCCACCCGCCAGCTGCCGCCCGCCACCCTCGCCGCCCTCAACGCCAGCGACCCCGACCAGCGCGTCAGCGAGGCCGACAGCTCCGAGACCCGCAACCTGTACTTCAACACCCGCTCCTCCTCGCCGCTGCACTCCGCGAGCGTCCGCAAGGCGATGGCCTGGCTGATCGACCGTGAACAGCTCGCCGCGACCGTGTACGACGGCACCGTCGAGCCGCTGTACTCGCTGATCCCGGCCGGCCTCACCGGCCACACGACCTCCTTCTTCGACACCTACCCGGACCAGAACTCCGAGAAGGCCCGCAAGCTCCTGGAGGAGGCGGGCGTCAGCATCCCCGTGAAGTTCACCTACGGCTACGGCCTGGGCAGCGGCGCCGCCGCGGCCGAGGCGAAGGAACTCAAGCGCCAGCTGGAGGCCAGCGGGCTGTTCGAGGTGAACGTCAAGGGGTACGAGTGGACCGACTTCCAGAAGCGCTGGGCGGGCGGAAAACTCGACGCGTACGCCGTCGGCTGGGTCGCCGACTACCCCGACCCGGACACCTACGCGGGCCCGCTCGTCGGCACCGACTCCACCATGAACACCGGCTACAGCAGCAAGACCGTCGACCGGTACATCCGCGACAGCCAGCAGTACGCCGACCGCAGCCAGGTCTCCGAGGACTTCAAGAACCTCCAGCAGGTCGTCGCCGACGACGTGCCGGTGATCCCGCTGTGGCAGCGCAAGGAGTACGTCGTCACCAACGCGGACGTCGGCGGCGGCCAGTACCTGGCGGACGGCAACGGCGTGTTCCGGCTGTGGGCGCTGGACTGGATCTGATCCCTCCCCCCACCGGCCCGTGAGAGCGACCTCACGGGCCGTCCGACGGGCGGATTCGCGCACCGGGGCATGCGCCACCGCGACACCGGGCAGTCACCCGACGGGGTCATATGGCGGAGGTGTGCGCGGGGTGAGGAGCAGACGTGCTGAGACGCAACTCCTTCCGGCTGCCCCGGCATCCGGCGTCCGTCGGCCTGGCCCGGCGCCGGGTGCGGGACCATCTGGCGGACTGGGGGCACGGCCCGGACGACCGGGCGCTGGGCGACGCGCTGCTCGTGGTGTCCGAACTGGCCACCAACGTCGTACGCCACGGACCGCTGCTGGAGCGGGAGTTCGAGGTGGCGGTCACCGCGCTCGCGGACGGCTCCTGTCTCATCGAGGTCTCCGACGAGGACCGCTCCGAACCCCGGCCGCGGACGGTCGGCGAGTGGGAGGAACACGGCCGCGGCCTGCACCTCGTGGAACACCTCGCCACCGCCTGGGGCGTGTGGAGCAGAGGCCGCCACGGCAAGACGGTGTGGGCCCTGGTCACCACCTAGGGGGTGTGGTGAAAGTCCCGCACAGCACCCACGGCGCCCGGCACGCTCCCCCACTCTCGGCTTCGCTCGAGCGGGAGGTACCCCCACCGCCGCACCGGCCAAAGGCCCATGTAGCTCCGCTACGAGGACCTTCGCCCGGCACTCCCCCAGCCTTCGGCCGGGGGGACCCCCAGGGCACGCACCGGACACCGCGGGCACCGCACGGGACTTTCACAACACCCCCTAGCGGCAGCGTCTCAACGGCACGCCGTCGGACGTGCGGGCAGTTCCACCGTCACCCCGAGGCCCTTGCCCGGTGCCGTTCGTACGCTCACCTCGCCGCCGTGGGCCCGGACCACGCCCTGCACGATCGCCAGCCCCAGCCCGCTGCCCGCCCCGCCGCCCGCGCGGTAGAAACGGTCGAACACCCGCGCCGCGTCCTCCGCCTCCAGCCCCGGCCCCTCGTCCTCCACCGACAGCCGTACGACACCGTCCGCGCGCTTCGCCCCGAGCCGCACCGGCACCCCGGCGGGCGTGTGCGTGCGCACGTTGGCCACCAGATTGCCCAGCACCTGCCGCAGCCCCGACTCGTCGGCCTGCACCAGCAGCGCCCCCTCCGCGTCGACGACGACGGGCCGGTCGGGCTGCAGCGCCCGCAGGTCCTGGGCCGCGTCCCGCACCAGCCGGCTCACGTCCACGTTCCGCAGCCGCAGTTCGGGCCGCTGGTCGAGGCGGGCCAGGGTGAGCAACTCGTCGACGAGCCGGCCCATCCGGTCCACCTCGCCGTTCATCCGGTCCCAGGCCCGCCTGCGCTCCTCCGGCTCGCGCAGCATCCCCTGGTCGTACAGCTGGAGATAGCCGCGGATCGCCGACAGCGGGGTGCGCAGCTCGTGCGAGGCGTCGGCGACGAAGCGGCGCAGCTGGGCCGCGCTGCGCTCGCGCGTGCGGTACGCCGTCTCCACCTGGTGGAGCATCGAGTTCAGGGCCAGCCGCAGCTGTTCGACCTCCAGGGTGGCCTCCCGGCTGGAGGGCACCCGCCGGGTCAGATCGCCCTCGGCGATCGCCGACGACGTCTCCACCATGTCCTCCAGCGGCCGCATCCGCCGCCGCACGCTGAACAGCGTGAGACACGCGAGCAGCGCCAGCAGCAGCGTGCCGACCGCGAGGTCGAGCTTGAGGGCCTTGGCGATGCCCTGGTGCAGGGCCTCGGTGGAGGTCGCCATCAGGATGTAGGTGCCGTCCCCGAGCCGGCTGCCCGTGACCCGGTACGCCGCGCCGTGCATGCGCACGTCCTGCGGGTCGGGGGCGAGGGTGAGCGCGCGCGGGTCCCGGACGGCGGCGGCGAGGCCGGTCTGGGCGGAGGTGGGGGTGACACCGAGAATGGGCACCGCCCGGCCCTCGGTGTCGACGGCGGCGAACACCGTGTCCGGTGTGGGCTGTGTGTCGCTCTGCTCGGGCGTCATCCGGTCCCGGAGGAAGTCCAGCACCGAGAGCGAGTCGAGGTCCCGCAGGGTGATGCCCGTACCGGCCAGCGAGTCACGGGTCTTGAGCAGTTCCGTGTCGACCTGGTCCACCAGGTAGTGCCGCATCCCCATCAGACTGACCGCGGTCGCCGCGATCACCCCGATCGCGAGCAGCGCCACGTTCGCCAGCGTCAGCTTCACCCGCAGCGAGTGCAGCCCACGCCCGCACCGCAGGGCCCGCAGCCTCCTCATGCCAGTCCGTACCCCACGCCCCGCCGGGTGGTGATCACCGGCGGTCCCAGGGCGTCCAGCTTGCGCCGCAGATAGCTGATGTAGGTCTCGACGATCGTCGACTCCGGCGGGGTGTGCTCGTACTGCCAGACATGGCGCAGGAGTTGCTCCTTGGGCACGATCCGGCCGCCGTTGCGCACGAGGAAGCGCAGCAGCGCGTACTCCGTGGGGGTCAGCTCGACCGAGCGGCCCGCGCGGTGCACGCTGTACGTCGTCTCGTCCAGCTCCAGGTCGCCGTAGGTCAGCGGCGGGCGCTGCGGCAGGACGTCCGCCGGGCGGGTCCGCCGCAGGACCGCGGTGATCCGGGCGACGACCACGTCGATGTCGAACGGCTTGGTGATGTAGTCGTCGCCGAAGCCGAGCGCCCCGACGATCTCGGCGGGCGCGTCCCGCGCGGTGAGGAACACCAGCGCCAGGTCGGGTCTCTGCGCGCGCAGTTCCTTCCCGAGCGCCCGCCCGTCGCCGTCCGGGAGCATGACGTCCAGCAGCGCCACGTCGGGCCGGGTGCGCCCGGCGAGGGCGAGGGCCTCGCGGACCGTGCCCGCGATCATGACCTCGAAGCGGTGGTAGCGCAGCGCGATGGCGAGGACGTCCGCGATGCTCGGCTCGTCCTCCACGACCAGCACGGTGCCGGGGGCCGTCGACATGCCCCCAGTATCGGCGGGCCCACCGACAACCGGGCCCGGTTCCCGCTTTGGAGTTCCTTGAGAGTCATGGCCCGTCGATGTCCACGCGCGCGTGCCGCCGCCAATCCTGGTGCCCAGGACCTGGGGGACCCGTCGACTGTGATGAGGAGTGGCGATCGTGGCGGCATTGGCACGCTGGTGCTACCGGCATCGGCTGGTGGTCCTGTTGCTGTGGGTGGGGGCGCTGTTCGGCCTGGGATTCTCGGCCTCGACGGCGGGCACGGACTACGCGAACGTCTTCTCCCTCCCCGACACGGACTCCAAGAAGGCGTACGACCTGATGGAGAAGGCGTTTCCCGCGAGCGCGGGCGACACCGACACCGTCGTCTGGAAGGTCGACGGGGGAACGGTCCGCGACCAGGACGTACGGTCCCGGATCCAGCCCGCGCTCGACGAGATCGCGGCGATGAAGGGCGTCGGCGGGGTCACCGGCCCGTACACGGACCAGGGCGCGGCGCAGATCAGCGGCGACGGGAGGATCGCGTACGCCCAGATCACCTTCGCCGACCAGGCGAACGCCGTGCCCAAGGAACTCGTCCAGGACGTCGTCGACACCGCGCAGGGCGTCGAGGGCGACGGCCTGGAGGTCGAGCTGGGCGGCCAGGCGATCCAGCGCGTGCAGGAACCGCCCACCGGCCTCGCCGAGATGGTCGGCCTGGTGGCGGCCGCGATCGTGCTGTTCCTGGCCTTCGGCTCCCTCTTCGCGATGCTGCTGCCGCTCGCCGTGGCGGTCTTCGGCGTCGGCACCGGCCTGTTCTCCACCCAGCTGCTCAGCCATGTCACCGACATCCCCGACCTGGCCCCGCTGCTCTCGTCCCTGATCGGCCTGGGCGTCGGCATCGACTACGCCCTGTTCATCGTCACCCGGCACCGCAAGGGGCTGCTGCGCGGCGCGGACCCCGAGGAGTCCGCGGTCATCGCCCTCAACACCTCCGGCCGCGCGGTGCTGTTCGCGGGCGGCACGGTCTGCATCGCCCTCGCCGGCATGCTGGTGACGAACCTGCGCTTCCTCGACGGCGTCGTCATCGGCACCTCGCTGACGGTCGTCCTGAGCGTCCTCGCGGCCACCACCCTGCTGCCCGCGCTGCTGGGCTTCCTCGGCCCGCGCGTCCTCAGCCGCAGGCAGCGCAAGCGGCTCGCCGCGCAGGGGCCGGAGGCCGAGACGGTGAGCGGACTCTCGGCGCGCTGGTCGGCGGGCGTGCAGCGCCGGCCCCGTACCGTCGCCGCGCTCGCGCTGGTCGTCATGGCCGTCCTCGCGCTGCCCGTGCTGTCGCTGCGCCTGGGCGCCACCGACCAGGGCAACGACGACGCGTCCACCACCACCCGCAAGGCCTACGACCTTCTCGCGGAGGGCTTCGGACCGGGCTTCAACGGCCCGCTCCAGGTGGTCGTGGACGGCACCGACACCACCGCCCTCGTCAAGGGCATCGAGGACACCCCGGGGGTGGCCCGGGTGGCCGCGCTGCCGCCCGCGCAGGGCGTCACCGTCATCCAGGTGGTGCCCACCACCTCACCGCAGTCCGAGGAGACGGACACCCTGATCGACCGGCTGCGCGACGACGTCGTCCCGGCGGCCGGGGCCGAGGCGCACGTCGGCGGCGTCACGGCGGTCTCCAAGGACTTCGCGACCGTCACCGGCGACCGGCTGCCCCTCTTCATCGCGACGATCATCGGCCTGGGCTTCCTGCTCCTGCTGATCGCCTTCCGCTCCCTGGTGGTGCCGCTGACGGCCGCCGTGATGAACCTGATCGCGGCCGCGGCCTCCTTCGGCGTCCTCGTCGCCGTCTTCCAGTGGGGCTGGGGCCTGGAGCTGCTCGGCCTGGGCAAGGAGGGCCCGATCAACGCCTTCCTGCCCGTCATCATGCTCTCCCTCCTCTTCGGCCTCTCCATGGACTACCAGGTGTTCCTGGTCAGCCGGATGCACGAGGAGTGGGTGCACACGAAGGACAACGCGCGCGCGGTGCGTGTCGGCCTGGCCGAGACCAGCCGGGTCATCAACTCCGCCGCCCTCATCATGGTCTGCGTGTTCCTCGCGTTCGTCCTCAGCGGCGACTCGGGTGCGGCGATGGCGGGCGTGGGCCTCGCGGCGGCCGTCGCCCTGGACGCGTTCATCCTCCGTACGGCCCTGGTGCCGGCCGCGATGCACCTCCTCGGCGCCTCCAACTGGTGGCTGCCGGCCTGGCTGGAGAAGCGGCTGCCGCATCTGGCGGTGGAGCCGAAGGAGGAGCCCGAGGAGAGCGCCGCGGCGGGCGGCCCGTCCTCCGCCGTCCACGGCTTCGTCCGGGACGAGTCCGGCGACCCGGTCGAGGGCGCGTCCGTCGTCCTCATGTCGAAGGGCGGACGCCGACTGGACCACGTCACGTCCCTCGCCGACGGCGCCTACATCCTCTCGGTCCCGGCACCGGGGACGTACCTGCTGGCGACGACGGCACCCTCGTACCCCTCCCGCGCCCGCCAGGTGACCGTCGCGGACGAGCCCCTGGTGTTCGACGTGGAGCTCTCGGAGATCCCGGAGGCGACCGAGGTGAACTGACGCCGGGGTTACCTGGCCCGCTTCTTCGGATCCGGCAACGCGTTCGTCATCCCCGGCAGGAAGTCCGTGAACAGGTCGTGGATCTCCAGGACGAGGGGCCGCAGGACGCGGAAGCGGGCCAGGGACACACCCCGTGCGGTGAGGCGCGCGCCTCGTTCCGCGAGGCGGTAGCTGCGTTCGCGGCCCTCCGTGCGGTCGTAGATCCAGTACATGACGAGGCCCATCTGGGAGAGCCACATCAGCTCGGGCAGCACCTCGCGCAGTTCCTCCGGCACCTTCGCCTTGGAGCCCGCGAGCACCTCCTTGTGGACGGCGATCGCCTCCACGCGCGCGTGCTCCGACTCCGCCGAGAAGGGGCTGAGGGGGCTGTCCGGGTCGGCGGCGTTCTTGAAGAACTGCACGGCGAACTCGTGGTACGGCGTCGCCACGTCCAGCCAGACCCGCAGGACGCCCGCCATGCGCGCCTCCAGGCTGGTCTCCCGCGCCAGGATGTCGCGGACCGCCTCGCGGTGTTCGGCCGCGAGACGGTCGTAGAAGCCCTGGATCAGCCATTCCTTGCCGGCGAAGTAGTAGTAGGCGTTCCCCACGGAGACGCCTGCCTCCTGGGCGATGGCCCGCATCGTCGTCTTGTCGTAGCCGCGCTCCTGGAACAGCCGCATCGCCGTCTCCAGGATCAGGGCGCGGGTCTGCTCGGACTTCGAGCCGGTCGTGGGGGCCGGCTCGTGGGGCTCGGGCGGGGGAGCGGCCTCGGCGGGACCGTCGTTGTTCGCGGACACGGCCAGAGCCTAACCAGTGGAGCAGGCCCCGTCGGCACAGCCGGGTGGGGTGTAGGTCCAGCCCCGGTGCCGGTCGAAGGACCAGCCGTCGGCCGCGTGGTACGCGCCGCCGCCCCAACCGCCGTTCTTCTTCCGGGCCCCGCGCCACTTGGCGGCGGCCAGGACCGCGCCCTTGGCGAGACCCGCCCCGGCCGGTGTGCTCAGCCGGTGGGCGAGCGCCCGGTGCTCGCGCAGCGCCCACAGGGTGACGATCCAGGCGGCGGTGCCCCGGTAGACCTGGCCGCCGTCGCCGACGACGGTGATCTCCTCCAGGGTGGCGCCGTGGTCCAGCCCGGGGAAGCGGGCGGCGGCCTCCGCGGACCCGGCCGCGACCGGCTCCAGCGGGACGAGCTGCGGCTGTCGGCCCAGCCAGTCGCGGACGAACGTGCACAGGGAGCAGTCGGCGTCGTAGAGGACGGTGAGCCGGCGGACCGGGACGCCGGCGGCGTCCCGGTGACCGTGTGCCTCCGTGGTCGTCACGGTGGTCACGCCCCGGCCGACGGGGCGGTCCAGGCCTGCGGCTCGACGGGCGGCACCTGCTCCCGGGCCAGCATCCCGCGCCGCCGGATCCGGTTGAGCACGTACACGTTGCCCAGGTGCATCGCGCCGAGCACCAGCAGCACCACGCCGAGCTTGGCCGACAGGACCTCGAAGATCTCGCGGGTGTCCTCGATGAGCCGGTTCGGGTCGCTCAGGAAGAGCGCGACGAAGCCGAGGTTGACGAGGTAGAAGCCCACCACCAGGAGGTGGTTGACGGCATCCGCGAGCTTCTCGTCGCCCTTGAGCACGTCGGCGAGGAAGACCCGTCCGTTGCGGCTGAGGGTCCGGGCGACCCAGACGGTCAGACCGATGCTGACGACCAGGTAGATGACGTAGGCGATGACGGTGAGGTCCATGCGTCCCCCTTGTTGAACGCGTTCAAAACGCTGACAGGGATGACTGTAGCTCAGTTTTGAACACGTTCAAGAGGTGGGAGTGTGGGACCTGCGTCACGGTCTCCGCCCGAGCTCCGGCCGCTTGGTGTAGTCGGCGAACCCGAGGACGTTCCCCCAGGGGTCCGCGACCTCCACGGTCCACCCCGTCGCGACCGAGAACGGCGGATCGAGCGGTGTGATCCCGGCCTCGGCCAGCCGCCGGGCCGCCACGCGCGCGTCCGGCACCTCCAGCCAGAGCCGCGGCGAGGCCCAGGGCGGCGGCCGGTGCCCCAGCCCCTCCTCCTGCCGCAACAGGATCCCCGGCGTCTCGCCCCCGACCTTCAGCAACGCGATCCCGCCCTCGTCGAACCGGAACGCCACCGCGAACCCGGCCCGCTCGTAGAACCTCACGGCCTCACCGAGGTCGCCGACGGGGAGCAGGACGTTGTCGAACCCGAGCAGTTCGTAGGACTCGTCATCTGACATACCGTCAGATTAGGTCTGCGCGGTCGCCGTCGCACGCTCGGCCGGGAGGACCGACCGTGGGCCCACCCGGTCGGAGCAGGGCTTCGGTACCCTTCCCCCGGAATGTGTGGGGGGAGCCGATGGGTCGGGTGCGCATAGCGTTCGGGATGCTGATCGCGATCGTCGGCACGGCCTGGCTCCTCGGAGGACCCTCCGCCCTGCGGACCGGGGGCCGGTGGACGCTGTCCTCCCTGCCGTACGCCGTCGTCGCCCTCGGTCTGCTGCTCCTGCTCCGCGCGGCCGTGCCACGAGGCCTGCTGGCCGCCCCCGTCGCCCTCATCGCGGTCGGCGCCCTGTGGGGTGCGCACAACGCCGGGTATCTCGACGGCACCGCGGGCAAGGCCTGGCCGGGAATCACCATCCTGCTCGGAGCGGCCATCGCACTGGGCGCCGCACCGACCGTCCCCGACGACCGCGACGAGGGGGCGCTGCGGCGCTATCGCAGTGTGCTGAGGCGACTGCGGCCGGAACTCGGCTCGGCCTCCGGGCCGTTGCGGAAGATCAGCGTGGGGTCGTATCTCGGGGACGTGCGGCTGGACCTCAGCGCGGTGCGGTTCAGGCCCGATCCGACCGAGTCCGAAGGCGGCACCGCCGCGTTCGAGGTGCTGGAGGTCGACGTCACCGTGCTGTTCGGGAGCGTGACCGTGCAACTCGACCGCCGCTGCGCCGTGGTGAAGGGCAACGTGGCCGGCGCGCTGGCGGTGCACTTCGCCGATCAGGTGCGGGTGTACGCCACGACGGACATCTACGCGGGCGAGGCGGCCCGGACCGACATGCCCCGCCGGGTCCTGCTCAACGTGAGCGGGGTGGGCGGAACGCTGGACATACGGTCACTCTGAGCCGCCGCCGGCGGGTGGCGTGGGGGACTGGGGGGTCGGGGGAGCGGGGGTGGGGTGGGAGAAGTCCCGGTAGCCGAGAGGCATGTCCTTCAGCGTGTGGGTCTCCCTGAACTTCAGGAAGCCCGTCAGGTCCTCGTTCAGGTCGTACTCGTCCTCGGCGTTCGGCGGAAGTTCGTAGTGGAACGCCGTCGCGAGGTCGAAGCGGTGCAGGTCGAAGACGGTGTTGAGCAGTTCGCCGGCGTAGTGCGCGGTGACGACGGCTCCCCGGTAGGCCAGGACGGCCAGGACGGCCGCCGCGACGGGCGTGAGCGACCACGGGTCGAACCGGGCCACCAGGGGCAGTGTCACGGCGGAGAGCATGCCGAAGGAGATGCTCAACGACGCCGTGGCGGTCAGAAG
This sequence comes from Streptomyces sp. NPDC096132, assembly GCF_044763345.1. Classification (NCBI taxonomy): domain Bacteria; kingdom Bacillati; phylum Actinomycetota; class Actinomycetes; order Kitasatosporales; family Streptomycetaceae; genus Streptomyces; species Streptomyces sp. NPDC096132. The sequence continues at coordinate 299,972 of NZ_JBIWGA010000005.1, forward strand.
GTCGAGCTGCCGGGCCATGGCCTCTGCCAGCCGGTCCGAGATGTAGGGATAGATGCGCGGGTAGACGGCCATCGCGTCCAAGCCGTACCGCCCGCCCGCCATCCGCTCCGAACGGCGCAGCACGTTGCCCAGCAGAGTGGGCATGAGCTCGGACTCGTCCAGCTTCCGGCCGGTGTCGCGGTCGAGATCGTCGTGATAGCTCAGCACGATCTGCCTGTCCCTGGCCAGCGCCCGTGTCCTGCGGCTCGCCTGCCGGTCCAGAGCCGCCAGCCTGCGCAGCGTCGACGGCCCCTCGGGGAACTTCACGGGCTTGCCGTCGTTGGCGTCCACCCGGGCACCGGCGTCGTCCCTGCGGCGGCGGTGCCTCTCGATGGCGGCTCCCTGCAGCGGGGCGAGCGGGGACGGGGAACTCCAGTAGCCCTCCAACTGCTGTACGAGCGCCCGCTCGAAGGGGCGCAGCAGGATGCCGCCGACCAGAGCGGCCAGGGCGAAGGCCACCACGGTGGACGTGTCGAAATTCGTGGGAGCGACGCTTCGGATATCGACGGGCCGGTCGAAGTCATAGGCGCCCGCGCCGATCAGCACCCCGGTCACCGTCACCACCAGCGCGCCCGGCAGCACGCTCAGCAGGCTGAACTGGGCACCGCCCATGGCCTTCGTGCCGGCCTTGACCAGTTCCCCGATCACCGTGGCTCCACGAGCAGGGTCAGGGGCGTGCCGTGGACAGGGCACACCAGGGACTGCGGATCGGGAGGCGTCGCGCTCCGGACGAGCGGCGTCATGCAGGGCATGCAGGCGTAGATGTACAAGGTCGATCTGAGCACCTTGGGTCCCCTTCCGCCCCAGTGCACGACGGCTGTCCTGTGCGCGTTGGCGCACTGCTTGGACGTACCCGAGGAGAGCCACTGCAACCGGGCCGTGCAGCCGATGAACCCGCACACGTGAAGGTACGTGCTCTCCCTGGGGTTGCCCTGCGTCCCTTTCCAGGGGTGCGCTCCGAGCGCGAGCGCCCGCCCCAGCCCCCACAGCCCGAACCACAGCCCCGCGAACCCGGCGCCCCGGTTGTGTCTCCCCGTCACCCCCGCCTCCCTTTGGAAGACCGTCACCCGAGTATGCCGTGCCACCGCATGCTGGACCAGGGACGGCGGACGCGCGTTGTCAGTGGTGCCTCCTACTCTCGACGGCATGGGAGTCGTGACGTTCGTCGACGAGACGACAAGCGGGGGCCGTGGCTCGGGCCGGGTCCTGGAGGTCGCCGAGGAGCGGCTCACCGTACGGGAGTTGATCCGGCGGTGGGCTCTCCAGGAGGGCGCCGGGCATCAGGAGCCCGCCCTGAGAGCCTTCGCGGGCAACGGGCTGCTGGTGCTGGTGGGGGACCGGCAGATGACCGGGCTCGACGAGGAGGTCCTCGTGGGGCCCGGCGTCGAGGTCACGTTCCTGAGGCTCGTACCGCTGGCGGGTGGCTGATGACCGCCTTCGCCTCCGCTGCCGAGGACACCGCGCACCCGCGGCCGGTCCGCGAGACCCTCTCCCTGATCGCCGCGCAGGATGCCGAGCGGCTCGTACCCGAACTGCTCGCGTTCGCCGCGACGGACGAGGGCCGGGGGAGTGACGACCTCCCGGCGGTCCTCCGCGCGCTCCAGGACGCCGACGCCCGGTTCCGTGCGGATCTGGTGCACCACCTCGCCGCCCGCTACCTCGAGCTGCAGCGGGGCACGGCCCTCCACCGCACGGTCATGGAGCTCCTGCACACCCTGCTGTACGAGACGGAGGTCGATCTGCGGCCCCCCGTCACCCGGGCCGCCCTGATCGCACTCGTCTCCGAGCAGGAGGCGTTCGGGGACACCGACCGGCTCATCCGGCTCACCGAGCTCGAACTGGCCGACGGCCGTGAGCCGCCGGCCGACTTCGTCGCCGTGGTGCGGCGCTCGCTCCTGATGGTGTACGGCGTCGAGAAGGAGCTGGGGCCGACCGCCGCCCGTCTCACCAGCCCCGTGCTGAACCCCGGCGAGGCCTGGTCCGACCGGGCGCTGGCGGATCTGCCCGGCCTCGGTGAGGACTGGCTCGGCCTGCTCGCACACACCCTCGGCGCGACCTCGGCCCGCCCGTCCGCGAAGTGGGAGAAGACGGCCCGCGCCCTGCTGGACGCCGTCGGCGCCGAGGCGGCGCGTGAGCGGCTGCTGTCCTGGCTGCGGCTGGTGGGCGGGCCCAGGACGCGGTCCCTGCTGGGGTACTTCGAGGAGAACTGCGAGGACTCCTTCGACCCGTACAACGCCAACGCGCTGCGCGGACTGGCCTGGCTGCTCTCCCTGCTGCCCCCGCACCCCGCGACCGCCCGGGCGCTGGGCTCCCTCGTCGAGACGGCCCTGCGCAGGGTGCCCGGCCGCGGACCGGTGAACCCCAAGGTCGCCAACGCCGGGGTCGTCGCCCTGGCCCGGATCGACGCAGAGGCGGCCCTCGCCGAACTGGCCCGCCTCACCACCCGGGTCACCTACAAGGCCACCCTCAAGCTGTTGAACACCACACTGGACGACAGGGCCGCCGCGCTGGGCATCAGCCGGGAGGAGATCGAGGACCTGGCCGTTCCCGCGTACGGCCTGACGGAGGTCGGACGGGCGGAACGCCGGCTCGGCGACTTCACCGCCCTCCTGGAAGTACGGGGCGGCAAAGCCCTGTTGACCTGGCGCGGCGCGTCCGGCAAGACGGTCAGGACAGTCCCGGCCGCCGTGCGGCGCGACCACGCCGAGGCACTGAAAGAGCTCAAGGCCGCGGTCAAGGACGTCGACAGGATGCTCTCGGCCCAGAGCGAGCGGCTGGACCGTCAGTTCCTCGCCGGCCGCGTCCAGCCGTACGCGGCCTGGCGCAAGCGGTGTCTCGACCACCCTCTCATGGGCACGCTGGCCCGCCGTCTGCTGTGGACGGTCGACGGCACGACGGTCGGACACGCCGACGGCGAACTGCGCACACTCGACGACACGCCGGTGACCGACGGCACCGAGGTCGCGCTCTGGCACCCGGTGGGCCGCGACCCCGCCGAGATCGAGGCCTGGCGCGGCTGGCTCGAACGGCACGGGATCACCCAGCCGTTCAAGCAGGCCCATCGCGAGGTGTACGTGCTGACGGACGCCGAGCGCGCGACCGGCACGTACTCGAACCGTTTCGCGGCGCACGTCCTGCGCCAGCACCAGTTCCACGCCCTGGCCGCCGTCCGCGGCTGGCACAACAAGCTGCGCCTGGTCTTCGACGACCTGGCGCCGCCCGCCACCCGTGAACTCCCCGCGTGGGGCCTGCGCGCCGAGGTCTGGATCGGGGGCGACGGCGGGGAGAACCCGGCCGGGACCACGGACTCGGGCGCGTATCTGCACGTGCGCACCGACCAGGTCCGCTTCTATCCGATCGACGCGCCGCAGAACTCGGCACACATGGGCGGCGGCGAGTACCGCATGCGGCTGCGCGACGGCACGGCCCCGGTCGACCCGCTTCCCCTGACGGCCGTTCCGGCCCTCGTCCTCTCCGAAGTCCTGCGCGACATAGACCTGTTCATCGGCGTGACCAGCGTCGGCAACGACCCGACCTGGCAGGACGGCGGCCCCGACAGCCGCTTCCGGGAGTACTGGACGTCGTACGGCTTCGGCGAGCTCGGCCAGAGCGCCTTGACGCGCCGGGCCGTTCTGGAACGCCTGGTGCCCCGTCTGGCGATCGCCGACCGCTGCACGCTGGAGGACCGCTTCCTCCGGGTGAGGGGCGACCGCCACACGTACCGGATCCATCTGGGCTCGGGCAACATCCTCAGATCGCCGAACGACCAGTACGTGTGCATCGTCCCCAGGAGCGCGCCGGAAGCCCCTCGGACCGCCGTTCACCTGCCGTTCGAGGGGGACGGAATGCTGGCCGTGATCCTGAGCAAGGCGGTGCTGCTGGCGGAGGACCGGAAGATCACGGATCCGACGATCCTGAGCCAGTTGTAGGCCCTCACGGCCATCGATGGGGGACCCGGCTTCTCCGGGGCCGGTTTTCTGCTGCAAGATGACGTGCACCCACCTTGTACGCAGATCATCCGCTCATATGACTACGGGGAGAACTCGCCTTGTCCGAACAGCCTCAGCACCCGCAGCAGCCGCCCCAGCCCGGGTACGGCTACCCCAACGCCGGCGGCCCCGGCCCGTACGGCGCCCCTCAGCCCGGCCAGCCGGGCCCCTACGGGTACCCGCAGCCGGGTCAGCCCCAGCCGGGTTACCAGCAGGGCTACCCGCAGGGCGGTTACGCCGCCCCCGGTTACGTGCCGCCGGGCACCTTCACCGGCGACCCCAACGCCCCCTACGGCTACGACCCCTACGGGCGCCCCTACTCCGACAAGTCGAAGATCGTCGCGGGTGTCCTCCAGCTGATGCTGGGCTACCTCGGCGTCGGCCGGTTCTACATAGGTCACGTCGGCATAGGCCTCGCCCAGCTGTTCACCTGCGGTGGCCTCGGCATCTGGTCGCTGGTCGACGGGATCATGCTTCTCACGAGCAACGACAAGACCGACGCCAACGGGCGGGTCCTGCGTGGCTGAAGCGGAGCGCCTGTCCGCGCTGCGACACCCGGCGGCGGCACCCCTCGCGGTGCTCGCCGCCGGCGCGGCGGGCTCCGCCTACCTCTACGTCACCAACCCCCACGAGCCCGGCCACATCCTGCCGCGGTGCCCGTTCCGTCTCGTCACCGGCCTGCTCTGCCCTGCCTGCGGGGGGACCCGGATGGCCTACGACCTGATGCATCGCCACTTCGAGCAGGCCTGGCTGGACAACCGCGTCCTGCTGCTCGCCTCCCCCTTCGCCCTCGCGCTCCTGGCCCGCTGGATCTGGGAGGGCCTGCACGGCCGCAGCTGGCACCCGCGCCTCAGCGGCCGGGGAGTGGCAGTCGTCCTCGGCATCGCGGTGACCTGGACGGTCGTCCGAAACGCCTTCTAGGCGCGGATGTGACGCAGGATCGACTCCCCGGGTTCACACTTCGCCCTCCGGACGTCCGGAATGATTGCGAAGTTGGCGGGTTTTGATCACGGAACAGGAACGATCGCTCACGGCTACTCCCTTTTGCACCACGGGCCTCTCTACGCTCACGGGACACAGGGGGGACGTCCACGCGCGGTGACGCCATGCGCGGACGTGGTCGTCGACGTGCGTCGACGCAGGTGAACATCTCGTCGCATCCCTCCTGGACTCCCCGTCCGGAGCAAGTCGGCTCCGGTCTTTCGCAGTTGTCATCCCAGGAGCAGTTCACATGACCGTCCCCACTCCCGAGGCCCCCTACGGCGTCGACCCGCTGGGCCGCCCGTACTCCGACAAGTCCAAGATCGTCGCCGGCATCCTCACGATCTTCCTGGGCTACCTCGGCATCGGACGTTTCTACGTCGGTTCCGTCGGTATCGGCATCGCCCAGCTGCTCACCTGCGGTGGCCTCGGCATCTGGTCGCTGATCGACGGCATCCTGTTCCTCACGAGCAACGACCGCACCGACGCGCAGGGTCGTGTCCTGCGCGGCTGAGCTCGCAGCACCACCAACGGCGAGGGCCCCACTCCTGCCCAGGAGCGGGGCCCTCGCCGTACCCATGCGTAACTTGACCCGCGAAATCCGGTACCGACGAGATCGAACTCGCCTAGGCTGACGAAGATTTGAAGATTTCGTGGAGCTTGAGAGGTGGAAGTGCGGATGTCCGGCACGCCGTCAAGACGTACCGTTTTACGAGGACTCACAGTCACCGGGGCCGCCGTGATCGGCTTCGACCCCGCCGCCAGGAGCTGGGCCGCGACGACATCGGAGTCCGGCACGGACTCGGCGGCACTCGCCAAGATCCCCCGGCTGGACGGAACACTCGTCACCGACGAGTCCTCGCTCAGCGCCGCCGCCGACGACTACGGCCACATCGTGCACCGCCGCCCCTCGGCCGTCCTGCGCCCCGGCTCGGTCCGTGACGTCGTCACCATGGTCCGGTTCTGCAACGACCACGGCCTGCCGGTCGCACCGCGCGGCCAGGGACACGCCCCCTACGGGCAGGCGCAGGTGGAGGGCGGCCTGGTCATCGAAACCGCCACCCTCGCCGACATCGGCGCCCTGGACTCCGACAGCACCACCGTCGCCGTCGGCGCCGGCGCCCGCTGGAGCACGGTCGCCCAGGCCACGCTCGCCCACGGCCTCACCCCGCCCGTCTTCACCGACTACCTCGAACTCTCCGTCGGCGGCACCCTGTCCGTGGGCGGCCTCGGCGGGCAGGCGCACCGGTACGGCGCCCAGGTCGACAACGTCACCGAACTCCGCGTCGTCACCGGCGCGGGCGAACTGGTCCGCTGCTCCCCGACCCGCCGCGCCGACCTCTTCCACGCCGTCCTGGCGGGCCTCGGCCAGTGCGCGATCATCGTCGAGGCCACCCTGCGCCTGGTGCCGGCCCCCGAGACCGTACGCCACTACCAGCTGACGTACGACGACCTCGCCACCTTCCTCGACGACCAGCGCATCCTCGTCCAGGAAGGCCGCTTCGCCTACGTGGAGGGCCAGGTCCACGCGGACGCCGAGGGAGGCTTCCGGGTCTACAACCTGGAGGCGGTGGCCTACGGCCCACCGGTCGGCCCCGCACCGGACGACGCGACGCTCCTGAGCGGCCTGCGCCACGACCCGACGAGCGTCCAGACCACCGATCTGCCGTACTACACCTTCCTCGACCGCCTGGCGCCCCTCATCGCGGCCATGAAGGAGGCGGGCATCTGGACCTACGCCCACCCCTGGCTCAACCTCATGCTTCCCGGCCCGTCCGCCGCGACCCTCAGCGCCCCGCTCCTGGACGCCCTCACCCCCGCCGACCTGGGCGCCGGCGGCGTGATCCTCTTCTACCCCCTCCTCCGCGAACGCCTCACCACACCCCTCCTGCGCACCTCCGACGAGGACGTCTCGTACCTCTTCGACATCCTCAGCGCCGCCCCACCGGACGACACCGCCGCGGTCGAGCGCATCCTCACGTCCAACCGCGCCGCCTACGACTCCGTCGCCGCGGCCGGCGGCACCCACTACCCGGTCGGCAGCATCCCCTTCACCCCCGAGGACTGGCAGACCCACTTCGGCCCCGCCTGGGACGCCTTCGCCTCGGCCAAGTGCACCTACGACCCGGAGGGAATCCTGGTTCCGGGCCAGGGCATCTTCTGACGATCCCCTCACCGGACAGGGTCCGAACTCCTGGGGATCCGGGCCCTGTTCTCGATCTGCCGGCTCAAGGGTCTCGCAGAACTGGTTCCTGAGAGGGTTGTGCGGTGCGCGGATTCGTGAAGGATTGACCCCTATGTGGATCGAGCTCATCTCCTCGCTCTCGGCGGACGTGGACCTCGCGGGCGGCCCCGGCTGTGAGGAGGAAATGCGGGTGGCGGAAGTGGTGTTGGGGCATCCCCTGCCTGCCGCGCTCAAGGATTTCTGGCGGGCGGCGGACGGCGCCCGCGACAAGTACGGGGCCGGGATCGTGTGCTCGGTCGGTGAAGTCGTGGACCGGAACCTGGAGTTCAGGAGTTCGGCGGACTTCCGGGACCTCTATATGCCGTTCGATCCGCTGTTGCTCTTCGGGGAGAGCGGCGGCGGTGACCTCTTCTCCTTCGTCGTCAGGCCCGAGCGGCCCGACATCTTCGTCTGGGAGCACGAGAGCGACAGCCGTCGTTGGGTGGCGAAGGGGCTGGAGGACTACCTCCGGCGTCGGCTCGGCGGCGGCGATCCGCAGTGGTACGCGTCCTGGTGACAGCCGCTCAGTCGCTCTTCTTCGGCCGTCCTGCCGTGAGGATCTCGGCGACGTCGAGGGTGACCTCGGCGCCGATGGAGCGGGGGAGGGTGAGGGACTGGCCGGGGGCGTGGAACTGGTGGTTGGCGTAGCCGCCCACGGTCGGTTCGGTGAGGACGTGGACGCGCTGGTGCTTGCGGTCGACGATCACATACACCGGCACTCGGGCCTCGGCGTACGCGGCGACCTTGGTCCTCAGGTCGTCCTTCCAGTTGCCGGAGGTCACCTCCAGGACCAGACGGAACGGGGCCGGATCGTACGCGTTGTTCTCCACCAGGTGGTCGTCGATGTCGGAGTCCACGATCACCAGGTCGGGGATGGCGTAGTCCTCCTCGCCGGTCGGCAGCCACAGGCCGACGCTCTGCAGGACCTCGGTGTCCCCATCGTCCAGTCCTGCGGCGATGAAAGGGCGCATGAGCTTGGTGAGGGCGCGGGCGTGCGGGGCATCCGGTGACGGTGTCACGAGGAGGTGACCTCCGATGATCTCGACGCGGTAGCCCGGATGGCGCTCCATGATCTCGTCGGCGATGGCCGTGAGCGAGAACGGCTCGTCGTCGAAGGGCCGCTCGATGGCTGTGGCGGACATCGCGTGCCTCCTTGGCTGGTGTCGAGAGCATCATCGTAGGCCGGAGGCCGCCCCGGTGTCCCTCTTGATCACGTTCACCCGATCGTGGCGTTTGCACGCCCGAGGGCCCCGCCCCCGGTGACGAAACCGGGAGACGGGGCCCTCGTGGCCGTACGGGAACGCAGGTCAGAAGCGGCGCGTGATCAGCGCCTTTTTGACCTCGGCGATCGCCTTGGTGACCTCGATGCCGCGCGGGCAGGCGTCCGTGCAGTTGAACGTGGTGCGGCAGCGCCAGACGCCGTCGCGGTCGTTCAGGATCTCCAGGCGCTGCTCGGCGGCCTCGTCACGCGAGTCGAAGATGAAGCGGTGCGCGTTGACGATGGCCGCCGGGCCGAAGTACTGGCCGTCGTTCCAGAAGACCGGGCACGAGGACGTGCACGCGGCGCAGAGGATGCACTTCGTCGTGTCGTCGAAGCGCTCGCGGTCCTCGGCCGTCTGCAGGCGCTCGCGCGTGGGCTCGTTCGTGTCCTTCGTGATCAGGAACGGCATCACGTCGCGGTACGCCTGGAAGAACGGCTCCATGTCGACGACCAGGTCCTTCAGGACCGTCAGGCCCTTTATGGGCTCGACCGTGATCGGCTTCTCGGGGTTGATGTCCTTGATCAGCGTCTTGCACGCGAGGCGGTTCTTGCCGTTGATCCGCATCGCGTCGGAGCCGCAGATGCCGTGGGCGCAGGAACGGCGGAAGGTGAGGGTGCCGTCCAGGTCCCACTTGATCTTGTGGAGGCCGTCGAGGACGCGCTCCTTGGGGTCGATCTCCAGCTGGAAGTCTTCCCAGGTGGCCTCCGCCGAGACCTCCGGGTTGAAGCGGCGGACTCGGAACGTGACCGTGATGTACGGGGACGCGGCGGACTCTGCCTCCACCTTGTCCAGAACAGGGGTAGCCATCAGTACTTACGCTCCATCGGCTGGTAGCGGGTCTGGACGACCGGCTTGTAGTCGAGACGGATGGACTCGGCGCCGTCGTCGCCCACCTCGCGGTACGCCATGGTGTGGCGCATGAAGTTGACGTCGTCGCGGTTGGGGTAGTCCTCGCGGTAGTGACCGCCGCGGGACTCCTTGCGGGCCAGCGCGGACACGGCCATGACCTCGGCCAGGTCGAGCAGGTTGCCCAGCTCGATCGCCTCGAGGAGGTCCGTGTTGAAACGCTTGCCCTTGTCCTGGATCGAGACGTTCTTGTAGCGCTCGCGCAGCTCCGCGATCTTCTCGACCGCCGTCTTGATCGTCTGCTCCGTGCGGAACACCATGACGTTCGCGTCCATGGTCTCCTGCAGCTCCTTGCGGAGCGTCGCCACCCGCTCGGTGCCGGTGGAGGCGCGCAGCCGCTCGACCTGCTCGACCACGAACTCCGCCGGGTTCTCCGGCAGCTCGACGTAGTCCGCCGTGTGGCTGTACTCCGCCGCCGCGATACCGGCCCGACGGCCGAACACGTTGATGTCCAGCAGGGAGTTCGTGCCGAGGCGGTTGGCGCCGTGCACCGACACGCACGCGACCTCGCCGGCCGCGTACAGGCCCGGGACCACCGTGGTGTTGTCCGACAGGACCTCACCCTCGACGTTCGTCGGGATGCCGCCCATGGCGTAGTGCGCGGTGGGCTGGATCGGGATCGGGTCCGTGTACGGCTCGATGCCGAGGTACGTACGGGCGAACTCCGTGATGTCCGGGAGCTTCGCGTCCAGCTGCTCCGGCGGGAGGTGGGTGAGGTCGAGGTAGACGTGGTCGCCCTCGGGGCCGCAGCCGCGGCCTTCCCGGATCTCCGTGTAGATGGAGCGGGACACGACGTCACGGGACGCGAGGTCCTTCATGACCGGCGCGTACTTCTCCATGAAGCGCTCGCCGTCCTTGTTGCGGAGGATGCCGCCCTCACCGCGGGCACCTTCCGTCAGCAGGATGCCCATGCGCCAGATGCCGGTCGGGTGGAACTGGAAGAACTCCATGTCCTCCAGCGGCAGACCACGGCGGTAGACCGCCGCCTGGCCGTCACCGGTCAGCGTGTGCGCGTTCGACGTCACCTTGAAGAACTTGCCGGTGCCGCCGGACGCGTAGATCACGGCCTTCGCCTGGAAGACGTGGATCTCGCCGGTGGCGAGTTCGTACGCCACGACGCCCGCCGACTTCTTGACGCCGTCGACCTCGGTGATCAGCTGGTCCAGGACGTAGAACTCGTTGAAGAACTCCACGCCCTCCTTCACGCAGTTCTGGTAGAGCGTCTGGAGGATCATGTGGCCCGTGCGGTCCGCGGCGTAGCAGGACCGGCGGACCGGGGCCTCGCCGTGGTTGCGGGAGTGACCGCCGAAGCGCCGCTGGTCGATCGTTCCGTTGGGCGTCCGGTTGAACGGCAGGCCCATCTTCTCCAGGTCGAGGACGGCGTCGATGGCCTCCTTCGCCAGGATCTCGGCGGCGTCCTGGTCGACCAGGTAGTCACCGCCCTTGACCGTGTCGAAGGTGTGCCACTCCCAGTTGTCCTCCTCCACGTTGGCCAGCGCGGCGGCCATGCCGCCCTGCGCGGCGCCCGTGTGGGAGCGGGTGGGGTAGAGCTTGGTGAGCACCGCGGTGCGGCTGCGCTTCGTCGACTCGATGGCCGCGCGCATGCCCGCGCCACCGGCGCCGACGATGACGGTGTCGTACTTGTGGATCTTCATGATTCTCGCAGCCCCGTGCCTAGCGGATGTTCGGGTCGAAGGTGAAGATCACCAGCGTGCCCAGCAGGATGGTGAACACCGTGGCGGTGTAGAGCAGGCCCTTCAGCCACAGCCGGGTGTTCGCGCGCTCCGCGTAGTCGTTGATGACCGTGCGCAGGCCGTTGGCGCCGTGCAGCATCGCGAGCCAGAGCATGAGGAGGTCCCAGACCTGCCAGAAGGGGGACGCCCAGCGGCCGGCCACGAACGCGAAGCCGATCTTCGACACGCCGCCGTCCAGCACCAGCTGGATCAGCAGGTGGCCGATGACCAGGACGACCAGCACGATGCCGGACAGACGCATGAAGAGCCACGCGGCCATCTCGAAGTTGCCGCGGGTCGAGCGCGGGGTCTTCTTGGTGCGCTTGCGCGGGGCCTCGATGAGGGGCGCCGGGTTGTCGACGTCGTAGAGCGAGCCGCCCTCCACGGGGCCGATCCCGGACGCGGTGGTTTCAGTGGTGGCCATCGGTCTCAGCTCCCGAACAGTTCACGAGCGGCGTGGCCGAGGACGGGGTAGATCGCCCCGAGCATCAGCACGACCCAGACGCCTACGACGGTCCACAGCATCTGCTTCTGGTAGCGCGGGCCCTGAGACCAGAAGTCGACGGCGATGACGCGCAGGCCGTTGAGCGCGTGGAAGAGGATGGCGGCGACCAGGCCGTACTCGAGGACGGCGACGATCGGGGTCTTGTACGTGGCTACGACCTTGTCGTAGTCCTCGGGGGAGACACGCACGAGAGCGGTGTCCAGCACGTGTACGAACAGGAAGAAGAAGATGAGGACGCCGGTGACTCGGTGAGCCACCCAGGACCACATTCCTTCCCGGCCGCGGTACAGCGTTCCAGCCGGCACGGAAGAACCCTCCGGGAGCGGGGATTGGGGCCTGCCGGCTTGTGCTGTCGGACGGGCCCGGCCGGGTACGGTCCACCGGCCCCCAGCATCGTAGCCAGCCGCTGGCGCTGGGCTTACAGCGGGCCTACCGGTGTGATCAAAGTGGCACGCGGATGGGTGAGCGTTGGCGGCATCTGTGGGGGGCCGTACTGTTATGTGCCGGGTGCGGCACCGTTTGGGCTGGTCGCGCAGTTCCCCGCGCCCCTCAGGTAGGCAACCAACCGCCCTCTTGCGAGGCGGCGGAGTTCGTCTGCTGCCACTACCCGTTCCTCCTCCGGATCGTTTGTCAAACGTGACCGGATGCCTTCCAGGGTGAAGTCCAGGAGCTCTTCCTGGGCTACTTCATGCAGACAGATGACGAACACGTGTCCGAATCGGGCCTCGTAGGCGGCGTGGGCCGCGTCCAGGGCGAGGTGGGCGGCCTCGTACGCGTCCGCCGGCAGTGTGGGCAGGGGCTCTGCCGCCAGTGCTTCCGCCAGGTCGGCCGCCGTCAGGTCGTACGCCGCCTCGTCCGACGCGGCCAGCAGTGCTTCCACCGTGGGGTACGGGCGGTGGTCGGCCACGCGGCGGGCCCAGCACGGGCTGCTCAGGCAGGTGAGGAGGGTCTCGTGGGCCTCTTCGGGCGGAGCGGCGTTGAAGGCGTCCAGCAGGGGTGCTGGGGATGTCCGGGTCTGCGCCGGTATGGGGAGGCGGCCGGTGAGGTGGGGAAGACGGTGCGCAGGCAGCGTGGATCCTCGCGTCACGTGTGGTGTGGCAGGGGATGCGGTGAAAGGTGTGGCGCAACGTTATCGGGAGTGGTCATCGGGTGTCCGACGGTTGCCCGAATTTCACTCGAACGGGAGAGTTTCAGAACGGGTGGTGGACTCCTTCGGCGCGCTTCGGTCACCCGGGCGTCGTACGGTTGGCGGGGTGAGCAGGCACAGGCATCGGCGCCCGGCGCCACGGAGGAAGCAGGAGCGGGGCCCGCGGCAGCGGGTCGTGCCGCGAGCCTTGATAGCCGGCGGGCTGGTCGCCGCCCTCGGGGTCGGAATGGGGCTGTGGGCCTCCGGCGACGGGGACGACAGCACGCCCACCGGAGCGGCGGCCGGGCAGCGCACCTCCCAGGGCGTCTCCGACGACGGGCGGCGGACCGTCGCCGCCGGCACGCCGTCCGCCAGTCCCGCCCCCACCCGCACCTACCCCCTGTCCACCGCCCCCCGCACCATCCCCGCCGTCCAGAGCCACACCCCGGCCCGTGGCCCGGGCTGGCGGCCCGCCGCCAAGTTCCGGGTCGTCGTGAGCGACCCGCGCCTGGCCGACGAGGGGCAGCTGATCGCCGGCGAGCTCGGGATGACGTACGCCGGGGAGAAGAGCGACTCGCGCATCGGGGATCTGCGGCTGGCTCTCGGCGGCAGCGGGAACACGGAGTCGTACACCATGACCGTGCGGCAGGGGCGGGTCACCGTCAGCGGGCCCTCCGACGCCGGCGTCTTCTACGGCACCCGCACGCTCAAGCAGGAGGTGCGGAAGGGGGCCACGGCACCGGAGGGCGTCGTACGGGACACGCCCGCCAAGCCGCAGCGGGCCTTCTCGCTGGACATCGCCCGCAAGTACTTCTCGCCGGGCTGGATCGAGGACCGGATCCGTGAGCTGGGGGATCTGAAGTTCAACCAGTTCGGGCTGCACTTCTCCGACGACCAGGCGTTCCGGATCGAGTCCGACACGCATCCGGAGATCGTGGCGCAGCAGCACCTGACCAAGGCGCAGGTGAAGGAGATCGTCGACCTGGCCGCGTCGCGGCACATCACCGTCGTACCCGAGATCGACTCGCCCGGACATCTGGGCGCCGTCCTCGCCGCGCACCCCGAGCTGCAACTGCGCAATGTGAACGGGGTGGCCACGCGCGGCGCGATCGACATCTCCAAGGACGCCTCCGCGAAGCTCCTCGACGATCTGCTGAACGAGTACGCGGGCCTGTTCCCCGGCGCGCAGTGGCATCTCGGCGGTGACGAGTACCAGGCGCTGACCGTGTCGAACCCGGCCGCCTCCTATCCGCAGCTCGCCACCGCCGCACGGCAGCGCTACGGCGCCGGCGCGGGCGTCGCCGACCTCGCGACCGGCTGGCTCAACGACCGCGCCGAGACCGTCCGCGCCCACGACCGGACCATGCGTGTGTGGAACGACGGCTTCTTCCGCGGTACGACCGTGCAGCCCGCCTCCGACCTGGTGGTCGCGTACTGGACCGGCAAGGAGATCGGGGCGCGGGTGCCGACGGAGTATCTGAGCGCGGGGCGCAAGGTGCTCAACTACAACGACGAGTACCTCTACTACGTCCTCGGCGAGCCGCAGACCTTCGTGTACCCGACCGGACAGCGGATCTACGAGCAGTGGACCCCGCGTGTGCTGCGCGGGACGACGGCGGTGGCGGCGAAGTACGACGCCCAGATCCTCGGCGGATCCTTCTCCGTCTGGTGCGACCTCGCGAACTCGCAGACCCAGGACCAGGTCGCCGCCGGGATCCGGATGCCGTTGCGGGCGACGGCGCAGAAGCTGTGGGACGCGCGGACGCCGTCGCTGACCTGGGCGCAGTTCAGCACGCTGGCGGGACGCCTGGGCTGAGCCCGAGCCGAAACCGCTGGACGCGCGGGGCGGGCGAACCGTATCTTCCGAGGCCGCGTATCTCTGCTGATCAGCGGATCGACTGACCGGGCGATCCGCTGAATCCGCTGAATCCGCTGATCATCCAGGCTCATTCGGGGGGACCTTCATGCTGCGCTCACCTGTCATGCTCGCGCGGGCAGCCGCCATTCTGCTGGGGCTGGTCGTCGCCACCGATCTGTTCGCCCTGTGGGCGGGCTCCTTCATGCTCGACGTCAGCGACGAGGTGTACCTCGGCAGCGGGGTGGGCCGGATCGACCGCGCGGACCGTGTGTACCGTGCGGCCGGCATCGCCCAGACCGTGGCCCTGGTCGCCACCGTCGTGGTGTACCTGTGCTGGTTCCACCGGGTGCGGGTCAACGCCGAGGTGTTCCGGCCGGACGGGCACAGCAAGTCGCGCGGCTGGGCGATCGGGGGCTGGTTCACCCCGATCGTGAACCTCTGGTACCCGCGCCGGATCACCCTGGACATCTGGGACGCCAGCAGCCCCGGCGCTCCCTGGGACCGGCCGCGCTCGCACACCCTGGTCAACGTGTGGTGGACGGCGTGGATCCTCTCGCTGCTCGCCGACCGGGCCGGCTCCCGGATGTACGACCGGGCGGAGACGGCCACGGAGCTCGGGAACGCCGTCCGTCAGCTGATGTTCGCCGACGGGATCGACCTCGCGGCCGCCGTCCTCGCGATCCTCGTCGTGCTGCGGCTGACGGCGATGCAGAACGCGAAGGTCCTGGAGGGTCCGCCCGGCGACCCGGCCGGCCCCACTGGCCCCGCCGGCCCCAACAGCCCCACCAACCCCATCGGCCTCAGTGGCTGAAAAACTCTCCCTGTGACACTCCTGGCCCGTTGCACGCAGTAAGGGGAAGTGTGGGCTCCGTAAGGTAGGCGCCCTGGCGAGGGAGGCGTGATGAGCCTGGTGGAACTGATCGCTCAGGCCGACGAACGCGGACTGGCCGCCAGTGGGCTGGCTTGTTTGGATCGGTGTGTGCCCCTGCTCGGCGGTGACGACGAGATCCTGCGGCCGCTGTGGGCCGGCCTAGCCGGCACGGCCGACTGGGGTGAGGGGCTGGAGCTGGCACGCGGCAAGCTGGCCTCGGGCGAGGACGGCGGCGAGGCCGCGCTGCTCACCCGCCGGATGCTCGACGCGGCCCCGGCCGACCCGTCCGCCGCCGAGGTGCGGGTGTGGGCCGACGCCTGCTCCGTCGCCTCGCTGCAGATCCACCGCCTGCTCGACCTGGCCAAGGACGCCGACTCGGTCGACTCCCGCCGCGAGGGCCGTACGGAGGGCATGCCACCCCTCGTCGCCGCCGAGCTGCGCCGTCAGATCACCGTCCTGGAACTCCTCGCGAGCCATGGCACGGGCGGCCTGCGCCGAGCACTGGACGTGTCCACGGAGGGACGGCGCATACTGCGCGCCGTGGTCTCACGCCGCGCCCGCGGCCGCTCCTGACCTCCGGCCCGCAGCCCCGGCCGCGCGGACGGCTCCGCCCGCGACGCACGGCGCGGCCCAGCCTCGCCGACCCATGGCCCCGGCCGCGCGGACGGCTCCGCCTTGCGACGCACGGCGCCGGCCGCGCGGAGGGCCACCCCGGCCCTCGGCCCTGGCCTGCCTGCCCGCGGCGCCGGCCGCGCTGACGGCTCCCGTCGCGACGTACGGTCGGCCATGCGGACGATGCCGGGCCCTTGGCCCTGCCCTGTCGGCTTGCGGCGCTGGTCATGCGGACAGCTCCGCGCCGCGACGCACGGCCAGCCGACGGCTCCGCCTTGCGACGCGACGGCGCCGGCCGCGCGGAGGGCCACCCCGGCCCTCGGCCCTGGCCTGCCTGCCCGCGGCGCCGGCCGCGCTGACGGCTCCCCGTCGCGACGTACGGTCGGCCATGCGGACGATGCCGGGCCCTTGGCCCTGCCCTGTCGGCTTGCGGCGCTGGTCATGCGGACAGCTCCGCGCCGCGACGCACGGCCAGCCGACGGCTCCGCCTTGCGACGCGACGGCGCCGGCCGCGCGGAGGGCCACCCCGGCCCTCGGCCCTGGCCTGCCTGCCCGCGGCGCCGGCCGCGCTGACGGCTCCCCGTCGCGACGTACGGTCGGCCATGCGGACGATCCCGGGCCCTCGGCCCTGTCCCGTCGGCTCGCGGCGCCTGTCGCGTGGACGGCTTCGACCCGGCGGCTCACGGCACCGGCCACTTCACCACCGCGTCGTGGTGGAGGGCGGTCGCGGTGTAGAAGGCCGTGAGTTCGCGGTGGGCCGCGGCGAAGGCGGCTCGGGTGTGGGGCTCCTGGGTGGGGCCGCCGTGGCGGGGGAGCAGTTCCGCGCGGGCCGGGCGCCACAGTGTGTCGAAGTCGGTGGCGGCCAGGTATGCCGCGACCCGGGCCGTCTGGGCCGCGGTGAGCAGCAGGAACGGCGGTTCCTCGGCGTCGGCCGTGTACACCCGGCCGCCGCCGAGGACCGCGTAGGCCCCGGGGCCCGCGTCCGCGTGCTCCGGCGGAGTGTCGGTGTAGAGGAACTGCTGGTCGCGGTCCACCCGGTCCACCCGGTCCCGGACCGTGCCCTGGTTGTCGTGGAACAGCCTCCGCAGCCATGCCGCGCTGTTGCGCAGCGCCGGGGGCGGTACGGCACGGAAGTCGAGGTACGCGCTCATCACTCATGGAGCGCACGAGGCCGCGGAACCATCACTCCTGTGGCGGTTCCGCACCGGTTCCGGGAAGGTGCCCGGATCCGGGTGACGGATCATGGTCGCCCGGCGCTCTCCCGTACATGACCAGTACGACTCGCCAGATCCCTGCCCGGCCCCAGGCCGCCGTGAAGCCGGTGCGGTGGGCGGCCGACATGGTGTCCACGCTGCGTGAGGGCGCCCGGCTGCACCTCGACCACTCGGCGCGGAGCCTGTGGCGCGTCGACCGGCTGATCGAGGACCTGCGCGCCGAGGGCACCCCGTATCCGGCCGTGGAGAACGTGCTGCGCGGCCTCGGGGCGTACGCCGGTGAGGTGATCGTCCGCGAGACCGGCGGCGAGTGGTGGGCGACCGGCGGCGACCACTGGATCCGCACCCCCGACGGCCGTCTCTGGGACCCCTTCGACGAGGCCCGCCGCTGCTTCGGCGGGCACGGGTCGCTGCGGCTGCTGTGCCGGGACGCGGCGCGCGGCGGGCGCAGCTGAGCGTCGTACATGTGCGTCGTACGGCCCGCCCCTGTCGGCTCGTGTGACCGACGACACGTTTGTGACCTGTGATGTTCGGAAGCCGCCGTCCGCTGGGACAGCGGGGAGCCGAGCCGGTTCCCCCGGATCGAGTGGGCCGAACGAAGGGGTGGGGACCCATGAGCAGCAGGGCGGACGAGCACACGTCGGACCCGTCGGAGATACGCGCGGCGGGGATGCGGGCGCGCGCCACGGCGTTCGTCGCTCGCGTCACCGCACGCCACCGGCTGCCCCTCGACTACTCGGTGACCAGCCTGCGCGTCGTCGACTTCCTGGTCGACGGCCTGCGCAAGGGCGGCGCCGACCGGGAGCGCGCCCACGACACCCTGGTGGAGCTCGGCGCGTACGTCGGTGAGGTGCTCGTCCGCCGCGCCGGCGCGGTCTGGGTGGACCTCGACGAGCGGCAGCGCGGCTGGTTCGGACAGCCGGTCGGGGTCCGGATGCCGGACGGCCGGGTCTGGAACCCCCTCGGCAAGGTCGTCAACCGCTTCGAGACGGGCGGCCCCGAGGAGTCCCTGCAGACCTTCTATCTCACGCTGCACGGCCGGACCCGGAGGGCGGCGGCATGAGCGCCGGCCCGACCGCAGGCCTGACCGCGGGTCCGCGCGCCGGCCCGGGCGGGCCCACGGGCACACCCTGTGACAATTCTGTGCGGCCCGGCGCTGATGACCGTGGGGGCGTGGCCCCGCCCGGACCGGAAGTCCGGCCGGGGAGCGACACGTCCGCGAGGAACTCCGTACGAACGAGGACAGTCTTGGGCCAGGGAGGGGAACCCCGGCGCGCACAGGCGTACGACGGGGAACTGGGCGCGGCCGTGGCACGGGCCCAGGACGGTGACGAGACCGCGTTCGCCGTCGCGTACCGGATCGTGCAGCCGGGACTGCTCGGCTATCTGCGCGGGATCGTCGGCGACGACGCCGAGGACGTGGCCTCCGACGCCTGGCTGGAGATCGCCCGGGACCTGGGGCGGTTCAAGGGCGACGGCGCGGGGTTCCGCGGCTGGACCGCGACCATCGCCCGGCACCGGGCCCTGGACCATCTGCGCCGGCTGCGGGTGCGGCCCAGGGCGGCGGTGCTGGAGCAGGACGTCGTCATGGACCTGCCCGGCCCGCACACCACGCACGACCAGGCCCTGGAGTCCCTCTCCACCGCGCGGGCCCTGGAACTGGTCCGGGGGCTGCCGCAGGACCAGGCGGAGGCCGTGCTGCTGCGGGTCGTCGTGGGCCTGGACGGTCCCGCCGCGGCCCGGGTCCTCGGCAAGCGCCCCGGCGCGGTCCGCACCGCCGCGCACCGCGGCCTGAAACGGCTGGCCCGCCAGCTCGGCGTCGCGGACGCGAACGACGCAGGTGTGACGGATGGCGGCCCCCGCACGCTGGGGGATTCGAAATGAACGGCGACGGCCGCGGACCGTATGGATCAACGGCTGCCGAACGGATCGGACAGAGCGGAAACGGACATGGGTGAACGGCTGAACGACGGCGGAGAGCCGGTCCGTCGGCATGCGCACCCTGCCCGGACGACCCCTGCGGCGGACACGGTCGACGCGGAACTGGAGGCGCTGCTCGCCGACGCCCTGCGCCAGGTCGGCTCTCCCGCCGCGGCGGCCGCGGGCAGCGAGGGCGAGCTCCGCGCCGTGGCCGCCTTCCGGGCCGCCCGGGACGCGGGGGAGCACCGGGCCCGTACCCGGCGCCGCGACGACTGGCGGCCCCGGACCCGTCGGCGCACGGCGCGCTCGCTGCGGGCCACGCTCTCCGTCGCCGTCGCGAGCCTCGCCCTGGGCGGGGTCGCGTTCGCCGCGATCGGCTCCGCCACCCACGACTCCGATGCGGCGGAGCGCCCGAAGCAGTCCGCGAGCGCGTCCGAGGGCCGCTCCGCCACGCCCTCCCTCACCCCCTCCCCGGGCACCTCGGCGGACCGCGACCGTCCGGTGACCGCCCAGGACACCGAGGCCCACTGCCGCGCCTACCAGCAGGTCAAGGGCCAGGGCAGGGCGCTGGACTCCACCGCCTGGCAGCGGCTCGTGACGGCGGCGGGCGGCGAGGAGAACGTCGAGGCGTACTGCGCGGCGCAGACGGCGTCGGCCGCGGGCAACGGCAAGGCCGGCGAGAAGAGCGGCGGCAACAGCGGCGACTCCGGGAACTCCGGGACCACCGGGAACGGTGAGGAGAAGGCCGAGAAGACGGCGACACCGGACAAGTCCGCCAAGGGCAACGCCAAGAACCAGTAGCCCTTCGCTTTCGCAGGGCTCTCCGCAAGGCCCCCCAGGGCATTTCCGCCGGGCTCCTCGCTCCGCGAGGCCCCGCGTCGTGCCGCCGAGGCAACGGCCGGGGCCGCCACCCCCCACAGGAGAGGCCCCGGCCGTCGCGCGGCACGGGCCGCGCGGCGGCCCGTACTCCCTACAGCGCCACGAGTGCGTTTTCTGTCACACCCCGGAGCGGGTCCGGAGGCCCGTTCGACGGGATCACGAGTTAGTTGCATGTTGTACGGACATGGACGGCCGATGCTTTCAGGTCGTAACGTGCCTTTCGCGCCGGACGGCCAAGCGGCAGACCACCGCAACGACCTGCGGTCTCGAAACCGCGACCATCGACCGACCGAGGAACCACGACGTGGGGGACGACGCGGAGCTGACAGCCGCGGTGCTTGCGGCACAGAACGGGGACGAGACTGCTTTCCGGGCTGTGTACCGCACGGTGCACCCGCGGCTCCTCGGGTACGTGCGCACACTCGTCGGCGACCTCGACGCCGAGGACGTGGCCTCCGAGGCCTGGCTGCAGATCGCCCGGGACCTGGAGCGGTTCAGCGGCGACGCGGACCGCTTCCGCGGCTGGGCCGCCCGGATCGCCCGCAACCGCGCGCTCGACCACATACGCATGCGCGGGCGGCGCCCCGCGATCGGCGGCGACGAGACCGAGCTGACCGGCCGGGCCGCCGAGTCCGACACCGCCGGCGAGGCCATCGAGGCGCTGGCCACCGGCCGCACCCTCGACCTCATCGCCCGCCTCCCGCAGGACCAGGCCGAGGCCGTCGTCCTGCGGGTCGTGATGGGTCTGGACGCCAAGACCGCCGCCGAGACCCTCGGCAAACGGCCCGGTGCCGTCCGCACCGCCGCGCACCGCGGTCTGAAGAAGCTCGCCGAAATGCTCGGCGACGATCCGGAGACGGCCGGCGTCCTCGACGCGCTGCCTCCCCAGCGAGGGCCGCGTTCGCGCGCGGTAACGTCCGCGAGTGTGACGCAAGCGAGCGCGCGGACGCAGAAGGACATGTGATGGCCGACAAGCAGGACAGGTGGCTCGACCGCGAGACGGCGGAGCGTCTGCTGCGCGGTGAGTCACCCGAGAACGCTGTCGCCCCCGAAGCCCGTGACCAGGCCGAACGACTCGCCAGAACACTCGGCGCGCTCTCCGCGCTGGGTGCCGAACCGCTCCCGGCCGACGAGGAACTCCCCGGCGAGGCCGCGGCCCTGAAGGCCTTCAGCGAGGCCCGCGCGGCGCGGGAGCCGGCCACCTCGTGGGATGCGCGAGCGTTGCGTGCGTCACAGCAGTCACCCGAGTCACTGGAACAACCCGCACGCACCGTCGACGCCGGACTGGTCCGTATCGGAGCACGTGCCCGGGAGCAGGCGTACGGCGGCTGGAGCCGTCGCCTGCGGTTCGGGCTGGCCGCCGCGCTGGCCGTCGGCATGGTCGGCGGGGTCGCTGTGGCGGCCGGTACCGGTGTGCTGCCCAGTCCGTTCGACGGGGCCGAACCGGCGCCCGGGGCCTCCGTCTCGGCCGCCGCGAGCCCCGACCGCCCGCTGGTCTCGCCCTCGCCGGGCGCCTCTGACGGCGGTACCGACATGGCGACACCCGACGGAGGCAGCAGCGGCACCGGCCGGGACGGCGGCGAGGACGCGAAGGGGAACGACGGTTCCACCGCCGGGACGGGCGCCCTCGGCACCTGGCCGAAGGGCGTGACCTCGTCCTGCCGTGACGTCCGTGACGGCAGGACGCTGGACACCGAGCGCCGTCGGACCCTGGAGGGACTGGCGGGCGGCTGGTCGCACGTGTCGGCGTACTGCGCGGACGTCCTCGACGGCACCTCCCGCGACGACTCCCGCACGGGCGACGGGGACGGCTGGGGCTCCTGGTACCAGGACGGCGACGGCGGCGCGGGCCAGTACGACCGCGACGGCGAGTCGGCCGGCCAGAGCGGCGGTTCGACCGGCACGGGCCTCGGCCACGACACCATCTCCGGCGGCACAGGCACAGGCACCGGCTCCGGCGGCGACGCCGACGAGGACGACGGCGGCAAGGGCGACAACGGGAACGCCAACGGCAATGGCGGCGGAGGCCGGGACGGCAGGTCCTCCGGCGGCACAGGCCACCACTGACGCCGCACCACACCCTCCCTCCCCTCTCTCCGCGCGCCCCCTCTGACCTGCGACTTCATAATCCGAGGAAATTTTTTCGCGCCGGGTGTGACGTTTCCGGCGGCGGTGACGCAGTAACAAGTGAGCCGACTGGTCATCGGCCCTCGCACTGAGCCGGGGTTCCCCCCGTACCTACGGCTCGTGCACCTGGCGCGGGCGGGACACGTTCCCCCGGTCCCGCCCGCGCCCCGAACTCACCAGGACACCACCACCTTGTCGCCGTTGCGCACCTGCGCGAAGAGCGCCGAGATCGCCCCCTCGTCCCGTACGTTCACACAGCCGTGCGAGGCACCGGCGTATCCGCGGGCCGCGAAGTCGGCCGAGTAGTGCACCGCCTGGCCGCCGCTGAAGAACATCGCGTACGGCATCGGCGTGTGGTAGAGCGTGGACACGTGGTTGCGGGACTTCCAGTAGACGCGGAACACACCCTCCCGGGTGGGCGTGTACTGGGAGCCGAACCGCACGGACACCGTCGACACCGTCCGTCCGTCGATCATCCAGCGCAGGGTGCGGCTCGTCTTGTCGATGCACAGCACCCGCCCGGTCAGACACCGGGAGTCGGGCGCGGCGGCCGGCTGACCACCCATCAGATACAGCTCCCACTGCCCCGGTTCGTGGGTCATCCGCTCCAGCCGCTGCCAGGTGACCGTGTCCGTCTTCCCGGTCCGCGGCAGCCCGCGCTTGGTCTGGAACCCCTTCACGGCGTCCTCGGTGGCCGGGCCGTACAGCCCCGTGGGCCCCTCGAAGAGCCAGGCGACCTGCCGCAGCCGGGCCTGGAGCTCGCGCACGTCCCGCCCGGTGTCGCCGCGCTTCCACAGCACGGCCGGGGCGGGCGACGGGGTGGCGGGGGTGGGGGTCGCGCTCGGCTTGTCGTCGGGGGACGTGCTGCTCGGGCTCGGCGCCGGTGGCGTACGGGTGACGTCGACGTGGACCGGCGGGCGTGCCCTGCCGTCCTGCGTGTCCGGGGTCTGCACGGTACAGCCGCACAGCGTCGCCAGGGCCGCCGTGCCGGCCAGGGCGATGATCGATCTCCGCATCCGCATGCCTCAGATGTTCCCCCCGGATGACGCCGGGCGAACGGAGCGGCATGGTGGTGGTCATGGCGCGTGAGTCGGAGTCGGGACTGCCCATCGAGCCGGTGTACGGCCCGCGGGCCCTGGACGGCTGGGACCCGGCCGAGAAGCTCGGCGAACCGGGTGGCTACCCCTTCACCCGGGGTGTCTACCCGTCCATGTACACCGGACGGCCCTGGACCATGCGGCAGTACGCGGGCTTCGGCACGGCGACCGAGTCGAACGCCCGCTACCGGCAGCTGATCGCCCACGGCACGACGGGCCTGTCCGTGGCCTTCGACCTGCCCACCCAGATGGGCCACGACTCCGACGCCCCGATCGCGCACGGCGAGGTCGGCAAGGTGGGCGTCGCCGTCGACTCGATCGACGACATGCGGGTGTTGTTCGACGGGATCCCGCTGGACCGGGTGTCCACGTCGATGACGATCAACGCCCCGGCGGCGCTGCTCCTGCTGCTGTACCAGCTGGTGGCGGAGGAGCAGGGCGTCGGCGCCGACCGGCTCACGGGCACGATCCAGAACGACGTGCTGAAGGAGTACATCGCGCGGGGCACGT
Source organism: Streptomyces sp. NPDC096132 (assembly GCF_044763345.1). Taxonomy (NCBI): domain Bacteria; kingdom Bacillati; phylum Actinomycetota; class Actinomycetes; order Kitasatosporales; family Streptomycetaceae; genus Streptomyces; species Streptomyces sp. NPDC096132. The sequence goes on from NZ_JBIWGA010000005.1 coordinate 323,825, forward strand.
ACATCTTCCCGCCCAAGCCCTCCCTCCGGCTGATCGCGGACATCTTCCAGTACTGCCGGGCCGAGATCCCGAAGTGGAACACGATCTCGATCTCCGGCTACCACATGGCGGAGGCCGGGGCGTCCCCCGCGCAGGAGATCGCGTTCACCCTGGCGGACGGTATCGAGTACGTCCGAACGGCGGTGTCGGCGGGCATGGACGTGGACGACTTCGCCCCCCGGCTGTCCTTCTTCTTCGTCGCCCGTACGACGCTCCTGGAGGAGGTCGCGAAGTTCCGCGCCGCCCGCCGGATCTGGGCGCGGGTCATGAAGGAGGAATTCGGGGCGCGGGACCCCAGGTCGCTGATGCTCCGCTTCCACACCCAGACGGCCGGGGTGCAGCTGACCGCCCAGCAGCCGGAGGTGAACCTGGTCCGGGTCGCGGTGCAGGGCCTGGCCGCGGTGCTGGGCGGCACGCAGTCCCTGCACACCAACTCCTTCGACGAGGCGATCGCGCTGCCCACGGACAAGAGCGCGCGCCTGGCCCTGCGGACCCAGCAGGTCCTCGCCCACGAGACGGACGTGACCGCGACGGTCGACCCCTTCGCCGGCTCGTACGCCGTCGAGAGCATGACCGACGACGTCGAGGCGGCCGCGGTCGAGCTGATGCGGAAGGTCGAGGACCTCGGCGGCGCGGTGGCGGCGATCGAACACGGTTTCCAGAAGAACGAGATCGAACACAACGCGTACCGCATCGCCCAGGAGACCGACTCCGGCGAGCGCGTGGTGGTCGGCGTCAACCGCTTCCAGCTCGACGAGGAGGAGCCCTACGAACCGCTCCGCGTCGACCCGGCCATCGAGACCCGACAGGCCGAGCGCCTGGCGAAACTGCGCGCGGAACGCGACCAGAAGGCGGTGGACGCCGCCCTCGAGGCCCTGCGAACGGCGGCCGAGGGCGAGGACAACGTCCTCTACCCGATGAGGGAGGCGCTGCGGGCCCGGGCGACGGTGGGGGAGGTGTGCAATGCCCTCCGGGGGGTCTGGGGGACGTATGTGCCGAGCGATGCGTTCTGAGATTGGCGCCGCTGCCGATCTTCAGGCGCCCACCCGCGCCCGGTACCCCTCCACCCCCTCCTCCGTCTCTCCCGCCCAGCCCACGTAACCGTCCGGCCTGACCAGGAACACCCCCTCCTCCAGCTTCAGCAGGGTCCACTCCGGCCCCCGCAGCAGGTCGAAGAGACGTACGCCGTTCACCGTCATGTCCGGGACGCGGTCGCCGGCGCGCAGAGCGCCCGGGGCCGTCCTCGTCTCATCGGACAGTGACGAGTCCCGGTAGTTCAGGCCCAGTTGGCGTGTCCCCGCGCCCCGGCGGGCCTCGTCACGGTGGATCGCGGTCGACAGACCGAGGACGTTCGCGGCGATCGGGCGGCGCTCCTCCTCGTACGTGTCCAGCAGCGCCGCCGGTGCCCGGCCGCTCAGTACCGCCCCCAGCTTCCAGCCCAGGTTGTACGCGTCCTGGACGCTGGTGTTCAGGCCCTGGCCGCCGGCGGGGGAGTGGACGTGGGCGGCGTCGCCGGCGAGGAAGATCCGGCCCTCGCGGAAGCGGTCCGCCAGGGCCGCGCGGGGGCGGAAGTTCGAGGACCAGCGGACCTCGGTGACGTCCTCGGGGGCGAGATGGGTGCGGTCCGCCACCACCTTGCGGATGCCGTCCGGGGAGAGATCGATGTCCGTGCCGTCCGGGAACCGAGCCACCAGCTGGAAGTCCTCCGTCCCGGCCAGCGGGCACAGTGCCAGGAAGCCCGCACCCTCCCCGCCGGGCGGGAACACATGCCACCACGCGCGCTCCAGCCCCGTGATCCGTACGTCCGCCACCAGCAGCGGATCCGGGTCGACCGTCTCGCCCGTCATCCCGATGCCCAGTGATCGGCGCACCGCCGAGCGGCCTCCGTCGGCCGCGACCGCGTACCGGGCGCGCACCGGCTCGCCGGAGGCGAAGTGCGCCGTCACGCCGTTCGGGTCCTGCTCGAGCCGCACCACCTCGCGGCCGAAGGTCACCCCTGCGCCCAGTTCCTCCAGCCGTGCCCGCAGGATCTCCTGGTTGCGCCACTGCGGGACCATCCACGGGCCGGTGAAGCGGGAGCCCTCCTCGCCGTCCTCCGCCGGGTCGAACATCCGGTGCTCGCCGGCCTGCCGGCCGTCCTGCCAGATCATGCCCACCGGGTACGGGCCGCCGGCGGCGAGGATCTCGTCCAGGACGCCGAGGTCCTCGTAGACCTCCATCGTGCGCGGCTGCAGGCCCTTGCCGCGGGAGCCCGGGGCGAGGGTCTCGCCTCGCTCCACCACCAGCGCGTCCACCCCGCGCCGCGCCAGGTCGATGCCGAGGGCGAGGCCGGTGGGGCCCGCACCCACGATCAGTACGTCCGTCTGTCGCATCACCATCTCCTTAACACTGTTAAGTGCTGTCGACGACGACTGTGCCCTTAACGGCGTTAAACTGTCAACCGTTAACGGCGTTAAGCTGTCGATCGTGAGCACCGAACGAGCCCCCCGGACCCCCCTCGACCGGGGGCGCGTCGCCGACACCGCCCTGGCGCTGCTGAACGAGACCGGTCTGGACGGGCTGACCCTGCGGGCGATCGCCAAGGAGCTCGACGTCAAGGCGCCGGCCCTGTACTGGCACTTCAAGGACAAGCAGGCGCTGCTGGACGAGATGGCCACCGAGATGTACCGGCGGATGGTCGCCAAAGTCGCCCTCGATCCGGGCGACTCCTGGCAGGAGCGGCTGCGCAAGGCCAACCGCGGGCTGCGCGAGGCCCTCCTCGCCTACCGCGACGGCGCCCGGGTGTTCAGCGGCTCACGCTTCACCGGCACCGACCACGCCCATGAGATGGAGGAGAACCTGCGGCTGTTCACGGCCGCCGGGTTCAGCCTCGGCCAGGCCGTCCGGGCGACCTCGACCGCGTACTCGTACACCATCGGGTTCGTCATCGACGAGCAGGGCGTGCAGCCGCTGCCCGGCGAGCGGCGGGAGGGGTACGACGTCGAGGAGCGAGCCCGGCTGCTCGCCGAGTTCCCGCTGTCCGCGCGGGCCGGCGCGGAGATCTTCGCCGATTACGGTACGCATTTCGACGAGGGACTGGAGATCGTCATCGCGGGAATCGGAGCGCGCTGCGGAGTTTCCTGAAAAGGGCCCCGCAATTCACCCGGAATTCACTGACGCGGCGCCGCCAGCGCCTTCCGCAGCCTCGGCGTCAGCTGCTCCTCCACCAGCTTGTTCATCGCGTAGGCCAGCAGCAGCATCGACGCGATGGTCAGCAGGAACGTCCCGTACGACGGCACTCCCAGCCGTCGGTGCAGGGTCTCCACCACGACCCAGCCCAGGTGCTCGTGCACCAGGTAGAAGGGGTAGGTGAGCGCCCCGGCCACCGTCAGCCAGCGCCAGTTCACCCGGTCCAGCCAGCCCAGGGCGATCGCCCCCACCGCCACGAAGCCGAAGGCGACGACCGCGATGATGCCGAAGGACGTGCGGTGGGCGAAGGCGTTCGGGTCGGCGGCGTTCCACAGCGAACGCACCGCGTAGTGCTGGCCGATGAGGAAGCTCACGCCGACGATCCCCCACGCGTGGGGGTCCCGGCGGTCGCGGTGGACCAGGTACAGGCCCACCCCGCCGACGAAGAACGGCGCGTACTCCGGCATCAGCACGATGTCGAGCAGCGGCTGGTGCGCGCCCTGCGCGATCGCCGCCGCCAGGATCCAGCCCGCGCAGAACAGGATCACCCGGCGCCGGCTCGCGCCCGGCAGGACCACGCACAGCGCGAACAGGGCGTAGAAGCGGATCTCCGCCCACAGCGTCCAGTCCACGCCCAGCACCCGGCTCACCCCCAAGGGCTGCTGAAGCAGGGTCAGGTTCACCAGCACGTCACTGGGTGAGACCGCCGCGTAGGCGACCGCCGGCAGCGCGAAGACCGCCGTCACCAGCAGGACCGCCACCCAGTACGAGGGCATCAGCCGGGCCGCGCGGGAGGCGAAGAACGAGCGCAGCGAGCGGCCCCAGCCGCTCATGCAGATGACGAAACCGCTGATCACGAAGAAGACCTGGACGCCCAGGCAGCCGTAGGCGAACGGCGTGTGCAGGGTCGGGAAGACGTGGGCCGCCGAGGTGCCCCAGGCGCGGGTGATGTCGCCGCCCCGGCCGCCGTAGTGGTAGCAGGCCACCATCAGGGCCGCGATCAGCCGGAGGCCGTCGAGGGCGCGCAGCCGGCCGCCCCGCGGTGCCGCCTTCGGGGTGGCGACCGTGAGGCTCCCCTGTGTCGTGTTCACGACCGTCTGTGTCACGCCGGTGTCCCTAGGAATGCGAATGAGTGCCGTCTATGTGGACCCTATGGCGTCACCCGCAAAACTTCTGTTCGACAGCCTCAGCATTCGCTCCTCTGTTCCGAGGGGTTCACCTGGGCGTCGTTTTCCTTTCTTACGTTCTCCCAACCTCACCAGGTTTCAGTACGTCAATACGCTTTTCATACGCCCAGGAGAATCATGACGAGGGTCCGCAGCAGAGGGTCACACACCAAGCCGCAAAGGCCCTCGTCAGCGCCATCCCCGGTGACGCTCGAGGACTGCCTGCGCGCGTGCTCCGTGCACAGCGGCAAGCTCGTCGGCAGCCTCGACCCCAAGCGCCTGCAAGTCGCCGAGGCCCTGCGTCAACTCCTGGCCGTGTGGGCGACCCAGGAGACCACCGCACCGGCGCCCACCGCCACCAGCCTCCTCAGGCGCACCAAGGCGGCGGCGACCGGCAGCGGCGGCAACCTCGGCAACGAGGTCCTGGACGCCCTGCTCAACGTCGGCAACAAAGCGGTCGTCTGCGCCTACGACGACGAGCTGAACCTGACGCTCACCATCACCGACACCATCCTCCACCAGCGCCGCAACTCCCGCGCCGGCTGGCGGCTGCGCGGCCGCATCCTGGAGGCCCTGGGCCTGCCGGAGGAGGCCGCCGAGGCCTACGAGCGCTACCTCGACCTCACCAAGGAGGACGGCTTCGGCGTCCGCGCCCGCGTCGACGGCATCCACGCCGCCACCAAGGCCCGCACCGAACTCATCATCCTCCTGAAGCGCACGGTCCCCGACTCCGCCCGCTTCGGCGACGCCCCCGCCACCGACTCCTGGGCCGAGGGCCTCGCCGCACACGCCGTCGGCGACCAGAGCGGCGCCCAGGCCCGCCTCGTCGGCGCGATCCTCGCGATGGACCGTCAGGGCGCCCCCGAGCAGGAGGTCCAGGAGGCGCTCGCGCACTACCTCGACCTGGCCACCTCCCAGCACACCCGGCCCACCGCCGAACTCACCCAGGCCCTCGCCCTGTACGCCGACACCCGCCGAGGCCGTATGCGCGGCCCGGTCCCGGACCCCCTGTTCGGGGGCGTGCAGTGGCTCAGCCTCGGCGAGTTCCGCAACCGGATCGCCGGCAAGTCGATCTGCCTCATCGCCAACTCGGGCAAGGTCGGCGAGAGCTCGCTGGGCCACGACATCGATGCCTACGACCTCGTCGTGCGCTTCAACTCGTACCGCATCGACCCGGCGCACACCGGCAAGAAGACCGACATCCACGTCACCATCCACAAGCACAACTACAACTGGGACAAGCCCGTCGACACCCGGCTCGTCTTCAGCGGCAGCTCGCCCGACTGGAAGTACTCGGTCCGCAACAAGCTGATCCCGGGCGCCCAGACCTACGTCAACGACGAGTCGCTGCGCTGGCCGGTGCGCAACATCGGCGGCTGGACCACCGAGCAGTTCGCGGCCATCCCCACCTCCGGCTTCAACATGCTCTGGCTGCTCGACTTCCTCGACGTCAGCCCCACGCTCGACCTGATCGGCTTCGATTTCTACGAGAGCGGCGCCTACCGCCTCCCCGAGGCGATGAAGCTGGCCATCACCAACGTGCACGAATACGGCAGCGAGAAGGCGTGGGTCATGGAACGGGCCCAGAGCGTCTCCGGCATGAGGATTTCCCTGCGATGACGACCACCACCCCTGAGACCTCCGCGCCCGCCACGGACGCCAGCGCCCTCACGGGCAAGCGCCGCATCGCCTTCGCGAGCTTCGTCGACGAGAACTACCTCCCCGGCTTCCTCGTCCTGCTGCGCTCCCTCGCCCTGTCCAACCCGGACGTCTGCGAGGACTTCCTCGTCCTCCACGACGACCTGCGCCCCGCCTCCGTCGCCGCCATCCGCGCCCTGCACCCGCGCGTGCGGTTCCGCCGCGTCGACGCCGACCACTACGACTCCTACGTCAAGGGCGACCAGGACAACTACCTCGTCCGCAAGGCGTACTTCATCCTCGACGTCTTCCGGATCCGCGACTACGACACCGTGATCACCCTGGACACCGACATGGTGGTCCTCGGCCCGATCACCGAACTCCTCGCCCTGCGCCACGGCCTCGCCGCCGTCCCGCAGTTCTTCTACGGCGACAAGACCCGCATGCTCAACAGCGGGCTCCTCGTCATCCAGAAGGAGTACCTGACCGACGCGTTCTGCGCGAAGCTCGACGCGATCGGCCGCGCCGGCACCTACGAGCTCGACAAGCACGACCAGGGCATCCTCAACGCCCTCCTCGACGGCGACTTCGTCGACCTCGACCCCAAGTACAACTACGTCAAGCGCCGTCTCTCCGGCGACCTCCCCGTCCCGGACGAGACCGCCGTCCTGCACTTCACCGGCCGCCACAAGCCCTGGCAGGGCGGCGAGGCCGGCTACGGCCTGGCACAGGAGCGCTGGGCCGAGTTCGAGCTGACCGACGCCGAACTCCACGCCGCCTACCTGGAGGCCGGCGACACCCTCCACCACGACCTGCTCGTCCACTACGGCACCCCGCACGTCGAGCGCACCGGCGACGTCGACACCGCCCGCAAGGTCGCCCTCGCCCACATAGGCGCCGGCGACTTCCAGGCCGCCGTCGACATCCTGGAGCGCGTGCACCTGCCCGTCGACGAGGCCTGGCCGCACGAGGTGTACGGCAACGCCCTGATGAGCGTCTCCCGCTACGAGGAGGCCAAGGCCCAGCTGCACCTCGCCTCCGCCGCCCCCAACCGGGCCGCCACCGCCTTCTCCCGGCTCGCCCAGATCGCCTGGGTGCACGGCGACGACACCCAGGCCCGTGAGTACGCCACCGCCGGCCTGACCGTCGACCCGACCCACCGCGCCAGCCGCATCTGGCACCAGCGCACCCTCGGCATCCCGGCCCAGCCCGCGGGGCGCCCCGAGGACCAGCTCGCGCACGTCGCCTTCTACATGGACCGCCAGGGCAACGCCGGCGACAAGCTGCTCCCGGAGAGCGTCCGGCTCGGCTTCGACCGCGACACCACCTCCCGCCGCTGGCACTCCGTCCACGCCCACCGCCTCTTCGACGAGGCCGCACTGGAGCGGGTCAACGCCCGCCGCGGCCTGGTCATCGGCGGCGGCGGACTGTTCATCCCGGACACCATGCCCAACGGCAACAGCGCCTGGCAGTGGAACGTCTCCGACGAGATGCTGAACGGGATCGACGTTCCGATCGCCGTCTACGCCGTCGGCTTCAACGCCTTCGACGGCCAGTCCTACCGGGCCAACCGCTTCCGGGAGTCACTGCGCCTCCTCGTCGAGAAGTCCTCCTTCTTCGGCCTGCGCAACCACGGCTCCATCGAGAAGGTCCGGGCGATGCTCCCCGCCCACCTCCACGACAGGGTCCGCTTCCAGCCCTGCCCGACCACGGTCACCCGCCAGCTGGTCGACGGCTGGCAGGACCCCGCGCGCCGCGACGACACGATCCTCATCAACGCCGCCTACGACCGCGCGGGCCTGCGCTTCGGCCACGACTACGGCTACTTCCTCGCCCAGATGGCCAAGGCCGTCGAGGGGCTGCGCGAGCTGGCCGACGTGAGGTGCGTGGCGCACTCCCTCGACGACGAGAAGATCGCCTTCGACCTGCGCCGCGAGCACGGTGTCTCGCTGCCCGTCATCCCGATGTACGACTTCGAGAACGATGAGATTCGCGACCTCTACGCCCGCACCAGGCTGGTCATCGGCATGCGCGGCCACGCCGGCATGATCCCGTTCGGCTGCGGCACCCCGATCATCAGCCTCATCTCGCACCCCAAGATGGCGTACTTCCTGCGCGACATCGACCGCCCCGAGTGGGGTGTCTCGGTGCACGACCGGAACCTCGCCGCCCTCCTGGTGGAGCGCTCCCGCGACCTGCTCGCCGACCACGACCGCACGGTCGCCGACGTGCACGGCCGCCAGCAGGAACTGTGGAAGGTCACCGAGGCCAACTCCGCCGACCTGCGCACCATCCTGGGCGGCTGATCGCATGGCGACGACGACCGCCCCGGTCGACGCGCCGCCCGCCCCCCGCGCCCGCCGGTCACCCCTGTGGTGGCCGGTGGTCGCGGCCTCGGCCGCGGCGGCCGTCGTGTACACGGTCCTCACCCGGCGGCTGACGGGCGACCTCCAGTACGTGCTCGCCGCCCTGCGCCTCGGCGGCGAGGCCGGCTACTCCCCGTCCGAGGTCTTCACCCACCGCCCGTTCTTCTACCGGTGGTTCATCGCCCTGTTGGACCTGCCCACCTCCGGCAGCGTGGTCGTACGGGAGACGATCATCGAAGCCGAGGGTGCGCTCGTCGTCGCGGCGGCGGCCCTCGCCCTGTACACCGCGCTCCTGCGCCGGATCACCCCGCGCGAGGCGGCCCTCACCGCGGGCGCCACCGGACTCGTCCTCGTCCTGGCGCCGCGCACCGACTTCCTCCAGCCGGAGTGGACGGCCGTGGTGCTGACCGTCTTCGGGATCGCGGCGGCGCTCGGTGTGCGCCGCACCTGGCCGGCCGCCCTGATCGCCGCGCTGCCGCTGGGCCTCGCGGTGATGATGAAGTACTCCACCGCCTCCACCGCCGCCTTCGGCGTCCTGATCCTGTGGGCCGCCGACCGCGGCCGGGCGATCCGCGTCGCCCTGGTCGCCGTACCGGGCGCGATCGCGCTCTTCGGACTGAGCGTCCTCGCCGGCTCGCACGAGCTGCAGTGGACGCACGACATGCCGCAGATCAACCAGTCGGCGCTCAGCCGCACCGGGATCCGCCCGGGCTTCATCCTGCACCGGTCCTTCGAGTTCCTCGCCGACCGGTCGGTCCTCACCCCGATGCTGCTGCTCCTGCCCGGCGCGCTGCTGCTCCTCCTCACCCGGGTCCAGGGCCGCGCCCGCCGCCTGGAGCTGCTGACGATCGCCGTGCTCATCGGCTCCGGCTCGCTGGCCGTGGTGGTCGTACAGGGCAACTGGTTCCCGTACCACGCCGTCCAGCTGACCGTCTTCGCCGCCGCCGTATGGGGCCTGGCGGTGGGCGGTTCGCGCACCCCGCCGTGGTGCTTCGGCACCGTGTCCCTGCTGTACGGCACCCTGCCCGCGCTCTACACCCGGCTGCCGGAGGGGGCGCAGCGCCCGGCGACCCTGTGGGTGCTCGGCCTTCTCGCCCTGCTCGCCGCGCTGGCCGACACCCGGCTGAAGGGCCTGCCCGGACGGTCGGCGGCCCCGGTCGCGCTCGCCGGTGTCGTCCTGCTCGCCGGCCCGGTCTGGCCGAGTTCCCCGCACCTGGCCCAGTACGGCAAGGTGTCGTCGACCAACACCAGGTTCCACCAGAACGCGGAGATCAAGCAGAGGGACGCCGACCGGCTCAGCGCGCAGATCCCGGCCGGGGCGAAGGTGCTGTACCTGGCCTTCGGCGACACGGTCTACTACGTCGACCACCCGGCCCAGTGCCGCTACCCGATCGCCACGTTCCTCCAGCGCACCCGCTTCATCCCGGACGTGGCCGACCTGAAGTCCTTCAAGGAGAACGCGGACTGCGTCGACCACGACCCGGCGCCCTACGCGATCCTGGACCGGGCCTGGTTCCGGCTCGCGTACGTCGACGCGGGGCTGCGCGAGCGGGTCCGGGCGACGTACACCTGCCCGCCGCTGAAGCCGAAGACCCCGCTGGTGGTCTGCAGGCGCAAGTGAGCAACGGAAAGGGGCCCCCGCACCGGGGGCCCCTTTCCGCGTTCCGGCAGATTCAGCGCAGCCCGAGCTTCGCCGTCACCTTCCGCGCCATCTCCACCGAGTAGCTCTGCCCCCGGTCCTGCGGGTAGATCTGGGCCATCGTGGCCAGCGTGACCCGGCTCAGCGGGGTCTCGTGGGGCGGGATCAGCGCCCGGTACCGCGGGGTCACCACCGGCTGGGCGAAGCCGGCCTTCGAGAAGTGCCAGTTCTTCACCCAGGACAGGTCGAAGTCCGGGTTGACCCGCTTCAGGTACGGCAGGAACGACTGGAGCAGCTCACCGGGTTCGGTGGTGAACCGCCAGTCCTCGCGCTCGACGTAGTTGCCGACGTAGAGGATGTGCCGGCCGCCGTAGACCGACGGGTCGATCATCTTGGTGTGCTCGACCACCGCGAGGAACGGGAAGTCCGGCTCGTTGATGTTGAGCCAGTAGTAGGGGATCACGCTGCGGTCCATCTCCAGGACGAAGCAGGTGGCGCCCAGGTACTGGTTCTTCCACACCGTGTCCTCGGTGGGCAGCCCGGCGGCCTTGGCGAAGGCGGGCTGCGGGGTGGTGACGATGAGGTGGTCGAAGCGGTACGTCGACCCGTCCGCGCAGGTCACCACGGGCGTGTCGCCCTCCTGCCGGATCGTCTCGACGGCCTTGCCGAACTCGACCTTCCCGCCGCGCTCCTCGATCCCGTCCCGCAGGGCGGCATAGACCCGCTCGAACCCGCCGTCGACATAGCCGAGTTCGAAGGTCCGGCAGTGGATACGGGCCCACAGCCACGCCATCGACACCTGCTCGGCGCGGTCGCCGAACTTGCCCTTCAGCAGCGGCTCCCAGATGGCCGCCGTGGCCTTCTTCCCGGCCCGCTTGCGCAGCCAGGCGAGGGCGGTGAGGTCGTTGTACCGCTCGCCGTTCCGTACGGCCTTCAGTACCGCCGAGGAGCCCGCGAAGCGGACCGCGTCGACCGGTGAGAACTCCGGGAAGCGGAGCATGTCGAACGGGGTGGTGAAGTCGATCAGCTTCCCGCCCCGGTAGATGCCGGTCGTCGGCTTGTGGAAGCGCAGCGCGTCACCCAGCCCCAGCTCCTCGATGAGCACGATCATCGCCTTGTCGCTGCGGAAGATGTGGTGGTAGTAGCGCTCCAGCGGGACTCCGCCCACCTCCAACGAGGCGGCCAGCCCGCCGAGTTCGGCGGCCGCCTCCAGGATGGTCACCTGGTGGCCGGCGCGTACGGCGTCCCAGGCGGCGGTGAGGCCGGTGGCGCCGGCGCCGATGATGCCGAGGTTCACGCGAAACTCCATTTTTTGTTGAGCACGAACTGGAGCGCCAGGACCAGGGGCATCGAGCCCACCTTGACGATGTTGGCGTTGGTTCCGAGTCCGTCGGTGAAGGCGAGGAAGAGCAGGTTGGTCAGGGCGATGCCGGTCAGGCCGACGGCGTAGAAGCGCAGGAAGCGGACGACGATCCGGTCGCGGCGCTCGAAGGTGAAGCGTGCGTTGAGGGCGAAGTTGTTGGTGATGGCGAGCGTGGTGCTGATGGCGTTGGCGAACTGCTCGTTCATCCCGGCCCAGTTGTGCAGCAGCAGGAAGAGGACCAGATCGAGGGTGACGCCGCTGCCGCCGATGAGGGTGTAGCGGACCAGTTGGCGCACTGTCCTGGAGGACTCGGCAGGCGCCTGGATCCTGGCCGTGGTCTCAGTCATCGGCCCTGGAACCGCCGATCACCTCGCGCACCAGATACAGCGGACGCCCCTGCGCCTCGCTGTAGATGCGGCCTATGTAGGTGCCTATGACGCCGAGCGACAGCATCTGGACGCCGCCCAGGAACAGCACGACGACCATCAGCATCGTCCAGCCGGAGACGGTGATGTCGGGGCGGAAGAACTTCATCGCCAGCGCGTAGAGGATGCCGAGCACGGAGAGCGCCAGGACGACGAAGCCGAGCCGGGTGATCATCTTCAGGGGCACGGTGGAGAAGCTGGTCACGCCGTCGATGGCGAGCTTGGCCATCTTGCGCAGCGGGTACTTGGTCTCCCCGGCGAAGCGCTCGTCGCGGTCGAAGGCCACCTCGGTCTGCCGGTAGCCCATCGAGGCGACGATCCCGCGTACGAACCGGCTCTTCTCGCGGTACTTGCGCAACTCGTCGGCGACCCGCCGGTCGAGGAGGCGGAAGTCGCCGGTGTCCAGCGGGATGTCCACCTCGGTGGAGGAGCGCAGGACGCGGTAGTACAGGTGCGCGGTGGTCCGCTTGAACACCGTGTCCTGGCGGCTGCGGCGCCGCGCGTGCACGATCTCGGCGCCCTCGCGCCAGGCGTCCACCAGTTCCAGGCTGACCCGGGGCGGGTCCTGGAGGTCGGTGTCCATGACGATCACCGCGTCGCCGCGCGCGACGTCCAGACCGGCGGTGATGGCGATCTGGTGGCCGAAGTTGCGGGCGAAGTCGACGATCCGGACCCGGTCGTCCCGCTCGGCCAGCCCCTTGAGGATCGCGAGCGAGCCGTCGGCGGAGCCGTCGTTGACGTACACCATCTCGAAGTCGAGGTCCGGGCGGCCGGCGAGGGCGGCGGTCAGCTCGGTGTGGAAGGCGGCGATGCCGTCCTGCTCGTTGTAGACCGGCAGGACGTAGGAGACCAGCGGTCGGCGTTCCGGTGCCCGGGTGGCGACCGGTTGTTGGGAGAACGCTGTTTGCAGCATTCGGGGAAGCTATGGAGCCTTGGTTAACCCCGGCCCAACTCCGCCCGTCCTGAAGCGGGCTTCCCCGTTGCTCTTCATCTTTTCGGGTTTATTTGGTGGGGAGTTGGCGAATCACCGCTTGATCGCCTTCCGCAACGCCTTCGCCCGCCGTACGACCCGGCGGGCCGTGGAGTTGTGCGGAAGGAAAGACAGCCGGTCCGGGATACCGCCGGGCAGCCCCAGTGAGGTCAGCCGCTTGCGCTTGAAGTAACGCAGGGTGCGCCCCGCCAGATGGTCGCGCAGATATCGTTCGGCCGCCGGACGAAGACCGGAAAGGATCTGCGGCTGCATGACGAATCCGACGGCGGAGAGCAGACCGGTCAGCGTGTCGGCCGGAATGATCTCGTCCTTCTCCTCCAGGTCCGGCAGCAACGCGTCCGCGAGCACCACCGGCACCCGGTTGCTGTTCTGGAACGGGGTCAGCCGCTCCAGCAGCGGCTGGGTGCCGATCCGGGCGACCGGCAGCTCGTAGAACGCGGACGCGGTGAACAGCGCGGTGGAGAAACAGCCGACGACCAGCGCGGGCCGCGCCCTCCCGAACAGCACCTCGGCCAGCACCGGCGTGTCCAGGACGGTCAGTTCGACGCCCAGCTTCTCCGCCTCCGCCTCCAGCAGGCGGCTGTAGCGGGCCGGCGCGGTCGGATGCGGCTTGAAGACGACCGAGCGGTGACCGCGCGCCACCGCGCCCCGCATCATCCGTACATGCAGGTCCTCCTCCTCCTTCGCGGAGAGGATGCCGAGCGCGGACAGATACTGGCCGAGCAGCAGCGCGGAGTCGTCGGGCAGCGGCGGCAACCGCGGCACGGCGTCGGCGACCTGCCCGAGCACCTTCAGGAACGCGGCCGCCGGAACCGTACGGGCCGGCACCTCGAACTCGGTGAGCAGCAGCGGCACGAGCCCGGGCACCAGGTCCAGATGGAGCAGCCGCCGCACCCGCGTACCGATCAGCGGGTCGAGCTTGTTGCGGGTGGGGCCGTAGCTCATCAGGCCGTCGGCGTAGACCTCGATCGGCGCGGCGGGGAACACCTGGGCGACGGCCTGGGCGGGGTTGACCTGGATGGACTCCAGGACGATCTCCACCCGGTCCTCGCCCAAGCCCCACAGCAGCCGCAGATACCGCTCGAGGAGCGGCACGTCGTCCGGGCGCGGCGCCCAGGCGCCCGGGTGGAAGGGGCTGATCGCGTCGTTCCAGGACAGCACCGCGTCGAAGCGGTCGCGCAGCGGCTCGAAGCCCGGCATCTCGTCGACGGCCGGGGCGGTCTCCGGGGTGGTGGCGTTGTTGCACACCAGCAGCAGCCGCCGGTCCGCCGCCGGGAAGCAGCCGGCGTCCAGGGCGGCGGCGAGGGTGGCCGCGCCGTACAGCGTGGAGGCGCAGAAGATCTGCGTGGTCTGTCCGGTGGTGCGTGCCATCAGGCGGCCGCCTTCGCGCTGGTGATCTGGCGCCTGAGCCGCCGCAGCTTCGCGGAGCGGCGCAGGTCCATGGTGTCGAGAACGTCGGTGAGCAGCTCCTGCGGCATCCGCTTTATGGCCGCCGAGCTCATCGTGCGCAGCTGCTTGGCCACGGCCGGCTCGAACTTGTCGATCTCCGCGAGGTGGTGGGCGATGATCGCGCAGTAGGTGCGCACCGCCTTGGGCAGCAGCCGGTCCGCCTCCCGGTCCTGCGCGGTCTCCTCGACGACCTGGTCGAAGGCGCGGATGAAGTCCAGCTGGCGGGCGTCGCCGATCTGGGTGAGGGAGGAGGCGACCCCGCGGCGGTAGAAGACGCCGTGCAGGTTCAGCACCGCGAACGACTCCGCCTCCCGGTGCAGCTTCCAGATCCACGGCCGGTCCTCGGCGGTGCGCAGCCCGTCGGTGAAGTGCAGCAGACCGCGGTCGAGGAGACGGCGGTGGTAGGCGCCGGCCCAGGCGTAGGCGTAGTCGACGGACGTGGAGCGGTCGACGGGCAGGATCGCCTCGCGGGGGTCGAGCACCTCGTCGCGCCGTCCGAGCGGATGCCGGACGATCGTGCGGGCGCGCCCGGTGGCCTGCACATGATCCGTCCGTACGAAGTCGCAGCCCAGCGTCTCGATCGCGGTGACCAGCTCGGCAAGATGGCCGCGGGCGAGCCAGTCGTCGCCGTCCAGGAACGTCAGATACTCGCCCGTCGCCGCGTTCAGTCCGGTGTTGCGCGCGGTGGCCAGCCCCCCGTTCTCCTCATGGCGGACAAAACGCACCTGGGCGACCTCGGAAAGCTCCTCGACCGCCCGTTCGAGAATGGCCGGAGTTTCGTCCTTCGATTTGTCGTCCACCAGGACGAACTCGAAGTCGGGCCGGGCGTTGAAGCGAAGGCTTCTGACGGTGTCCGGTGCGTATTGCTGGACGTTGTAGAACGGCACGATCACGGAAAGCTTTGGCACAGCGAAATCCTAGGAGCGCCTCCGGCAGCGGAACTTTCCGCCGACTGGACAGGGGGTGAACTCGATGTGTCGGATTGGTGCACCCCACGTGCGTGACAGCCGTTTGCGAGCCAGTTCGGTGTCCGGTGGGCTGCTGTTAACTTTTCGTTGAATCGCGGTTGGGCCAACCCTGGGTTTTGCTTTCTAGCGTCTTCGACGTGCCAGCAAGTACTGCGAACCCCCCACGGATTGCCGTCCTCGCGGACTCGGACACCCGGTGGAAATGGGGTGCGCTGACCGCCTCCAGGATCGTGCCCGGATCCGTGAGCGGGGTGCAAGCCGACCCCGTCCATTCCGTCCTCGACGGGTTCCTCCTGCGGGGCCGCGCCACCCCCACCCCGCGCCAGCTCGCCGAGGTGGGCGTGCGCGCCGAATCCCTGCGTGAGGTCACGGCCGTGGAGTTCCTGCGCGCCATGACGCAGGAGTCGTACGACGTCCTCGTCCTCGCGCTGGTCGGCGGCGGCGTCCAGGCGGTCCTGCACGGCCTGAAGCGGGTCTGGGAGGACACGGCCGAGCGGCCCGTCGTCGTCACCGGCTACGTCGGTGTCGTCTACGAGAAGCTCGCCGACGGTCTCCTGCTGCGGCACGGTGCCGACCTCGTCCTCGCCAACTCCCGCCAGGACGCCGAGCGGTTCCGCGCGGTGTACGAGGGCGTGGGCGCCGACGCCTCCTCCGTCACCGAGGTGGCCCTGCCCTTCCTGGGCGGCGCCCCCTACTCCGGGGAGCACGACCCGTACACGGTCGTCTTCGCCGCCCAGCCCTCCGTGCCGGAGAGCCGCAAGGACCGTACGTACCTGCTGAACCGGCTGGTGCAGCACGCCCGGCTGCACCCCGAGCGCGAGGTGCTGCTGAAGCTGCGCTCCAAGCCCGGCGAGCACACCACCCACATCGAGGAACTGCCGTACCAGAAGCTGGCCCAGCGGCTCGACCTGCCGCCCAACTTCCGCCTGGTGTACGGCAACATGGGCGAGGTCCTCGACCGCACCGACCTCCTGGTGACGATCAGCTCCACGGCCGCCCTGGAGTCCCTCCACCGCCGGGTCCCCACCGTCGTCCTCAGCGACCTGGGGGTGCGCGAGGCCCTCGGCAACCACCACTTCGTGGGCTCCGGCTGCCTCGCCTCCTGGGACCAGCTCGACGCCGGCCACCGGCCCACCCCCGACGAGGAGTGGGTGTCCCGGCAGGGTGTCGCCGCTGGGGGTACCCCCTCTGGGGGAGGCTCGTACGACTCCTCATGGGATGTGGCCCGCGAGCGCATCGCCAAGCTGCTCGGCCGGCCCGGCGGACTGCCGCCCCTCACCCCCTACTACACGCCCGCCACCGCGCCCGGCTATCTGCCCGGGATCCTCGCCCGCCACCACCTCGGCCCCGACGGCAGCCCGCTGCCCGGCGCGCCCGCCGCAGACAAGGAACCGGGCCCGGTCCGGCAGATCGTGCGCCGGGCGGCGCGCGGCGCCTACCGGCACGGAGTGCAGCGGGTGGCGCCCGTCATCCGGCGGATGGGGGAGCTGTGACCCTTCAAGGAGAGAAGCCGATGTCCGACACACCAGCGGGGGTGCGCCGCGTCCTCGCCGTGATCCCCGCCCGCGGCGGCTCCAAGGGAGTGCCCGCGAAGAACCTGGCTCCGGTGGGCGGTGTCCCGCTGGTGGCCCGCGCGGTCCGCGAATGCCGCGCCACCCGGCTCGTCACGGACGTGGTCGTCTCCACCGACGACCAGGCCATCGCGGCCGCGGCGCGCGAGGCGGGCGCCGAGGTCGTGCTGCGCCCGGCGGCCATCGCCGGCGACACCGCCACCTCCGAGGCGGCCGTCCTGCACGCCATGGACGCCCACGAGGCCCTGCACGGCGCCCCGGTCGACGTCGTCCTGCTCGTGCAGTGCACCAGCCCGTTCCTCGTCCGCGAGGACGTCGACGGGGTCGCCGGAGCGGTCGTCGAACAGGGCGCCGACACGGCGGTGACCGTCGCGCCGTTCCACGGCTTCGTCTGGCGCCACGCCGACGAGGCCGCCGAGGGCGGGCACGGCGTCAACCACGACAAGTCCTTCCGCCCGCGCCGCCAGGACCGCCCCCAGGACTTCCTGGAGACCGGCGCCGCCTACGCGATGGACGCGGCCGGCTTCCGCAAGCACCGCCACCGCTTCTTCGGCCGCACGGAACTCGTCCGCACCGACCCCGCGCGGGTCCTGGAGATCGACGACCCGCACGACCTCGCGCGCGCCCGCGCCCTGGCCCCGGTCTTCGACGCGGACCTCCCGGGCGCCCTGCCGGCCTTCGACGACATCGACGCGGTCGTCCTCGACTTCGACGGCACCCAGACCGACGACCGGGTGCTGATCGACTCCGACGGACGGGAGTTCGTCTCCGTCCACCGCGGGGACGGCCTCGGTATCGCCGCCCTGCGCAGGAGCGGCCTGAAGCTGCTCATCCTCTCGACCGAACAGAACCCGGTCGTCGCCGCCCGCGCCCGGAAGCTCAGGCTCCCGGTCCTGCACGGCATCGACCGCAAGGACCTCGCACTCAAGCAGTGGTGCGAGGAACAGGGCATCGCGCCGGAGCGCGTGCTCTACGTCGGCAACGACGTCAACGACCTTCCCTGCTTCGCCCTCGTGGGCTGGCCGGTGGCGGTCGCGAGCGCCCACGACGTCGTACGCGGCGCCGCACGCGCGGTCACCACCGTCCCCGGTGGCGACGGCGCGATCCGGGAGATCGCCGGCTGGATCCTCGGACCTTCTCTCGACAACCTCACCACGTAAGGACATCCCCGCCATGAGCACCAACTCCCGCCTGCGCACGTTCGGTTCCCGCGAGGTCGGCCCCGGCCGCCCGGTCTACATCTGCGGCGAGATCGGCATCAACCACAACGGTGAGCTCGAGAACGCCTTCAAGCTGATCGACGCGGCCGCCGAGGCCGGCTGCGACGCCGTCAAGTTCCAGAAGCGCACCCCCGAGATCTGCACCCCGCGCGACCAGTGGGACATCGAGCGCGACACGCCCTGGGGCCGGATGACCTACATCGACTACCGCCACCGCGTGGAGTTCGGCGAGGACGAGTACCGCCAGATCGACGAGTACTGCAAGGAGAAGGGGATCGACTGGTTCGCCTCCCCGTGGGACACCGAGGCCGTCGCCTTCCTGGAGAAGTTCGACGTCCCCGCCCACAAGGTCGCCTCCGCCTCCCTCACCGACGACGAGCTGCTGCGCGCCCTGCGCGCCACCAACCGCGCGGTCATCCTGTCCACCGGCATGTCGACCCCGAAGCAGATCCGCCACGCCGTCGAGGTGCTCGGCAGCGACAACATCGTCATGTGCCACGCCACCTCGACCTACCCGGCGAAGGCCGAGGAGCTCAACCTCCGTGTGATCAACACGCTGGAGAAGGAGTACCCGAACGTCCCGATCGGCTACTCCGGCCACGAGACCGGCCTGCAGACCACGCTGGCCGCCGTCGCCCTCGGCGCCGTCTTCGTCGAGCGCCACATCACCCTCGACCGCGCGATGTGGGGCTCCGACCAGGCCGCCTCCGTCGAGCCGCAGGGCCTCACGCGCCTCGTCCGTGACATCCGCACCATCGAGGCCTCCCTCGGCGACGGCGTCAAGAAGGTCTACGACTCCGAGCTGGGCCCGATGAAGAAGCTCCGCCGCGTCAACGGCGTCGTCGCGGAGGCGGAGATCGCCGCGGCGGCGGGCGAGCCGGTCGCGGTCTGAGTCACCCACCACTACGGGACGGTCGATACGAGGATGAGCCGTTGAGCCCCCGCGCCGGGAAGAACCCCGGCACCACCCCCCACACCCTCGCGTTCGTCGAGAGCCCGGTGCAGCTCCTGAACGTGCTGGAATGGGCCCACGCCCAGCCCGCGCGGGAGGGGTCCGGGTCCGGCGCGGAGCTCACCCTCGTCGTCCTGTCCCCGAACGACCCCATGACCCGCGGCCAGTTGCGCCGCATGGCGGAACTCGCCCGCGACGAGGGCCACACCGTGCGCTGGGAGGAGGCGCGGGGCGGTACGACGGCCCCCTTCCGCACGATCGGCGGGCTGACGCCGATGCTGCGGCAGGCGCGGCGGGTGGTGATGGGGGACCCGTTCTCGCGGTACGTCCAGCTGCTGCTGACCATCACCCGGGCCGGCGACCTCGTCGTGGTGGACGACGGCACGGCGACCATGGAGTTCGTGGGCCAGCTGGCCCGGGGCGAACGCCTGGTCCGCTGGCACCGCAAGGGCGGCCGGCCCGGCCCCCGCGACCTCCTCTTCGCGCCGGTGTCGTCCTCGGCGAGGCGCCGGCTGACGCCGTCCGAGGACCGCCGGGTCGAGGTCTTCTCCTCCATGCCGATCGAGGAGAGCCCCGAGGGCGTCACGATCACGGCCAACACCTTCGCCTGGACCCGCGCCCGCTTCGGCCCGCCGCGCGTGACCAAGGGCGCGGACATGGTGGGCACCTCGCTGGTGGAGACGGGCGTGGTGGACGCGGACCGCTATCTGGAGGCGGTCGGCGCGCTCGCCCGGGCCCATGGCGCGGCCCGCTACTTCGCCCACCGCCGCGAGAGCGCGGACAAACTCCACCGGCTGGCCGTGGAGACGGGCCTGGAGGTGGTCCGCCCCGACCTCCCCCTGGAACTGATCGCCCGCCGCGGCCCCATCGGCCGTACGGTCCTCAGCTTCCCCTCCACCGTCGTCCACACCCTTCCCCTGGCCCTGTCCGGCACCGACGTCCGCGTGGCGGTCTGCGACATCGACCCCCGCTGGCTGACGGACCACGCCTCACCCCGCGCCCAGGGCTTCCTGTCAGGCGTGACCGGCACAGCCCGCGACGTACACCGCCTGGCGGCGGTGACACCCATGTAGCCGCGGGTCCGTCGTGGCTGGTCGCGCAGTTCCCCGCGCCCCTGGGGGGTTTCAGTCACGCCCGCCACCAAGTCACCCGCGTAGCTGCGGTGCAGGCGTTCGGGTGCGGCTTGTCGGGGGCTGGTCGCGCAGTTCCCCGCGCCCCTGGGGGGTTGCAGTCACGCCCGCCACCAAGTCACCCGCGTAGCCGCGGTGCAGTCACGTCTGCTGCGTAGCTGCGGACGGCCGTCGTACCTGCTTCGCTGCGGGCAGTCGTGCCGCTGGGGCGGCACGGGTGGGCGCAGCGGCACCCTGCGAGCGCGGGCAAGCGACACCCACCCCCGGCCCGCTACAGACCGGGCACGCTTGCCAGGAGGAACGCGCGTGGGTGCGTGGCGCCCTCGTCCGGTGCCAGGACGACCCGTGCCTGCACCTCGAACCCCGCCTCGCAGAGCAGCTCGGCGACCACGACCGGATCCCGCAGCCAGTACCGCAGCGACACCTCCTGCCCGAACCGCTCCGTGACATGCAGCTCCTCGCCCCGCCCGGCCTGGAAGGCAAGCAGCAGATACCCCCCGGGCACCACGACCCGGCGGAACTCGCGCAGGACGGCGGGCAGTTCCGCGTCGGGCACATGGATCACGGAGTACAGGGCCACCAGCCCCGCGAGCGACCGGTCCGGCAGGTCGAGCCCGGTCATCGACCCCACATGGAACCGCAGGTGCGGATGCGCCCGCGAGGCCAGCGCCACCATGCGCGGCGAGACGTCCACCCCGAACACCGGCAACCCGAGGGCGTCCAGCCGCCGGGTCACGAACCCGGGCCCGCTCCCGACGTCGGCGACCGGCTCACCGCCTCCACGCTCCTTGACCAGGTCGACGAACCCCGAGACCAGCGCTCTGTCCAGGTGCCGGTGCCCCAGCCCGTCGGGGAACTCCTCGGTGTAGGCCTCGGCTATGGCGTCGTACGAGGTACGGGTGGCGTGCAGGAAGTCGACGTCCAGGTCGGTCATGGGGGCGCACACTACCCGCGGCCGGGGTGGGCCCGTACGAACGTTGGCGAAGGAGCCGTGGGCCGGGGAGTGAACGTCGTCACGACGGGCACCCGGCCGTCCTCCCGATGGCCGAACCCGGGCGGAAAGCTTTCCGCGTCGTATTTCACGCAGCGTGCCGGAACCACTGCGCCACGGCTACGGCCCAGGGACGGATTCCGGAACGTGGACACGCGCGGCGTGCTTCCCGTGGGTCGTGGTATGCGTGAGGGAAGGACGAGAGTGGCGCCAGGTAAAGAATTCGGCGAGTTTACCCACCCTCAACAGCAACCATGCGTCGCGCGGCCAACTTTTCTTCCTCCAACGGGTTGAAATTTTGTTGATCGGGTCAGTTGACCGCTTCGGCGTCCTACCCTTCAGAGGGTGAAGCAACTGATGTCCCGAGAGTCCGAGGCCGATAGTCCCGAGCGCGCCGCCCTGCCCGGCACGCTGCCGGAAGCCCTGCGTGCGGAGCTCGTCGCCTTCCGGCGCGACATGCACATGCACCCCGAGCTCGGCAACCAGGAGTTCCGTACGACGGCCGCGATCAAGGCCCGTCTGGAAAAGGCGGGCCTCAGGCCGCGTGTCCTCACCATCGGAACCGGCCTCATCTGTGACATCGGGATCGAGGAGGGGGAGGAGATCACCGGCACCCCCATCTTCGCCATGCGCGCCGACATCGACGCCCTGCCCATCCCGGACACGAAGACGGAGTGCGCGTACCGCTCCACGGTCCCCGACCGCGCGCACGCCTGTGGTCACGACGTGCACACCGCGGTCGTCCTCGGCGCCGGCCTCGTCCTCGCCGAGCTGCACAAGCAGGGGCGTCTCCCGCGTCCGGTGCGGCTGATCTTCCAGCCCGCCGAGGAGATCCTCCCGGGCGGCGCCGCCGACGCCATCGAGTGCGGCGCGCTGGACGGCGTCGGGCGGATCATCGCCGTGCACTGCGACCCCCGCGTCGACGCCGGGATCATCGGGCTGCGGGCGGGCGCCATCACCTCCGCCTGCGACCGGCTCGAGATCACCCTCGACGGTCCCGGCGGCCACACCGCCCGCCCCCACCTGACCACCGACCTGGTCACCGCGGCCGCCCGGGTCGTCACCGACGTGCCCGCGCTCGTCGGGCGGCGGGTCGACACCCGGGCCGGTCTCGCGGTCACCTGGGGACGCATCGAGAGCGGACACGCCCCGAACGTGATCCCGCAGCACGCCGAGCTGTCCGGCACCGTGCGCTGCCTGGACATCGAGGCCTGGCGCCAGGCCCCGGACATCGTCGTGGCGGCGATCGACGAGGTCGCCAACCTGCACCGCGCCAAGTCCGAGATCAACTACGTGCGGGGCGTGCCGCCGGTCGTCAACGACGGTGAGGTGACCGGGCTGCTGCGCGACGCGATGGTCGCCCGGCGCGGAGAGGGCTCGGTGGAGGGCACCGAGCAGAGCCTCGGCGGGGAGGACTTCTCCTGGTACCTGGAGCGGGTGCCGGGGGCCATGGCCCGCCTCGGCGTCCGGCCTCCCGGCGAGCGCACGGTCCGTGATCTGCACCAGGGCGACTTCGACGCCGACGAGTCCGCGATCACCGTGGGCGTGGAGCTGTTCACGGCCGCCGCGCTGCTGGACGCGGTCACGCGCGACGCATGAGCCGGAAGTGACCGGTGGGGTGGATGAAGGGGTGACGGAATGGTGCCCCTTCGTCCCCTTGTGTCACCCACTCGTAACCCTCAGGGCGCGCTTGTAACCCAAGGTCGGCACGAATCGATAACGGGAGCGAGAAACCCCGTTCCCCTCCCCTTCTACGCGCGTTACTGTCGCCGAAATCGCCACCCGGTACGGCTTGTTGGGGAGCCCTCCGGAACGGCGCCACCAAGGGGAAAACGGGCCGGTCACGGCGCCGTGGGGATTCGAAGGGGTGCTTGCTGTGCGTCTGATATCTCGGAGGAGCAGATTCTCCCAGGCAGCGGTGGCCGTCGCGGTCATCGCTCTCGCGGCCACCGCTTGCGGTGAGTCCAGCACCAGCTCCAAGACGAGCGACACCGAGTCGTCCGGTAAGTACTCGGGCAAGGGCATCGGGCTCGCGTACGACATCGGCGGCAAGGGTGACCAGTCGTTCAACGACGCCGCCTACGCCGGCCTGCAGAAGGCCGAGAAGGAGTTCGGCATCAGCGGCCGCGACGTCGAGCCGCAGGACAACGAGACCGACGCGGACAAGATCCAGCGTCTGACGCAGCTCGCCCAGGCCGGCTACAACCCGGTGATCGGCGTCGGCTTCGTCTACGGGCCGGCCGTCAAGGAGGTCGCCGCCAAGTTCCCGAACACCACCTTCGGGATCATCGACGACGAGAGCGTCCAGGCGAAGAACGTCGCCGACATGGTCTTCCACGAGGAGCAGGCCTCCTACCTGGCCGGTGTCGCCGCCGCCAAGGCGTCCAAGAAGGCGCACATCGGCTTCATCGGCGGCGTGGACATCCCGCTGATCCACAAGTTCGAGGCCGGCTACGTCCAGGGCGCCAAGTCGGTCAACCCGAACATCAAGGTCGAGTCGCAGTACCTCACGGAGACGCCCCAGGAGGGCGGCTTCTCCAGCCCCGACAAGGGCAAGGACGCGGCGAGCGGCCAGATCGAGGCGGGCGCCGACGTCCTGTACGCCGCGGCCGGCCTGTCCGGTCAGGGCGTGATCAGCGAGGGCGCCGCCAAGAAGATCTGGGTCATCGGCGTCGACTCCGACCAGTACAGCCAGAGCGCGCTCGCGGAGTACAAGGACTACATCCTCGGCTCGGCGCTGAAGAACGTCGGCGGCGCGGTCTACGACCTGGTGAAGTCCGTCTACGAGGGCAAGCCGCTGTCCGGCGTGGTCCGCGGCAGCCTCTCCAACGACGGCGTCGGCTTCGCCGACTCCAACCCGAAGTACCAGGCCATGACGGACGTCGTGGACGCCGTGAACAAGGCCAAGCAGGAGATCATCGACGGCAAGGTCACGGTCAACACCAAGTAACGCCGTAAGCGGGCCGGTGCCACACCGGCCCGCCCCGTCCCAGCGCCCTCACGGGCGTCCTCGCAGCCCATGCGCCCCTTGCCTCCCGCGAGGGGCGTCGCGCTGTCCGTGACCTGGACTACAACTGTGGCCACAGCTCGATAACGGACCGGACAGAAGGGTTTTTCCGTCTGGTCTACGCGCGTTACGCTGCGGCGGAACCAGCGCCTGGTTTGGGCGCTTGCACAAAGGAGTCTCGTTCCATGCGCCGGGTGTCCCGAATCGCCGTTGCGGGTGTTGCCACCGCAGCTCTCGCAGTGACCGTGTCCGCCTGTGGAAGCTCGTCCACGTCGTCGTCCTCCTCGAAGAGCAGCGACAAGAACCTGGGCCTCGCTCTCGCGTACGACGTCGGCGGCAAGGGCGACCAGTCCTTCAACGACGCCGCCACCGCCGGTCTGGAGCAGGCCGACAAGGAGTTCGGCTACAAGTCCACCGCGGTCGAGCCGCAGGACGGCGAGTCCGACGCGGACAAGGTGCAGCGCCTGGAGAACCTCGCCAAGCAGGGTTACAACCCGGTCATCGGCGTCGGCTTCGCCTACGCGCCGGCCGTCAAGGAGGCCGCGGCCAAGTACCCGAAGACCACCTTCGGCATCGTCGACGACGAGCAGATCAAGGCCGACAACGTCGCCGACCTCGTCTTCCACGAGGAGCAGGCCTCCTACCTCGCCGGTGTCGCGGCCGCCAAGGCCACCAAGTCCGACGTCGTGGGCTTCATCGGCGGTGTGGACGTCCCGCTGATCCACAAGTTCGAGGCCGGCTTCAAGCAGGGCGTCGAGGACACCAAGAAGGGCGTCACGGTCAAGTCGCAGTACCTGACCGAGACCGCCGCCGAGGGTGGCTTCTCCAGCCCGGACAAGGGCGAGAGCGCCGCCGAGGGCCAGATCGACGCCGGTGCGGACGTCGTCTACGCCGCCGCCGGTCTGTCCGGCCAGGGCGTCATCAAGGCCGCCAACGCCAACAAGATCTGGGCGATCGGCGTCGACTCCGACCAGTACAAGCAGGACGCGCTGAAGGCGTACAAGGACTCGATCCTGACCTCGGCCATGAAGAACGTCCAGGGCGCGGTCTACACCCTGGCCAAGTCCGTCAAGGACGGCAAGCCGGAGACGGGCGTCGTCCGCGGCAGCCTGGAGAACGGCGGCGTGAGCGTGTCGAACTCCAACCCGACCTTCTCCGGCAACGCCGACATCCAGGCCGCGATCAAGAAGGCCGAAGAGGGCATCAAGAACGGCACCATCACCGTCAAGACCTCCTGATCCGGGGAACTGAACCGGTCAGAGGCATTGGCCAACAGTGCGCTGTAATGACAGCGTTACGGCCACGGAACGGGGCACGGGAACCATGAGCGACCTGTGCCCCGTTCGCGCGGCAGAATGCTCGGAACGGATCGAGACTGATCGAGATGGCTATCGGGATCATGGCTATCAAGATCATTAAAGGTCGATTCGATCCGGGCACTATTTAAAGCAGGGGCGCTACGCGCGTAGAGCGGCCCCTTTCCCAAGGAGAGTGCGCCATCGACGCGTCCAGCAGCCCTCCGCTCACCGCACAGTCGACGATCGCGGTAGAGCTGGCGGGGATCACCAAGCGCTTCCCCGGTGTCGTCGCCAACCACGACATCCACCTGACCGTCCGCAAGGGCACCGTGCACGCCCTCGTCGGCGAGAACGGCGCCGGCAAGTCGACCCTGATGAAGATCCTCTACGGCATGCAGAAGCCGGACGAGGGCACCATCGCCGTCGACGGCGACCAGGTGAGCTTCTCCAGCCCCGCCGACGCCATCGGCCGCGGCATCGGCATGGTCCACCAGCACTTCATGCTGGCCGACAACCTGACCGTCCTGGAGAACGTCGTGCTGGGCAGCGAGAAGCTGCACGGCATCGGCGGTGCCGCCCGTAAGAAGATCAAGGAGATCTCCGACCGCTACGGCCTCGGCGTGCGTCCCGACTCCCTGGTCGAGGACCTCGGTGTCGCCGACCGCCAGCGCGTGGAGATCCTCAAGGTCCTCTTCCGCGGCGCCCGCACCCTCATCCTCGACGAGCCGACCGCCGTGCTCGTCCCGCAGGAGGTCGACGCGCTCTTCGCCAACCTGCGCGAGCTGAAGTCCGAGGGCCTCTCCGTCATCTTCATCTCCCACAAGCTGGGCGAGGTCCTCTCCGTCGCCGACGAGATCACGGTCATCCGGCGCGGCACCACCGTCGGCACCGCGGTCCCCGCCGAGACCACCCCGCGCCAGCTGGCCGAGATGATGGTCGGCAGCGAGCTGCCCACCCCGGAGACCGCCGAGTCCACGGTCACCGACCAGCCCGTCCTCAAGGTCGAGAACCTCACCGTCTATGCCAGCGGCGGCGCCTCCGTCGGCTGGGAGGAGGAGCCCGCCGGAGAGGGGCTCACCGAGTTCGCGGGCGGCGGCGAGGTCAAGCGCGTCCTGGACGATGTCACCTTCACCATCCACGCCGGCGAGGTCATGGGCATCGCCGGTGTCGAGGGCAACGGCCAGACCGAGCTGATCGACGCGCTGATCGGCACCAAGCACGCCGACTCCGGCTCCATCACCTTCCTCGGCGAGGACATCACCCCCTGGCCCACCCGCAAGCGCCGCGAGTCCGGCGTCGGTTATATCCCCGAGGACCGCCACCGCCAGGGCCTGCTCCTGGAGGCCCCCCTCTGGGAGAACCGCATCCTCGGCCATGTCACCGAGGCCCCCAACGCCAAGGGCTTCTGGCTCAACCCCAAGGGCGCGCAGGCCGACACCCGCCGGATCGTCGAGGAGTTCGACGTCCGCACCCCCGGCATCGACGTCACCGCCGCCTCCCTCTCCGGCGGCAACCAGCAGAAGCTGATCGTCGGCCGCGAGATGAGCCACAACCCGAAGTTCCTGATCGCCGCCCACCCCACCCGCGGTGTGGACGTCGGCGCGCAGGCGCAGATCTGGGACCGCATCCGTGAGGCCCGCCGCGAGGGCCTAGCCGTGCTGCTGATCTCCGCCGACCTGGACGAGCTGATCGGCCTGTCGGACACCCTGCGCGTGATCTACAACGGGCGGCTGGTCGCGGATGCCGACCCCGCCACCATCACCCCCGAAGAGCTGGGCTCGGCCATGACGGGTGCCGCCACCGGACACCTTGAGCACGTCGAGGAAGCGAGCGCCCCGGAGGACGAGGCCCGATGAAGAAGTTCGACAAGGAGCGTCTGCTCCTCGCCGTGGCCGGCCCGGTCATGGCGCTCGTCGCGGCGATCCTGCTGACCTCGGTCGTGCTGATCGCCTCGGGCAAGAGCCCGATCGAGCCGTACACGCTCATGCTGGAGCAGATCGGCTACTCCGACGTCCAGGTGCTGATCATCAACCAGGCGTCGCTGTACTACATCGCCGCCCTCGCGGTCGCCCTCGGCTTCCGCATGAACCTCTTCAACATCGGCGTCGACGGCCAGTACCGCCTCGCCGCGATGATGACCGCCGTGGTCGGCGCCCACATGGACCTGCCGGCCTTCCTGCAGATCCCGCTGCTGCTGCTGGTCGCCGCCCTCACCGGTGGCATCTGGGCCGGTGTCGCGGGCGTCCTGAAGGTCACCCGGGGCGTCAGCGAGGTCGTCGCGACGATCATGCTCAACGCGATCGCCACCAGCCTCATCGCCTACCTCACCCTCCCCGACGTCTTCGGTGAGCTGGTCGGCGACAACAAGACCACCGGCATCATGAAGGAGTCCGGCTGGGTCCCGGGCATCGACCTCGGCCCCGACGTCGGCGAGATCTACGGCCTGGTCTTCCTTGCCGTCGCCCTCGGCATCGTCTACTGGCTCGTCCTCAACCGCACCCGCTTCGGCTTCGACCTGCGCGCCACCGGTGAGTCCGAGTCGGCCGCCGCCGCCTCCGGCGTCGACGCCAAGCGCATGATCCTCACCGTGATGATCGTCTCCGGTGCGGTCTCCGGCCTCGCCGGTCTGCCCCTGCTGCTCGGCGACGCCCACACCTACAGCCTGAGCTTCCCGACCGGTGTCGGCTTCACCGCCATCGGCATCGCCCTGCTCGGCCGCAACAACCCCGGCGGCATCGCCCTCGCCGCCCTCCTGTGGGCCTTCCTCGACAAGGCGTCCCCCGCGCTCGACTACGCGACTCCGGAGCCGTACGAGAAGGAGATCGCGATGATCATGCAGGGCCTGATCGTCTTCGCGGTCGTCATCTCCTACGAGGTCGTCCGCACCTGGGGTCTGCGCCGCCAGCAGAAGCGCGTCGGTGAGGAGCTCGCCGCCGCCGCGAACACCAAGAAGGAGGTGGCGGTCTGATGAGCACCGCGACCATCGCGAAGCCCAAGGCTCAAGCGCCGCGCAAGGGCGGCCGGATGTCGCTGCCCGTACTCCTGCTGGTCATCTCGGGCGTCCTGATCCTCACCTCGGTCGTCCGCCTGATCACCGGCGCGGACGGCATCACGTCCACCGGCCAGATGTCCACCGCCCTGCGCGCCGCCGTCCCGATCGGCCTCGCCGGCCTCGGCGGTCTGTGGGCCGAGCGGGCGGGCGTCGTCAACATCGGCCTCGAGGGCATGATGATCCTCGGCACCTGGTTCGGCGCCTGGGCCGGCTACCAGTGGGGCCCGTGGACCGGTGTCGTCTTCGGCATCATCGGCGGCGCGCTCGGCGCCGTCCTGCACGCCATCGCCACCGTCACCTTCAACGTCAACCACATCGTCTCCGGTGTGGCGCTGAACATCCTGGCCCTGGGCACCACCCGCTATCTGTCGAAGTTCACCTTCGAGGACGCCCCGCAGGGCTCCTCCAAGCAGTCCCCGCCGATCGACTCGCTCGGCACCTTCGACGTCCCCGGCCTGTCCAGCTGGCTGGAGACCCTCAACGACAAGCACTGGTTCCTGATCTCCGACCTCGCCGGCCTGGTCGGCGGTCTGATCACCAACCTGTCGCCGCTCACCGTCGTCGCCGTCGCCCTCGTCCCCGCCACCTGGTACGTGCTGTGGCGCACCTCGTTCGGTCTGCGGCTGCGCTCCTGCGGTGAGAACCCGATCGCGGCCGAGTCCCTCGGCGTCAACGTCTACAAGTACAAGTACATCGCCGTGATCATCTCCGGCGGCTTCGCCGGCCTCGGCGGCGCGTTCCTGTCCATCGTCGCGTCGAACGTCTACCTCGACGGGCAGACCGCCGGCCGCGGGTACATCGGTCTCGCCGCGATGATCTTCGGCAACTGGATGCCGGGCGGCCTCGCCCTCGGCGCCGGCCTGTTCGGCTACACCGACAGCCTCAACCTGCGCGGCGGTGTGACCAACGTGCACGCGCTGATCCTGCTGATCGCGATCCTGCTGGTCGCCGGCGTGGCCTACCTGGCCTGGAAGAAGAAGTACGTCCCCGCCGCGATCACCGCCGCGGTCTCGGCCCTGATGTTCATCTGGTACACCAGCACCGACGACGTCCCGAACCAGGTCGTCACGGCCACCCCGTACGTCGTCACCCTGCTCGTCCTCTCCCTGTCCGCCCAGCGCCTGCGCATGCCGAAGGCGGACGGACTGCCGTACCGGAAGGGGCAGGGCAAGTGACCCCCGCCGTCACGCCCGCCTCCACGCCGGCCGACTCGGTCGACTGGGAGAAGTTGAGGACGGTGGCCCGGGACGCCATGTCCCGGGCGTACGCCCCGTACTCCGGCTATCCGGTCGGCGTGGCGGCCCTGGTCGACGACGGCCGGATCGTGTCCGGCTGCAACGTCGAGAACGCCTCCTACGGCCTCGGCCTGTGCGCCGAGTGCGGGCTGGTCTCCGAGCTGCAGAACACCGGCGGCGGCCGCCTCACGCACTTCACCTGCGTGGACGGCAAGGGCGAGATCCTCGTCCCGTGCGGCCGCTGCCGTCAGCTGCTGTACGAGTTCGGCGGCGCGGAACTCCTGCTGGAGACGCCGGCCGGGATCCTGCCCCTGTCCGCGATGCTTCCGCAGGCCTTCGGGCCGGAGCACCTCACCAAGTGATTCCCGTGCGGCCCCTCTGACTCGCTTGATCGGGCAGGGGGGCCGCGCACTTTCGACGACTTCTTTCTGCACCACCCGCACCACCGGAAGGAAAGCCATGGCCATGGACGCCATCTCCGTCATCCGCACCAAGCGGGACCGCGGCGAGCTCAGCGACGCGCAGATCGACTGGGTCATCGACGCGTACACCCGCGGCGAGGTCGCCGACGAGCAGATGTCGTCGCTCGCGATGGCCATCCTGCTCAACGGCATGAACCGGCGCGAGATCGCCCGCTGGACGGCCGCGATGATCGCCTCCGGCGAGCGCATGGACTTCTCGTCCCTGTCCCGCCCGACGGCCGACAAGCACTCCACCGGTGGCGTCGGCGACAAGATCACCCTCCCGCTGGCCCCCCTGGTGGCGGCCTGCGGCGCCGCCGTCCCGCAGCTCTCCGGCCGCGGCCTCGGCCACACCGGCGGCACCCTCGACAAGCTGGAGTCCATCCCGGGCTGGCGGGCCCTGCTCTCCAACGACGAGATGCTGCACGTCCTGGACACCACCGGCGCGGTGATCTGCGCGGCGGGCGACGGCCTGGCCCCGGCGGACAAGAAGCTGTACGCCCTGCGGGACGTGACCGGCACGGTCGAGGCGATCCCGCTCATCGCCTCCTCGATCATGTCGAAGAAGATCGCCGAGGGCACCGGCTCCCTCGTCCTGGACGTGAAGGTCGGCACCGGCGCCTTCATGAAGACCATCGAGGACGCCCGGGAGCTGGCCTCCACGATGGTGGGCCTGGGCACCGACCACGGTGTGAAGACGGTCGCGCTGCTGACGGACATGTCCACGCCGCTGGGCCTCACGGCCGGCAACGCCCTGGAGGTCCGCGAGTCGGTCGAGGTCCTGGCCGGCGGCGGCCCGGCGGACGTCGTGGAGCTGACGATCGCGCTCGCCCGCGAGATGCTCGACGCGGCCGGCGTGAAGGACGCGGACCCGGCGAAGGCGCTGGCCGACGGCTCGGCGATGGACGTCTGGCGCCGCATGATCGCGGCCCAGGGCGGCGACCCGGACGCGGAGCTGCCGACGGCCCGCGAGCAGCATGTGGTGAAGGCCCCGGCCTCGGGCGTCCTCACCCGCCTCGACGCCTACGACATCGGCATCGCCGCCTGGCGCCTCGGCGCGGGCCGCGCCCGCAAGGAGGACCCGGTGCAGGCGGGCGCCGGCGTGGAGCTGCACGCCAAGCCGGGCGACACGGTGACCGAGGGCCAGCCCCTGCTCACCCTCCACACCGACACCCCCGAGCGCTTCGAGTACGCCCTCGAGGCGGTGGCCGGGTCCTACGACGTCGGCGCCCCCGGCACCCTCTTCACCGCGTCGCCGGTCGTGCTGGAACGCATCGCCTGACCTGCGTTTCCCCGCCTCCGATGAGTTGGGGCCCGCGCGCGGGTCTACCGCACGTGGACCCCGACGCACCCCCCGTACTCGCCCTGGCCGGCCCTGTCACCCGAGAGCAGGTGGCAGGGCTCGCCGACGCCGTACGGGCCCTGCTGGAGACCGACGGCACCGGGGTCGTCGTCTGTGACGTGGCCGGGCTCGGGCCGCCGGGGCTGGCCGCCGTGGACCTGCTGGCCCGCCTCCAGCTCGCCGCCCGGCGAGCCGGGGGACGGATCCGGCTGCGCGCCCCCGACCCCGCCCTACGCGCCCTGCTCCGCCTCGTCGGGCTGCCCGTCGAGGTGGAGGGGGAGGCCGAAGAGCGGGAACCACCGCTTGGTGTCGAGGTAGAAGTGGAACCCGGTGAGGCGGCCGTCTGAGATCTCGAGGACCTGGATCGCCCACGGGGTGAACCCGCCCGCCTCCGGGTCCGGCTTGTACTGGGCGAACCCCGGCAGGCCGTTCACCTTCACCGGCAGCAGGCGGGAGCCCTCGCAGGCCGAGCCGAGGGTCGTCATGAAGCCCGTGATGTCGTCGTGGCCCGTCAGCCACAGGTCGAACGGCGGCATCGTCATGATGGCGTCCTCGTGCAGCAAGGCCGTCAGCGCCGTCATGTCGTAGCCCTCGAAGGCCGCCACATAGCGCTCCAGCAGCTTCTGCTGCTCCTCGTCCAACGGGTCGGACACGGCCGCGTCCGCGCCCGCCCGGTCCCGCTCGGCCAGCGTGGCCCGCGCCCGCTGCAGCGCGCTGTTGACCGACGCCACCGAGGTGCCGAGCAGCTCGGCGACCTCGCTCGCCTTCCACGCCAGCACCTCGCGCAGGATCAGCACCGCCCGTTGCTTCGCCGGCAGCTGCTGCAGCGCGGCCATGAACGCCAGCCGCACCGACTCCTTGGCGACCGCCGCCTCCGCAGGGTCCTCCACCGTCGGCAGCACGCGCGCGTCGGGCATCGGCTCCAGCCAGGTGTGGTCGGGGCGGGGGGAGAGGGCCGCCTGGGCGAGCGGCGTCGACTCGGAGAGGTCCATCGGCCGCGCCCTCTTGTTGCCCGCCGTCAGCATGTCCAGGCAGACGTTCGTCGCGATCCGGTACAGCCACGAACGCAGACTGGAGCGGCCCTCGAACTTCTCGTAGCTGCGCCAGGCCCGCACCAGCGTGTCCTGCACCGCGTCCTCGGCCTCGAAGGAGGAGCCCAGCATGCGATAGCAGTAACCGGTCAGCTCGACCCGGTGCTTCTCCAGCCGGACGTCGAGGTCCTCGGCCGTCGCCGTGCCCGCCGTACCGTCACTCATCCTCGCCCACCCACCCCTGTGGCCGTCCTGTCACGCGCCTTTGCGCCCAGCACTTCGGAAGCTACCGCAGCCCACTGACAATGGCCTGCCGAGTCGGCAAAGGAGCAGGTCAGGGCGCTGATCGGGAGGAGATCGGGAGGACATCCGGCCCCGCCGCCCGCCGGTCGGACCCTCACCCGCGAAGTGATCCGCGTCACGTATGTCACATCGGGCGGGCGTCCGGTGTCTTGAGGGCGGACGTCAAGCAGCGAGCGAAGGAGAGACACCATGACCGGGAACACCGAGGTGGTCGTGATCGGCGGCGGATACGCCGGAGTCATGGCGGCCAACCGTCTGACGCGGCGCGACGACGTGACCGTGACCCTGATCAACCCGCGCCCGTCCTTCGTCCACCGCATCCGTCTGCACCAGCTGGTCGGCGGGACCGACGAGGCGGTCCTCGACTACCGGGAGGTCCTGGCCGAGGGCGCCGGCCTGGTGGTCGACACCGTGAGCCGGATCGACGCGGCCGAGCGCCGCGTGACTCTGGCGACGGGCGGCACGGTCGGCTACGACTACCTGGTCTACGCCGTCGGAAGCGGCAGCGCCGACCCGGGCGTGCCCGGAGCGGCCGAGTTCGCCCACCCGATCGCCACCCTCGAGGACGCGCAGCGGCTGCGCCCGGTCCTCGACGCCACGCCCGCGAAGGCCGCCGTGACGGTCGTCGGAGCCGGTCCGACCGGCATCGAGACCGCCGCCGAGCTGGCGGAGCAGGGCCGCCGGGTGACCCTGGTCTGCGGCGGGGCGCTCGGCCCGTACCTGCACCCGCGGGGGCGCCGCTCGGTCGCCAAGCGGCTGGCCGGGCTCGGTGTGACCGTGCTCGACGGCCCCGACACGAAGGTGACGGCCGTGACCCGCGACACCGTGCGGCTCGGCGGCGGCCGCGAACTGCCGAGCGCGGTGACCGTCTGGACCGCGGGCTTCGGCGTGCCGGACCTGGCCGCGCGCAGCGGACTGAGCACCGACGCCCTGGGCCGCCTGCTCACCGACGAGACCCTGACCAGCGTGGACGACGAACGCGTCGTCGCGGCCGGGGACTCGGCGGCGCCCTCGAACCTGCCGCTGCGGATGAGCTGCCAGGCCGCGATACCGCTGGGCGCGCGGGCCGCCGACACTGTGCTGGCCCGGATCGCGGGCGAGCGGCCCGCGCCGCTCAACCAGGTCTTCGCCGGGCAGTGCATCAGCCTGGGCCGACGCGCCGGCATCTTCCAGTTCGCCCACCGGTACGACGTCGCGGTGGGCTTCCACATCGGCGGTCACCCCGGCGCGCGGCTCAAGGAGTTGGTGTGCAGCGGCATCGTCAAGCACATCGCCGGCGAGGCACGCAAGCCCGGCTCGTACGGCCTGCACCGCGTCTCGGGCGGCGCCAAGCGCCGGCAGCTGCTGCAGGCCGAGCAGGCCGAGCAGGCGAAGCAGGCCGGGCAGGCGAAGCAGGCCGGGCAAGGCAAGCAGGCCGAGCACGGCAAGACGCCGGCCACCGCTGAGCAGGTGGCCTGACCGATCGGGGCGCGGGCGGTGTCACGGCCGCCCGCGAAGGAGAGGGAAAGACCATGAGTGACCAGACCACCGACGCGGCGACCGAGACCTTCGTCGCCCACCGCAACCTGCTCTTCACCGTCGCCTACGAGATGCTCGGATCGGCGGCCGACGCCGAGGACGTCCTCCAGGAGACCTGGCTGCGGTGGGTCGAGGCCGACCTGGGGCAGGTGCGCGACCCGCGCGCCTACCTGGTCCGGATCACGACCCGGCAGTCCCTCAACCGGCTGCGCACCCTGGCCCGCCGCAAGGAGGCCTACGTCGGCCCCTGGCTGCCCGAGCCCCTGCTCACCACCCCGGACGTGGCCGAGGACGTCGAGCTCGCCGAGAGCGTGTCGATGGCGCTGATGCTCGTCCTGGAGACCCTGTCGCCCACCGAACGCGCCGTCTTCGTGCTGCGCGAGGTCTTCGAGATCGGCTACGACGAGATCGCGGCCGCCGTCGACAAGCGTCCCGACACCGTTCGCCAGATCGCGCGCCGCGCCCGCCAACACGTCGACGCCCGGCGCCCTCGCGAGGTGGTCTCCCCGGGCGAGACCCGGGCGGCCCTGGAGTCGTTCCAGCGCGCGCTCGAGACCGGGGACATGCAGGGCCTCCTCGACGTGCTCGCCCCCGAGGTCGTCCTGCTGAGCGACGGCGGCGGCATCAAGCAGGCCGCCCGGCGGCCGGTCGTCGGCGCCGACAAGGTGGCCCGCTTCATCCTCGGATACTCCACCAGGCACCCGGCGGTCACGCTCACCAGCGTCCCGACCGTCGTCAACGGCAACCCGGCCCTCGTCCTGCTCCTGGACGGCGAGATCGACGGCGTCCTGGCGGCCCGCCTCGAGGACGGCCGCATCACCGGCATGTACTACGTCCGCAACCCGGAGAAACTGACCCGCGTCGCCGCCGAGACCCCGCTCACCCTGCGCTGAGACACCGGTGCCCGGCCGGCCGACGGCCGGCCGGGCACCGCTTCCGGCCTCATCCGCGTTCAGTGCGCGGCGACGAGGGTCTCCCGGCGGGCCGCCCGCGTCCCGAACACGGTGATCGTCACGACACCGAGCACCGCCAGGACACCCACGCCGACCGTGCCGGCCCAGCCACCGGAGTGGAAGGCCGTCGCGCCGACGGTGGAGCCGGCGCTGGAGCCGATGTAGTAGGCCGACTGGTAGAGGGCGGAGGCCTGGGCGCGCCCGGTGGTCGCCGTCTTGCTGACCGCCGAGGACGCCACCGCGTGCCCCGCGAAGAAGCCCGCCGTGATCAGCACCAGACCCAGCAGGACCAGCGCCAGCGAGTCCGCCAGGGACAGCAGCAGACCCGCCGCCGTCGTACCGCCCGCCAGGTACAGCGCCCCGCGCCGCCCGAGCCGGCCCACCAGACGGCCGGCCGTCGACGCCGACGCCGTACCGACCAGGTACACCAGGAAGATCGAGCCGACGACGCCCTGCGGCAGCGAGAACGGCGCCTCCGTCAGCCGGTAGCCGATGACCGTGTACACACCGCCGAAGACGGTCATGAACAGCGCGCCGATCGCGTACAGCCGGCACAGCAGCGGGTTGGCGAGGTGGTCGCGGACCGTGCGGGCCAGGACGCGGGGCCGCAGCGAACCCGAGCTGAAGTGCTTCGGCGCCGGCAGCAGCAGCCGGAAGGCGATCGCGCAGCCCACGGCCAGCACGCCGATCACCGCGACGGCGACCCGCCAGCCCCACTCCTGCGCGACCCACCCGGTGATGACCCGGCCGCTCATCCCGCCGACGCTGTTGCCCGCCACGAACAGCCCGATCGCCGTCACCAGCGCCTTGGGCCGGACCTCCTCCGCCAGATACGCGGTCGCCGACGCCGGCAGCCCGGCCAGGGCCGCGCCCTGCACCGCCCGCAGCACCACCAGCGCGCCGAGCGACGGCGCGAAGGGGACCAGCAGCCCGACGGTCACCGCGACCGCCAGCGAGGCGGTCATGACCGTACGACGCCCGTAGCGTTCCGACAGGGCGCTCATCGGCAGCACGAACAGCGCCAGCCCACCGGTCGCCGCCGCCACCGTCCAGCTCGCCTCGCTCGCCGCCACCCCGAAGTCACCGGAGATCAGCGGCAGCAGCGCCTGCGTGGAGTACAGCAGGGCGAAGGTCGCCACACCGGCGAGGAAGAGCGCGAAGCTCATCCGGCGGTAGCCGGGCCCACCGGGGGCCATGCGCGAGTCGACGGTGTCGGAGGAGGAGGGGACGGACGTGACGGCGCCCACGATCGTGGACGCCCCGGTACTGGCGGGAGACATGCCTCGAAGCTACGTACGGTCCCCGTCATCCGTCCAATGCACGGACTCGTCATAATCGTTCCCATGGTGCATCAGCAGAGGTCACAGGCTCACCTGTCACCGTCCAGTGACACAGAAGACATGACTGACATGTCGAGGTTGCTGGCCCCGAGGCTCGCGTACTTCGCGGGAGTCGCCCGTACCGAGCACGTCACCCGCGCCGCCCAGGAGATGCAGGTCCCGCAGTCGACCCTCTCCCGGGCGATGGTCCGCCTCGAACAGGACCTGGGCGTCGATTTGTTCGCCCGCAGAGGCCGCACGGTCTCCCTGACTCCCGCCGGCCGTACCTTCCTCGCCTCGGTGGAACGCGCCCTCGCGGAGATCGAACGCGCCGCCGACGAGGTCCGCGCCGACGCCGACGCGGCCACCGGCAAGGTCGCGTTCGGCTTCCTGCACACCATGGGCGCCGAGACCGTCCCCGGCCTGATCCACGCCTTCCGCGCCGACCACCCCCGCGTCCGCTTCAGCCTCGTCCAGAACTACGGCGAGGCGATGATCGAACGTCTGCGGGCGGGTGAACTGGACCTGTGCCTCACCTCCCCCGTCCCGGACGCCCCGGACCTCGTCGCCCGCCGCCTCGACGAACAGAAACTCCGCCTGGTCGTACCCTCCGACCACCGCCTGGCGGGCCGCAGACGAGTCCGCCTGGCCGAGGCCTCCGACGAAACCTTCGTCACCCTCGAACCCGGCTACGGCCTGCGCCGCATCACCGACGACCTGTGCAAGGAGGCCGGCTTCAAGCCCCGCGTCGCCTTCGAGGGCGAGGAGGCGGAGACCCTGCGGGGCCTGGTCGCGGCGGGCCTGGGCGTGGCCCTGCTCCCTCCACCGGCAGTGGCCCGCCCGGGCGTGGTGGAACTGACGGTCACTGCCCCGAGGGCCGTCCGCGAGATCGGCGTCGCATGGCTGGACGGCCACCCGGACACCCCACCGGTGGCAGCCTTCAAGAAGTTCCTACTGTCAAGAAGGGGCAACTTGCTGCCGACCTAAGGGCAGCAACCCCAGGGGCGCGGGGCTGTATCGATATGCGGCTCCGCCGCGTGGGCGCGACCAGCCACGACGAACCCGCACCCCGCAACGATCCGCAACACCCCCCACCTCACCGGCGCCAAGAAGAACCGAACCCCGCAGCCAACGGCATCCGCAACCCCAACGGCGGCGGAGCAGCCAGCGCATCCTCGACAGGCCGGGAAAACCCCCTCCCGAACAACACCCCCATCACAAAGTCCTCCGCCAACGCCAGCACTTCATCCCGGTACTGGTGCAACCCATGTCCATCGGCATGCACCTCGAACCGGCACACATCCCGATTCGCCTTCTTCGCCCGCGCCGCGAGCCGGAACGACAACTCCGGATCACTCCGGTCGTCATGCGTGCCGTGCACCACCATCACGCGCCGTCCCACCAACTGCTTCACCGGTTCGGGTGGCGCGGCCACATCCTCCTGCGGCAGCCAGGGGGCCAGCGCCAGTACGGAGGTGACGGCCTCGTGACCCCCCGCCCGCAGCGCCGCCCGCCCACCCATGCCGACACCGGCGAGGCACACGGGAACGTCCCCGTACCGCCGTACGATCTCGTCGGCGGCCCAGGCCGCGTCCGCGGCGAGATGCGCCGCGCTGCCGTTCCACCCGCGGTAGCGGTAGTGGACGACATGAGTGGCGAGCCCTTCCGCCCGGCCCGCGCGCGCGAGTCTTCGCCCGAGCCCGCGCACGGAGGCGGTCGCCCACATCGGGGACGGTCTGCGGTCGGAGACCTCCTCACCACCGGGGAGCAGCAGCACCACCCCGCTCACCGCCGTCGGCTCCGCGCCGAACGGCCTCCCCAGCCGGGCCGTTCTCACCGGTGTCGTTTGGTGTGTCACGACAGAACAGTGTCAGAAGTGGTGGTGTACTCCACCCGTCCGTGCGGTCACCATTGCGTATCGGCGGGGGTGCGCAACGGGCGTTCTACGCGCGTAGGAGTTAGAGTGCGAAAATGACGAGCCAGAGCATCCAGGCGGGCATCACCCCGAGCTCGGACCAGATCCGGCGGGCGCCCAAGGTTCTGCTGCACGACCATCTCGACGGCGGGCTGCGCCCCGGCACGATCGTCGACCTCGCCCGGGAGACCGGGTATGCCCAACTTCCCGAGAGCGACGCCGACAAGCTCGGCATCTGGTTCCGGGAAGCCGCCGACTCCGGGTCCCTGGAACGGTACTTGGAGACCTTCTCGCACACCGTCGGTGTGATGCAGACCCGGGACGCGCTCGTGCGGGTCGCCCGGGAGTGCGCCGAGGACCTCGCCGAGGACGGTGTCGTCTATGCCGAGGTGCGGTACGCCCCCGAGCAGCACCTCGACGCCGGGCTGAGCCTCGAGGAGGTCGTCGAGGCCGTCAACGAGGGCTTCCGGCAAGGTGAGCGGACGGCCCGTCAGAACGGCCACCGCATCCGCGTCGGCGCCCTGCTCACCGCGATGCGGCACGCCGCCCGCTCCCTGGAGATCGCCGAACTCGCCAACCGCTACCGGGATCTCGGGGTCGTCGGCTTCGACATCGCGGGCGCGGAGGCCGGCTTCCCGCCCACCCGGCACCTCGACGCCTTCGAGTATCTGAAGCGGGAGAACAACCACTTCACCATCCACGCCGGCGAGGCCTTCGGGCTGCCGTCCATCTGGCAGGCCCTGCAGTGGTGCGGCGCCGACCGGCTCGGGCACGGGGTGCGCATCATCGACGACATCGAGGTCGGCGAGGACGGCACGGTGACGCTGGGCCGGCTCGCCTCCTACGTCCGCGACAAGCGCATCCCGCTGGAGATGTGCCCCAGTTCCAACCTCCAGACCGGCGCGGCCGCCTCCTATGCCGAGCACCCCATCGGTCTCCTCAGGCGACTGCACTTCCGGGCCACGGTCAACACCGACAACCGTCTGATGTCCGGCACCAGCATGAGCCGGGAATTCGAGCACCTTGTCGACGCATTCGGCTACACGCTCGACGATCTACAATGGTTCTCGGTCAATGCTATGAAGTCAGCATTCATTCCTTTCGATGAACGACTGGCCATGATCAATGACGTGATCAAGCCCGGTTATGCCGAGCTGAAGTCCGAATGGCTGTTCCAGCAGACGTCCTCCACCAGCGGTTCCGTGGACACGGAGGGCTGATCGCGGGCTCGTGCGGGGTGCGGAACGCGGACGGGCGTTCACAATCCGTCCGCATTTCGATGTTTGCGGCCTCCCCCTTTCCGTGTTTACGGTCGGGGACCGATCGGTTCCCGTATCCCATTCGAGGACGCATTTATCATGAAGCAGTCTGCCGCCAAGACCCTCGGCGTCGCCGCCCTCGGTGCCGCCATCGCCGCCGTCGGCGCGGGCGCCGCCAACGCCGCCCCCGCCGTCCAGGACACCCCGCAGGCGCTGGACACGGTCACCAAGGCCCTGCCCTTGGAGAACGTCACCAAGGCGCTGCCGGGTGCCGGCAAGTCCCTGGAGCAGGCCCAGCTGTCTCAGGCCCAGCCGGCGCTCGCCGCGGGCCTCGCCGCCGCGCAGCCGGCCGTCGAGCAGGCGCTCGTCCAGGGGCCGACCAAGCCGGTCGCCGGACTGCTCGGCGGTCTGCCGGTCGGCCAGGGCCTGCCCACGCACGGCCTGCCGGTGAACGGGCTGCCGATCGGCTGAACCTCCCGCAGCCGCGACGCCGTTGGGGCGCACCCGGAGGACCGGGCGCGCCCCAACGGCGTTGGTGCGGGAGTGGGTCACCAGGCCGCGCGCGCCTTGTCCTCCGACGGGAACAGGATCCACAGCGCTATGTAGAGCAGGAACTGCGGGCCGGGCAGCAGGCAGGAGACCAGGAAGATCACGCGCATCGTCGTCGCGGAGGTGCCGAAGCGGCGGGCCAGCGCGGCGCACACTCCGCCGATCATGCGGTCGTTGGTGGGGCGGGCGAGGCTGGACATCTGCGGCTCCTTCGTGAGCGAGGGGGCTCCCTCCCGCTCGAACGAAGTCGAGAGTGGGGGAGCGGGGCGGCCCCTGCGGCTGCCCCGTCTGCCATCAACGCTACGGAGACGAAGGGGACGAAGCGTCACTCTCCGGAGCCATCCCGACCCCGAGATTCCTCTATCTACGGGGCGATCCCGACCCTGGGAATCCTCGGGGTCCGCCCCTGAGACGCTTCCTCCGGGACGGCCGCCCGCACCCGCCGCTCGCTCCTGCGGCGCAGCCACACCCGGGCCGCCGGCACCACCGCGGCGTGCGCGAGGGCCACACCCGCGGTGTTCAGCAGCAGCGAGTCGACGTCCGCGACCTGACCGGGCACCCCGGTCTGCAGCAACTCGATCCCCAGCGACAACAGGGCGCCCGCCGCGACCGTACGGATCAGGGAGGCCGCGGGTGAGACACGGAGCCGTCCGTGCACCAGCGGCAGCAGGACGCCCAGCGGGGCGAGCAGCGCCAGCCCCTCGCCGATCCGCCGGGCCGCCTCGGGCCAGCCCAGCCTCAGGTCGGCGCGGATCCCGGCGAAGGGGTGCAGATTCGTGGGCATCACCCAGGGGACGTCCCGGGGGCGCAGCGTGACCCAGGCCACGAACACGAGGTGTGCGACCAGGAGGACAACCCCGGTCGCACGGAGACGGATCGCGGCGCTGCCGCCGATGGAGCCTTGACGCTGCACGACCCCCTAGACGCACCCCTCGGCACGATCGGTTCCGGCTCCCCGCCCGGCACTGTCACGAGCCACCGGCGACACGCCTCACCACCGTCCCGCCGCCGGACGATGACCTGCGACGACTACACCCCGGGGCCGCGGCATGAGGCGTCCACCACACCCGCGGCCCGTCACCCGCCGTCCGTGACCTCCGACGAGGGGGGTTCGGTGCTGCCCGGACGGGAGCGGACCTCGTCCGTGCACTCGTAGCGGCGCAGCGGGCCGGAGCCGGGGCCGCCCAGGACGACCGAGCCGTCGCCCTCGGCCGCCGCCGAGTCGGAGAAGGTGCACACCAGTTGGGCCAGCGCGTACGAGGTCAGGTTCCCCGGTGGCACGCTCAGCCGCAGCGCGTCGTCCGGGTCCTTCGCGCCCGGCCCGCTCACCGTCATCCCGCCGCGCACGTCGGTGGTGTACCCGGCCTCCTTCTCGGCCGCCGACGGAGACTCGGCGAGCTCGTCGAGCAGGCCCTGCGCCACCACCACGCGCCGCTCGGAGTCCACCGCCCCGTCCGGCACCCGCACCGAGCGGTCGACGGCCACCAGCGACGAGCCGCACAGCAGGAACACCTGCACCGGCACCCCCGCGCGCGCGGACTGCGCCGTCACGTCCGGCTCGGAGAGCGAGCAGCGCACCCGGGACGGCGCGGGCCCGAAGTCGGTCGGCACCTCGGTGGCCCGGATCCCGCAGCCGGTGAGCAGACCGGCGAGGAGAGGAAGCGCGAGCAGACGGCGTACGTTCATCAGGCGTCCCCCTTGTTGTCCTTCCCGGCCTGCGCGTCCTGCGCCCGCTGTCCCCCCGGGTCCACCAGTTCCGACGCGTCCCGCGGCAGCCGCAGCGTGAACACCGCGCCGCCCTCGGGGGAGTTGGCGGCGGTGATCTCGCCGCC
Organism: Streptomyces sp. NPDC096132; assembly: GCF_044763345.1. Lineage (NCBI taxonomy): Bacteria > Bacillati > Actinomycetota > Actinomycetes > Kitasatosporales > Streptomycetaceae > Streptomyces > Streptomyces sp. NPDC096132. The sequence goes on from NZ_JBIWGA010000005.1 coordinate 365,975, forward strand.
GTGGATGTGGGCGTTCTCCAGGGCGATGGACAGGCCGAGTCCACTGCCGTCGGAGCGCGGCCGGGAGGCGCTCGCCTTGTAGAACCGGTCGAAGACGTGCGGCAGCACCTCCTCGGGGATGCCCGGCCCGTGGTCGCGTACGTCGATGACGACGTCCTCGGCCGACTCGCGCACCGACACCCGCACCGGGGAACCGCCGTGCTTGAGCGCGTTGCCGATGAGGTTGGCGAGGATCACGTCCAGGCGGCGCGGGTCGAGGCGGGCGTGGATGCCGCGCTCGGCGTCCAGATCGACCGCGTCCAGCCACGCGCGCGCGTCGATGCAGAAGGTGATCTGGTCGGCGACGTCGACGTTGTCCAGGACCAGCCGCGCCGTACCGGCGTCGAAGCGGGTGACCTCCATCAGGTTCTCGACGAGGTCGTTGAGCCGCCGGGTCTCGCTGACCACCAGCCGGACGGCGGGCTCGATCATCGGGTCGATGCTGCCCGACTCGGCGTCCAGCTCCTCCTCCAGTACCTCCGTTACGGCGGTGATGGCGGTCAGCGGGGTGCGCAGCTCGTGCGACATGTCGGCGACGAACCGCCGCGAGGCGTCGTCCCGCGCGGCCATGTCGGCGACCCGCTTCTCCAGGGACTCCGCCGCCCGGTTGAACGTCCGTGACAGATCGGCGAGTTCGTCCGTCCCGGACACCCGCAGCCGGGTGTCGAACCGGCCCTCGCCGAGCCGCCGCGCGGCCACACCCAGCCGGTGCACCGGCTTCAGCACGGTCGTGGCGGCGGCCTGCGCGAGCAGCGCGGCGCCGATCAGCGCGAGACCGGTGGCGATGCCCAGCGACCAGGCGAGCGAGTTGAGGTCGTCCGCCTCCGGCTCCAGCGACTTGCGCATGTAGCCGGTCGGTCCGCCGCCGAGCACCTTCGTCCCGGCCACCAGATACGGCGTGCCGTGGTCCACGACCCGCTGCCAGTAGAGGTGGTACGGCGACTTGTTGCCGCCGCTGACGTCCTGCTTCTTGTTCACCGCCGTACGCAGCGACTCGGGCACGTCCTCCAGCGAGAAGCCGCTGAGTCCGCCGGAGTTGCCGTACACGGTCCTGCCGTTCGCGTCCTCGCCGACCAGCAGCACGCTGAAGCGCTGGCTGCTGTTGGCCATCTGCCCGGCGGTGTGCTGCAGCTCGTCCTGCGTCGGATGCTCGGGCAGCGCGCCCGCCCGGTTCTGCATCTCCTGCTCGAAGTCCCGCAGCACCGCGCTCTGGGTACGGTCGAGCACGGCCTCGCGGTTGAGCCAGTAGGCGATGCCGGACGCGGAGACGGCGGCGGTCAGCGCCACCGCCCCGAAGACGACGACGAGACGCAGCCGCAGGCTGGTGAAGCGCAGCCGTGACAGATGACCCTTGCGCACCGCGGACCAGCCGCGGAACCCCCCTTGCTCTTGCGTCACTGAGGGGCGTCCAGGCGGTAGCCGACCCCGCGGACGGTACGGATCAGCGTCGGGGACGAGGGGACGTCCTCGACCTTGGCGCGCAGCCGCTGCACACAGGCGTCGACGAGCCGCGAGTCACCGAGGTAGTCGTGCTCCCACACCAGGCGCAGCAGCTGCTGCCGGGACAGCGCCTGACCCGGCCGCCGGCTCAGCTCGAGCAGCAGCCTGAGCTCGGTCGGCGTGAGCTGCAGATCCTCGCCGTTCTTCGTCACCGTCATCGCCGCGCGGTCGATGACCAGGCTGCCGAAGACCGCCGCGTCGTTCGACTCGCGCTCCCCGCGGCGCAGCACCGCCCGGATCCGGGCGTCCAGCACCCGCCCCTGGACGGGCTTGACGACATAGTCGTCGGCGCCGGACTCCAGCCCGACCACGACGTCGATGTCGTCGCTCCTCGCGGTGAGCAGGATGATCGGCAGCTGGTCGGTGCGCCGGATACGCCGGCACACCTCGAAACCGTCGATGCCGGGCAGCATCACGTCCAGAACGATCAGATCCGGCCGCTGCTCGCGCAACAGCTTCAGACCGTCCTCACCGCTCGCAGCGGTCGCCACACGGTGCCCCTGGCGCGTCAGTGAGAGCTCCAGGGCCGTACGGATGGCGTCGTCGTCCTCGATCAGCAACAGGGAAGGCACGCGCTCATTCTGGCCCATGAGGGGGCTGTCGTTCGACCTGTGGGGCACACCGCGGACGCCACAGGGAGACGGTTTCCGTGGCGCGGGCGCTGTACCTGCGGTTTCGACCTGCCCGAGGAGCCCGGCACGGGGGCGCGGACCGAGGTGTTCGGCGAGGTCGGAGAGGATCAGCCGGCCCTCCGCGCCGGCGAGGTCGTCCGGAGGTGTCGGCAGCCGACCGGCGTACCTCTGACGTCTGTGAACGATCTGTGGTGTCGCAAGGACAGGCCCCTGTGACAGGTCTGTGACAGTCGGCGGACACGGCGATGAAGTGGCCCGGGCAGTCTTTTCGGCACAGGCAAGAACGCAAAGAACGAAACACCGGAAGTCCACGACGGGGGGCGCGAGATGAACACGCTGCACGGTAAGAGCACCAGCGCAGTCGCAGTCGTCACGCGTCTGCACGACGTGAACCGGGGTTCCGAGAAGTCCGGTGTCGTGAGCGGGCGGGGGTGCGCTCGCGGCACCGGGCGTCAGCACACCACGTACATGACGGTGGTTGACGCACACACGGGGGAAGCTCACGGGGGAGCCGCGTACAGGGAGGACACGGGGGAGCGTCGCTCGCTGACCGAGGCGGAGTTCACCGCCTACGTCCAGGAGCGCCGCGCCTCCCTGTACGCCACCGCCTACCACCTCACCGGCGACCGCTTCGAGGCCGAGGACCTGCTGCAGAGCGCGCTGTTCTCGACGTACAAGGCGTGGGACCGGATCAGTGACAAGGCCGCGGTCGGCGGATACCTGCGCCGGACCATGACCAACCTGCACATCAGCGCGTGGCGCCGCCGCAAGCTGAACGAGTACCCGACCGAGGAGCTGCCGGAGACGCCCGGCGACACGGACGCGATGCGCGGCACCGAGCTGCGCGCGGTCCTGTGGCAGGCGCTGGCCCGGCTGCCCGAACTCCAGCGGACGATGCTGGTCCTGCGCTACTACGAGGGCCGCACCGACCCGGAGATCGCGGAGATCCTCGACATCAGTGTCGGCACGGTGAAGTCCAGCATCTGGCGGTCGCTCCGCCGGCTGCGCGAGGACCAGGTCCTCAGCTTCGGCCGTGACGAGGAGGACGCCTTCGGGGAGCTTGTCGCCTGAAGGTGAACGGGGGAAACACGGGGGAGGACCCGGCCATGTGCCGGTGACGGGGGAGCGGCACCGGGGGCCCGACGGGGGACGTCCGGGGGAGCGGTGCCGCACAACAAGGGGAAGCACCACCGGGGGGTGGAACGGGGGAACGGGGGAACGGGGGAACGGGGGAAGCGGGACTGGAGGGCCGGGGGGTCCGTCCAGTCCCGCTTTTTCATGTCACCCCTCGTTCAAGCGGTCGTACGCGCGGTCGTCGCGCAGCGGCCCGCCGCCGCGGCCGCGAGCCGGCCCATCGCCTCGTCACGGTCGCAGGCGTACGCGCCGAGCGCGGTCTGCCGGGCCACGATGGAGCGCTCCGCGCGCATCAGCCGCCAGCCCCGGCGCAGCAGGAACGGGACCGACTTGCGGCCCTCCTTCAGATCGCGCAGGAAACGGCGGCGGAACGTCGTCATCGGGCCGCGGCTCAGACACAGCGCGTCGGCCAGGACGCCCAGCTCACGGCAGCGCCCGACGATCTCGGCGGCGAAGATGCCCTCCGCGATGAACAGCGGGGTGCGCCCGACCTCGACCGCCTCCACGCCGGTGCGGGCGCTGAGCGAGATGTCGTACACGGGCACGTCCGTACGGCCCGACGCGCACAGTTCCACGATGGCGGCGACCGCCACGTCCGCGTCCCACGAGTCGGGGTGGTCCCAGTCGATGTCGGAGCTCCCGGCGACCAGCGGCAGGGTCGGGTCGTCGCCCTCCTTGTAGAAGTCGTCGAGCCGCAGCACCGGCAGGCCGGAGCGGGCGGCGAGAAGGGACTTGCCGGAGCCGGAAGGGCCGCAGAGCAGCACGACTCGCGTGGGTATGGGCGGTTGGGAGCTCACGGGACACCAGTGTGAGGCATCCGTCGGGCCGCGTACGACCCCGCGGGTCGGCTTTGAAGCGCGCGTCACACCTCAAATACCCTTCGTGTCGACCCGATTACCTTGCGCAGCATAAGGTGGCACCAGCGATGGCCCGACACGCATCCCCCCAGACCTCCACCGGCCGGCGCGCCCTCGCCGCCCTCGCGACCGCCGGAGTGGCGCTGGGCGCGGGCGCCGGAACCGCCGCCGCGGCGACCGGCGAACCGGTCGTCGACGTTGCGCGGACCCGCCCCACCTCGGTGGGCGACATCGACCCCCAGGCCGGCGCGCAAGGTCTGCTCGGCTCCCTGCCCTACGTCACCGGCACGATCGCCGGCCTCAAGCCCAACCCCCTCGCGGGCACCGGCGTCGACCCCCTCGACAACGGCGTCGGCACCCAGCTCGCCGACTTCCAGCCCCTGACCTCCCGGATGCTGACCGGGCCGGTGGCGCAGGCGTCGTCGATCGGGGCGATCCCCGTGCTGGGGGACGCGACGCGGGTTCTGGGGGGCTGAGCGGGCGGGGAACCGCGGGCCGTTCGTGGCCGGCCGCGCAGTTCCCCGTGCCCCTTACGGGGCGCCGCTCAGTACGCCGAGCCCGACGCGCCCAGCGAACCCGTCGGGTGCCAGACCGTCTTCGTCTCCAGGAAGGCCGTCATACGGTCCGTGCCCGGAGTGACCGACCAGTCGTCCACAGGCTGTGGACGAAGGATGCGCTTCAGGTTGTCGGCCGCCGCGATCTCCAGTTCCTTCGCCAGCACCTCGTCGGCGCCCGCCAGGTCGATCGCGTTGACGTCCTGGTGGGCGGCGAGCGGCGCCGCGATCTCCGCCGTACGGCCGGACAGGACGTTGACGACACCGCCGGGGACGTCGGAGGTGGCGAGGACCTCGGCCAGGGAGAGGGCCGGGAGCGGGGACTTCTCACTGGCGATCACCACGGCCGTGTTGCCGGTCGCGATCACCGGGGCCAGTACGGACACCAGGCCCAGGAAGGACGACTCCTGCGGGGCCAGCACCGCGACCACGCCCGTCGGCTCCGGGGAGGACAGGTTGAAGTACGGGCCCGCGACCGGGTTCCCGCCGCCCACGACCTGGGCGATCTTGTCCGTCCAGCCCGCGTACCAGACCCAGCGGTCGATCGTGGCGTCCACGACCGCGGCGGCCTTGGACTTCGACAGGCCCTCGGCCTCGCCCACTTCACGGGTGAACTGGTCGCGGCGGCCCTCCAGCATCTCGGCGACGCGGTAGAGGACCTGGCCGCGGTTGTACGCGGTCGCGCCCGACCAGCCGCCGAACGCCTTGCGGGCGGCCACGACCGCGTCACGGGCGTCCTTGCGGGACGACTGCGGTGCGTTGGCCAGCCATTTGCCCTTGCCCGCCGCGTCAGCGGCTGATGTCTTCGCCGTCACCTCGTACACCCGGCCGCTCTCGGAACGCGGGAACTTCCCGCCGACGTACAGCTTGTAGGTCTTGAAGACGCTCAGGCGCGGCTGCTCGGTCTTCTCGGACTTGTCAGACATCGAGGTACGCCTCCAGGCCGTGGCGGCCGCCCTCGCGGCCGAAGCCCGACTCCTTGTAGCCGCCGAACGGCGAGGTCGGGTCGAACTTGTTGAACGTGTTGGACCAGACGACACCGGCCCGGAGCTTGTTCGCCACCGCGAGGATGCGCGAGCCCTTCTCCGTCCAGATGCCCGCCGACAGGCCGTACGGCGTGTTGTTGGCCTTGGCGACGGCCTCGTCCGGGGTGCGGAAGGTGAGAACCGACAGGACCGGGCCGAAGATCTCGTCGCGGGCGACGGTGTGGGCCTGGGTGACCTTGGTGAAGAGCGTCGGGGCGAACCAGTAACCCGCCTCGGGCAGTTCGCAGGCCGGGGACCAGCGCTCGGCGCCCTCCGCCTCGCCCTGCTCGACGAGGCCGGTGATACGGGCGAGCTGCTCCTCGGAGTTGATCGCGCCGATGTCCGTGTTCTTGTCCAGCGGGTCGCCGAGGCGAAGCGTGGAGAGCCTGCGCTTGAGGGAGTCCAGCAGCTCGTCCTCGATCGACTCCTGGACCAGCAGACGGGAGCCCGCGCAGCAGACCTGGCCCTGGTTGAAGAAGATGCCGTTGACGATGCCCTCGACGGCCTGGTCGATGGGGGCGTCGTCGAAGACGATGTTGGCGCCCTTGCCGCCCAGCTCCAGGGTGAGCTTCTTGCGGCTGCCCGCGACCGTCCTCGCGATCTCCTTGCCGACGGCCGTGGAGCCGGTGAAGGCCACCTTGTTCACGTCCGGGTGCGCGACGAGCGCGGCGCCCGCGGCGCCGTAGCCGGGCAGGATGTTGACGACACCCTTGGGGAGGCCCGCCTGGCGGCAGACGTCCGCGAAGAAGAGAGCGGAGAGCGGGGTCGTCTCGGCGGGCTTGAGGACGACCGTGTTGCCGGTCGCGAGCGCCGGGGCGATCTTCCACGCCAGCATCAGGAGGGGGAAGTTCCAGGGGATGACCTGGCCGGCCACGCCCAGCGGCTTCGGGGCCGGCCCGAACCCGGCGTGGCCGAGCTTGTCCGCCCAGCCCGCGTAGTAGAAGAAGTGCGCGGCGACCAGGGGGAGGTCGGCGTCGCGCGTCTCCTTGATCGGCTTGCCGTTGTCCAGCGTCTCCAGGACGGCGAGCTCGCGGCTGCGCTCCTGGATGATCCGGGCGATGCGGAAGAGGTACTTGGCGCGCTCGGAGCCCGGCAGCGCCGACCACTTCTCGAAGGCCTTGCGGGCGGCCTTCACGGCACGGTCGACGTCCGCCTCGCCCGCCTGGGCGATCTCGGAGAGGACCTCCTCGGTGGACGGCGAGACGGTCTTGAAGACCTTGCCGTCGGCCGCGTCGACGAACTCGCCGTCGATGAAGAGCCCGTAGGAGGGGGCGATGTCGACGACCGAGCGGGACTCGGGTGCCGGTGCGTATTCGAATGCGGAAGCCATGGTGATCAGTCCACCGTCACGTAGTCGGGGCCGGAGTAGCGGCCGGTGGCCAGCTTCTGCCGCTGCATCAGCAGGTCGTTCAGAAGCGAGGAGGCGCCGAAGCGGAACCAGTGGTTGTCCAGCCAGTCCTCGCCGGCCGTCTCGTTGACCAGGACGAGGAACTTGATCGCGTCCTTGCTGGTACGGATGCCGCCGGCGGGCTTCACACCCACCTGTACCCCCGTCTGGGCGCGGAAGTCGCGGACGGCCTCCAGCATCAGGAGGGTGTTGGCGGGGGTGGCGTTGACGGCGACCTTGCCGGTGGACGTCTTGATGAAGTCGGCGCCCGCCAGCATGCCGAGCCAGCTCGCCCGCCGGATGTTGTCGTACGTCGACAGCTCACCGGTCTCGAAGATGACCTTGAGGCGGGCCGCCCCGCTGGCCTCCCTCACGGCGACGATCTCGTCGTACACCTTCAGGTAGTCGCCCGCGAGGAACGCCCCCCGGTCGATGACCATGTCGATCTCGTCGGCGCCCGCGGCGACCGCGTCACGCACGTCCGCCAGCTTCACCGCGAGCGCGGCGCGGCCGGCCGGGAAGGCGGTGGCGACGGAGGCGACCTTCACGCCGGAGCCGGCGACGGCCTGCTTGGCGACGGCCACCATGTCGGGGTAGACGCAGACCGCGGCCGTGGTGGGCGTGGTGCGGTCGGTCGGGTCGGGGCGGACCGCCTTGGCGCCGAGCGCCCGGACCTTGCCCGGGGTGTCCGCGCCTTCCAGCGTCGTCAGGTCGACCATCGAGATGGCGAGGTCGATGGCGTACGCCTTCGCGGTCGTCTTGATGGAACGGGTGCCGAGCGACGCGGCGCGTGCCTCCAGGCCGACCGCGTCGACGCCGGGCAGCCCGTGGAGGAAGCGACGCAGCGTGCTGTCGGACGAGGTCACGTCCTTGAGGGCTGCGGTGGGTGCATTGGTGGGCATGGTCACCAGACGAGCATATCTACGCGCGTAGCGGATGTATAGCCCGGAGACGGATCCTTGGCCGGCGGGGGTGCCCGGTCCGGTCTGAAGGGGCGCGGGGTTGGACCGGAAGCCGGGCGGCTTGCGGGCTGGGGGCTGGTCTGGGACCTGGGTGGCTTGGGGGCTGGGGGCTGGTCCGGGACCTTGGGGGCTGGGGGCTGGTCAGGGATCTGGGTGGCTTGTGGGCCGGGGGCGGTCTGGGACCTGGGTGGCTTGGGGGCCGGGGGCTGGTCTGGGACCTGGGCGGCTTGGGGGCCGAGGGTCGGTCTGGGACCTGGGCGGCTTGGGGGCCGGGGGCTGGTCTGGGACCTGGGCGGCTTGGGGGCCGAGGGTCGGTCTGGGACCTGGGCGGCTTGGGGGCCGAGGGCCGGTCTGGGACCTGGGCGGCTCGGCCCCGCGCCGTGGGCTGCGGCAGAATCGGGGCCATGACGACCCCGGAAGACCAGCCCTCCGCGCCGCAGCCCCCGGCATCCGAGTCCGACGACCGTGTCCACCGGTCGTCCGCCGGTATCGCGAGCGGCGTGCTGCTGCTGGCCATCGTCGGCTGGCTCGGCATCGACGCGATCGTCGCGGGGGAGGGGAGCGCGCCGTGGCTGGCGCTCGCGATGCTGATCCTGGTGGTGCCGCTGATCGTCGCCTTCACCGTGCGGCCCGCCGTGTACGTCGGCCAGGACCGGCTGCGGGTGCGCAACCCGTTCCGGGTGATCGTGCTGCCCTGGGGGCAGGTCGCGGCGCTGCGGTCCGGGTACTCCAACGAGGTCCTCGCCCGGTCGGGGAAGAAGTACCAGCTGTGGGCCGTCCCGGTGTCGCTGCGGGCACGCAAGTCGGCGGCCCGGCGGGAGGCCCGGGCGGCGGCGGAGCGGAGCGCTCCGCGTGAGGGACGTGGGGGTGGCCGGGGCGGCCGGGCCGGACTCAGCGGCCTCGGAGGCTTCGACAGCTCGCCCGGACCGGCGCCGGCCGGGCCCGTGCGGGCCGCGTCCGACCGGGTCATGGACGAGATGCGGGGCGTGTGGGAGGAGCGCGAGAAGGCGGAGAGCGCGCAGGGAGAGGTGACCGTGCGGTGGGCCTGGGAGATCCTGGGGCCGGCGGTCGCGGGGGTGGTTGTGTTGGGGATTCTGCTGGCCGTGGGGTGAGGGGGGGTGTTGGTGCAGGGGGTTCGGCCGGCCGTGACGTGGGGCGGGGTTCTGGCGTGGCGGGCCCGTGGGCGTGAGTCGGTTGTGGCGTGGCGGGGGCCGATGGCTGCCGTGGCGTGATGTGGCCGGTGTGCTGGGGGTTGGGTCGGCTGTGGGGTGGGTCGGGTTGTGGGGCGGCGGGGCCGGTGGTCGTGGCGTGATGTGGCCGTTGTGCCGGGGGTTGGGTCGGCCGTGGGGTGGGTCGGGTTGTGGGGCGGCGGGGCCGGAGGCCCTGGCTGGAGCGCAGGCTGGGCCTGACCCATCCGTACGAGCGGACGGCCGCCGAGATCGAGGCGATGTGGCGGGACCCGGAGCTGCGGCCGGCCGGCGTGAGCGACGTGCGGCAGCGGGGGCGTGCGCTGTGGCCGCTCGGGGTCGTCATCGGGATGGTCGGGGTGGCGGCGGTGCTCTTCCTGCCCTGACCGACCTCCCCTGACCTGACCTGACCTGACCTGACCTGCCCTCACGAACCCCGACTGCCCCGGCCGAGGGGGCCGGGGCAGTCGGGTCCCCGATCTTCCCGAGGGGCGTCGTACGGTCAGATGCCGGCCGCCGCCGACAGGTCCCGCTTGATGGCCGCGAGCAGGTCGTTCGCCCTGGTGCGGGCGGCCGGGAGGGCCGCGAGGTCGGTCACCGGGATCACCACCTCCAGATAGCACTTCAGCTTGGGCTCGGTGCCGCTGGGCCGGACGATGACGCGGGCGCCGTCGAGGGTGTAGCGCAGTCCGTCGGTGGGCGGGAGCGTGTCCGTCCCCTGGGTGAGGTCCTCGGCCCTGGTGACGGCCAGGCCCGCGAGGGCGGTCGGGGGATGCTCGCGCAGCCGCTCCATGGCGCGGGCGATGACCGAGAGGTCCTGGACGCGGACCGAGAGCTGGTCGGTGGCGTGCAGACCGTGCTCCACGGCGAGGTCGTCCAGCAGGTCGAGGAGGGTCCGGCCCTCCTCCTTGAGCTGCGAGGCGAGCTCGGTGATCAGCAGCGCGGCGGTGATGCCGTCCTTGTCGCGCACGCCCTCCGGGTCCACGCAGTAGCCGAGGGCCTCCTCGTAGCCGTAGCGCAGGCCCTCGACGCGGGCGATCCACTTGAAGCCGGTGAGGGTCTCCTCGTGGGGCAGCCCCGCCTTCTCGGCGATACGGCCGAGGAGGGAGGAGGAGACGATCGACTCGGCGAAGGTGCCGCGGGCGCCCCTGCGGACCAGGTGGGCGGCGAGCAGGGCACCGACCTCGTCGCCGCGCAGCATCCGCCAGTCGCCGCCGTCGGGGACGGCCACGGCGCAGCGGTCGGCGTCCGGGTCGTTGGCGACGATCAGATCGGGGCCGGTCGCCCGGGCCGTGGCGAAGGCCAGGTCCATCGCGCCCGGCTCCTCCGGGTTGGGGAAGGCGACGGTCGGGAATTCCGGGTCGGGTTCGGCCTGCTCGGCGACGAGGACGGGCTCGGGGAACCCGGCGCGGGCGAAGGCGGCGAGCAGGACGTCCTTGCCGACGCCGTGCATCGCCGTGTAGACGGTGCGGGCGGTCCGGGGGGAGCCGGTGGCGAGCACGGCGTCGGTGCGGGCCAGGTAGGCGTCCAGGACGGCGTCGTCGAGGGTCTCCCAGCCGGACTCCGGGCGCGGTACGTCGTCCAGGGAGCGGACGGCGGCGATCTCGGCGGCGATCTCCGCGTCGGCGGGCGGGACGATCTGCGAACCGTCGCCCAGGTAGACCTTGTAGCCGTTGTCGCGCGGCGGGTTGTGGCTGGCGGTGACCTCGACGCCGGCGACCGCGCCGAGGTGCCTTATGGCGTACGCCAGGACGGGGGTGGGGAGGGGGCGGGGGAGTACGGCGGCGCGCAGACCCGCGCCGGTCATCACGGCCGCCGTGTCCCGGGCGAAGTCGGCGGACTTGTGGCGGGCGTCGTAGCCGATGACGACGAGGCCGTTCTCCTGGCCCTTGCCCTTGAGGTACGCCGCGAGGCCGGCGGCGGCGCGGATGACGACCGAGCGGTTCATGCGCATCGGGCCGGCGCCCAGCTCGCCCCGCAGGCCGGCCGTGCCGAACTGGAGGGTGCCGGAGAAGCGGTCGGCGAGTTCCGTGACCTCTCCGGACTCGATGAGCTTCGCGAGTTCGGCGCGGGTCTGCGGGTCGGGGTCCTCGGCGAGCCAGGTCTGAGCACGGGTGGTGAGGTCGTCGTGCACGGTGGGTCAACCTCTCGTGTGTGGTCGTGGGTTTTCTCGCCCCCGCCGCCCCTACCCGTCCCGTCCCTGGGGGCTGCCGCCCCCAGACCCCCGCTTCGGCCCTGAAGGGGCCTCGTCCTCAAACGCCGGACGGGCTGGAATCCCGGCCGGGGCTGGAGACGCCGGACGGGCTGGAATCCCGGCCGGGGCTGGAGACGCCGGACGGGCTGGAATCCCGGCCGGGGCTGGAGACGCCGGACGGGCTGGGATGTACCGGCCGGGGTTGGATGCGCCGGCCGGGGTTGGATGCGCCGGACGGGCTGGAATCCCGGCCGGGGCCGGAGACGCCGGACGGGCTGGGGTGCGCCGGACGGGCTGGAACACCGGAAGGGCTGCGGTGCGCCGGCCGAGGCTGGAACGCCGGACGGGCTGGATGGGGCCCCGTCCTGTCGGCGAGCCGGTGGTGGGCCGGTTGTAGGCCGGGGGCCAGGGGGCGGAGCCCCCTGGTGCGTTGCCTACAGGCGGCCCAGTACCTGGGCCAGCAGCGAGCCCATCCGTGTCGCCGAGTCCCGTCCCGCCTGGAGGACCTCCTCGTGGTTCAGCGGCTCGCCCGTCATTCCGGCGGCGAGGTTGGTCACCAGGGAGATACCCAGTACCTCGGCGCCGGCCTCACGCGCCGCGATGGCCTCCAGCACCGTCGACATGCCCACCAGGTCCGCGCCGATGACGCGGGCCATCCGGATCTCGGCCGGCGTCTCGTAGTGCGGGCCGGGGAACTGGGCGTAGACGCCCTCCTCCAGCGTGGGGTCGATCTCCTTGCACAGGGCGCGCAGCCGCGGCGAGTACAGGTCGGTGAGGTCGACGAAGTTCGCGCCGACGATCGGGGAGGTCGCCGTGAGGTTGATGTGGTCGCTGATCAGGACCGGCTGGCCGGGGCGCATGCCCTCGCGCAGACCGCCGCAGCCGTTGGTCAGGACGATGGTCTTGCAGCCCGCCGACACGGCCGTACGGACACCGTGCGCGACGGCGGCGACGCCGCGGCCCTCGTAGTAGTGGGTGCGGCCCAGGAACACCAGGGCGCGCTTCTCACCGATGCGGTACGAGCGGATCTTGCCGCCGTGGCCCTCGACCGCCGGCGGCGGGAAACCGGGCAGCTCGGTGACCGGGAACTCGGCGTCGGGGGCGCCCAGGGCGTCCACGGCGGGTGCCCAGCCGGAGCCCATCACGAGGGCGACGTCGTGGGTCTCGGCGCCGGTCAGTTCGCGCAGGCGCGCGGCGGCGGCGTCGGCGGCGGCGTGCGGGTCGCCCTGGATGTCGTCCGGGAGAAGAGATGCGTTCACGCGGATGAGGGTAGCCGGTTCTTGCCTACGCGCGTAGATGACAGAGCACACGGGAAGGCGATCGTTGCCTTGTCGTTTCCATCCAGGAGGGCATCGCAGGGGCGCATCGCAGGGGCGGTTCGCAGAGGCGGCCCCGTCACAGGTCCGACCCCTCCTCGGGGACGAGGACGTCCTGGTCGCTGAAGACGTCGACGACGAAGATCAGCAGCCGTCCGCGGCTGACGATGTACTCGGCGAAGATGTGCTCGGTGAGCCGGACCGTGCGGTCGTCGCCGGTGGCGCTGACGGCGCGGGACGCGGGGAGGTAGGGGTCGCGGGCCAGCACGTCGACGCCCTTGTCGAACCGGGCGCGCAGCCGTGCGTCCAGCGCGTCACGCTCCGCCGCGGCCTGCTCGGTGTAGTGGACCTCGTAACCGTGCCGTGCCCCGCTCATGCACACCAGGATCGGTCAGCAGGGCCTTTTCCGCAGCTCCATCACGTAGTCGTGCGGCGCCCCGGCCGACTCCGCCGCGTCGGCGATCTCCCCGAGGTAGCGGGCCGACGGCAGCCCGCCCTCGTACCCGTTGAGCACGTACACCCACGCGCCGGTCTCGCCGTCCAGGGTGTGCACCCGGACCCGGGCCCGGCGGTAGATGCCGAGGCCGACGCCCTCCCAGCGGTCCAGGGACTCCTCGTCCATCGGGGCGATGTCGTACAGGGTGACGAAGACCTGCGCCTCCGGGTCCGCGGTGTCCTCCACGACCGTCGCCAGCGCGCCCTCCCAGCCGAGCTGCTCGCCGCCGAAGGTCAGCCGCCAGCCGTTGAGCCAGCCCGTCGCGCGCAGGGGCGAGTGCGGGGCGCGGCGGGTCATCAGCCGCGCGTCGAGGTTGCCGGCGTACGCGGCGTAGAGCGACATGGGAGGAGGGTACGGCAGCCGGCACACGTGTCACTTCGGCAACAGTGGCGACCGGCTCAGCCCCCGGCGCAGGACCACCGCGCGGGGTGCGGGACAATGGAGTACGTGACTCGGATCGTGATCATCGGTGGCGGACCCGGCGGCTATGAGGCGGCCCTGGTGGCCGCGCAGCTCGGCGCGGAGGTGACCGTCGTCGACTGCGACGGTCTGGGCGGAGCGTCGGTGCTGACCGACTGCGTGCCGTCGAAGACCCTTATCGCTACGGCCGAGGTCATGACGACCTTCGACTCGTCGTACGAGGAACTCGGCATCATCGTCGCCGACGACACCCCGCCGCTGGAGCAGGCGGCCCGGGTCGTGGGGGTGGACCTCGGCAAGGTCAACCGGCGTGTGAAGCGGCTCGCCCTCGCGCAGTCGCACGACATCACCGCCTCCGTCACCCGGGCCGGCGCCCGGGTGCTGCGCGGCAAGGGCCGGCTGGAGGGCATGCAGGCCCTGGACGGCTCCCGCAAGGTCGTCGTCACCGCCGCCGACGGCACCGAGGAGACCCTCGTCGCCGACGCCGTGCTGATCGCCACCGGCGGTCACCCCCGCGAGCTGCCGGACGCCCAGCCCGACGGCGAGCGCATCCTGAACTGGACCCAGGTCTACGACCTCGGCGAGCTGCCCGAGGAGCTCATCGTGGTCGGCTCGGGTGTCACCGGTGCCGAGTTCGCCGGCGCCTACCAGGCCCTCGGCTCCAAGGTCACCCTGGTCTCCTCCCGCGACCGCGTGCTGCCCGGCGAGGACCCGGACGCCGCCGCCGTCCTGGAGGACGTCTTCCGGCGCCGCGGGATGAACGTCATGGCCCGCTCCCGCGCCGAGTCCGCCAAGCGGGTCGGCGACCGCGTCGAGGTCACCCTCTCCGACGGGCGGGTCATCACCGGCTCGCACTGCCTCATGGCCGTCGGCGCCGTCCCCAACAGCGCGGGCCTCGGCCTGGAGGAGGCGGGCGTCAAGCTCCGCGACTCCGGTCACATCTGGACCGACAAGGTGTCCAGGACCACCGCGCCGGGCGTGTACGCCGCCGGTGACGTGACCGGGGTGTTCGCGCTCGCGTCCGTCGCCGCCATGCAGGGACGTATCGCCATGTACCACTTCCTCGGCGACGCGGTGGCCCCGCTCAACCTCAAGACCGTCTCCTCGAACGTCTTCACCGACCCCGAGATCGCCACCGTCGGCTACACGCAGGCCGACGTCGACGCCGGCGTGATCGACGCCCGGGTCGTCAAGCTGCCCCTGCTGCGCAACCCGCGCGCCAAGATGCAGGGCATCCGCGACGGCTTCGTCAAGATCTTCTGCCGGCCCGGCACCGGGATCGTCGTCGGCGGTGTGGTCGTCTCGCCGCGCGCCTCGGAACTGATCCACCCCATCTCGATCGCCGTCGACAACAATCTGACGGTCGAACAGATCGCGAACGCGTTCACCGTGTACCCGTCCCTTTCGGGGTCGATCGCCGAGGTGGCCCGGCAGCTGCACACGCGCAAGGCGGCGGGGGAGGCCTGACCCCGTGGCATTCCGGGACACGAGGGCTGTTGTGTCCCGGCGCCCGCGTGCGCGGTGGTCAGTCTTCTTCCTGCACGTATTTGTTGATGTTCTTGGACAGGCGGCCGGCAGTCTTGGCCGCCTCCCGCCATTTGTCGTCGGTGAGGGAGTCGTAAGCCGGATCCTTCAGCTCCCGGTATCGCTCAAGCGCGTCCCAGGCCGTCTGAAGCGATTGAAAGAGCACCTTCTCCGGTTCTTCGGCCTCAGTGACCGGTGTGGTTACCTCCTCGCTCAGGACCTGCTCGCGTAGCCAGTTGTTGTTGTACGACGGCGTGTTCCGCTGCACGTCGTCGGGCAACTGCCTGCCGTCGGGATCAAGGCGGGGGAAGGGACGGTCCTCGCGCGAGGCCCGCACCGTGGCCATCAGCTGTCGGATCCCCCACTCGTTCTTCATCATGCGGGCGATCACCACGGCTGGTTGGCCTCGGAACTGGGCTGAACCGCGGTCCACGCCGAGCCCGCCCAGGGCGAGGAGCGGGACGATGCCCCGTGCTGCCACTTCCTGGCAGCGGGAGCCGGGCTGCCCGTCGTGCACCTCGGCCAGCGCCTCGTCCTCAAGTTCGTCGAGGGCCTCGTTGTCCGGGCGCGAGTGGACGCTCCAGGGAGTCGTGCCCACGTCCGTCCACAAGGCGTGTACGGCGGCGTTGCGGGCACGGTCGAGGTACTGGTGGTCGTGCCCCGAGAACGAGCGCAGCGCCAGTTCGATGGTGGGGCGTGAGCGGTTCTTGGCCGAGAAGGCCTTGGTGTTGAGTGCCTCGTTCAGCACCTTCCGCAGTTTGGGCTCGGGGGTGGTCATGAGGCGGATGAGCCAGGCACAGCGTTCGTCACGGTGCCGGCTGTAACCGAGTTTCCGCGCGACTTCCGTAAGGTCCTCGCGGCCCAGCGCGTACACGAGTTCGGTGTGGCTGATCAGCCCGTAGTCTGCCAGCGTGTTCACGGACCGCTCCGCGAGCAGGGTGCTCTGGGCTTCCGCGGAGAAGGACTTGGGCTCGATGTTCTGTGCGCCGAGGGCCAGGTTCAGCGTGCTCGCATAGGTCGGTTCGACGTGGGAGGGTCGGCCTGTCGTTTGTTCGTCCCAGCCCCAGCCGACGATCAGGTCGGCCTCCGCGGTCAGCGCGTTCACCACGCCCTCTGCGGTCAGCAGTCCCTCCTCGTCCGGTTCGGTGCCGGACGCGAGCACCCCGACGGTGTCCGTCAGATCCTTCAAGCGGCGAGTGAGCCACTTGCGCTGCGACTCGGGGGTAGCGGCGACGATGTCCGACTCGGCGAGTCCGAGGATCCTATGCGCCGACGCGGTGCGGGAGGTACCGTCCACGACGCCGACCGCGGGGCGCGACGGGGCGTCGGTGAAGCGGTACTCGACATGCCCCGCCAGCAGGGGCATCAGAATCCCGTTGATCCGGATGTCGGCTTCCCAGGAGTTCGCCTGCCTGACGTAGTCCGCGTTCTCGTCCAGCGCGGTCGCGACGGCCTGCCGGGTGCCGCGGTAGATGAGAGAGGGAACGGTCCCGGAGGAGTCCGGTGCCGCGAGCGCCACCTTCAAGGTCGTCCCCGGGATGACCTGGGGGTCGGAGAGGTAGGCCTGGTCGACCACGAAACGGCCGTTCGTCGCATCGACCAGCAGCAGGGGTGTCCACACGCTGGCGCGCAGCAGGTGGAGTATCCGTCCGCCCCGCACGCGTTGGGACCGTATCTGATTGGCCCGGACGGCTCGGGGGTCGACAACCGCGGTGAGCAGCTGAGCGGCCGTGTCGATCGTGTGTGTCGTGCCGTTGGGGTGATCCACGATACGCTCGGCTGCTGCCCGTACCGCTCTCATGTCGCGGACCTGCAGGTCTTTGAGCCGGTCGACGAGGACGCCGACGCGGTTGCGGTACTCGTCCTCGGGCAGCTCGTAGGGGGGATCGATGTCACTCATACGTGTCAGACCTTCCGCTTGACCCCCGACTGGCGGGGAGGCAAAGTGGTTGTACAGCCGACCCCAGGAGGGGCCGGAAGTGGGGCCAGGCCATCCGCCGGACGACGGACGCCTGGCCTTCGCGCTTTCTCAGTCGGCTTCCGCTGCTACGACGGGCATGTGAGGCGTCCCACACGCTCCGCAGGTCAGCACCGTGCCCTTGGAGCCGCGCAGAGTGGCCGTCCAGTAGTCCGGCACGCCGCCGATGGCGGCGCTGTAGGCCCCGGCCGCGATGTCGGCACACCACAGCGCGGGCTCGTCGTTGCCCGGTGCGTGGCTCACCCGCAGCGAGGGCGGCAGGGCACCTGACCGGCGCAGTCCCGCCAGAGAGGCCACGTCGGCTCGGTCCCGGTCAGGTCCGCGGGATTCGAACAGAGCGTGACTGACACCGCGGCGACCCAGGTCCAGCAGCAGTCCTTCCATGCCCTTGCGGCGGGCGCGCTCCTGCTTGTCGCGGCTCATCCCACACCAGGTGGCGACGACGATGTCGGCGCGCAACGCGGCCAATCCGTCGGCGGCCAGCGTTCGTCGGGGCGCCGATTCGTCCCGCCAGTGCAGTTTCTTCCGCTGTCCCGGCAGGCGCAGCCCGGTCATGCGATCCCGCACCATGGGCAGCGTGGTCGCCGGCACGATGATCGCGGAGAGCAGATAGACCCCGGCGGAGTCGGCGCCATGGCGCATCGACTCGTCACACAGGGCGATGGTTCCCGACTCGTCGTTCTCGGGGACGTGGTACATACGGGCAGCACACATGTCCAGCCTCCTCGGAGCCTTGCGGCTCTACGCAGGAGGCGACCGGGGAGGTCCGTCTTCCTGCACTCCGTCGCGTGAGGGCACTCGGCGCTCGCGCATTCCAGTGGTGGACCGAGGGAGTCGTACGCCTGCGACAGGCCCGACGGGGGCGGTTCCGTGAGGAACCGGTACGCCGAACGTGCCGGAGAGGGGGTCTGACCGGGCGGATACTCATGAATCCGCTGGTGGGACGCCCTCTTGCGGACGAGGTAGTCGCTCCAGGGTGTAACGCAGATTCAACTAGCTTATCTCGGGTGAGGTTTGAAGGGCAAAGGTGATGATGGAACTGCAGGGGAAGCGGGTTTGAAACGCAAGTCTTCCAACTCGGTCGCCATCGACAACATCTGACGGATGACCAGATCAGGCGGCGGAGTCCGGCGAAAGGGGTGACGGGAGGGCTGAGGGCAGGTGTGAAGCGCCGGAATCGGGGCCCTATACCACTCCCCGACCCCCTGTGCGAACAACTTCGACTATCCGGTGTAAAGAGCTGAAAGCAGACGGTCGCCCGCGTTACTGTCAGTTTCGTGTTCGCTGCAGAACGTCGCCAATTGATCCTCGAAATGGTGCGAGCGAACGGGGCCGTGTCGCTCCGTGAGCTCGCCCGCGTCGTCCAGACCTCCGAAGTGACCGTACGGCGGGACGTGCGCGCACTGGAGGCAGAAGGACTCCTCGACCGCCGGCACGGCGGTGCGGTATTGCCGGGCGGGTTCACGCGGGAGTCCGGCTTTCCGCAGAAATCCCATCTCGCGACCGCCGAGAAGACCGCCATCGCGGACCTCGCCGCCAACTTCGTCGAAGAGGGCGAGGCCATCGTGGTGGGGGCCGGTACGACCACCCAGGAACTCGCCCGCCGTCTCGCGCGCGTTCCCGGTCTGACGGTCGTCACCAACTCCCTCCTGGTGGCCCAGGCGTTGGCCCACGCCAACAGAGTCGAAGTCGTGATGACCGGGGGCACCCTGCGCGGCTCCAACTACGCCCTCGTCGGCAGCGGAGCCGAACAGTCCCTGCAGGGGCTGCGCGTCTCCAGAGCCTTCCTCTCCGGGAGCGGCCTCACCGCCGAACGCGGACTGTCCACGTCCAACATGCTGTCGGCGTCCGTCGACCGGGCCCTCGTCCAGGCCGCCGCCGAGGTCGTCGTGCTCGCCGACCACACCAAGCTCGGCACGGACACCATGTTCCAGACCGTGCCCACGGACGTCATCACCCGCCTGGTGACCGACGAGCCACCCGCGCACGACGACCGCGCCGCCACCGAACTCCAGGCCCTCGCGGACCAGGGGGTGCAGATCGCCGTGGCCGGGGCGTCCGGCAGCCCGGGGGGTGACGCGGTCCCGGCGCGCCCCCAGCAGCAGCGCCGGGACGTCCCCCTCCCGGCCCCGCGCCGGGGCCAGGTCCCGGGCGCCGCCACGGGCCTGCGCACGGCCGCGGTCCTCGGCGAACAGCCCCCGGAACGCGCCCGGGTCGCGGACATGCGCCGCCGCTGAGGCTTCGGTCCGGCGCCGAACAGCCGGCCGCGCCCGCAGTCGGAGTGCCGGTCGCGGTAGGGAGGGCCGGCTGCGTGCCACTCGGGAGCGGACTCCCGTCGGGAAGAGCAGTTGCCGTCGAAGGGATGGGTCGGTTGCGGGCGCCGGTTGCTGTCGGGGTGGAGCAGCTGGTGTCGACGAGGGGCGGGTCTCCGTCGAAGGGATAGGCCGGCTGTGGGCGCTGGTTGCAGCCGGGGAAGAGCAGCCGTCGCCGCTGGCACGCCGGTTGCTGTCGCCGATGAGGTCGTCCGTGTCGTCGCGGAGGTACCGGCCACGGCCGTCTTCGGTGCGTCACCAGCCGCGGAGTGCGTCGGTCGTCGCGGGAGGTCTTTGCGGGTCGTTCACCCAGCGGCGTCCGTGGTCGAGTGGCGCCCGCCCGAGGCGTCGGCCCGATGGGCGCCCGCCGACCCCGAAGGGATGCCCGGGGGTCCCGTGCCTCAGGTCACCTGGTTCCTCCGAGGATGCCCCGGCCTTCAGGCCGGGGAGGAATCGGATTCCTGCGGAGCAGGGCAGGGAAGCCGAATCGCCGTCAGGGCGATTCGGTGTCCACCGAGTGACTGGCGAGTGCGACCTCCAGGAGATGCACGATCTCGCCGTTGACCGACCTGCGGTCCCGCTTTGCGAGTGTGGCGAGCCTTTCGTGGAGCTCCAGGGGGAGCCGGACAGTGATGCGCTTCTCTTCGTCCATGCCGCCACTGTAGTTGCCTTCCTATGCAAGAGTGACGTACATTTGACGTCATGGAGACGGTGAAACGACAGGCGGAGGATGTCGGGCATGCTCGATACACCTACCGGCTTCGCGTGTCGTCGGCCGCCCGCGCGGGTCTGATGGCCGAGTGGGCTCGCTGCCGGTGGGTGTGGAACGAGTGCGTGGCCATGTCCCGCAAGGTCCACACCGCGAACCGGGACACCGCCGAGAAGACGACGTGCGGCCCGGCACAGCTCGACAAGATGTTGACCGAGGCCCGTACCGCGATGACGTGGCTGCGTGAGGGCGCCTCGGTACCGCAGCAGCAGACCATCCGCGATTGCGCGAAGTCCCGCGCCAAGGCGATGAAGGACATCAAGGCCGGGCTGCCGGTGCGGCAGCGTGCCGGGATGCCCCGCATCAAGCGCAAACGTGACGCGCTGCCCACGCTGAACTACACCACCCGGGGCTTCCGCTTGAAGGACGGACGCCTCCACCTCGCGGGCGGCATCAGCCTGACTGTGGTGTGGTCCCGCGAACTGCCCACCGCGCCGTCCAGCGTGCGTGTGTACCAGGATGCGATGGGCCACTGGTACGCGTCGTTCGTCGTCACGACCGAGGTGCAGCCGCTCCCCGCCACGGGCCGGGTGCTCGGTGTGGACTGGGGGGTGAAGGAGACCGTCACCACCACATCCGACGCCCACGACCTCCCCCACCTGCAGCATGGCCGCAAGGCCCAGGCGAGGCTGAGCCGGTACGACCGGATGGTGGCCCGCCGCAAGCCGAAGAAAGGACAGGCATCGTCAAAGGGCCATCGTGAGGCGAAGAAGTCGCGCGCCAAGGTCTACGCGAAGATCGCCCGGCAACGGCAGGACACCGCCCGCAAGTGGGCCAAGAAGGTCGTCCGCGATCATGACGCGATCGCCGTGGAGGACTTCCGGCCGAAGTTCCTGGCCAAGACCACCATGGCCCGCAAAGCCGCTGACGCGGCGATCGGCGCCACGAAGACGGCCCTGATCGAGATGGGCCGCAAGCACGGACGGGACATCCGCCTCGTCAACCCAGCGCACACCACCATGGACTGCGCGTCGTGCGGAGCGAGAGCCAAGCACGCACTTCCGCTGTCGGAACGTACCTACACCTGCACCGCGTGCGGAGCCGTCTCCCCCAGGGACAAGAACTCCGCCCGCGTGATGCTCGTCCGGGCTGGTCTCAACCCGGCTGGTGCCGAGGGCGTAAGACCTGTGGGAGCGCCGCTCCCACAGGCAGCCTGAGCCGGGAATCCCCTCCCTTCAGGGAGGGGAGGATGTCAATCTTGCTGGTGAGGATGGGTGCGCGCGGGCCACGTCGGGGCGGCGCGGGCCGTAGCGTTTTCCCAGGGGCGTCGACGCAGCTCCGGGGGACGTGATGGAGATCAGCGGTGCGGACGCGCGGCGTGTGCTGTCGCTCGTACGTGGGCTCGAAGAGGCCGACTCCGTGGCGGAGTTGCAGGAGCGGGCGCTGCCCGAGCTGATGCGCCTCGTGGCGGCGGACGCGGCACAGTGCTACCGGCTGTCGGTCGACGGCGCCGGACTGTTCACGCTGTCACTGCCCCGGGACTCCTTCCACGAGGACCCGATGGTCATCTACGACCACCCGCTGGACCACCCGCTCACCGAGATCATGCTCCAGACCCCGACCGCGGAGGACGGTGGGGGTCCCCCCGCTCGAGCGAAGCCGAGAGTGGGGGAGGGTGAGCGACGTGGCCGGCGAGCGGCAGTGGCGGCGCACCCACTGCTACAACCTCGACTTCCGGCCCTTCGGTCACCTGCGGCACCTCGTCGCCTCGGCCGGCGCGGACCCGGGCGTCGTCGAGGGGTACGCGCTGGTGCGCTCCGGGCGGGACTTCACCGGGGACGACCGCGACCTGTTCGGCTTCGCACAACAGCAACTCGCCCTGGTGGAGGCGCAGTTGGCCCGGCGGGAGCGGCTGCGGCTGCTCGCGGCCGCCGCGCTGGAACTGGTCGGCGGGGGCGGCCGCGGCGTCGCCCGCCTCGACGAGGACGGTCGCCCGCACCCCCTCGACGCCACCGCCGCCCGCCTGCTGGCCGCCGTACGGGACGACCCACGGCTCGGCGGCCCCGACACGTTCACCGCACGGGACACCGAGGTGCGGTACGTCCCCTCCGCCGGCCCCGGACTGCCCGCGCTGCTGCTGCTCCGTGACCTCGCCCGGGGCCGGGCCATCGCCCGGCTCATCGGCGTCACCGCACAGGAACACCGCACCCTGCGCCACCTCCACGCCGGCCGCACGGCCACCGAGACCGCCCGCCAGCTGGGCCTCTCTCCCGTCACCGTGCGCGGCTACATCGCCTCCCTGCACCGCAAACTCGACGCCGGCCACACCGCCGCCCTGCTGCACCGGGGGCGGGAACTGGGCCTGCTCGACTGAACCACCCGTACACACGACATGTCGCGATCCGTCAGAATTGACGGATGGTCATGGCCGAGCCCCGGCCGCTTCACTGACTGAGAACGCCCCGCGCGGGGCCGGTCGGCAAGGGGGACCCATGACCACGACACCGTCACGCCCTGAGACTTCCGCCGCGGACACCGCCACCGCCCCGGGCCCCGCCCGCCTCCTCGCGGCCGTCGCCGCGGGTCTCGGACCGATCCTGCTCGCCGTCGGCATGGCGCTCACCCCGTACGGGACCAGCGACTCCAGCAAGGAGATCGTGCGCAAGCTCGCCGAGCACCGGACGGCCGCCGAGCTCACCCAGTGGTTCTGGGTGGTGGGCTCGATCCTCCTCACCGTGGGCACGGTCGTCGTCGGGCTCGTCGCCACGCGGTACGCGCCGAAGCTCGGTCTGTGGGGCGCGGCCGTCTTCGGCACCGGACTGCTGGCGATCTCCTCGACCCCGTCCATGGACCTCGTCGTCCTCGGCGGGCTCGACAAGGGCGTGAGCCAGGAGGCGCTGGTCAAGGCCGGAGACGGCACCTACGCGCTGGCCGTGACCGGAGTCCCCACGCTCTACTTCGTCGTCGCGCACGTCGTCGGCGCGGTCCTGCTCGGCATCGCCCTGCTGCGCGGCCGGGTGATTCCGGCCTGGGCCGCCTGGGTGCTGATCCTCTCCATGCCGCTCAACGTGGTCGGCTACGTCGGCGGCATCATGCCGCTCACCGTCGCCACGTTCCTGATGCTCGCCGTCGGCTTCGGCGCCACCGGCCTGGTCGTCGCCCGGCACGGCACCGGCTGGGTGCGGGCCGCCGCGTAGAACTGCGTAGACCACCGTCACGGGGGACGGGGAAAGACGAGAGCCCCGGTGGACCGGCCGTCCGGTCCACCGGGGCTCTCGTGACGCCGGGGTGTCAGTCCTTGATCTCGCAGATCGCCGCGCCGGAGGTGATCGACGCGCCGACCTCGGCCGACAGGCCCTTGATGGTGCCGGAGCGGTGCGCGTTCAGCGGCTGCTCCATCTTCATGGCCTCCAGGACGACGACCAGGTCGCCCTCCTTGACCTCCTGGCCCTCCTCGACCGCGACCTTGACGATCGTGCCCTGCATCGGGGAGGCGAGGGTGTCGCCTGAGGCGACGGGGCCGGACTTCTTGGCCGCCCGGCGCTTGGGCTTGGCGCCGGCGGCGAGGCCGGTGCGGGCCAGGGTCATGCCGAGCGAGGACGGGAGGGAGACCTCCAGGCGCTTGCCGCCGACTTCGACGACGATCGTCTCGCGGTCCTTGTCGTCCTCCTCCGCCTCGGTGTCGGCCGGGGAGGCGAAGGGCTTGATCTCGTTGACGAACTCGGTCTCGATCCAGCGGGTGTGAACCGTGAACGGGTCGCCGGAGCCGGTGAGCTCGGGAGCGAACGCAGGGTCCTCGACGACCGCGCGGTGGAACGGGATGGCCGTGGCCATGCCCTCGACCTGGAACTCCTCCAGGGCGCGGGCCGCGCGCTGCAGAGCCTGAGCACGGGTGGCACCGGTGACGATCAGCTTCGCCAGCAGGGAGTCCCACGCCGGGCCGATGACCGAGCCGGACTCGACGCCCGCGTCCAGGCGCACGCCCGGGCCGGACGGCGCGTTGAACGTGGTGACGGTGCCGGGGGCCGGCAGGAAGCCCCGGCCCGGGTCCTCGCCGTTGATGCGGAACTCGAAGGAATGGCCGCGCAGCGGCGGGTCGTCGTAACCGAGCGCCTCACCGTCGGCGATGCGGAACATCTCGCGCACCAGGTCGATGCCGGCGACCTCCTCGGTGACCGGGTGCTCGACCTGGAGACGGGTGTTGACCTCCAGGAAGGAGATCGTGCCGTCGTTGCCGACGAGGAACTCCACCGTGCCGGCGCCGACGTAGCCGGCCTCCTTCAGGATCGCCTTGGAGGAGGAGTAGAGCTCGGCGACCTGCTCGTCGGAGAGGAACGGCGCCGGAGCCTCCTCGACCAGCTTCTGGTGGCGGCGCTGCAGGGAGCAGTCACGGGTGGAGACCACGACCACGTTGCCGTGGCTGTCGGCCAGGCACTGCGTCTCGACGTGGCGCGGCTTGTCGAGGTAGCGCTCGACGAAGCACTCGCCGCGCCCGAACGCGGCGACCGCCTCACGGACGGCCGAGTCGTACAGCTCGGGCACCTCGTCCAGGGTGCGGGCGACCTTCAGACCGCGGCCGCCACCGCCGAAGGCGGCCTTGATCGCGATCGGCAGCCCGTGCTCCTGCGCGAAGGCGACGACCTCCTCCGAGCCCGACACCGGGTCCGGCGTACCCGCCACGAGCGGGGCACCCGCGCGCTGCGCGATGTGGCGGGCGGCCACCTTGTCGCCGAGGTCGCGGATGGCCTGCGGCGGCGGGCCGATCCAGATCAGACCGGCGTCCAGGACCGCCTGGGCGAAGTCGGCGTTCTCGGAGAGGAAGCCGTACCCAGGATGGATGGCGTCCGCGCCGGACTCGCGCGCGGCGTTCAGCACCTTGTCGATGTCCAGGTAACTGGTCGCCGGAGTGTCACCGCCCAGGGCGAACGCCTCGTCCGCGGCCCGGACGTGCAGAGCGTCCCGGTCCGGGTCGGCGTACACGGCCACGCTCGCGATACCGGCATCCCGGCACGCCCGGGCCACGCGGACTGCGATTTCGCCACGGTTGGCGATGAGCACCTTGCGCACGATTGAGGCTCCCTCCTTGAAACAAGCCGAGTTTAGGGACTGCCGACACGACACATCGACCCGTCCCCAGAGGTGAGCTTGCCCACACGGAGCGTGATGCGAGGCTCACTCGACCGTGAAATCCCTTGTAGTACCGCCGTACGCAGCACTCCACCCGGCAACCCTAGCCTTCCCGTGTGGTCAAGGTCTCTGTGAGGGCGTGCTGCGGCCCACTCGGTTTCTTTGTGGAGTCCCTACGAATGGCCCAACGATTCTTTGCCCGGCGCAGAACCCTTGTCCCCGGGTTTACCCGTTAGTAGCGTTCGCGATGTCTCGAACGTACTTGGGGTAACTGAAAACCTGCTGGGCTCTGGCTCGAGCGGGGCGAAAGTGGGTGGGGGCCGGTGGTCCGAAGACCGGTGGCGTTGATCGTGGCGCTCGTGCTGTTCGCCGAGGCGCTCGGCATCGCCGTGCTGAACTGGTCCCTGGGGACCCTGGCCGACCGGCAGAACATGTCCCTGGCCGGCATTGACCCGGACGTCATGTCGACGTCCTCGAAGGTCGGCGGGATCGTCTTCGGCCTCTACTTCGCCTTCTGCGGCCTGGTCGCCCTGCTGGTGGCCCTGCGCGGCCGCCGGCCCGCCGGCCTCGGGCGTGTCCTGCTGATCAGCGCGGCCGTCGTGCACGGCCTGCTCGGCGCGTTCGCCTGGGGCCTGCTCGGCCGGCAGCAGTTCCTGTTCATGATGGTCGTGCTCGCGCTGATCATCCTGCTCCTGATGACGTACGACGCCCAGCCGGGCCCCGCCGCCGAGGAGCGCGGCGACGACGGCACCGCACCCGGGACACCCGGGGACACGGGCGTGGCCCTCGAGAAGCCCCAGGGCGGCGGCACGGGCGACGAGGGGCCAGGGGACGGCGGTTCGGCGCCCGAGAGCCACGTGCGGTCCGCGGGCGGCGGTACGGCCGACGAGGGCGACGGCTCGGCGGTCACGCCTCCTGCGGCGCCCACAACTCCGTGATGCCCACACCCAGCTGGGCCAGCAGCCTGCGGACCAGGGGCAGGCTGATGCCGATGACGTTGCCGTGGTCGCCGTCGATGCCGTCGATGAACGGCGCCGAGCGGCCGTCGAGCGTGAACGCCCCCGCGACGTAGAGGGGCTCGCCCGAGGCGACGTACGCGGCGATCTCCTCGTCGGTCGGCTCGCCGAAGCGGACCACCGTGGACGCGGTGGCGGAGGCGTAACGCCCGCTGACGGTGTCGTAGACGCAGTGGCCGGTCTGCAGCGTGCCCGCCCGGCCCCGCATCGCCTTCCAGCGCGCCGTGGCCTCCTCCGCGTCCGCGGGCTTGCCCAGCGCCTCGCCGTCCAGGTCCAGGACCGAGTCGCAGCCGATCACCAGCGCGCCCTTGGCGTCCGGCCGCGCGGCCACGACGCTCGCCTTGGCCTCGGCGAGGGCGAGGGCCAGCTCGGCGGGGGTGGGGGCGGTGACGGCGTCCTCGTCGACCCCGCTGACGATGACCTCGGGGGCGAGACCGGCCTGGCGCAGGAGGTTCAGGCGGGCGGGGGACTGGGAGGCGAGGACGAGTCGGCGCATGCGGTCAGGGTAGCGCCGGGGGCGGCCCTATCTGAGGCCGAGCACGATCATCGCGATCACCATGGCCAACGCCAGGAAGAAGCCGAGCCGCCTCAGGGTCTCCTGCATCTCGCGGAGTTCCTTGGGCGGCTCGTTCTTCGGGTCGGACCACAGCATGCCCCTAGCGTGGGGCTTGGGCCGGGGAGGGCGCCTGAGTACGCGTACTCAAAATGGCGCCCTGACTCAAGAGCAGGTCGGCTGCCCTCAGCCCGGCCAGTAGGTGCGGGCCCATGACGCCTCGCCCGGCTGGGGTACGCGTCGGCCCGCGATCCTCGACGGGTCGGACCACGCGTCCCTCGGGCCCTCCGCGCCGGACGGCGACTGTGCCGCCGCCGCGGCGCGGGCTCTGACCACCGCCAGGGCGGCGGCCAGCTCCTCCGGCGTCGG
Source organism: Streptomyces sp. NPDC096132 (assembly GCF_044763345.1). Classification (NCBI taxonomy): domain Bacteria; kingdom Bacillati; phylum Actinomycetota; class Actinomycetes; order Kitasatosporales; family Streptomycetaceae; genus Streptomyces; species Streptomyces sp. NPDC096132. The sequence goes on from NZ_JBIWGA010000005.1 coordinate 393,266, forward strand.
GTTGCCCCGTACGACCTTGATGTTCATGACGGCTCCCAGCGGGTCGACCAGGTCTAGAGGGGGATGTTGCCGTGCTTCTTCGGAGGCAGGGATTCCCGCTTGGTACGCAGTTGACGCAGGCCGCGCACGATGTGGCGGCGAGTGTCGGACGGCATGATCACGGAGTCGACGTAGCCGCGCTCGGCCGCGATGTAGGGGTTGAGGAGGGTGTCCTCGTACTCCTGGATCAGCCGGGCGCGCACCGCCTGAAGATCCTCGCCGTTCGCCTCCGCCTCCGCGATCGTGCGGCGGTGCAGGATGTTGACCGCGCCCTGGGCGCCCATGACGGCGATCTGGGCGGTCGGCCAGGCCAGGTTGAGGTCGGCGCCCAGGTGCTTGGAGCCCATCACGTCGTAGGCGCCGCCGAATGCCTTGCGGGTGATGACGGTGATCAGCGGGACGGTGGCCTCGGCGTAGGCGTAGATCAGCTTGGCGCCGCGGCGGATGATGCCGTCGTGCTCCTGGTCGACGCCAGGCAGGAAGCCGGGGACGTCGACGAAGGTGACGACGGGGATGTTGAAGGCGTCGCAGGTGCGCACGAACCGGGCCGCCTTCTCGGAGGCCTTGATGTCGAGGCAGCCGGCGAACTGCATCGGCTGGTTGGCGACGATGCCGACCGGGTGGCCCTCGACGCGGCCGTAGCCGGTGAGGATGTTCGGCGCGTACAGCGGCTGCGTCTCGAAGAACTCGGCGTCGTCCAGGACGTGTTCGATCACCGTGTGCATGTCGTACGGCTGGTTGGCGCTGTCCGGGACGAGGGTGTCCAGCTCCAGGTCCTCGTCGGTGATCGCGAGGTCCGCCTCCTCCGGGAAGACCGGGGCCTCGGAGAGGTTGTTGGACGGCAGGTACGACAGCAGCTGCTTGATGTACTCGATGGCGTCCTTCTCGTCGCCCGCCATGTGGTGGGCCACGCCGGAGACCGCGTTGTGGGTCCTGGCCCCGCCCAGTTCCTCGAAGCCGACGTCCTCGCCGGTGACCGTCTTGATGACGTCCGGGCCGGTGATGAACATGTGCGAGGTCTGGTCGACCATCACCGTGAAGTCGGTGATCGCGGGCGAGTAGACGGCGCCGCCGGCACAGGGGCCCACGACCAGGCTGATCTGCGGGATCACACCGGAGGCGTGTGTGTTGCGGCGGAAGATCTCGCCGTACGCCCCCAGGGACGCCACGCCCTCCTGGATGCGGGCGCCGCCGGAGTCGTTGATGCCGATGACCGGACAGCCCGTCTTCAGCGCGAAGTCCATCACCTTGACGATCTTCTGGCCGTAGACCTCGCCGAGCGCGCCGCCGAAGACGGTGAAGTCCTGGGAGAACACGGCCACCGGGCGGCCGTCGACCGTGCCGTAGCCGGTCACCACGCCGTCGCCGTAGGGGCGGTTCTTGTCCAGGCCGAAGTTGCTGGAGCGGTGCCGGGCGAACTCGTCGAGCTCGACGAAGGAGCCCTCGTCGAGGAGGAGTTCGATGCGCTCACGGGCCGTCAGCTTGCCCTTGGAGTGCTGCTTCTCGACGGCGCGTGCGGAGCCGGCGTGCGTCGCTTCCTCGATACGGCGCTGGAGATCCGCGAGCTTCCCAGCGGTGGTGTGAATGTCGATCCCTTGGATCTCGTGACGCTCTTCCGGCTCGGACATCGGGATGCGGCTCCCTGCCTGCTCAAAAGGGGGGACGGTTACTCATCCGTAGAGTAGTGGTGCGCCTACCAATCAGCAGTGCGGCGTTTCACACACCTAGGGTGGCTTGCATGACGCCCCGAGATGCATCAGACGCCGACGGCAGCCGCTGGTCCGACCTGGACCGGCCGCCCCTCAACGCCACCGCCCTGCGCCGGGCGCTGGTGCGGGAGGGAGGCCTGTGGTCCGAGGTGGAGGTGGTGCAGCGCATCGGCTCCACGAACTCCGAGCTCGTCACGCGGGCGAGTGAGGGCAAGGCGGGCGAGGGGGCCGTTCTCGTCGCCGAGGAGCAGACCTCCGGGCGCGGGCGCCTGGACCGCCGCTGGACGGCACCGCCACGCTCCGGGCTGTTCTTCTCGGTGCTCCTGCGGCCGAGCGAGGTCCCCGTCGCCCGCTGGGGCTGGCTGCCGCTGCTCACCGGCGTCGCCGTCGCGACCGGCCTCGCCCGGGCGGCCGGGGTCGACACGGCGCTCAAGTGGCCGAACGACCTGCTGGTGACCGTGGGCGGAGAGGAGCGCAAGGCCGGCGGCATCCTCGCCGAGCGGGCCGGCGAGGACGCCGTGGTCATCGGCGTCGGCATCAACGTCACCCTGCGCGCCGACGAGCTCCCGGTCCCGCAGGCGGGCTCGCTGGCGCTGGCCGGGGCGGTGAACACCGACCGGGATCCCCTGCTGCGGGCCGTGCTGCGCTCGCTGGAGGAGTGGTACGGACGCTGGCGGTCGGCCGGCGGCGATCCGGCGGTGAGCGGCTTGCAGGAGGCGTACGCGGCGGGGTGCGCGACGCTGGGACGTGAGGTGCGGGCGGAGCTGCCGGGGGACCGGTCGGTGGTGGGGGAGGCGGTGGCGGTCGACGGGGACGGACGGCTCGTGATCGCGACGCGGGAAGGGGTACAGGAGCCGGTGGGCGCGGGGGACATCGTGCACGTGCGACCGGCGTGAGTGGTGCGGCCCGTCAGGGGGTGCCTCCCGCCGGGTGCCGTACGGCCGCACGGGACTTAACGTCGGCTCCACAGGCGTGAGCTACCGCACACTGCCGTAGAGTTGAGGACCGGTCGATACCTGACCGCGGAAGATCGGAAGGGCAGCAGGCGTGACCGTCGACGACACGGGCTCCGGCGCGGGCGCGGAACGCCGGGTGGACCCCCATGCCGCCGATCCCGGCGATCTCGGCGAGGGCAATCCCCTCGCGCTGCGCCTCGAACAGCTCATTCTGGGCGCCGAGCGGCGCTACACCCCGTTTCAGGCGGCCCGCAGCGCCGGTGTCTCCATGGAACTGGCGTCCCGCTTCTGGCGGGCGATGGGCTTCGCCGACATCGGGCAGGCCAAGGCGCTCACCGAGGCCGATGTGCTGGCGCTGCGCCGGCTCGCCGGTCTGGTCGAGGCGGGGCTGCTGAGCGAGGCCATGGCGGTGCAGGTGGCGCGGTCCACCGGGCAGACCACCGCCCGGTTGGCGGAGTGGCAGATCGACTCCTTCCTGGAGGGGCTGACCGAGCCGCCCGAGCCGGGCATGACCCGCACCGAGGTCACCTATCCGATCGTCGAACTGCTCCTGCCCGAGCTGGAGGAGTTCCTCGTCTACGTCTGGCGCCGCCAGCTCGCCGCCTCGGCGGGGCGGGTCGTGCAGGCCGCGGACGACGAGGAGATGGTCGACCGGCGGCTCGCCGTCTGCTTCGCCGACCTGGTGGGCTTCACCCGGCTGACCCGCCGGATGGAGGAGGAGGAGCTCGGCGAACTGGTCGAGGCCTTCGAGACCACCTCCGCCGACCTGGTGGCCGCACGGGGCGGACGGCTGATCAAGACCCTCGGCGACGAGGTGCTGTACGCGGCGGACGACGCGGGCACCGCCGCCGACATCGCGCTGCTGCTGGTCGAGACGATGAGCAACGACGAGACGATGCCCGAACTGCGCGTCGGCATGGCGTTCGGCACGGTGACGACCCGGATGGGCGATGTCTTCGGTACGACGGTGAACCTGGCCTCGCGGCTGACGTCGATAGCGCCCCGGGACGCCGTGCTCGTCGACAGCGCCTTCGCGGAGGAGCTGATCCGCACCGGGGACGCGCCGGCCTCGGAGGCACAGGCCGCGGAGGAGGCGGCCGCGGCCGAGAAGGAGGGCGAGGAGCCGCCGAAGTACCGCTTCGCGCTCCAGCCGATGTGGCAGCGCCCGGTGCGTGGCCTCGGCGTGGTCGAGCCCTGGCTGCTCACCCGCCGCCACGAACCGCCGTCCCCGTGATCCCTCGCCTCACAACCCGGGCGCCACGAGCGCGTCCACGCACAGGCCTACGACGGGGACGCACACGCCCGGCTGACGTGACGGCCCCGGCTGCTGCGGGGCGGGTGCCGGGGGTGCGGTGGTCGGCGTCGGTGCCGGGGGCGGTGCCGGGGGCGGGGTCGAGGTACGCCGGGGCGCGGCGGTGCGGCTCGGCGCGGGCGCCGGGGCGGGCGGAGTGGCCGCAGGGGCGTAGGTGGCGCCCGGGGTGATGGCGACGGGCGTGGGGGAACTGACCTCGGGGGTCGGCGCGGTGGTCGCCCCGCCCATGGCGGAGGGCGCGGTCGGGGTGGCCGCGACGGTGGCTCCGGCGTTGGCCGCGCGATCCGTGTCGGTGTCGGCGCTCGTGACGGGGCCCGGGTGGGGTTCCGCCTCCGCGGTACCGACACCGGCGACGCCGCTCGGGTCGGACGACAGCCGTACGAGGCTCAGCACCCCGGCCGCCAGCGCCAGGCCGCCCGCCGCGAACAGGACCTTGCGGGGGCGGGGACGGCGGTGCCGGCCGCGCGGCGCCGCGAAGAGCCGGGTGGGCTCTGCGTGCAGGTCGTCCACCGGTGTGCCGGCCATCGCGTTTCCTCCCCGGTGCGGTCGCGCCCCCGGTGCGCCGGGGCGGACGCACGTTATGCGCTCCCGTGGGCGGTCGGGGAGGAGTTGGGCGGGATGTCACTCGAACGGGTGGGCGGTCCCGGGCACGGGGATCGGACCCACTCGAACGGGTCAACCACCGAGCGCACCCACCGGCCTCGGTGGCCTCCCTCGACCGCCCCTCGCCCCCTCCTCGACCGTTCGCCTACCGCCCGGCTGACTCCTAGACCGCCCCGCCCCTCGCGGCAGCCCCCGGCTGTCCCATCCACTCCCGACCGTCCAGCCCCTCCCGGCCTTCTACGGCCACCCTCGCCCCTTTCCGGCCGCTGCCCCTGCTTTCTCGGCTGCCCCGCCCTTCCCGGCCTCCCGCCCTTCCCGGCCTCCCGGCCTCCCGCCCTTCCCGGCCTCCCGGCCTTCCCGGCCTCCCGGCCTTCCCGGCCTCCCGGCCTTCCCGGCCTCCCGGCCTTCCCGGCCTCCCGGCCTTCCCGGCCTCCCGGCCGTTCCGGCCGCCCCGGGCCTTCCCCGGTCCCTTTCCGGCTGCTCGCCGGCCCGCCGCCCCCGCTGTTTCGGCAGCCCCGGCCCTCCTGGTTGCCCCAGCCCTACTCGCCGCCCGCAGCTCCCGGCCCTTCCTGGCCTTTCCCCCGGCGCCTGGGCCTGCGATGATCGGGCCGGTGGGGGTTGTTAACCGGCGTTAACTCGGAGAACTCGGAGGAAGGCATGAGCGAGGAGCGGTTCGGGGAGTTCGTCGTGGTGCGGCGGCACGGGGACGGCGGCCATGTCGCGGAGGTGGCCCTCGACCGGCCCAAGGCCATGAACGCCGTGTCCACCGACATGGCCCGGTCCATCGCCGGGGCCTGCGCGGCGCTGGGCGACGACCGGGACGTACGGGTCGTCGTGCTGACCTCGACGCACGAGCGGGCGTTCTGTGTCGGCGCCGACCTGAAGGAGCGCAACTCCTTCAGCGACGCGGACCTGCGGCGGCAGCGGCCGGTCACGCGCGGGGCGTACACGGGCGTACTGGAGCTGGCGGTGCCGACCGTCGCGGCGGTGCACGGGTTCGCGCTGGGCGGCGGGTTCGAGCTGGCGCTCGCGTGTGACGTGATCGTGGCCGACCGCACGGCCGTGGTGGGGCTGCCGGAGGTGTCGGTGGGTGTGATCCCGGGGGGCGGTGGTACGCAGTTGCTGCCGCGCCGGGTGGGGGCGGCGCGGGCCGCCGAGCTGATCTTCACCGCGCGGCGGGTGGAGGCGGGCGAGGCGCGGGAGCTGGGGTTGGTGGACGTCCTGGTGGACGAGGGGCGGGACCGGGAGGAGGCGCTGGCGATGGCCTCCCGGATCGCGGGGAACTCGCCGGTGGGGCTGCGGGCGGCCAAGCGGGCGTTGCGGCTGGGGCAGGGGCTGGACCTGCGTGCGGGGCTGGAGGTCGAGGACGCGGCCTGGCGCACGACGGCGTTCTCGGGCGACCGGGCGGAGGGGGTGGCGGCGTTCAACGAGAAGAGGGCGCCGCGGTGGCCGGGGGAGTAGGTCCGTCGGCTGTGCGGCTGGCGGGGCTGGTGCCGGCCGGGGGTGGGTTTCGCTCGCCCGCGCTCGCGGGGTGCCGCTGCGCCCACCCGTGCCGCCCCAGCGGCACGACTGCCCGCAGCTACGCAGGTATGCCCGGCGGCAGCTGTCCGCGGTTATGCGGCTGTGCAGCCGCGATGGTGGCGGTTTGTGTCACTCTAAGTGCCCCTTCGGTGTCCCCTTTCGCAGTAAATATCCCTAACCTGGGGTAATGGGTGAGGACAGACGCCTCGCGGCCGTTGTGGCGCTTGCTCAGGGGATGGCCGCCGCGCAGACGCCCCGGGAGTCCTGGCGGGCGGCAGCCCTCGGGGCGTGCCGGGCGCTGGCCGGGGGATTCGCCGCGCTCTCGGTGTGGGAGCGGGACCTGGGGCGGCTGAGGGTCCTGGTGAACGTGGGGGACCGGGCCGCCGACGAGGACGAGTTCCCGGAGGCCGAGGCCTATCCGGTGCACCAGTTCCCCGAGATCACCGAGTTCCTGCACGAACGCTGGGCGTCCGGCGGCGAGCCCAACGCCTGGGTGGAGACGGCGGAGGGCGCGGCGGAGGGGAGACCCGGGTGCTGCCATCTGGGGGCACCTCCCAGCGTTAGCTGGGGGAGGGTCGCCGCCCTGCGCCGCAGGGGCCGCGGCTCCTGCGTGGTCGCGCCGATCGTGCTGAACGGCCGCGCCTGGGGCGAGCTGTACGTCGCCCGCTCCTCCGGCACCCCCGTCTTCGACCGCGAGGACGCCGACTTCGCGACCGTCCTGGCCGCCGTCGTCGCCGCCGGGCTCGCCCAGACCGAGCGGCTGGAGGAGGCCCGCCGCCTCGCCTTCACCGACGCCCTCACCGGCCTCGCCAACCGCCGCGCCGTCGACGTACGCCTGGAGGAGGCCGTGGAGCAGCACCGTGCGCACGGCATGGTCGTCAGCCTCGTCGTGTGCGACCTGAACGGGCTCAAGCGGGTCAACGACACCCGGGGGCACGCGGTGGGGGACCGGCTCCTGGAGCGGTTCGGGTCTGTCCTGTCGCTGTGCGGTGCCATGCTGCCGGGCGCGCTCGCCGCGCGGCTGGGCGGGGACGAGTTCTGTCTGCTCGTGGCCGGGCCGCCGGCCGACGACGTGGTGAAGGTGGCCGACGAGCTGTGCCGCCGGGCCGGGGAACTGGAGCTCGGGGAGGGGGTGGCGTGCGGGGTCGCGTCCACCGACGATCCCATCGGGCCCGTCCGCAGCGCCCGCAGGCTCTTCCGGCTCGCCGACGCCGCCCAGTACCGCGCCAAGGCCGTACGGGCCGCCCGGCCGGTCGTCGCGGGCCGCGAGGGGCCGGACGATCCCGTCGTACGCCTGGCCGACGAGCCGCCGCGGGAGCGGGCGGCCGAGCGGCGCAGCTTCCGCGGCCGGCCCTGATCGCACGCCTCGTCGGCGACTGTGACGTATTCGGTAAGGGGTGAACCGGGCACCCACTGGTGACATCCTCGTCTTCACTGCGTACGCTCCTGAATATGGATATGCACACTGTGGTGGTGGGGACGTCCGGGGTGACCGCGTCCGACGTGCTCGCCGTGGCGCGCGGCGGTGCCCGCGTCGAGCTCTCCGGGGAGGCGGTGGCGGCCCTCGCCGCGGCCCGCGGGATCGTGGACGCGCTCGCGGCCAAGCCCGAACCGGTCTACGGCGTCTCCACCGGGTTCGGCGCCCTCGCCACCCGGCACATCAGCCAGGAACTGCGCACCCAGCTCCAGCGCAACATCGTCCGCTCGCACGCCGCCGGCATGGGCCCGCGCGTCGAGCGCGAGGTGGTCCGCGCGCTGATGTTCCTGCGACTGAAGACCGTCTGCTCCGGACACACCGGCGTACGGCCCGAGGTCGCGCAGACCATGGCCGACCTCCTCAACGCCGGCATCACCCCGGTCGTCCACGAGTACGGCTCCCTCGGCTGCTCCGGCGACCTCGCGCCCCTGTCCCACTGCGCCCTCACCCTGATGGGCGAGGGGGAGGCAGAAGGCCCGGACGGGACCGTACGCCCGGCCGCCGACCTCCTCGCCGAGGCCGGCATCGACCCCGTCGAGCTGCGCGAGAAGGAGGGCCTCGCCCTCCTCAACGGCACCGACGGCATGCTCGGCATGCTGATCATGGCCCTCGCCGACCTGGACCTCCTGTACAAGTCCGCCGACATCACCGCCGCCCTCAGCCTCGAGGCCCTGCTCGGCACCGACAAGGTCCTCGCGCCCGAGCTGCACGCCATCCGCCCGCACCCGGGCCAGGGCGACTCCGCCGCCAACATGCTCGCGGTCCTCAAGGGCTCGGAACTCACCGGGCACCACCAGGACGACGCCCCCCGCGTCCAGGACGCCTACTCGGTGCGCTGCGCCCCGCAGGTCGCCGGCGCCGGACGCGACACGATGGCCCACGCCCGCCTCGTCGCCGAGCGCGAACTGGCGTCGGCGGTGGACAACCCGGTGGTCCTGCCTGGGGGCACCTCCCAGGCTTTCGGCACTGGGGGAGGGCGTGTGGAGTCCAACGGCAATTTCCACGGCGCCCCCGTGGCCTACGTCCTCGACTTCCTCGCCATCGCCGTGGCCGACCTCGCCTCCATCGCCGAGCGGCGCACCGACCGACTGCTGGACAAGAACCGCAGCCACGGTCTGCCGCCGTTCCTCGCGGACGACGCCGGCGTCGACTCCGGGCTGATGATCGCCCAGTACACGCAGGCCGCGCTGGTGAGCGAGCTGAAGCGGCTCGCCGTACCGGCCTCTGCGGACTCGATCCCGTCCTCCGCGATGCAGGAGGACCACGTGTCGATGGGCTGGTCGGCGGCGCGCAAGCTGCGCACGGCCGTCGACAACCTCACGCGCGTGATCGCCGTGGAGCTGTACGCCGCCACCCGCGGTGTCGAACTGCGCGAGGGCCTCGCCGCGGCACCCGCGAGCCGGGCGGTCATCGAGGCCGTACGGAAGGCCGGCGTCGAGGGCCCGGGCCCCGACCGGTTCCTGGCGCCCGACCTCGCGGCGGCGGAGGCGTTCGTGCGCGCCGGACGGCTCGTCGCGGCGGCGGAGACGGTCACCGGCCCGCTGCGGTGACACAAGGGGGCCCTGCCGTACGGACGTGACGGCAGGGCCCCACTGCGTGGTGTTCGGTTACTTCAGCTTGGCGACCTGCGCCTCGACGACGGCCGCGGGGTTCTCCATCGTCTCGCCGGTCGAGAACGCGGCGAAATTCACCGTGTAGAACGTGGCGACGGTGTTGCCCTTGCGCACCACCTCGGCGGTCAGGGTGGCCGTGCCCTCACCGTCCATGTCGACGTCCTCGGTGAACGCCACCGACTCGTCACCGCCCCCGATGCCCTTCACCGCGGCGACCTTGGTGACCTTCGAGGTCTCGCGCTCGGCCTTGAGGGCGTAGCCGCCGGAGCAGGCCGCCACACCGTCGGACACGGCCTTCAGGGCCTTCTCGGCGCCGTCGCCGTCGTACGAGGACAGGCCCACGAACGTCATGTCGACGTTGAAGGCGTCCTCGATGTCGGCCTCGCTGATGTCCTCCAGGGAGGTGGGCGAGTCCGACGCCTTCTCCTGCGAGACGGTGTTGCTGGCGTTCGCGTCCGTGTCACCCGGCGCGAGACCGGCCGAGGCCCAGGCCAGCGGGTCACAGGCGGCCTTGTCGGTCTTCACGGCGGATTTGGACTTGGGGAGCGTGTCGTCGCCCGAGGTCGCCTTGTAGCCCTTGAGCTCGCCCTGTGCGAGCAGCAGCTTCTCCAGCTCGGCGGAGGTCAGCGCCTTCGCGTCCGAGGCCGCCGACGACGAGGAGGAAGCGGACCCCTTGGAGTCCTTGGAGTCCTTCGACCCCTCGTCCGACGAACAGCCCGTGAGGAGGGCGAGTGACAGCGCGCCGATCGCGGCGGTGGAGCACAGCCGCGCCCCCGATGATCTCTTCATGAGCGGACTATGAACGGGCCGTCAAAGAAGAGTCAAGTCAATTCAAAAACCCAGACGTTCCCGGCGAACGGAATAGACGACGAAACCCGCGCCCAGGGCGAGCAGCGTCGTGCCGCCGACCACGTACGGGGTGGTGTCGAAGCTTCCGGTGTCGGCGAGGCGGGTGCCGTCGTCGGCCGTGGTCGCCGCGCCGCCGGTCGAGTCCGTCGTACTGGACGCGGCGCGCACCTGTGTCGTGACCTGCGTGGTCGTCTCCGTTCTCGCCGTGGCGTCCTGGGACGCGTTGGCGGACGGGACGAACCACAGGGCGCCCAGCAGGGTCCCCGCGGCGGTGGCGGTCAGCAACGGACGGCGAGCGGATGACACGGAATATCGATCCCCTTGTGGCGCTGGCGAATTGGCCGTGTGACCCGATGCTAATGAAAGGCGCGGGTCGCGGGAAAGTTGCGGGAGCTGTGAGCCGTACTCTCCGGGCATGAGCACTGAGGAGACATCCCGTTTTGTGCGGCTTCGGGTGGAGCTGGTCGTGGAGGTGCGCGACGGCGACGCGTTGACGCGGGCGGCGGTCGGGCGGATCGCCGCCGACCCGGACACCCCGGACGCCGAGCGCGCCCACGCCGAGAGCGCTGTGACGGAAGACACCGCGGAGGCACTCGCCTATCTCGTGGATCCGTTCGACCTGGTCAGTGAGGTGCCGGGAGTGGAGCTCCAGCAGGCCTCCTGGTCCGCGGAGCAGATCGACTACGACCCGGATTCGCCCGAGTGGGACCTCGACGAGGATGATGGCGGGGACGACGGCGAAGAAGCCGGCGGCATCGGCTGAGCGTCCCGGGGAATTCGTGCCCCGGGGGGAACCGCCGCCCGGGGTTTCGTCGTCTCATCAGACGCACGGACCGACATCCGCACCACCGGTCCCGGCCGGGCTCGGTGCCCCCTGGACGTGGTGTGCCCCACACATTCGGAGAATGTGGAACGGGACGAACCGGTCGTAGCGTTTAAGTTCTCTAACGGGGACTCTCGGGGTTTCAGGGAATCGGCAACGATGGAGAAGCGTGTGATGACGGACAGTAGGCGGCGCCGAGGTCTGACGACGGCGTCCGCACTGCTCGGCGGTGTGCTGATGCTGACCGCGTGTTCCAGCGGCGACAGCAGTGCCTCGGACGGCAAGGACAGCTCCTCGCAGGCCAAGGCGGACGAGGCCGCGGCGAAGAAGTCCTCCGAGGCACAGATCAAGATCACGCCCGCGGACGGCTCGAACAACGCCTCCATCAACAACTCGGCGGCCGTCACGGTGAGCAAGGGCACGCTCACCGAGGTGACGATGACCACCGCCGAGGGCACCGCCGTGGAGGGCACGCTCTCCGCCGACAAGACCAGCTGGAAGCCGAACGCCCAGCTGGAGCGCTCGACCACCTACAAGGTCGCCGCCAGCGCGAAGGACTCCAAGGGCCTGGAGGCCCACGAGAACGCGTCCTTCACCACGGTCTCCCCGGACAACAGCTTCATAGCCAACTTCACGCCCGAGGACGGCTCGACCGTCGGCGTCGGCATGCCCGTCTCGATCAACTTCAACAAGGAGATCACCAACAAGGCGGACGTGCAGAAGGGCATCACCGTCACCTCCAGCAGCGGCCAGGAGGTCGTCTGTCACTGGTTCTCCACCGTCCGCATGGACTGCCGTCCCGAGGACTACTGGAAGGAGAACTCCACCGTCACGCTGAAGCTGGCGCTCGACGGTGTCGAGGGCTCCAACGGTGTGGTCGGCGTCCAGCAGAAGACGGTCACCTTCAAGATCGGCCGCAACCAGGTCACCACCGTCGACGCGCAGACCAAGCAGATGAAGGTCACGCAGGACGGCAAGGTCATCAAGACCATCCCGATCTCGGCCGGTTCGCCCGACAACAAGACGTACGAAGGTCAGATGGTGATCTCCGAGAAGTTCAAGGAGACCCGGATGAACGGCGCGACGGTCGGCTTCACCGACTCCGACGGCAAGGGCGAGTACGACATCAAGGACGTGCCGCACGCCATGCGCCTGACCACCTCCGGCACCTTCGTGCACGGCAACTACTGGGGTGCGAAGTCCATCTTCGGCGCGGTGAACACCAGCCACGGCTGCGTGGGTCTGTCCGACACCAAGGGCGCCAACGACCAGAGCACCCCGGCGGCCTGGTTCTACAACAACTCGATCATCGGTGACGTCGTGGTCGTCCAGAACACCGGCGACAAGACGGTGTCCCCGGACAACGGCCTCAACGGCTGGAACATGGACTGGGCGCAGTGGAAGGCCGGTTCTGCGGTCTAGGTCCGGTCTCGCACGGTCGTGAAGGCGGCTGCCCCACGGGGCGGCCGCCTCTCGCGTGTTCCCTCTTTCGGGTGTCTCCCTCAGCTGCGGCGGCGCCGGCGCCAGGACTTCCGCCGGGCCACCACGGGTGGCGGCTCAGGCGGTTTCCCGACCGGGCGTGCCTTCTTCCGGGACGCGCCGGACTCGCGCTCCGGGGCACGTCCCGGTGCCCTGACGTTCTCCACCAGGAACTGCCCCTGCCGGTCCACGGCACGGGTCACGGACTCCTGAAGGATGCCGAACGCGATGGCCCACGCGATGATCTGAGTGGATGTGTCGAGCGCGGTGAGCCCCGGGAAGAAGCGGCCGCTGAGAAGGATGACGCCGATGACGGCGGTGAGCGCTCCGACGGGCAGCCTCAGCAGGAGCAGAGCGGTCGTCACATGGTAGGGACCCGAGGTTCCCCGGGCCTTGCGCAGGGAGATCGCCCCGGCGACGGCCGCGCCGAGCATCCCTGAGAACTCGACGAACCAGACGCCCTGCCAGCTCGGTTTCGGCCCGAGAGGGCAGATGGTGGGTACCGCGTTCGGGTCGTCCGCGTCCCGGGGGAAGCAGAACCGTGCACCGACGGCCTCTTCCGTCAGGGCCCACAGGGCGAAGCCGAAGGCGATCAGCGCCATGGTGACGGTGGCCGCGCACACGATCCGGGTGAAGCTCCGCACCTTCGCCCGCTCCGCCTCCTCCGCCTGATAGGCGGCGTGCAGAGTCTGAGCGAGCAACTCCCGGTCCTCCGCCGCGACCTGGGCACGCGACCGGGACAGCACCTCCTCCAACTGCTGGAGCCGCACGTCCTCCGGATCGAGATGGAGACGGGCCTGAACGAGGACGGGCAGCCCCTTCCAGCGGAGTTCGGATTCCGGCACCAGACGCAGGACGGCGACCTCGGCCTCGTGCATGTTCGCGCATGCCCGGTCCGCCGCCTTGCCGGTGACGTGCTCCCAGGGCCCCTTCGCCCGCAGCGCCTCCCGTGCCGCCTTGAGGTGCGCGTCCGCCTTCTTGAGGTACTCCTCGTCGGGTGCGGTGTGCGCCTGACGTCTCGTTCTGTTGATCTGCCCCTGCAGATCGGCGACATGGGCCGTGATGCGTTGGAACCAGGACGCGTTCTTGCTGACGGCCACGTCGCCATCGTCGTTCGTCGGTGGAGTTCTGGCGGCCATCTCCGGCTCCCAGCGCCTGTGGGGCACCCCTGTTCCATTGAATCTCCGGCTCGGGCGTCCCGCAATCGAGCCACCTCCGGTCCCGCCCTGACAGGTGGCCACGGGCTCACACTTTGCTCTCGGACAGCCTTCTCATGTTTCTCTTATTTCTGCCTTATGGAGTCATCACGCGGCGTACCTAGCTTGCGGCGCATGTTCTTCACCTACCTGAGGCGCGAGCTGCGCCGCCGCAGAAAGGCGGCCCTCGTCGTCGCCTCCGGACTCGCGCTGGGCATCGCGCTGGTCATCGTGGTCTCCTCCGTGTCCTCCGGCATGGGGAAGGCCCAGGACAAGGTCCTGCAGTCCCTGTACGGCCTGGGTACGGACATGACGGTCACCAAGGCCGCCTCACCCACCGCGAGCGCCTCGAACCGGCCGCGCTTCCAGTTCGACGCGCAGGACAACGACTCCGACGAGGAGCAGAGCAGCGACCAGGTCATGGTCCAGGGCTTCCAGACCCTGGCGACCTCGACCGTCACCAAGGTCGGCAAGCAGAGCGGCGTCGCGGACGCGGTCGGCGGGCTGAGCCTCCAGGTCATCAAGATCAACGGCCAGTTCACCCGCGGCCAGTTCCAGCAGAACGGCAACGGCGGCCAGCAGGGCGGCCCCGGCGGCAACGGCGGCGGCAACGGCCAGCCGCAGGGCGAGGTGCAGGGCGGCGGCGCCAATTTCGACGTCAACAACTACTCCGTCTTCGGCACCGACGTCACCCAGCCCGCCCTCGGCCCGCTGACCTCCTCCAAGATCACCAGCGGTCGCACCTTCAAGACCTCGGAGACCAACGCCAAGGTCGCCGTCGTCGACTCGGCGTATGCCAAGGAGAAGAAGCTCAAGGTCGGTTCGACCGTCACCATCAAGAGCGTCAAGTTCAAGGTGGTCGGCGTCGCCACGGCCGACAGCGGTGACTCCGCCGCCAACCTCTACATCCCGCTGACCCAGGCGCAGACCCTCAGCGACTCGAAGAACAAGGTCACCACGATCTACGTCAAGGCGACCGACTCCCAGCAGATCGACAGCGTCAAGTCGACGATCCAGAAGAACGTCTCCGGTACGACGGTGACGACCTCCGCCGACCTCGCGGACACCGTCTCCGGCTCCCTCTCCACGGCCTCCTCCCTCGCCACCAACGTCGGCAAGTGGCTGTCCATCGCCGTCCTCGTCGCGGCCTTCCTGGTCGCCGGCCTGCTCACCTCCTCCGCGGTCTCCCGCCGCGTCCGTGAGTTCGGCACGCTCAAGGCCCTGGGCTGGAAGTCCCGCCGGGTCACCGGCCAGGTCGTCGGCGAGGCCATGGTCAACGGTCTCCTCGGCGGCGCCCTCGGCATCGCGCTGGGCCTCGCGGGCGCCTACGCCGTGACCGCCATCAGCCCCACCCTGGAGGCCTCGCTCGGCGGCGGCGGCGGTGGCGGCGGCGGTGGCATGGGCCAGGGCGGCCCCGGCGGCGGTGGCGGCGGCTTCGGCGGCCCCGGCCGCGCGGCGGCCAAGACGCTCGACGTGGCGCTCACCGCGCCGGTCAGCGTCACGACCGTGGCCATGGCGGTCGGCCTCGCGGTGGCCGGCGGCCTGATCGCGGGCGCGTTCGGCGGCTGGCGCGCGTCGAGGCTCCGCCCGGCGGACGCACTGCGCCGAGTCGAGTAGTACCGCCAGCCCTCACGAACTTCAGGAGTTGACTCCACCATGTACGAACTCAGAGGCGTCACCAAGCGCTACACCCGCGGCAAGGACATCGTCCACGCCCTCGACGGCGTCGACCTGACCATCGCCGACGGCGACCGGCTGGTCATCCAGGGCCCGACCGGCGGCGGCAAGTCCACCCTCCTCCAGATGCTCGGCGGCCTCGACCGTCCCTCCGAGGGCGAGGTCGTCCTCGACGGCACCGACCTCGCGAAGCTCTCCGAGGCCAAGCTGACGAAGGTGCGCAGCGAGAACATCGGCTTCGTCTTCCAGTCCTTCAACCTCATCCCGACGCTCACCGCGCAGGAGAACGTCGAGACCGCCCTCGTCCCGCTGGGCGTCAAGGTGAAGGAGAGGCGCGAGCGGGCGGCGGAGGCGCTGAAGTCGGTGGGCCTCGGCGAGCGCCTCGGCCACCTCCCGTCGGAGATGTCCGGCGGCCAGCAGCAGCGTGTCGCCATCGCCCGGGCGCTGGTGAAGCAGCCGAAGGTGCTGCTCGCCGACGAGCCCACCGGCAACCTCGACGAGGGCATGCGCGACGAGATCATGGACGTGCTGGAGCGCCTGTGGAAGGAGCACGGGCTCACCTTCATCATGGTCACCCACGACTCGGCGATCGCGAAGAAGGCGCCGCGTCTGGCGACGATCCGCAAGGGGAAGATCACGGTGAAGGAGAACGCGGCGTCGTCCTGACGCCTCGTACGTCTGACGTGGTAATCCTCAAGTTTGGCGTACTTTTGGCGTATTGAGGCGGCAGATCACCCCCCGGCATACTTCTGTGTGTTCCGGGGGGTTTGCGCATGAAGAGTGTCTGGCTCGCTGTTGTCTCCGTACTCCTACTGTTCGCAGGTTCGATCGGCCCGGCAGCGGCCGAGACCACCACACGCACCGGTGCCCGGGCGACCGACCGGCACCATCTCACCCTCATCACCGGCGACCGGGTCACCGTGGACGGGCGGGGGCGGGTCGTCGGCCTGTCCCGGGCGCCGGGCCGCGCCCACATCCCCGTGCAGCTCCGCAGCTGGGCCGGCCACACCCTCGTCGTCCCGGCGGACGCGGCCGCCCTCGTCGCGGCGGGCAGGCTCGATCGCCGCCTCTTCGACGTCACCGAGCTGAACAGGTCCAGGTCCGGTACGGCGTTGCGGGTGATCGTCGGCTACCAGGGCACCGCCACGTCCGCCAGGGCCGACGTCCGCGAGGCGGGCACCCTGCGCCGCACGCTGAGGTCCCTCAACGCGGACGCGGTGCAGACCCCGCACCAGGACACCCCCGAGCTGTGGGACGCGGTGACGAACGGCGACCGGACCGCCTCCGGTGTCGCGCACGTCTGGCTGGACGGGGTGCGCCGCGCGAGCCTGGACAAGTCGGTCCCGCAGATCGGGGCCCCGAAGGCGTGGGCGGCCGGTTACGACGGCAAGGGCGTGAAGATCGCGATCCTGGACACGGGCATCGACACCACCCACCCGGACCTCAAGGGCCAGGTAACGGCGGAGAGGAACTTCTCCACGGCGGCCGACACGAGGGACCGCTTCGGCCACGGCACGCACGTGGCGTCGACGGCGGCCGGTACGGGCGCGAAGTCCGGCGGGAAGTACCGGGGCGTCGCGCCAGGCGCCAAGCTCCTCAACGCCAAGGTGCTGGACGACGAGGGACTCGGCGAGGACTCCTCGATCGTCGCCGGCATGGAGTGGGCGGCCGAGCAGGGCGCCGACATCGTCAACCTCAGCCTCGGCGGCCAGGACACCCCGGACGTCGACCCCATGGAGGCGGAGGTGAACAAGCTCTCCGCCGAGAAGGGCATCCTCTTCACCATCGCCGCGGGCAACGACGGCCCGGAGAGCCTGGGTTCACCGGGAACCGCCGACGCGGCACTGACCGTCGGCGCGGTCGACGGCCGCGACCGTCTGGCGGACTTCTCCAGCACCGGCCCGCGCGTCGGCGACGCCGCGGTCAAACCGGACCTCACGGCACCCGGCGTGGACATCACGGCGGCCTCCGCGGCGGGCAGCGCGATCGCCCAGCAGGAGGGCGAGAAACCGGCCGGATACGTCAGCCTCTCCGGTACGTCGATGGCGACGCCGCATGTGGCGGGCGCGGCGGCGATCCTGAAGCAACGGCACCCGGGATGGACGTACGCCGAACTGAAGGGTGCACTGGTCGGATCAGCCAAGGCCGTCACCGTCGCCGTGGCCGTCGCCAAGTACACGCCCTATCAGCAGGGTTCGGGCCGCGTCCGCGTCGACCAGGCGGTCCGGCAGACGGTGATCGCGGACCCGGTGTCGCTGAGCTTCGGCATCCAGCAGTGGCCGCACACGGACGACAGGCCTGTACGGAAGCGCCTCACGTACCGCAACCTCGGCACCAGGGCGGTGACGCTGACCCTGTCGGTGGAGGCGACGGACCCCAAGGGCCGCCCCGCCCCCGCCGGCTTCTTCACCCTCGCGGCGAGGAAGGTGACGGTCCCGGCGGGCGGTGAGGCCTCGGTGGGCGTCACGGTCAACACCCGCCTGGGCGGCGGCCTCGACGGCACCTACTCCGCGTACGTGACGGCGAAGGGCGGCGGCCAGTCCGTCCGAACGGCCGCCGCCGTACAACGTGAGGTGCAGTCGTACGACGTGACAGTGCGCCACATCCGCAGGGACGGCGCACCGGCCCCGAGCTACTTCACGACGGTGTTCGGCTACACGGGCCTGGCGAAGGACCGCAGCCACCAGATACCGGTGAAGGCCTCCGGCACCGCGACCCTGCGCCTGCCGAAGGGCACCTACCTGCTGGACGCGTGGACGGCGAAGGACCTGGTCGGCTTCCAGGGTGGCGTGGACTGGCTGGTCCAGCCGAGGCTGAACGTCACCAAGGACACGACGGTGACGATCGACGCCCGGCGGACGAGGACGGCGGACATCAGGGTGCCGGCCGCGTCGGCGAAGCCACTCTCCGCGACGATCGACTACGTGTACCTGCCGGCGGGGGTGGGAGTCGGCCTGAGCGTGAGCTCCTTCTCCGGACTCCGCATGGCCCACCTGGGCCCGGCCGCCGGGCGTGGCCTGACACAGACCTGGAGCGGCCAGTGGGTGCAGGGCGCGAGCACGGAGTACGACGTGGCGACGACCGCGGCGGTCCGCACGATCCAGGGCGCGAAGGTCCGCCACTTCAAGGCGGGCGAGTTGGCGAGGACCAGGAACAGCCTGGGCGCGTCCGTGCCGGGGAAGACGGGTGGGCTGACGGTCTGGGGCGACTTTCCGCAGGACATGGTCCTCGGTCTGCCGGTGACGCAGTCGCTGCCGGGGACCCGGACGGTGTATCTCTCCACCTCCGACCGGGTCCGCTGGTCCATGGACTTCGAGCAGTACGGCAGCGGTAGGGACGAGGGTGGGCAGCCGGTGGTGGAGGCGTATTACACGGCGGGCGAACCGAGGGCGCTGCGGGCGGGTGCGACTTACGCCAACACCTTCAACAGGGCTGTCTTCGGTCCGCACCTGTCGACGGAGCATGGGCTGTTCCGGGTGGGCAACAGCATCTACGGCTATCTGCCCCTGTTCGCGGACTCGGCGGGGCATGTGGGGTCGTCCCTGTTCACGAAGGCCGAGACCACTCTCTATCGCAACGGCGCCAAGGTGAGGACGGTCGAGGATGCGCTGTTCGGTGGGGAGGAGTTCAAGGTTCCGGCGGGGGAAGCGGGTTATCGGCTGACGTCGTCGGTACGGCGGAGTGGGGAGGTTGCGGGGGCTTCGAGTCGGGTGGTGGTGAGCTGGACGTTTCGGTCCAGGCGGCCGGGGGGTGACGACGTGGTGTCCCTGCCTGCGTCCACTGTGCGCTTCGGCGCGGTGACGGGTGCGGACAGTGGGGTGGCGGCGGGACGGAAGGTGTCGTTTCCGGTGCGGGTGGAGGGGGCGGCGGCTCGGGGGGCTCAGTTGCGGTCGTTGAGGGTGTGGGTGTCTTACGACCGGGGGGTGAGCTGGAAGAAGGTGGCGGTGAGTGAGGGGCGGATTTCGGTGACGAATCCGGCGGCGGGGCAGTCGATCTCGTTCCGGGGGGAGGTTGTGGATCGGAAGGGGAACAAGGGGGCGGTGTGGGTGTACGACGTGTACTACGGGCGGTCTGATTGATCAACTTCACACCAGACGGTCTTGCGGTCCGCTCTCTGCTCCACGCCCCAGCTGTCCGCGAGGGCGTCCAGCAGGGCGAGGCCTCGGCCGGACTCCTCGGTGGTGGTCGCGGGCAGGAGCGCGGGGAGGGTGCGGGGGGCGGGGTCCGTCACTTCGATGCGGGTGCGGCCGTATGAGGTGCCCGTGACGCGGACGGTGACCGGGGTGCCCTCGCCGAGGTGGTCGATGACGTTGGTGAGCAACTCGCTGACGCAGAGGCGTACGTCGTAACTGTGCCGGCGGAGATGGTCGCGGAGTTCGGGGACGGACTTCGGGGTGGCGAGGAGGCTGAGTTCGAAGGTCACTGCGCGGCGGCCTTCCGGAGGACGGCGGCCAGTTCGGCGGCGGTGGCGGGGTTGCAGTTCCCGAGTGCCACGAGGCTCTGGCGGTAGGGGGAGGCGAACGTCGCCAGGTCGACCCGGAGCGAGGGCAGCGTGATGCCGTGCAGGGCGAGGGCGGCGCGGAGTTCCTCCACGCAGGCGATCGTGTCGTTGGGGGTGGCCACGGGTCTCTCCTGTGCGCTCTGTGACGAAACGCTCACAGAATGCTTTCCTGCTGGCTACCGTGAAAGAGGTTTCGCGTTCGCGATCCGTATGGCGGAGGAGGGTGAGCGGTGGCCCGGGGCAAGGACATTGACGGCTCGATGAGCGTTCCGACCTTCTACGGCAAGGAGTTGCGGTGGAAGAGGGAGGCGGCGGGGCTGTCGTTGGAGGGGTTCCTGGAGGGGAGCTTCTACGGCAAGACGTATCTGAGCGACATTGAGCACGGAGAGCGGCGGATGCCGATCGATCTGGCTCGGCATGCGGATCGGGTCCTCGGGACTGACGGGTTCTTCGAGCGGCACTGTGAGGACGTACGCAAGGCACGCAGGGGTCCGCATGCCGCGTACTTCGAGAAGGTCCTGGAGGCGGAAAAGTACGCGGAGTGCATTGAGGAGTGGTGCCCCGTCACCTTTCCCGGACTGCTTCAGACGGCCCCGTACGCGCGGACGATGGTCCGGTCGTCCCATCCGGCGGCAACCGACGAGTGGGTGGAGGAGAAGGTGACGGCCCGTCTCGCTCGCGCCCGTCTCTTCGAGGACGATCACTCCACACCGGAGTACTGGGTGATCCTGCATGAGTCGCTGATCGCCGAGCCGATCCTCCCGCCACTGGAGATGGCCGAACAGTTGGACCAGGTCGTGGAGTTGGTCGAGCGGCACCGGATCACTCCGCAGATCGTTCCGCGGACGTGTGGCCCCTATCCCCTGATGGCCGCCTCCGTCATGGTGATGACCTTCCCGGACGCGCCGCCGCTGGTCTACACCGAGGCGTCGTACAGCGGTGACACCATCGACGATCCGGCCCTCGTGAAGCAGTACCGCAAGGCATACGATCGGCTCAGGGCCGTCGCACTGTCACCGGAGACGTCCCTGGCCATGATCAAGGCGGCGGCAGAGGATTTCCGAAATGGTGAGCAACCGGGTCGACTTGAGTGACGCGCTCTGGACCAGGAGCAGCTACAGCAACGGCGACGGCGGCAACTGCGTCGAAGTCGCCGCCAACATCCCCGGCCTCATCCCCATCCGCGACTCCAAGCTCCCCCACGGCCCCACCCTCCTCCTCACCCCCACCGCCTGGTCCTCCTTCCTCGCAGCAATGCACTCCCCAGCACCGCGACCCCTTCCCTGATCAGCGCCGTCGGAGTCGCCGCGTACCCGAGCACCAGCCCAGGACGGCCGGGGAGTTGGCGATGCCAGGACAGTGGGTGGCACTTGACGCCCCTCGACAGCGCGGCGGCCGCCAGCTCCCCGTCCGGGACGTCCGCCGCGTACGTGACCGTCAGATGCAGCCCCGCCGCAGCCCCGTGCACCACCGCGCCCGGCAGATGCGCGGCGAGGGCCTCGGTCATCGCGTCGCGGCGCCTGCGGTGGCGGTCGCGCAGCAGCCGTAGGTGGCGTTCCAGCGCGCCGGACTCCAGGAGGCGGGCCAGGACCAGTTGCGGCAGGGCCGCGTTGCCCAGGTCGTTGAAGCGTTTCGCGTCGATCAGGGCGTCCCGGTGGCGGCGTACCGGGACCATCCAGCCGATCCGCAGCGCGGGGGCGAGGAGTTTGGAGACGCTGCCCATGTAGCAGACGTGGTCGTCGGCGAGGAGCGCGCGCAGCGCCGGTACGGGCGGGCGGTCGTAGCGGTGCTCGGCGTCGTAGTCGTCCTCCAGGATCAGGCCGCCGTCCCGCGCCCAGCGCAGCAGTTCGCGGCGGCGTTCGCCGCTGGTCACCATGCCCATGGGGAACTGGTGGGCGGGGGTGAGCAGGGCCGCGCGGGCGCCGGTGGCGCGGAGGGCGTCGACCCGTATGCCCTCGTCGTCGACCGGGACGGGCGGGGTGGCCAGGGAGGACGCGTGCCGCAGGTGCTGGCGGGCGCCGAGGGAGCCGGGGTCCTCCACCGCCACGGCGTCGATGCCGTCGGCGCGCAGGACGGGGTGCAGGAGGGTGAGGGCCTGGGCGATGCCGGCGACGATCAATATGTCCTCCGGGTCCACCTGGACGCCGCGCGTGCGGGCCAGCCAGCCGCTGACGGCGCGGCGCAGGGGGAGGGCGCCGCGTGGGTCGCCGTAGCCGAGGTGCTCGGCGGACAGGTCGGCGAGGACGGAGCGTTCGGCGCGCAGCCAGGCCGCGCGGGGGAAGGCGGTGAGGTCGGGGCGGCCGGGGGTGAAGTCGACGCGGGACGGGGTGGCGCGGAGCAGGTCGAAGACGTCCGTGCCCGGCTCGCCCGCGAACAGCGCAGCACCAGGCGCGGGACGCCCGGAGGCCGGCAGCGGCGGCGACGCCGTCGGCGGCGGTACGGCGACCACCACCGTGCCGGCGCGGCGGCGGCCCTCCACATGGCCGTCCTCGGTCAGCCGCCGGTACGCCTCCGCGACCACCCCGCGCGATACGCGCAGGTCGGCGGCGAGGAGCCGGGTCGGGGGCAGCCTGCTGCCCACCGCCAGCCGCCCGTCGGCCATCGCCCGCCGCAGCCGCCCGGCGAGCCAGTCCGACTTGCCGTCGGCAGGGACGGCAGCGGCGTCGAGCTGAAGGAAGTCGGAGCCGATCGTCTGCTCGTCCCCGAGCGCCGGCCTCTCCCGGATCGTCTGCTCGTCCCCGAGCGCCGGCCTCTCCCGGATCCCCCGCTCTTCTCCGTCCACCCTGCTCATGCTCGCACGCGTCACTCCGCCGAGCTCTCGCCGAAGACGAACTCCGGCGCCGACCGACTGAGTACGGCGGCCGTCGGCGTCACCGGCCAGTGCGCGGTCAGTTCCTCCGCGAGGGTCTTCAGCAGTTCGGGCACGATCCGTCCGCCCTCCGCGTCCATCGCCTCCGCCACCACGAGGATCCGGGTGGTCCGCGTGCCGACCGCGGAGTACCCGCTCTGCCGGTTCGTCCAGCGGCGGGCGTGGGCCCGGCCGGAGGAGTCGGCGAACGTCACCTCGCCGGGCGCCGGATGCTCGCTGCCGCCCCCGAAGGGCGTGTACTCCTCGTCGCCGCGCGCCTGCCGTACCTCCAGCAGTGGTCCGGCGATCCGGTCGGCGTCGAGGGCGGCCACCGGGACGGCGTACGCCACCGACAGCGCGTTGCACAGATCGACCACCGGATGGATGCGCGGCAGGCCGCCCTCCTTGCGCAGCCGGCGCAGCAGGGACTCCGAGGCGCACCGGTACTGCGTGGGCCTGAGCCCCATCCGGGAGAAGACGCGCCGCCAGGCCAGCACCTCGGGGAACGTGCCCTCGGTGCCCTCGGCGGCCAGCCGGGCGGCGGCCCGTTCGCTGTACGTCGCGACACGCGCCCCCGTGTCGGCGACCGCGTCGACACCGGAGGCGTACAGCACCCCGGCGGTGAGCTCGGGGTGGGCGGACCACAGCGCGTCCGCGTGCCGGAAACGCAGGGGAGTGGTCAGCGGAAACGCCGTGCTCAAGGGGACCTCCGGGCTTCGGGACGGGTGGTGGCTTCCCTCCCACCCTGGTGCGCTCATGGTCCGGCCGACAGAGCCAAAGAGGGAGGCGTACGGCGGTCCATAACCGGCCGCCGCCGGCCGCCACCCGCCCCCCACGGGCCGCCGGGACTGAGCGCTGAGCGAACACACCCCCGGAAGAGCAGCCTCCGCCCGTCTCTTCGTGCTTGCGTACCCCCATGACGGCACCCGAGACAGCCACGCCTCCCACGCCACGCACCACGGTCGAGTACATCCGGTACCGCATTCCCGAGGAGCGGTCGGCGGAGTTCCTCGCCGCCTACCGCCGGGCCGCGGTGCACCTCGCGGCCTCCCCGCACTGCGTCGACTACGAACTGGCCCGCTGCGAGGAGGACTTCGAGCACTTCATCCTGCGGATCACCTGGACGTCGACCGAGGACCACCTCCAGGGGTTCCGGACGTCGGACCTGTTCCCCGTCTTCCTCGCCGAGATCCGGCCCTATGTCGGGGCCATAGAGGAGATGCGGCACTACAAGGCCACGTCGGTGCGCGGTGAGGGCTCCGCCGTGCCCACGCTGTACGCGTGGGCGGGCGGGGCGGAGGCGTTCGCCCGGCTGACGGAGGTGTTCTACGCCAAGGTCGTCGAGGACGACCTCCTCGCTCCCGTCTTCGCGGGCCTCGCCCCCGAGCACGCCGAGCACGTCGCCCTCTGGCTCGCGGAGGTCTTCGGGGGGCCGGAGTCCTACTCGCTGACCCAGGGCGGCCACGGCCACATGGTCGCCAAGCACTTCGGCCTCGGCATCAGCGAGGCCCAGCGGCGACGCTGGGTCAACGTCATCCAGGACGCCGCCGACGAGGCCGGCCTGCCGACGGACGCGGAGTTCCGGTCCGCCTTCCTCGCCTACGTCGAGTGGGGCACCCGCCTGGCCGTGTACTTCTCCGGCCCGGACGCCAAGCCGCCCGCCGAGCAGCCGGTGCCGAAGTGGGGGTGGGGGGCGGCGCCTCCGTACCAAGGCTGAGCACCCCTGCGCGCCGTCCCGGCTCAGGCGGACGGAGACTGGGAGTCGGCCCCCGCCCGTGTCGCGTCGGTGCCCCAGCTGGCCAGCAGGCGCAGGGCCTCCGCCGACGGGGAAGCGGGTTCCGCGTGGTACGTCACCAGCGTCTGGTCGCCGTCGTCCACGAGCCTGAAACCCTCGAAGTTGAGGGAGAGGTCGCCGACGAGCGGGTGGTGCAGGCGCTTCACGCCGTGGCTCTTCTCCTTCACGTCGTGGGTCGCCCACAGTCGGCGGAAGTCCTCGCTCTTGACGGAGAGTTCGCCGACGAGGGCGGACAGCCGCGGGTCGTCGGGATAGCAGCCGGCGTCCATGCGCAGCGCGCAGACGATGTCGATCGCCTTCTGCTCCCAGTCCACGAACAGCTCGCGGTACTCCGGCTTCAGGAACACCAGCCGCGCCCAGTTCCGCTCCGGCGCCGGCAGCTCCCCCCAGTCGCCGAAGAGCGCGGCCGCCATCCGGTTCCAGGCGAGGATCTCCGAGCGCCGCCCGACGATGTACGCGGGCACGCCGTCCATCGTGCCGAGGAGCTGCCGCAGCGAGGCCCGCACCTGCTGCGGGCGCGCCGTCTGCTTCTTCTTGTGCTTCGGCTTCGCCAGGTGGGTGAGGTGCGCGTGCTCGGCGTCGGTCAGCCGCAGGGCCCGCGCGATCGAGTCCAGGACCTCAGCCGACACGTTCCGCCCGTTGCCCTGTTCCAGGCGGGTGTAGTACGCCACCGACACCCCGGCCAGCTGCGCCAGCTCCTCGCGCCGCAGCCCCGGCACCCTGCGGTGCCGGCCGAAGTCGGGCAGCCCCACGTCCTCCGGCTTGAGCCTGGCCCGCCGGGTGCGCAGGAACTCGCTCAGCTCGGCACGCCGGTCCAGGGGCGCGCCGGACGGCTCGGGAGCCTCGGTCGTGGAGTCCATACGTCCAGTATTCATGGTCGTACGACCACGATCCTGACCCCGCCAGTAGTAGGCACGGCAGACGTACGCAAAGGCGTGACCTGGGTGATTCCCCTGCCGTACGGCAGGCTGGACGCCGTGCCCGGCCGGAAGGCAGGCCGGGACGCCATCCCCCCGCTAGGAGAACCCCGGCATGACCACCGTTGCCGCGTACGCCGCACCCGCCGCCAAGGCTCCGCTGGAGCGCACGACGATCGAGCGCCGTGCGGTCGGCGAGTTCGACGTCCTGATCGACATCAAGTTCGCCGGTATCTGCCACTCCGACATCCACCAGGCCCGCGAGGGCTGGGGCGAGGCGATCTTCCCCATGGTCCCGGGCCATGAGATCGCCGGCATCGTCGCCGAGGTCGGTTCCGGCGTCACCAAGTACGCCGTCGGCGACCGGGTCGGCGTCGGCTGCCTCGTCGACTCCTGCCGCGAGTGCGACAACTGCAAGGCCGGCCTGGAGCAGTACTGCACCGGCTCCGGCGGCGTCGGCACGTACAACGCCCTCGACAAGAACGGCGAGCCCACCTACGGCGGCTACTCCCAGAAGATCGTCGTCGACGAGAACTACGTCGTCCGCATCCCCGACGGCCTCGCCCTGGACGTGGCCGCGCCGCTCCTCTGCGCCGGCATCACCACGTACTCCCCGCTGAAGCACTGGAACGCCGGCCCCGGCAAGAAGGTCGCGATCCTCGGCATGGGCGGCCTCGGCCACATGGGCGTCAAGATCGCGCACGCGCTCGGCGCCGAGGTGACCGTGCTGTCCCAGTCGCTGCGCAAGAAGGACGACGGCCTGAAGCTGGGCGCCGACCACTACTACGCCACCAGCGACGAGAAGACCTTCGAGGAGCTGAAGGGCACCTTCGACCTCATCCTCTCCACGGTCTCGGCCCCGCTGAACCTGGACGCGTTCCTGTCCCTCCTCAGGACGGACGGCGCCTTCGTCAACGTCGGCGCCCCCGAGGAGCCCGTCAAGCTCAACCTCTTCTCGGTGATCGGCGGCCGCAAGACCCTCGCCGGCTCCGGCATCGGCGGCATCCAGGAGACCCAGGAGATGCTGGACTTCTGCGCGGAGCACGGCTTCGGCGCCGAGATCGAGCTGATCAGCGCGGAGGAGATCAACGACGCGTACGAGCGGGTGCTGTCGAGCGACGTGCGGTACCGGTTCGTGATCGACACCGCGACGATCTGACGACCGTTCCGACGGTCTCCGGACTATGGGGCCGCCCCCGGCGTACGCGCCGGGGGCGGCCCCATGTGCATGTCCATGTCCATATCCATGTCTTTGTGCTCATCCCAGGCAGTCGAAGGGGGCGTCCACCGACGGCTGGTACACCGACCAGACGATCATGACCTGGAGGGCGAGGAGCAGCAGAGCCGCCGGCAGCACCATCCCCGCCATCTGCACCGGCCCGCGCGGATGCCGCGGCTGCAGCAGCCGCCGCGCGGCGAGCGCCACGGCGGCGAGCGTGGCGAGGAGCCCGGCGTACGCGGCCGCGTACATCGGCCAGGTGCTCGCCAGATCGCGGCACTTGGCCAACTCGGCGGCGGCATGCCGGTCCTCGACCGCGTTGAAGCAGTACGCCATCAGCACCCCGAGGGCGAGCAGGGCGACGGAGGCGGACGCGATGCGCCACCCCTCGCCGTGCGCGGCGGAGGCGGGGGCGGTGTCCAGGTCCGTGAGCGTGTCGGTACTCATGACCCTCAAGATGAGCGACGAGCCCTGTCGGGTTCCCGTCCCAGCAGCCTCGCATAGCCGTCCCGCTAAGGCGAGGTTGATTACGGAGTACGTTGGATGCGAGGAGGCCTCACGTGGAGGAGAGGAGGCCTCACGATGAACGTTCAGCTGAACCACACCATCGTTGCCGCGCACGACAAGCGGGCCTCGGCCCGGTTCCTCGCGGACATCCTCGGTCTGGAAGTGAGCGAGCCGTACGGCCCCTTCGTCCCGGTCGCGATCCCCAACGGCGTGACCCTCGACTACCAGGACACGGAAGAGGACATCACCCCGCAGCACTACGCGTTCCTGGTGTCCGAGAAGGACTTCGACGCGATCTTCGGCCGCGTCCGGGAGGCCGGGCTGACCTACTGGGCCGACCCCTTCCACCGCCGGCCGGACGAGATCAACCACAACGACGGCGGCCGCGGAGCGTACTTCGACGACCCGAACGGCCACCGCCTGGAGATCCTCACGCGGCCCTACGGGAGCGGAGGCGACTGACCATGCCCGTGCACACCGTCCGACCGGACCTCAGGGTTCTCAACGACAGCATCGAGGTGCCCGGCATCGGGCATCTCCCGGTGAACGCTTTCGTCCTGCTCGCCGCCGAGCCCGTCGTCGTCGACACCGGGCTCGGGCTGCCCGACCGCGACTTCCTGGAGACGGTCGGTTCCGTGCTGGACCCCGCCGACGTGCGCTGGATCTGGCTCACCCACCCGGACCGGGACCACACGGGCGGGCTCTACGACCTGCTCACCGCCGCGCCCGGGGCGCGCGTGGTGACCACGTTCCTGTCGGTGGGGCTCCTGTCCTGCGAGCGGCCGCTGCCGCTCGACCGCGTCCGGCTGATCAACCCGGGCCAGACCCTGGACGTCGGCGACCGCACCCTCACCGCGTACCGGCCACCGCTGTACGACAACCCGGGCACGGTCGCCTTCTTCGACGACCGGTCGGGAACCTGCTTCAGCTCCGACTGCTTCGGCGGGCCGATGCCCAGCGCCGAACTCGCCCGGAGCGACGACGTCCGCGAGATCGACGCGGAGGAACTCCGCACCGCGCAGCTGCTGTGGGCGACGGTCGACAGCCCCTGGGTGGAGAACGTCGACCACGAGAAGTTCCTGGCCGGCTTCGAGCCGCTGCGGGAGAGGGAGCCGGAACTCATCCTCTCCACCCATCTGCCGCCCGCCCGGGGTCTGTCCGGGACGCTGATCGACCGGCTGGGCGCGGCGGCCGGCGCCCCCGCGTTCGTAGGGCCGGACCAGGCGGCGCTGGAGCGGATGCTGGCGGGGTTCGAGCCGAGCGGAGGCGGGCGGCCGCGGGTGGTGCCTGGGACGCCTGGGTGAGGTCAGGGCAGGTGGAGTGATTCAGGCACGCAGGCCCTTGAGCCCGTCGTACGCGGGGCAGCTTGCTCAGCGTTCGATGAAGTGGGGGTCCGGCCATGCGGAGATCGGTTCGTCGGAGACCGAGTAGATCTCCAGGAGCGACAGGTAGCCGCCCTCGGTGAAGACGAGGACACCGGCCCAGTGCGGGGCGCCGTACGAGGCCTCCACGGCCGGATTGTCATGCGACGGCGCAGGAGCCACCGCCGTACGGTCCACTTCGAGATCGACCGTCACGCAACCGCAGCCACACCTGCGCACCACCCGCGCGTGGGGAATCTGGGCCAGCAGGGCGCCGCTCACCGGGTCCGAGCCGGCCAGCAGCGCCCGCAGAGTCGCCGTGGCTTCCGCCGACAGTGGCTCGGGCAACAAGTTCGTCTCCCAACGGGTAGGGGTGTTCCTGGGGCAGCAGTCGGGCGGCGGAGTCCAGCGGTCGGGGTGGACCTCGCGAGCGTAGCTCGACAGACAGGCCGGCCCGGCGCCCACTCGAACCGTCTCGGGCAACGGAGTCATCGTCCGGCCGTCATGGAAGATGTGCGCATGGTTGATCACTCTTCCGCGATACCTCTCATGTCACTCGTGAACGACATGCAGGCGCTCGCGCTCTCCGGTGACGCGACGAACAGAGACAGCTACACCTTCGGCAGCGCCACCGCCGTCATCGGCAACGCCGGAACGGTGATCATCGTGGAAGCAGGAGACGCACTCGACAGGAGCGGCGTGTGGAACGCCGAGGAGGTCCGTCTGCTCGGCCCGGCTCCCACGCCAGTCAGGGAAAGACTTGTGGATCAGCCCTGGGAATCGGGCACGGCCGACGCGAGATTGCCTGTCCATTTGATGGTTCGGCTACCGCAGGACCTCATGTATCTCGGCACCGGCACCGTGGCTCAAGCCGGAACGGAACTACGTCCGGGCCATACCGAGCACGTTCTCACTGACTGCGTCTTTCGGCTCGACACTCCCCTGAGCAGGCCTGACCTGGACCGGGTCCGTCCTCTCCTTCCTTCGCTGGATCTTCCTGGCCTGGAGTGGCTGAGCAGTGTGAACGGCAACAGATCGACCGCACTCGAACAGTTCATCACCGGCTGGCACCCCACGACGTCCGAGGCCCCCCAACCACCGTCGGCGCAGGCGCCCCCGCTCAACCTGCCGGACAGACTGAGGCACTTCTACGACCTGGCACGGCACCGCCCGAATGCCCTCGGAGTGCAGAACCGGATCTTCCCCGCGCCCAAGCTCCCGACCGATCCGAACGGGATGATCATCTTCGGCGAGGAGAACCAGGGAGGGTTCGTCTGGTCGCTGCAGCAGTCGCTGGATGGTCCCGTATCCGATCCGACTGTCTGGTTCCAGGGGTACGACGAACCCCCCATCGCCGAAGAGGAGCCGCTCAGTGGCTTTCTCCTCCAGTTCTCCCTCTTCGAAGCCGCTATGGGAGCCGACTACCTGGCGCTCCCCCACGAACCGACCGCGCAACAGGTCCAGCGGCTCGTCGAAGGCCTGCACCCCGTGCCCCTGCGTCCCTTCTGTCCCTGGTACCCCACCCGGTTCTATGTGGCCCCAGGCCTCATCGTGCACGTCTCGGACCCAGCAGGTGACGACAGTTTCAGTGTCTGGGCCGGCGCCACCCACCGCAGCGCCCTCGCCCCGTTGGCCGATGCAGCGATCGAGTGGAACCAATTCGACGGGTGACCTCACTTCGCCCCATCTTCGCTGCGGGCATCATGGGTGTCCGACGTTGGAGGAGTGACGCCCATGAGACTGGTCTCCGACCCCGGGTACGGCGAAGTGGTTCTCTCCGCCTCGGCGGAAGAACTGGCGGAGTTGGCAAGCGCGGTGGCCCAGGGCGAGGGGCTGCTCGGCTCCACCCTTTCGCCGGGCAGCGACACCCTGACCGGGGTCGAGGTCAGAGGTACTTCCGGCCCCGGAGTCCTCATCCACCGGGACGCCGAGCGACACATCCTCGTGATCAGCGGTGACACCGCCGGCAGGGCGGTACTCGCGGAGAATCTGCGGGGCATGGCCACTGCCGATGACGGCGGTCACCTCCACATCGACTACTTCCCCGGGCACTACTACCTCGCCGAAGGATCACTGCCCTTGGTCGTCAACAGCCCGCACGGAGGCATGCCAATCCGGTAAGTGGGCCAGTCGTTCGCCGCGATCAGCGGCTGTGTGGATCCATTCCAGAAACACAACATGCCGTCCCAGCCCCAAAACCCGTCCCGCCTCCCGATCTGACGATCTACTCTGCTCCTCAATGCTCTGAGCCGGGGCGGAGGTCCCGGGCGAGCTTCTGAGCCGGCGGCTCCAGCGCGCGCTCATACAGTCAAACGGGTGGGGAAGACAGTGGTTCGCCAATCACAGGCCGGCATTGCTATTGCCATGCTCATGACCTTCTCGACGCTCGTCGCATGCGAGTCAGGGCAGGGCTCCCCGGCGGGTACAGCGTCGGAAGAAACAAAGACGGCCGGGATAGAGGACAAGCCGTTGGGCGAGGCGGACCTGGAGCGGGCAGCGATCACGGACACGGATCTCGACGGCTACGAGGTCAATCGGATCCTGGCTGCTCCCGCGGCGTCTCGCAGGACGGCGGATCCTGCCGAATGCGCGCCCGTCGTTCAGGCCCTGGGGGGAAGCAGCGGCTTCACCGCCACCGCGCGCATCGGCCGGATGATCTCCTCGAAGGAGCACGGCCCCGGAGCATCCATGATCCTTTCGTCACACAGCGCCGGCGATGCCGCGCGGGTGATCGACGCACTCCGCACGGCCGCCAAGCGGTGCAAGACCTTCAAGGACATCGGGGTGGGCTTCCGGTACGACGAGGCCGTACTCCAGCCCGACCCCGGCTACGGCGATGAATCCGTGTCCCTCCGGCTCACGCAGCTCGCGGCGGACAGTGAGGACGACGAGCCCGTCCGAGTTCCCTACGCGGTGGTGGCCGTTCGGCAAGGGGCGACGGTCGCCATGTTCTACGAGTTCAACCGCCCCCGAGGGCCACGGGGCGAGGACCCGGCTGTCGTACCGGAAGAGATCATCAAGGCCCAGCTGAACAAGCTCAGCGAGCCGGCGGTTTCCAAGCGACCGTAGTCACGCACTGGCCGTGCGGTGCGGCGTGGGTGGCTCAGGAGGTGGCGTTCCAGGAGTGTGCGACGTCGATGACGAGGCGATCGTCCAGCTGCGTCACCCGGAACGGCAGCCGCGCACGCACGCCGACCCCGATCCGCACATCGTTCTCGAGGGCAGCGGCGTAGCGAGTGTCCTTGAACGTCTTGTAGCCCGTGACGTCCACTCCGGGCAGCGGTTGCCCGTGCTGCCCCGGGTAGGACTGCGTTCCGGTCGACGGGTCGTAGTTCGGGCCCACGGCGATCTGGAGGATCGCCCCGCCCGCTACGGGGATCTCCCCCGTGGCGGGCGTGATCAGCTTGTCGACGTACTTGACCTGGTAGTCGATCGGACCGGCCGCCGTCCCCCTGAAGTCGAGGACCATGCGGTCGAAGCACTCGTGCTGACCGGTCCTGATGTTCACCAGCGGGGGCCTGTAGCTCCCACCGTCCTCACCACCCGTCCACACGTGCTTCTCAAGGCTTCCCCACCCGGTCTCACACGCCACCGACGCGCCGGTGTCGGCCCGCGCCGTCCCCGCCGCTCCTGCGATCCCGGCTCCCGCCAGCATGATGGCTGCCAGTGTGGTTCCGAGTCGTCGCATGCCCGCTCCCATGATCGAGTACCTGTGCACGGCGCGCCCATGCCCCTCCGACAGGCGTGACATGGGAAGCCGCTGCGGTTCAGGCTGGGTTCATCATGTGACCGGACCTGGCCCGGACCATCACGAAACGACAACGGCCGATCATGCGGCCTACCGCCGCAGATGCGCGAGCACGCCCTCAGCCACCGGATACGGCAGCTCCCGCGGCAACAGCGCGGCGGCAAGCCCGAGTTCACCGACGCGCACATGACCGTGCACCTTCCGGGCCAGCGGAGTCACATCCTCGATCCCGACGATCCACTCGTCGGCGAACCGCACGGTCGCCTCCCCGGCGAGCCCCAACTGAAGAGACCGGTACGGAAGCGGGTTGAGACGCAGATCCCGCTCCGGATCCCACTGCACCCGCGCCGGCGCCCGCCGCAACCGCCGCTTCCAGTCGACGCGGTCACGTGCAGCTCCGGCACGTGGTGCGACAGACACGCATGCCGCAGCGCCCACTCGAACCCCTCCCGGCTGATCTCGATCGCCAGAACGGTTTCCTGTCCCCAGGGGCTTTGTGGTGTCTGCCCAAGTCCGGCGTGTACACAGCGTCGGGGCGCATGGGGTATTCGGCTACTTCAGTACCAGCGGACTTGGCCGGCTGCCCCCTGGTGCGTACGGGCCGCATGGCGGAGAACGCGCAGCGGGCCGTCAAGTAGCCCGTCCGCGTCGTGGGTGGGATCGTCACCCAGCCCAGTCATCCACGCATGGATCCGCTCGATCGCGTCACGACGTGGGGTTCCGGTCAGGGTAAGAGCCTCCTCGGCCGCAGGCAGCTGAGCACGGACTTGCTCGGCGTCGAGAAGGAAGTCCCCGAACCAGCCCGGCAGTCGCAGCGTCGCGTCGGGACCCAGGGCGTAAGCCAAGGCGGAGAAGGGGTTGGCCCTGCGCGCCGTGGCCACGAACAAACCCTCTTCGATATCGGGTGGAAACTGGTCCATGACGACCTCGCGCAGCTTCTCCGCATCGTCGGAGTCGTCATGGCAGGCGTCGAAGAACGTGCTCAGCCGGAGTGCGTCCTCCTGAGCGCTCCAATCGTCGGCAGTGCTCGTCGACGTGCTGAACAGGGACACCTGCGCCTTGCCCCGCCACCAGGCCAGTTCCCCGGCCACGTCACAGCGCACCTGCGTCGGGGGCGGCGACGAATCCTGAACCGCACCGCTCAGTAAATCCCGTACCTTGTGGTCAGGCACCGCGCCGACGATCCACACACCGGTGACGCTCAACTCCGCCTCCCCCTGCTCTTCCCACGCAAATCTTGCTCAGTTTCGGCGCTGTCGGCGCCACGATCGTCCGTGCTGCGGGTCCACAGGGAAAGGTCGCTGCTCGTCGCGACGGCATTCTCTCCCGTGTCAGCGTCGAAGAGGCCGTGGCCGTCGTGCGAGATGACCCTCACCATGTCGTGGCCGGTGCCGGGGTGCGAGGCAGTGGCCCCTGAAGGCTGTGAAAACGGCACGATGACCTGCCGCTCTCACAGCAGGCTCTCGTCCCGGACCACCCAGCCCGCACCCAGCTCGCGGCGCAGAGCCTCCAAGGCGGTGTGTGCTTGCTCCTTGAAGACCTGCCATTCCTCATCGGACCACGGCGACGGATTCGGCGGATAATCCCAGTCAATCGACGACTGATACGACCTGGACAACCTCGCCAGCTCGGCCCGGGTATCCGGGCTGATGGGCAGCCGCTTCAGCTCGCAGGGATACCCGTACGGGCTGCCCATGTCCTCCGGCCACAACGGAGTGTCTACGCCGGCCTCGAAGAAGAACCGCAGGTAATGGATCACATAGCATCCTCTCAGAGGCCCGCTGAGTCAGCACCTCAGAGACGCGGCTACCGCGCGGAGCCAGGGAGTTGAGAAGATCCGGGCATGGCAGCCTCCGACGAACATCCCCCCGACGGCTGGGCCTTCCTCGGAGTCGGACACCCGTTCCTCGTAGTCGACGACGAACCGCGCGGCCTTCTGGCTGTGGCGGGCACGGACACACACACCAGTGGCCTTCCACCCCCGGCATCCGCTGCTCGCGATAGGCACTGTCGAGTCTCAGTTGATGCTTGACGGGTTGGCGTCGGGTGATGCTTGACGTCTGCCCTAGACGATCTTCCGGCGGTTGTGTTCGCCGGACTTGCGGACGACCACCTCCTTCCTGGTCAGACGTGGGACGGTGGTGATCAGGTCAGTTCCGAGGAAAACCCGGATGGTGTCCTCGGCAAGGTGGACGGTGACGACCTGACGGGCATAGGCCCGGCCGAGCTGTATGCGCTGTCCGGCGACCATGAAGCCGCCGACGCTGCTGACGGTCCGCTCGGCTATCTGCTCGCCCGGCGGTGGCAGCTGCGGGGGCGGCCCGGCCGGACGGGCTCCCTGCAGGCGCCCGCAGGCCGGTGCGGACACGAGGCCAGCCGGTGCGACCGGTCCGCCAGCCCCGCAAGACCCGACTGCCCGTACTTGCGGACCCAGGAATGCACCGACTGCCGTGACACCCCATACCGGGCCGCGACCTGGGTGACGGGAACGCCCGCGGCCACCTCCATGACCGCGTGATACCGCTGCTCGACCACGCTCAGCTCCACCAGCACGGCCTTAGCCCTCCCTGCACGCGCCGATCAGACGCACACAGCCAAGCCGAGGCAAGCGGTGTCAAGCATCAGGTGAAGCCGCAGTGTCAACTATCAACCGAGACAGGACACTCGCGATAGGCACCGGCAGGTACGACGGTGACTACTTCTTCGAGGGTGAGCTACTACTTCTGCACCTGAAAACCGGCGTGGTCACATCTCTCATCGAGAGCGAGTTCGGCCGTCAGGTTCTCGGCCTGGAGTGGCTCGACGAACGGTCGCTGCGTGTCCTCGTGGCACCTCCGGACGACTGGCAGGACGAAGCGGCGCACGAGAACGGACACGTCGCCGTGGTGGACCGAGCCGACTGGACCACCGTCCCCGCCCGGTCACTCCGCGGTCGGGATCTGGCCGGCCCAAGGACCTTCGCACCGCGTCCTGAACCCCGCGAGGCAGCGCAACGCGCGGTTGCCGCACTGCGATCCCTCTGGCAAGCCCAACGAGCCGAACCTTCGGGAGACCTGTGAAGGTCCCCCGACGTCACCGCTACGGCCCGATGCGCCTCGGACGGAGTCTGTGAACGCGGCTTGATGACCCATGTCAAGGAACCGAACAGCGCTAACGTGCTTTCGGTGTCGTAGACCGGGGAGGGCCCCAAGTGACCAGCACATGGTGGCTCATGCAGGGAGAAGTGCGGGTCGGTGAACTTCGTGAGCAGGGGATCGACCAGCCGACAATCTTGTGCCACTTCCTGCCTGGGCCGGGCTGGGAGCCCGTCAGTGCGCTGTTCGAGGCCTGGGCGGCCGTACAAGGCCCCGACCCTGATGGGAGTCGGCACGCGAAGGCCATCCGGCCTTTGATGGATCTGGGGCTGACCCTGCACCCTTCGGACGGGAGCGCGCCCTTGGGCCTCTTCAAAGACTGCATCCTGCGCATCTACGGGGATACGGCCCGTCTTCGTTGCTGATCGGCCGATAGAGGCGCGTGCCTGTCCAGGCCTGCACTGTTGCGGTGCCCCATCGTGAGTACGGACATCCACGGTGGCATCGAGTTTCGGCATCCCGGCGTCGGCACCGACCACTACGACGGTGAGCCGTGGGTGGCCGCCATGGATCTCTGGCCGCTGTACGCCGAGACCGACTACGCGGCTTCGGCTGTCTCTTCGGAGTGCGCAACTACGCGGGCTTTCAACCGCACCAGACCGCGGCCTTCCCGTCGATCTGTCGAGCGGGATGCGTGCGCAGTTGGGGTCCTGGGTTGCAGCGGGTGACTTGTACGGCGCGACCTGGGTCAGCTGGGCGGAGCGCCTGATCACTTCATCGGCCGGCTGACCTGGTGCACGAAATCGCGGCCGTCGACACTGCATCAACAACTCGTTTCCGATTCCTGGCCGTCGGAAGCTCTTTCCGCGGTAGGGGCCCCGCCCGGGTACTTGCGCAGTGCGACGGGACGCGTGGAGTGGACCACCGACGGAGTGATGTGCGCGTACGAACCGCTGACCGTTGGTGCCGTCCTGGGACCGGAAACGCACTGGCCACATGTCTTCGCCGTGATGAAGGCCCTGGCAGACCGCTTCGGTGATGACGGCGTCCGCCTGGTCGTGGCGTTCGGCTGACCACGCAGAGGCTCTCATCTCAGCGGACTCGCGAGCCATCCGGACTGGCAACTCGCACGGTGCTGCGGCCGTCGTCGAGACGGCGTACTCCGTCGTAGCGAGCAGCAGTCGAAAATCGCTGGCCACCTGAGCTGGCCGACCCCACGCTGTACGCCATGGAAGAACCGCACCGCGGGATCCGCGCGCTCCACACGGCATCCACGATCACCGTCTACCAGGCCTACGCCCCTGAAATCGGAGTGCCCGCCGTCCGCGACGGCCGTTTCCCCGCCGCGTGGAAGCCTGACCGCATGACGTGGATCAAGCCCAGTTTCATGTGGATGATGTACCGCTCCACCTGGGGCACGAGCACCGGGCAGGAGACCGTCCTTGCCGTCGAGATCACTCGCGACGGCTTCGACTGGGCGCTGCGCCACGCCTGCCTGTCGAGCTACGTTCGCGGCCTGCATCCCGATCGCGGCACCTGGCAGCGTGAACTCAAGCGCGCACCGGCCCGTGTCCAGTGGGACCCCGAACGCGACCTGCACCTGCGTCCCCTGCCGCACCGCTCGCTGCAACTGGGTCTCTCGGGCGAGGCGTCGTCGCGTTACGCGAACGAGTGGATCGTGTCCATCAGAGACGTGACTCCACTGGCCCGAGAAATCCGCACCCTTGTCAATCGCGGCGATCTGGACTCCGCGACACAACTGCTTCCCCAGGAACAGCGATACTCCGCCGGTGACGAACTGCTCGCCCACCTGCGGCTCTGACCAGCAACACACCGGCAGTCACTCACGGTCATGCCGACAGCATGGTTGAGGTCTATGAAAGCGGCTTGATGATCCATGCCAAGCCTCGATCGCAGCCCTTGTGGCGATACTCCTCTGACTTCTGGACCAGCATCAGGCATCAGGCGCGTAGTACGCGGCGTACCAGGCTGAGTGCGCTGCTACGGAGAAATCATCGAAGTCGCCGGCCGCTGCGCAGCGGAGCAGTCGTTGCAGTGCCGCTTCGGCTTCGGGCAGACGCCGACTCGACAGGAAGGCCTTGGTCGTGGCCAGTCCGCTGCCGCACAGCAACTGGATATCGATCGAGCAGTCGGCGTCCATGCTGGCGGACTTGGCCTGCCAGATGAGCAGCACGTCATCGAGGACCGCGGCGTTGAACAGCTGCACACAGCAAAGCTTCATCAGCTCCGTGTCGCCGTCTCCCTGTGCACGCTTCTCCAGCCGGGTGTGTGCGGTGAGCAGGCCTCGTACTTCGTCCAGGTTCGCCCCAGTGGGGTGAAGGCCGTACCGGTGCAGGCTCTCGTCGTCGTTCATGGCGGTGATTATCGGGTCGCCGCCGGTCGGGCCCGCTGATAGACAGATGCGATGGCGGATGAGGACGCGCAGGGATTCCAGGCAGGGCAGTCGGGGCTGATCGTGAGGGTTCCGGAGGTGGAGCCCTTGGTGCGGGCGTGGCGTGACCGGCTTGATCCCTCGGCCCGAGCGGGCGTTCCGGCGCATGTCACCGTGCTCTTCCCGTTTCTCGACGCGAGCCGCATTGACGGAGGTGTCTGCGCCGCGATTGGCGAGGTACTCGGTCGGCACCAGTCCTTCGACGCCCGGTTCGACCATTGCGGCCGGTTCCCTGGAGTGCTGTACCTCGCCCCCGAACCGGACACTGGCTTCAGGCGTCTCACCGAGGCGATCGTGGGGCGGTGGCCGGAAAACCCGCCGTTCGGTGGGCAGTTCGACGATGTTGTCCCGCATCTGACCGTCGCCCAGGGCCAGGACGAGGTCGTGGTGGAGAAGGCCGAGGCCGATCTGCTCACCGGTCTTCCCGTCGTCGCGCAGGTCTCGTCGGTCGACTTGCTGGTCCACGACGGGACGCGGTGGCGGCAACGGGCTTCCTTCCCGCTGGGTGGATAGGCGCGGTTGCGCTGGTCGGTATCGCCTGCGAGTGCACCCAACGGAGTTGATACAGGCCAGCCGTCAGGTACATGTCCCTGGCGGCTGTGAACGCGGCTTGATGATCCATGTCAAGCCTCGTTCACAGACCTCTTGCGTTACTGCTCTCCTGGGCTTCGAGAAGCTCGTCACCGTGCTCGATCGCCCAGAGTCCAAGCGCCATCATCGGGCCCTCGACCAGGCTCTGCCCCAAGCCGGTCAGGGCGTAGTCGACGCGTGGCGGCGCCTCGGCATGGGCGTGGCGCTCGATCAGTCCGCTTGCGAGCAGGCGGTGCAAGGAGTCGGTCAGAACCTTGTCGCTGACGCCGCCAATCACGGCGTGCAACTCGCGGCGTCGGTGCGGTCCCCGTCGAAGCGCCGCCAGCACGACGGGATCCCAGGTATGGGCGAAGAGATCGGTGGCCGCACGCAAACGGCAATCGGCGACGAACTCATAGCAGTGGGCGTCGTGATCAGTCATCTCGCCGTCCATCATCGCGCGCTGGTCACGCACTGATCGGTGCGTAACGCCTTCCCTACCGTGACCACCCGACCGACCACTAGGGGAGAGGCACAGACAGATGCGCATCGGGATCCTGGGAACAGGGACATTGGCGGCGGCCCTGGGCGAAAGCTGGGCGCGTGCGGGACATGAGGTGGTGATCAGCGGACGATCGCAGGTCAAGGCGGAGAAGCTTGCTGAGCGGCTGGAGCACAAAGTGCTGGCTGTCGCACCGCGTGAGGCGGTCACCGGGCGCGATGCGGTGCTCCTCGCCGTGTCCTGGGACGGTGTCGAAGAGATGCTGAGAATGGTGGGCGCGTCCGACGGCGCGCTACAAGGAATGCCGTTGATCGATCCCACGAACGCCGTTACGCACGGCGTCGGCACTCTGCTCATCGAACAC
This sequence comes from Streptomyces sp. NPDC096132, assembly GCF_044763345.1. Taxonomy (NCBI): domain Bacteria; kingdom Bacillati; phylum Actinomycetota; class Actinomycetes; order Kitasatosporales; family Streptomycetaceae; genus Streptomyces; species Streptomyces sp. NPDC096132. Next base: position 432,378 of record NZ_JBIWGA010000005.1, read on the forward strand.
GGCAAGACGATGGCGGGGTGGATCGCCGGACTTGCTCCGGGAGCCCGGGTCGTGAAGGCGTTCCATCTCTTTCCCGCTGACCAGTGGACGAGCCCGGCTGGTGGTGGCCAGTCCCGTGTGACGGTGGCGATGTGCGGCGACGACGCGACCGCCCTGAACGTCGTCGGTGAACTGGTCCGTGACGTCGGCGGAGTCCCGGCGACTCTGGGGACGCTGGATCGTGTCCGCCAGTTGGAGGAGGTGGCGGGTTTCGTGATCGGCTTGGCCTTCGCAGGCTTCGACCCTGGCTCCGCCGTTCCTCACGTCCCCTCGAACGACAGGCACGCTGGCTCACAGGGGTAGGCGTATCTCTCACACGCTCGATGATCTGCCACGACGGGGTCTGTGAACGCGGCTTGATGATCCATGTCAAGCCTCGCTCACAGAGCCTTCCAGGGCATGTTCCAGCAGTCGATCGGTGGCGAAGCTGCGCTCCTCACCAGCCGTTCTGTGCCTCTCCCAGCACGGTGCTGCCGAGGTGCGCGGCAAGCTTCTCTGCCCGTGGAAGATCGCCCCACTTGTCGACGTGAACGAAGACGGTGTGGTGCTCGGCTGGCTGCGACCAGTCGACGTGGTCGCCGTTGAAGACGACCTCCACGCCGTCGTACGTGGCAGAGCCGTACGACTCTGTCTCCGCGTCGTCCGGCCATCTGCCGTGCAAGCCGATCGAGGCCATTCCCTTCCCCACGGCTCGCATGAACCGGTCCTCCACGGTGCCCGCTTGAACGTAGTGCAGGAACCCCAGAGGCAGTTCCGGCTCCAGTGCGGAGTCCTCCGCGGCAGTGATCACCAAGCTGAATTTCGCGAAGTCATTTGTCACGGAGTCCATCCGAGGACGGACGTAGTCGTACTCGGCGTCGGGCAGCACCGCCACCATCCGCCGCGTGTCCTCGACAGTCAGCAGATCGGCCATCAGGGTCACCTCGTCGTCGTGCTCCTCCAACAGGACGTTCAGGCGCAGCGCCTGCGTCCATGCCTCGACGGCATCGGTGGTACGGAAGACGGGATGGGCCTGCGAGTTACCCATGCGCCCCACTCTCACACGGAGCAGGGAATCCGCTGCGAGCGGGCCCTGCCTGGGCCTCCTGCCGGCTTCGGCCGTGTAAGGGGCTGTGTACGCGGCTTGGTGATCCACGTCATCCTGTCCCGCTTCCACACGGCGGGGAAACGGCCGTCCCCGGGCGGCGGGCAGGCCGATTTCCGGGGAGTAGGCCTGGTAGACGGTGATCGTGGATTCCGAGTGGGCCGCGCGGACCTGCGTCGGCCGGGGTGGGGGCCACTGGTTTTCGACTGGCCTCCGGTGCGGAGCGGGGTGGACGCGCATGGAATCGCCCGGAGCCCTCGTGCGTTGAGGAGAGCGGGCAGGGGATGCCGGTGGTGTCCGAGCCGAGTAGCCCGAGTGACCGAGCTGACAGATATTGGAGGGGCCGTAATGGCTGCGCAGACGCAGAGGGCCGTGCTGGCCGGCGGATGCTTCTGGGGGATGGAGGAGCTGATCCGCCGACTCCCGGGCGTGACGGCGACCCGGGTCGGATACACGGGGGGTGACGTGCCGAACGCGACGTACCGGAACCACGGTACGCACGCGGAGGCCATCGAGATCCTTTTCGACCCCGAGAAGACCGACTTCCGCGCGATCCTGGAGTTCTTCTTCCAGATCCACGACCCGAGCACCAAGAACCGCCAGGGCAACGACATCGGCCTCAGCTACCGCTCGGCGATCTACTACGTGGACGACGAGCAGAAGCGGATCGCCGAGGACACGATCGCGGATGTGGACGCCTCCGGACTGTGGCCCGGCAAGGTCGTCACCGAGGTGGAGACGGTCGGCCCCTTCTGGGAGGCCGAGCCCGAGCACCAGGACTACCTGCAGCGTTACCCGGACGGCTACACCTGCCACTTCCCGCGCCCGGGCTGGCGGCTGCCCGCCCGCACGGAGGGCTGACCGCGAGGCGGCCCGGCGGAAGGAGCAGGCCGACCGACCGGCCGAGGCTCCGCTGCCGGGCCGCGCCTGCCGCCGCCGGCCTCCGTGCGGGCGGGGGCGGCGCCGCCCCCGCCCGCAGGCGCCGGCCGACAGCCGAAGGCCTGGTAGCTGCCTCTCGGCCGTCCTACCGCCCCACCGCCCACCGTCTCCTCAGTGCGGCAGCGTCGCCGGGCTTCCGCCGTTCGCCTCGTAGCCCGCCACCGCCAGGGCGCGGTACACCGCGAACTCGCCGGCCGGGTCCGGGGAGAGTGTCCAGGGGAGGGCGCCGACGTGGCCGTCGACGTGTATCAGCTGGTTCATGGCCTCGGCCCAGCGCTCGCCCCGTACCAGGAAGAAGATCAGCAGGTGGCGGACGTGGGCCAGCATCGGGTCGTCCGGGCGGGCCGCGTGCACGGCGTAGAGGGCGCCGTGGATCGCCTTCGTCACGACCTCGCTCTGGTAGAAGCTGCTGACCAGGTTCACCTCGGGGAGGTGCTCGAAGACCCCGAACAGGGGCATCGCGGCGAGGAGGGAACCCTGGGGCGCGCGGGCCGCGGCCGCCTCCGTGAAGGAGTTCGCCAGGTCGCGGGAGCCGTGCCACTTCTCGCACCAGTAGTGCAGGGCCGCGAGATGCGCGCCCATGTGCGCCGGGGCGCGGTCGAGGATCTTCAGCCAGAGCTGTTCGAAGTCCGTCTGGGAGTAGTGCAGGCCGCGCGCCACCGACAGCTCGATGATGTACGGCACCGGGTCACCGGGGGAGAGCAGCGCCGCCTGGCCGCAGGCGTCCTTCGCCTCCTCCATGATGATCCGGAAGTCGTCCGTGCCCGGTGTGGACGTCCGCCAGGCCTGCTGGACCAGGAACTCGGCGTGCACCGCCGCGCCGCCGGCGTCCTTGGGCGCCTCCGCCCGCCACACCCGCAGCCACTGCCCGCCCGGCGCCTCGCTGACGCCGCCCGGCCGCTGCTGCAGCTCCAGCGCGGCCGCGCCCGCGAAGGCCTGCACGCGCTGCCAGCGCAGCTCGCCCTCGATCTCCGTGCCGGCCAGGAGCTGCTGTGCCGCCCGGTAGTCCTGCGTGCGCTGCACCATGTCCAGGACGTCGAGCAGGTCCTGGTCGGGGCCGGGCATGCGGATGTCCAGCTCCTCCGTGCGCACGAAGCCGTAGTTCGCCGGGTCCGCGGCGTCCGGGTGGCCCGCCGGGACCTGCTCGATCATGCCGCGCCTGCGCCGCAGGAACGGCAGTACCGCGAAGCTGAGCATGACCAGCGCCACCAGGACCCAGAGAATTTCCATGTCTCAAGCGAACCAGACGCCGCCGACAATTGGCCAACCCCATCCCCCCAGCCTGTGGAAACCCGCCTCCCGGGGCCTGTGGAGAAACGTCCCTCCCGGGTGGAACGGCCCTCCGCCGGGCCCTCCGCCGGGGCCGCTGCTGGGCGGCCGTCCGGCAGCAGCCCCGCGAGCGCACTACGCTCGGTGCCCATGAGCGACAGGCACATCAGTCAGCACTTCGAGACCCTCGCGATCCACGCGGGCAACACCGCCGATCCCCTCACCGGCGCGGTCGTCCCGCCGATCTACCAGGTCTCGACCTACAAGCAGGACGGCGTCGGCGGCCTGCGTGGCGGCTACGAGTACAGCCGCAGCGCCAACCCGACCCGCACCGCCCTGGAGGAGAACCTCGCCGCCCTCGAGGGCGGCCGCCGAGGGCTTGCGTTCGCTTCCGGACTGGCGGCCGAGGACTGCCTGTTGCGTACGCTGCTCAGCCCCGGTGACCACGTGGTCATCCCCAACGACGCGTACGGCGGCACGTTCCGCCTCTTCGCCAAGGTCGTCGCCCGCTGGGGCGTGGAGTGGTCGGTCGCCGACACCAGCGACCCCTCCGCCGTGCGGGCCGCGATCACCCCGAAGACCAAGGCCGTGTGGGTGGAGACCCCGTCCAACCCGCTGCTCGGCATCACCGACATCGCCGCCGTCGCCCAGGTCGCCCGGGACGCGGGCGCCAAGCTCGTCGTCGACAACACCTTCGCCACGCCGTACCTGCAGCAGCCGCTGTCCCTCGGCGCGGACGTCGTCGTGCACTCCCTGACCAAGTACATGGGCGGCCACTCCGACGTCGTCGGCGGCGCGCTGATCGTCGGCGACCCGGAGCTGGGCGAGGAGCTGGCGTACCACCAGAACGCGATGGGCGCGGTCGCCGGGCCCTTCGACTCCTGGCTGGTACTGCGCGGCACCAAGACGCTGTCGGTGCGCATGGACCGGCACAGCGAGAACGCCACGAAGGTCGCCGACATGCTGACCCGGCACGCGCGTGTGACGAAGGTGCTGTACCCGGGCCTGCCCGAGCACCCCGGTCACGAGGTCGCGGCGAAGCAGATGCGGGCGTTCGGCGGCATGGTCTCCTTCCAGGTCGCCGGCGGCGAGGAGGCGGCCGTGGAGGTCTGCAACCGCGCCAAGGTGTTCACGCTCGGGGAGTCCCTCGGCGGTGTCGAGTCCCTCATCGAGCACCCCGGCCGTATGACGCACGCCTCCGTGGTGGGCTCGGCCCTGGAGGTGCCCGGCGACCTGGTCCGTCTCTCCGTGGGCATCGAGAACGTCGACGACCTGCTGGAGGACCTGCAGCAGGCCCTGGGCTAGTCCCCGTGGTGCACCGTCCGGTGAGCGAGGGGTTCACCAGACGGTGAGCGGTGGAGTCGTCTCCGACGGCGGCTCCACCCAGGGGCGGGCCGTGACCGCCCAGACGACGAAGGCCACGATCGCCGCGAACAGCAGCAGCCACAGCAGCCGCTGCGCGACCGTCCGGCGCCGCAGGATGCGGCTGCCCCGGCGCACCACGTCCGCGTGGAGGTCCGCCGGCACCTGCGGCACGGTCCGCTCCATCATCTGCCGTACGGCGGCCTCCCGTTCGGGCCGGTTCATGACGCCGCCGGTTTCGCGCTCACGCGCGCGGGAGCCGGGCCGCGCGGCGGGCGGAGCGCGGCCGTGGTCGCCCGGTCGCAGATCAGATGGACCCGTTCCGGGGGCAGCCCGAGCAGCGCCGCGACCTGCTCCTCGGCGACACCCTCGTACAGCCTCAGGACCAGGACGAGCCGGTGCTGCGGGGAGAGCGCGGCCAGCGGGCCGGCGGACCGGGGGCGAGCGCGCCCGAACGGCAGACCGGCGTACTGGTGCCAGGTTCCGCGTGCGAAGCGGACCGCCAGGCACTCGCGGGCGTGGTTGTACGGGTCCTCCCCGCGCAGCCGGTCCCAGCACGCGTACGTGTGCGCGAGGGCGTGGGTCAGCAGGCGCCGCGCGCGCGGGTTGTCCTTCGGCGCCTCCGCCGTGAGCAGGGTGGCGGTCTGCAGCAGCCGTCCGCCCGCCCCGGCCACGAACGCCTCGAACTCCCTGGCCCGGCGGGCTTCCTGGACCGTACGCCTCTCTCGCACCCCGAGCCTCCCGCCTGACGGCGACCCCCTGGAAACGGATCCCGGGCGGAGTACGGGTGCGGCACCGCGTACGACGAAGGGGGACCCGGTCTCATATGAGGCCAGGGGCACGCTTTCGGTCAAGAGCCACGCACGCGCGGGATGCCGCGTGCCGCGGACGAAAGCCGCGCATCCCGCGGGAGAGCCTCCCCACGCGCGTGTGCGCGCCGCTCTGTCAGGAGACGGCCGGTGACGGTTCCGTGCCCGGTACGCCCTGGGCGCCCATTCGGTCGGACAGGGCGACGTTGAAGCGGGTCAGGAGCGTGCAGAACGCCTCCCGCTCCTCCGGGGCCCACTCCTCGGTCAGTTCGGCCATCAACTGTCGCCGGGAGGAGCGCACTTCCTCCAGCCGCGACTGCCCGCGCGGGGACAGCTGGAGCACCACGGCCCGCCCGTCCTCGGGGTGCGAGGTCCGCTTGACCAGGCCGGTGTCGACGAGCGGCGCCACCTGCCGCGTGACGGTCGAGGAGTCGATCCCCATGCTCGCGGCGAGCGCCTTGACGCCCATCGGGCCTTCTTTGTCGAGGCGGTTGAGCAGCAGGTACGCGGCGCGGTCCATGGAGTTGCGCACCTGCCCGACGCCGCCGAGCCGGGTCTGTTCCGCACGGCGGGCGAAGACCGCGACCTCGTGCTGCAGCGTGTCGAGAAGACCGGTGTCACCGACGGTCGTCATGTCCATCGACATTTCAGGTGTTGTGGGCATGGCCGGGGGCTCACTTCATGAAGGGGGTGCTGGCAGGAATTGGGGGACAGAGTACGCGGCCGGAGGCCGGGCCGTACCGGCGCTGCGCAAACCAGTCTCGGTGGTTGGTCACAGCGGCTGTTTCCGCCTGTGAACTGCGATGCTGGTGTCATGAGCTACGGCACGGCTGACTCCTTGCGGCCCGTCACCCTCGACGACGTGCGCGGCGCCCAGAAGATGCTCTCGGGTGTGGCGCGGGCGACCGCGATGGAGGGCAGCAGGCATCTGTCCCAGCTCGTCGGGGCGCCGGTGCACCTCAAGTGCGAGAACCTCCAGCGGACGGGGTCGTTCAAGCTGCGCGGCGCGTACGTCCGGATCTCCGGGCTGCTGCCGGAGGAGCGGGCCGTCGGGGTGGTCGCGGCGAGCGCGGGCAACCACGCGCAGGGCGTGGCGCTGGCGTCGTCGTTGCTGGGCGTGCGGTCCACGGTCTTCATGCCGAAGGGCGCCCCGCTGCCGAAGATCAGCGCCACCCGGGAGTACGGCGCGGAGGTGCGCCTGCACGGTCAGGTGGTCGACGAGACGCTGACCGCCGCGCAGGAGTACGCGGCCGGGACGGGCGCCGTGTTCATCCACCCCTTCGACCACCCCGACGTGATCGCGGGGCAGGGCACGGTGGGTCTGGAGATCCTGGAGCAGTGTCCTGAGGTGCGCACGATCGTCGTCGGGATGGGCGGCGGGGGTCTCGCGGCGGGCATCGCGGTCGCGGTGAAGGCGCTGCGGCCGGACGTACGGATCGTGGGTGTGCAGGCGGAGGGGGCGGCGGCCTATCCGCTCTCGCTGGCGGCCGGGCGGCCGGTGTCGATCGAGTCCCCGGCCACGATGGCCGACGGGATCAAGGTCGGCCGGCCCGGTGATGTGCCGTTCGGGATCGTCGGCGACCTGGTGGACGAGGTGCGCACGGTTTCGGAGGGCGAGCTGTCCGCCGCGCTGCTGCTGTGTCTGGAGCGGGCCAAGCTGGTCGTCGAGCCTGCCGGGGCGAGCCCGGTCGCGGCGCTGCTGAGCGACCCCGGCGCGTTCGAGGGCCCGGTCGTCGCGGTGCTGTCCGGCGGCAACGTCGACCCGGTGCTGATGCAGCGCGTGCTGCGGCACGGCATGGCGGCGCAGGGCCGCTATCTGGCGGTCAGCGTGCGTCTGACGGACCGGCCGGGTGCGCTCGCCACGCTGCTGGGGGTGTTGTCAGTGGTCGACGCTAACGTCTTGGACGTGAGCCATGTGCGGACCGATCCGCGTCTCGGGCTGACCGAGGCGGAGGTCGAGCTGCACCTGGAGACGAAGGGGCCGGCGCACTGCGCCGAGGTCGGCCAGGCCCTGCGCGCCGCGGGGTACACGGTCGTCGACTGAGGCGCCGGACCGCCGGGAGACCGGTGAACATGCAGGTCACAGCCCCTTCGCTCACTCGTACGAGCGAACTCCATTGTGAGTCGCGATACATCGCGTTATGGTGAATGCGTGGTCGCCCACGGGGCGGCACGAAACAGCGCATACCTAGGCTTTTCGAAGGATCCCCGAAGACGTGGAGAACTTTTATGCCAGGCGCCATCTATGCCGAAGGCCTGGTGAAGACCTTCGGTGACGTAAGGGCTCTGGACGGCGTCGACCTGGACGTCCCGGAGGGCACGGTCCTCGGCCTGCTCGGGCCGAACGGCGCGGGCAAGACCACCGCCGTCCGCTGTCTGACCACCCTCCTGCGCCCCGACCGCGGGCGGGCGGAAGTCGCGGGCCTCGACGTGCTCAAGCATCCCAACGAGGTGCGCCGCTCGATCGGCCTGTCGGGCCAGTTCGCGGCGGTCGACGAATACCTGACCGGCCGGGAGAACCTCCAGATGGTCGGGCAGCTCTACCAGATGAAGGCGAGGGCCGCGAAGACCCGGGCCGAGGAACTGCTGGAGCAGTTCGACCTCACCGAGGCCGCCGACCGCACGGCCAAGACCTACTCCGGAGGCATGCGCCGCCGGCTCGACCTGGCCGCCGCGCTGGTGGTCTCGCCACCCGTGATGTTCATGGACGAGCCGACGACAGGCCTCGACCCGCGCAACCGCCAACTGCTGTGGGACGTGATCAAGCGTCTCGTCTCCGGCGGCACGACGCTGCTGCTCACCACCCAGTACCTCGAAGAGGCCGACCACCTCGCGCACGACATCGCGGTCGTCGACCACGGCAAGGTCATCGCCCGAGGCACCTCCGACCAGCTCAAGGCCCGCACGGGCGGCGAGCGCATCGAGGTCGTCGTCCACGAACGCGAACAGATCCCCACGGCCCGCGAGGTGCTCACCGCCTTCGGCAAGGGTGACACCACTGTCGAGGAGCACACCCGCAAGCTCACCGTGCCCGTCACCGGCGGCGCGAAGCTGCTCGCCGAGGTCATCCGCGAGCTGGACACCCGCGGCATCGAGATGGACGACATAGGCCTGCGCCGCCCCACCCTGGACGACGTCTTCCTGTCCCTGACGGGACACGTGGCCGAGGCGAAGTCCGAGGAGAACGGCGAACAGGGCAAGACCAGGCAGAAGGGCGACGACCGCGACTCGCCGGGCGTTGCAAAAGGCAACCCCGCCAGGAAGGAGCAGCTGAAGTGAGCGCCGTGAGCGATTCCGTGGTCATCGCCCGCCGGAATCTGATTCGCATGAGCCGGATCCCGGATCCTGTTCGCCCGTGTCGGCCAGGATCCATCTCGCAGCACACCGCAGGCCGGCACGTGAGCGCAGGGAAGGAGCAGGCGAAGTGAGTGCAGTGAGCGACTCCATGGTCATCGCCCGTCGCAATCTGATTCGCATGAGTCGGATTCCCGAAATGATTATTTTTGGGCTCATACAGCCGGTGATGTTCGTCGTCCTGTTCACGTACGTCTTCGGCGGCTCGATGAGCATCGGCGGCTCCACCGACCCGGACGTCTACAAGAACTTCCTGATGGCGGGCATCTTCGCGCAGACCGTCACCTTCGCCACGGCCGGAGCCGGCGCGGGCATCGCCGACGACATGCACAAGGGCCTCATCGACCGCTTCCGCTCCCTCCCCATGGCCCGCGGCGCGGTCCTCACCGGCCGCACCATCGCCGACCTGGTGCAGACCTCGCTCACCTTGGTCGTCCTGGCCTGCGTCGCCCTCCTGGTGGGATGGCGTCCCGGCTACGCGGAGCCCACCAACTTCGGCAAGATCATGGGCGCCTTCGGCCTGCTGCTGCTCCTCGGCTACGCCTTCACTTGGATCGGCGCCCTGATCGGCCTGAGCGTGGGCACCCCCGAAGCGGCCACGTCGGGCGGGCTGATCTGGCTCTTCCCGGTCACCTTCATATCCAATGCGTTCGTGGACTCCTCGCAGATGGCGTCCTGGCTGCAACCGATTGCCGAGTGGAACCCGTTCAGCGCCACCGTCCAGGCCTGCCGCACACTCTTCGGCGACCCGGGCGTCTCCCCGTCCGACGCGTGGCCGATGGCCCACCCCGTCTGGGCCTCGCTCATCTACTCGATCCTGATCATCGCGCTCTTCCGCACGCTCGCGGTCCGGAAGTACCGGCGGGCGGCCGGCTGATCACGGTTGCGTCAACTGGGCAGCTGGGCGGGCCGGGTCAGCTGTGAACCTTTGAGCCCCCTTCCTCATCGGGGAGGGGGCTCGGTCGTGTCTGATCAGGCGTCTGGCAGCCAGAGCCTGATGCTGCCCTGGGCGCCCTGATGGATCGGGTGGTGTTCGCTCAGACGGGCGATGAGGAAGCGAAGGGCAGAGGTGGACACGTCTACGCTGGACAGGTAAACAGGCACGCGAAGCCTTTGGTGAGGCCAACTGCCCAGCTAGCGCGCCAGTTTGACATGGGATCAGTGGCCTCAATTCAAGATGTGGCGGGAAGCTGCAACCAGACTTGGTGGCCGATTGTCACCAAAAGGGGTGGGCGATGACCTATGAGTATGACGCCGAAATTTAAAGCCGCGTAAAGTACTGCCACAGCGTATTGTCGCCGCTCGGATTCAAGCGCGTCTGCGTGCTTGACCCAATTGATGTAGAAGTGGTTCAGAAGTTTCAAGAGGAAGTGCAGAGCGCTTCCAATGAAAAACCCATACAGGAATTCCTGTGGGAGCATCCAGAAATTATGTGCCGATTCCTCGGCGGCTATTGCTGGTGGATCAAACCAGAGGTATGGCTCGGCCAGGAGTTTCGGCTTGATTTCTTGGCGGCGCGGACTGAAAGTTTGCTGCTGAATTATCAACTGGTTGAGCTTAAGAGTCCCACTTCGCGATGGTTCAATCCCAGCAACAGAAATCCGGCGGCTAAACTGGTTGAAGCGGAGCAGCAGGTAGCGAACTGGAACCATTGGCTCTCACTGAACCGTGACTACGCTCAACGATCTAAGCCGTTCGGCCTCGGCCTTGTAAAGCTCGACGAGTATATGTCGCGCAGCGTCATCGTTATTGGGCAGCGTAAAAACGTGACGGCCGCCGATCGGCAACTTCTTACCGCCAGGATGGTCAGAGAGGGTAAGAGGTACGGCGCCTATACCTATGATTCTATGATTGAAGCAGCTGGGCGAGTCCCCAACAACTTCTATGGCGACGTCGATGAATGCACCGAGTGTCGCTATGCCGAATAGATGCAAGGCCTGCGAAAGGATCTCTTCTCCAAATTAACCCTGCGCGTCTTGCTGCATCTTAGGTGAGCGGCTCAGGTGACTGAGCAGGAGAGGAAATGCAATTTCCCGCTATGCTGAAGTGACTTCCGATCCAGGAATCTGGGGAATTGATCGGTATACCGCAAATGGGATAACTGAAAATCCTGGATACTGAGGAAGGTCGATAAAGCCGATACTTCCTAGATAGCGCATGTGTGCATTGATGTAATTGGCGAACTCTGCTCGCAAAACACTTCCGTCCGATCGATAAAACGTGGGTTCGGGAACGTGAGTTTCGGTGGGTCCGTAGGCTCCAACACTCCCTACAAGGGTCCATTCCTGATGCTCCGTTCCATAGCGTGCAAATAGAATATCTGTCTCTGAATCCAGATACTGGCGCCCTTCCTGTAGTCTGGCGCTGATTAGAACTTCACCTGATTCCATGGGTGAGAGGTTCATGTGCAGCCCCGGTGCGAACACGCCTCGCGCTACCTGTGCAATAGCGCGCATGTAGTGCCCGTTGACGGCGCTTTCATCAGAGCCGATGATTTGAAAATCTGGGATAATATCTTCAAGCTGTGGCGCCTGAGAGTCAGACAATTTCGGATTGCTTGGCTTGTTCTGCTGCTTTCCTTGCCTCCCCTTAGCCCCGGCCGGTGTAGAGGTTCGGGGCGTCATTCCATTGCCGAGAGCTTGTAGTCCAATATTTACTGCTCCGAAAGCTGCAAGGGTTTCTGCCAGATATCGAGCATCAAACAGGGAGCCGTTGGCCTTAATCCGAACCAAGGACCCTGGAGGTACGTTCGCTTTCAATCTTCCAGAAGTCCACTGATCCACATCTGCCACTTCGTGGGAAATATCTCGAATCAGACCTTCTGCGTCAAGTGCCGCTTCCAGGGTGGGAAACAGGGCGTCACCTAGAGATTTCTGGGTACGTGTTTCGCTTCCCACATCCTGGAGATGCTGACCAGCGGTCCAGCGATTCCCCTCGCGGGTCGTCTTGCGTTCTTCCTCTGAGATTCCTCCATCGAGTTGCGCCAACATTGCTCGAACTTTGTCGGTGTCTACGTAGAGGAAATCACGCAAGATCATGAAATGTCTCCTTAAGATTGTGCTGTTGCCGCGTGTTCATGTTGCGGTGATTTGGTTACGTGATTGTCCTGAATCAACGCTTTACCCTACCTCGAACTGCGAGTGCGGCGAGACCTAGAAGGATTGGCTCTGAGAATCTGGAAGCCATTTCGATATAGCCGCCGGCCGTAGTAAGGTCCTCCCCGCTGGAGCGGAAAACAACTGAATTGAGCGTAACCTTGAGAGATTTCTCAAAACGTTTGCTGGTCAGTCGATCCCCCGCCGGATTCCTAGGGTCACTTTTATCGATCTCGAAAGTGACTGGCCCGCCATCGGCCGGGATTACCCCTGTTGCTTCCTGCTTGGGGGACTCCTGGGGGAGTCCGAAAGTCATCATCAGGAGAATCGTCGTCATCATTGCTAGCGCAAGCCATCCGAGGGCGCGCGAGGCGCGTAGGCCGTACCCGGACAGGAGCCAATATGCCTGAAGTAGCCATCGTTCCGCTTCAATCCATGCCCGACTATGGCGCCGCATCTCCATCTCGCCGTAGTAGAAGTCTGCGGCACCCGGTTCGTCTTTGGCGTCTTCCCTGGCTTTGCGTAGCTGCCGATAGATCGCGGCTACGTCCTCTGGGTCGGGCGTCTGGTCGGCGTCTGGATGGTGTGGACCGTTTCGCCAGTTGCGCATGGGCGGGTCTGTGCTCGCTTGAACTGTCGGCTGGTTGGCCGCAAATGCGCGCCAGTGATGCTCCTCAGCCACCGTATTTCTTCGCGTGAGGACTGGCGTCACGATCGGCCAGAGTCGGCGAGTGAAGTGAATGCCAATAGGTGGGGAGGCGAATATGTTACGACCTTCTAGACGGATCTGGTCAAGGTGAAAGGAGCCAGAGAATAGGCAATCACTCAGATCCGTGTCGGTCAATACCAAGTGTGCTGCGTCCACCGATTGGACCGATTTGATTCTCACTCGAGATTCATGAGTGCTGGCGAAGCCTTCATCCAACGCCACTCCATCGGGTTTCTTGAACGGGGATGGATGGGTTGCGACAGATGCGGGGAAGGTGAGTACGGCCCCAGAAAGATCCACATCTGAGTAGCGCAAACGCAAGCTTGCTGTCGAATTCCATTGAGTGCGGATGCACTGAACTCGGTGAGCAGCGGCCTCAATCGTGACCGGTGCATTAAAGTTTGCCCCCGATAGATCAAGGGTTTCAGTACATACAATCGGGCCGATCAGGCACTCGGCATTGAAGGTCGCTCCTGCGAAATTGGCTCCTTCGGTGAAAATGGTTCCAGTGAAGTGCGCCTTCCCGGCGAAGGTTGCCGAGCTGAACCCGGCATGGCTGTTGAATTTTGCATCGTCGAACCGGCCGTCACCAGTGAAATGCGTATCAAGGAAGAAAGCATTGCCGCGAAACATTGCCTCGTTGAAGACTGCGGCCTTCTCGAATCTTGTTGCGGTGAACGCGACTCCGGTGTTGAAAATGGCGCGAGTGAATCCGGCGTCACTTGAGAATGTTGCATCTTTGAAGACGATGTGGTTGGTAAACTCTGTCTTGTTGAAAGTCGCAACTTGACTGAATAGAATATTCTCAAGATGAGTGAGATCCTCGAAGATCGCCTCGTCGAAGCGGGCTATTCCAAAGATCGCCGGTGAGGTGTTTGTTGAACGGTGGGCCGTGAGGAGGGAAGTAAAGATCAGTCCAGTAAGCGGGGTGCCCCTGTAGTCGGCATCGGAACCAGGACCCAACCTGCTCAGATAAGCACTACGGTCGACGCTCGAAACATGGGCAAGGCAAGCCGTGTAACCGCTAATTTGTCGACCGCGACACCCTATGGGGTCCGATCCTGCATTCGCGCCATGTCCACAGTGCGGCCAGTTGGGAGCCTCGGGGTGCGGCGACGGTGTGCTCATACAGACACGGACGTACCGCTGGCACCAGCAGTTCCCGAGGCCAGGGACATGGGTTACTCAGACTCCCACGCATGCCCGTTGGTTACTGCTGCCTCCGGTGGACACGGTGGCGCGGGGCTGGCGTCTGGTGATCAGTGGCGGGCCTTTTTCCTGTGGTTGGCGACGCCCCCCGGCGCTCCGCGATACTCGCACTCTGGGCACGCGTCCCAGATGCCTCTGCTTTCGGCCTCATCGACGACAGAGATCTTCGAGTCAAACCCGTGATGCGCCAGCAGTCGAACGACGGAACTTCCGTAGCGTGTCGCTAGCACGGCTGCCTCTGCGATCTTGTCGTGACCTTGGCGGAAGTAAGCATCTTGCCCAGTTGCCAATCTGCATCCGCACCAGCACAGACCTGTTGGTTCCGGTTGGTTGGGTTCCATGTGAATTGTCATGCCTCAAAGCTAGGAGGTGCTCAGGTAGACCGAGTGGTGTATCTCGAAACCGAGCTGCTTCGTAACTTTCCCTGGGCGGAAGAGTGCCCTGGATGATGCCCTGGGTACGGTCGTAGTCGTGTCTGGCGTACGTCGGGTTGGTCGCCCGTGGGCGTGCGCTGGTTGATCGCGCGCGACTAGGGGAGCTGGTACGGGCATGGCGGTTGACGCTGCTCGCACGGATGAGGGGTTCACGTCGGCTGGGGCTGCGCGGGTGTTACGCGCCGCGTGCCGGATGGCGGGGCTCGACGACAGGGACGCGGAGCTGATCCGCTTCGGGGAGAACGCGCTGTTCCGGCTGGCGTCGGTGCCGGTCGTCGTGCGTATCGCGCGGGGCAGAGAGTGGCTGTCCACGGCACGTAAAGAGGTGGCCGTGGCGCGGTGGCTCGCGGCGGAGGGGTTCTCAGCTGCTCGCATCGTTGAGGACGTCGAACAGCCCCTCTTGATCGACGGGCACCCGGTGACGTTCTGGCATCTGATCGTTGAGGGCGACCGCAAGGCTACGTACGGGGAGCTGGGAGGCATCCTGCGGGATCTGCACTCGCTGCACGTCCCTGCCGGCCTCGACCTGCCGTCGTTCGATCCCTTCGACAAGCAGGAACTCCGGATCGACAAGGCTGTGATCCCTGAGGATGACAAGTCCTTTCTGCGGAAGCGCTGGCAGGAGTTGCGGGACAAGCACGCGGAGCTGCGGTTCGAGTCGCCCAAGGGGCCGACGCACGGGGACGCGCACGTGCAGAACCTCATGGTTGACGACCAGGGGCGGGTGATCCTGATCGACTTCGAGGCGTTCTGCTTCGACCATCCTGAGTGGGATCTCATGGTGACGGCTGTGGAGCATCACAGTCTTGGCTGGCAGACCGACGCGCAGTACGCCGATTTCGTCGCGGCGTACGGGCGGGACCTGTACGACTGGCATGGGTACGAGACCCTGCGGGGGATGCAAGAGTTCGGGATGACGACCTGGCTCATGCAGAACGTGCGGGAGAACGAGGAGACCGCGGCCGAGTACGGGCGGCGTATCGCCGGCCTTCGGGATGATCAGGCGCCTCGGGACTGGCGGCCCTCATAGCGCTTACTCGTCCTCGTCCAAGCGGGCGAAGGCGTCGCGTACCGTCTCGTTGAACGCGGCCACGGTGGGGCTCGTGGCGTGCGCGCCGACTTCGCGCTGGAAGTCGGTCACGTAGCGCTGGAAGCGTGAGGACTGGAGGGAGTCGCCGCCTTCAACTGCGAGACTTGCGGTCGTGACGGCGGCTTCCAACTCGCCGTTGAGTAGCTGGCTCTGGGCGAGCACCATGCGGCAGAAGCCCAGGGTTCGGGCGTACTTCGGGTCGGTGCTGTCCACGGCGCGCTGGGCCTGGTCGACGGCTTCGCGTCGCATCTTGAGGTCGCGGAAGCAGTGGCAGAGTTCGCCCATGAGTTCGGCTTCATCGAAGTAGCTCAGCCATGCCGGGTCCTCGGCTGTGTCGGCCTGCTCGAAGTGCCGTGCGGCCTCGTTCATGGCACGGGTCGCTGCGATGCGGTCGCCGGCGTTGGACAGGGCGCGGGCCTCCATCGCTGAGTAGTTGGCCATGGCGCGCGGGGTGGCTCGTCCTTTGGCACCCTCGACCGCGGCGCGGGCGAGCTGGATGGCTTGGGTGTGGTTGCCCAGGTAGTTCGCCTGGTGGCTGAGGTTGCCGAGAATGCGGGCGCCGAACATGCGGTCGTCGATGACCTGCGACAGACGCAGTGTGGATGTGAGGTAGCGGTGGGCGAGTCGGTGGTTGCCGGTGTCGTACGCGGTCCACGCGAGTAACTGGGAGACCTCGGCTGCGGCGCCGAACAGGGCCCTTCCCACCTTGTCGCTGTAGCTGACGCTCAGCAGGGGCAGGACCTCGTAGCGGAAGTAGTGGCGTAATGCCCGGTGGCCGTGGCCTCCGCCGTACTTGAAGTCGAGCTGCATGAAGGTGGCTGCGGCGTCCCTGATCGCGCGCACGTCGCGCATGCCGACGCGCTGTTGCGCCGGCCGGTCGGCCTCGATGCCGTCAGGACGGGCGATCATCCATGACAGAACCGCTGAGCTGAGGTCGGCGTCCGCGACGATCAGCCGGTCTGTGGTGGTCGCGTCAGCGCGCTCCTGGGCGAGACCGTCAAGGACGGAGAGAGTTTCGGGAAGCGTGCCGGGATAGCCGGTCGGCTCTGGTGTGCTGGTCCTCGTGTGGTCGAAGAAGCCGAGATCACCGGGGGAGACTCGGCGTCCGAGCTTGGCCGAGAGCACATCTGCCATGATCGCTGCCGTTTCCGGCTTGATGCCTGAGCCGTCGCGCCATCGCTGCACTGCGATGTGTGTCGTCCCGAGACTGATGCCGCGCCGGGCGGCGGCGTCCTGCATGCGCTTGGCCAGTCCCTTGTTCGAGACCTGGGCTTCGGCCATGGCTGCGATTAAGTGCGCGTTCGGCTCCCGGTTCATGCTCCCCTGCCAACCCGAGAATGACGGCGAGTGTTCATCCTGTCACAGGAGTTTCGCCTGAGGGGGTTCATTGGTGAACCCCCTTTGCCTTTGCCGGTGTTCACGTGAACCCCCTGGTGAACGCTCCCGGTCACGCCCCTGTGCCCGTGTACTGGCTTGCGTGATGCAAGCAGTGCAATGAGGGGCCGTACCGGGCCGGAGAGGGACGTGATGGAGGCAAGAAGAGCTGAACGCCTTGTACGCGAGCTGGACGCGTTCGGCCACTGGTTCGCGGTACCGAATCCGTCGGACGGCGGGCACATCCTGACGGTCACGCTGTTCGCCGAGTCGCCGAATGCGGCGCGGGTCGCCCGTGACGTGACGGCCGTGTTCCTGGCGGATGCCGGCGCGGGTGAGTTCGTGGACGACGCCCGGTTGGTCGTTTCCGAACTCGTCGGCAACGTGGTGAACCATGTGGTGCCGGAACGCGACCTCGCTCGTCCGGGAGGTGCTCGGCGCATCGACATGACGTTCAAGGTCTGGCCCAGGTGGGTGTTCATCGGCGTTGCGGATGAGGACTCCTCGCCCCCGCTCCTGCCGCTGGGAGACGCGTTCTCGCCTGGTCTGGCCGGTGAGCTGTCGGAAGCGGTCCTGCCGGACAATGGCCGGGGACTCTTCATCGTCCAGCGCCTGGCCTCGTCGGTCTGGTGGCGCCCCGGTGACCAGGGTGGCAAGACCATCTGGTGCCGCTTCGACCGTGACGGCGACGCCACCGAACGAAAACCCTGCTGATCTCCGGGCCGTCACCCCTGCCGCTCCCACGCGATCGGGGGCGGACGACGGCCTGGCCCTGGCTGGAGACGACCACTCCAGCCAAGAGGCGCGGCCCCTCGCCGGGGCTCTCCCAATCCCCTGAGCCGAGGGGCCGCGCTTCACAACCTCATACCGAGACCGGGCCACCCCATCAGCCCTGGAAAGCGAAGGGTGGCCCGGCTGGGAACACGGCGGTTCCCGGTGCCTGATGGTACCGGGGCCGTCGTGCTGCGTTTCTGCCCCGGTGAAAGGAAGTTGACGATCCGTTACATAGATCGGGGTCTGTGGTGAGCGAGGCAATCGGTACTGGTGCGAACGGGCCGGATGACGGCCTGAACGTGATGGGGGAGAGCTGCGGCCTGTGGGTGCCCGGCGTCGACTACATGGCGGGCTGGCGGGCGGCGCGTGCTGTTGCGGATCGGTTGAACCGGTCCCTGCTCGGGATCGGACTGGGGCCGTCGGAGGCACGGGCCGTCGCGTCGACGAATGACGACGGGCGTGGGGTCGTGCGGTTGATCGGACTGCCGGGCGCTATGGACCAACTTGCCGGGCTCCTGGCAGCACACGTGGATGGCGACGGTGGTGCGCGGTGAAGTGTGCTTCCGCTGTGAGTGGTGCACGTTCGCACGTCGTCGGCTGGAGAGACTTTGGGCGGGAGCTGCAATGGGGCGAGTGAACAGGGGGCCTTACGCTCGCCCGGCGAATCGGGCAGGTACTGGACCTGCCCGGTGTTGTGCCCGATTGGCCCCCTGTTCTTCGAGGCTCGCCCCATGGTGGCTGCCTAAAGTCTCGGAGGCCGGCGACCCCCAGCCACCCACGCCCCGGCCCTCGGCGGCTGGTCGGCGCTTCGCTTCCTGGGGCTGGCTGCGGGTGCGGGGCGTCCGGCGGTCGGCCGGGACCGGCGGTCACGCCGCACGCCCGGCCGGGGCGGCCGGGCGCCCCGGCGCGCCGCAGGCGCGCCCTTGAGGAAGTGAAGGCTGTTTCGACCGATGCCCGCTCGCGATCATGCCGGGCGGCGTCGGGTGGGCTCCTCGTCGGCGGTGATCCGGTAGGTGAGTTCGGCACGGTCCGCTCCGATGCGGAGTTCCTCGAGGATCAGGGCGTCGTCGTCGGTGCCGCAGGTGACACGGGAGACGTGCAGGACCGGGGTCGCATCGGGCAGGCGCAGCGCGGCGCGCTCGTCGGGCAGCGGCATGCGGGCCCGTACCGACTCCGACCACCACAGCTCGTGCCCCGCCTGCGTCAGCAGCGCGTACACCGCCGCGGGCTCGGTGTCCGGTGCGTCGGCGAGAGCGGGGACGGCTTCGGCCGTGGCGAACGGGATCAGCGTGCGGTGCATCGCCCGCGCTCCGGTGGCCGGGTCGGCCAGCAGCCGGTCACAGCCGAACAGTGCGTCTTCCACCTTCAGTTCCAGCTGGTGGGCGGTGGCCTGGGTGGCGTGGGTGCGGTAGGTGCTGGGCTCCTCGGTCTGCTGCCAGGCGGCCACCCCGTACAGCGTGAAGTGCCCGGCCGGCGTCCTGCCCACGTAGCGCGAGATTCCGGTGACGGGTCCGCTGTCGGCGCGGACGAAGCTGCCCTTGCCGTGGCGGACGTCGATGAGCCCTTCGGCCCGCAGGGCGGCGACGGCGTTGCGGACGGTCGGGCGCGAGACCTGGTAGCGCTCCATGAGCTGGGCTTCCGAGGGAAGCGGGGCGCCGGGTTCGTACTCGCCGGACAGGATCGCTTCGCGGATGGCGGCGGCCACCTGCTGGTAGAGGGCTCCGGGGCGCTGGATCTCCGACATCTGGGCATCTCCGACGGGTCGGGGTCGTAGGCACGTCGCACGCGCGACATCACTCGTCAGCATAAGTACTTGCACTCTCGCCGTACAGCACTCCACACTCATCACTCGTAAGGACAAGTGACGTCAGAAGAAGTCTGGCGTGGTGACTGGCCAGGGAGGCCGAAGAAATGCAGTCCATTCCCGTGGACACGGCGCGGCTGGGCGTACTGCGGTGCGCCATCGCGCCGGAAGTGAAGATCAGCAACTCCGAGACACAGGAGGTGAAGAAGGACCGGGACGGCAACCCCGTCTACACGGTCGCGGTGACCGTGCGGCAGGACCGGCGTCGGATCTCCGTCATCGAGATCGCCGTCAGCGGTGAGCCGACCGGCATCGAGGAAGGACAGATCGTCAAGGTCACCGGGCTGGTGGCGTTCATGTGGTCGATGGGCGACCGGCACGGCGTCAGCTTCCGCGCCGACGCCATCACACCCGTGCCCACCACCCCGGCAGCGGCGCGCAAGGGCGGTGAGGCGTGATGGCGCCCTACATCATCGCCCTCGCCCTGGCCGTGCTCGCCTGGCTGCTCGTCGCCGGTGACCTGGTGCGACGGCACCGGCCCAACTGGCGCTGGTACCTCGTCGGCTACCCGGTCACTGCCTGGCGGGTGGTGTCCACCTGGCGGCGGATCGCCGTGCTCAACGACCTCGCGGTGTCCCGGCTCCCGGCGCGCACGCTCGTCGGTCACCTGCTGGTCAAGGGCGACCCGGTGCGGCCGGTGGCCCCGCGCTGCTCCTTCCCGCACGCCACCCCGATGGGGCTGTCGGTGCTGGTGCGGCTGCACGCGGGCCAGACTCCGGCGACGTACCTGAAGGCGGCGGACGCGTTCGTGCACGCCTGGAAGGTGCACGCGGTGCGGGTCACCTCGCCGGAACGCGGTCTCGTGCTGCTGACCGCTATGGCCAGTGATCCGCTGGAGCGGCCGGGCTTAGCCACGGCCCCGGCAGAACTGCTCTCCGCGCTGATCGGGGCGTTAGAGACGGGCGGGGCGTGGGTGATGAACCTGCGGCTCGTCCCGCACTGGCTGATCGTCGGGGCCACCCGCTCGGGCAAGTCCACCCTGCTGGCGCGGCTCATCACCCAGCTCGCCATACAGCGCGTCGCCCTGGTCGGCATCGACTGCAAGGGCGGCATGGAACTCGGCCTGTTCGCCGGACGGCTGAGCGCCCTGGCCACTTCCCGCCGTGAGGCGGTGGCGGTGCTGGCCGCGCTGGTGGTCGACATGCAGGAGCGGATGAGCGCCTGCCGCTCGGCCGGGGTCCGCTCCATCTGGGAGCTGCCGGACAAGCTCCGCCCGGTGCCGGTCGTGGTCCTGGTCGACGAGATCGCGGAACTGTACCTGTCCGACGGCACCCGTGACGGCAAGGCGGAAGCCGAACAGTGCTCCACGCTCCTGCTGCGCCTCGCCCAGCTCGGCGCCGCCCTCGGCATCCACCTGGTCGTCGCAGGCCAACGCGTCGGCTCCGACCTCGGCCCCGGCGTCACCGCCCTGCGCGCCCAGCTCGGCGGCCGCATCTGCCACAGGGTCAACGACCCCGGCACCGCCGAGATGACCCTCGGCGACCTCAACAAGGACGCTGTGGCCGTCGCCCAGGCCATCACGCCCGAGGAACGCGGGGTGGCGGTGTGCACCGGCCCGGAGGGTGGCTGGAGCCGTGCCCGCTCGCACCTCACCCCCACCGATGAGGCCGTGGCCACGGCCCGCAAGTACAGCGCGATGACCCCGGACCTCCCCCTCGTCACCCGCGCACTCACCGTGCCGGAAGGAGAGACCAAGTGATCAGCGAAGGAACGGCGTTCACGTTCGCGGTGATCTTCGGGATCATCACCGTCCTCCTCGTCCGCTCCCGCGACGTCCGCGCCTGGGAAGCGGTGTGCGTCGGTCTCTTCGGCGTCTACCTCGGCCAGACCCCCGTGGTCTTCACCATCCACGGACTCGTGACCTGGTTCATCAGCGGCTTCTCCCACACCTGAGCAGAGAGGACACCCTGACCATGCCCATGCCTCGCGTGAGGTGCCCCCACTGCAAGGGCGACGGCGCCCGCAAGACCTGGACCGGACGCATCCGGCGCTGCCGCATCTGCCGCGGCACCGGCACCATCCGCTGAACCCCGCCCCACCCGACCGACCCGCAAGGGAGCGATTCCCATGACCGACCATGCGCCACCCGCCCCCATCCGTGCCGCTCCGACGGCCCACTCCGGAAGGTCACCACCATCACCCCGCACTACACCCCGGCTGACAGGCGCGCCGCACTCGACCGCGCGGCGCGCCTGCGTCAGCTCTCCGAAACCGACCGCGACGCCATCCGCCTCGCCCAGGATCTGAAGTTCGCCCGCTGGCTGGAGCAGATCACGGCAACCGGCGGATGCTCCCATCCCGTCCACCTCACCGGCTTCACCACCACCCTGGACGGCACGACCGGCGAGATCCTCCACCACTACGACACCCGCGACGAACCCGGCGAACGCCTTCTTGTCCGCTGCCGCAACCGCCGCGCCAGCATCTGCCCGGCCTGCTCCCGCCTCCACGCCGGAGACACCTACCACCTCGTCCGCGCCGGCCTCCTCGGCGGCAAGAACGTCCCCGCCACCGTCCGCCACCGACCCCGGCTCTTCGTCACCCTGACCGCCCCGTCCTTCGGACCCGTCCACCGTGCCAGCGAACGGTGCCGCCCCCGCCGTGACTACGGCACCTGCGAACACGGGCACTCCCTGGGCTGCGGCCTGGTCCACGCCCCGGATGCCACGGTCATCGGACAACCGCTCTGCCCCGACTGCTACGACTACACAGCACACGTCCTCTGGCACGCACACGCCTCCAAGCTGTGGGACCGCTTCGTCATCGACGTACGGCGGCGCCTCGCTACCTCCGCCGGCCTCGTACAGTCCCGCTTCGCCGACCACGCTCGACTCTCCTTCGCCCGCGTCGCCGAATACCAGAAGCGGGCGGCCGTCCACGTCCATGCCGTCGTCCGCCTCGACGGACCGAACGGACCCGACGACGAACCCCCGGCCTGGGGCACTGCGCAACTCCTCATCGACGCCGTGCGCACGTCCGCCCGGCGGGTACTGGTCCGCTCTTCCTACAGCCCGGCCGTGGGTGAGCGGGCGTTGCGCTGGGGCGAGCAGATCGACGCCCGGCCGCTGCGCGCCGACGGTGACGGCCCCGATGACGACGCGGTGGCGGCGTACGTTGCCAAATACGTCACCAAGGGAGCCAGCGAAACCGGCGCCGGCCTCGACTACCCGCTGACAGCGTCGGCCGATATCGAGTCGGCACCCGTCAACGCACACGTCCGGACCCTCATGCGCGCCTGCTGGCGCCTCGGCGGTCTCCCCGAATACGAGAGTCTCCGCCTCCGGCCCTGGACCCACACCCTCGGCTACCGCGGCCACATCCTCACCAAATCCCGCGCCTACTCCACCACCTACGCAGCACTGCGCGCCGAACGCGCCCACCACATGGGCCACACCGACACCCCTGAGGTGACGACCGAACGGCAATGGCGCTACGCCGGGTCTGGGCACAGCCCTGGGGCGGCCCTATTTGCCGCCGGAATCGCGGAAGACCTCGCCCAAAACCGTGAGTTCGCCCGTGAAGCGGTTGGTGAAGGGAGGAGTGAATGAGCCGCCCGAAAAGCAGGAAATCGCAGCAGCCGGGTGAAGTAGTCGCACGCTGGCGGGCTGTCGAGTGGGGCGACCACGAAGAACAGCGTCTGGCTGACCTTCTGTTCGGTCGCCTTCCCAACGCACTTAAGAAGAGCGGAGGTTATCGGCAATCGCCTGTCGAGTAGCAGATGGGAAGGCTAGCCTGATGGCAAACGCATGGAGACCCCAGAGGGCGGCAACCCCCTGGGGCCAGACCGGTCGCGGACCGGCCTGCCAGTCACGGAGGGACTGACATGGGTAAGGGTACCGTCGTGCGCGGGCGTCGAACCGCTCGCGGCGTGGTTCGGGTGGCTGTCTACCTTCGCGTATCGACTGCGAAGCAGGTCGAGGGATACGGCCTCGACACTCAGGAAAAGCAGTGCAGGGCTTGGCTGGACTACAAGATCGGTCCCGGCAAGTACAAGATTCACAAGGTCTATGTCGACGGTGGTGAATCCGGCAAGAAGGACTCTCGGCCTGACCTTGACGAGATGACTGAGGCCATTGAGAGGGGCCTCATCGACCTCGTCGTGTTCGGCAAGCTGGACCGCATCGGCCGAACCATGGAAGACATCCACCTCTGGGTGTTCAACGCCACCAAGCACCACAAGATCAGGGTTGCCACGGCGGACGGCCGTCTCGACAGTGACGACGAACTGTTCGGCATCATGCTCAGCCTGCTCTCCTACATGGCAGAGCTGGAGCACACCCTGATCCTCGAGCGGACTTCGGGCGGCCGGGATCAGAAGCTGGCTGCCGGTGGTTGGCCCCTTGGGCAACCGCCCTACGGCGTGATCCTCAGTGGCAAGGGAAGCAAGGCGGTCCCGGTCCTCTGCGAGGACGAGGTGCACGTGATCAACGTCGCCGTGAGCCTGATCGTAGATCTCGGGTACTCGCGGGATGAGGCGGCCGCGCATCTGAACAACCTTGGCTTCCGCACTCGTAAGGGCCTGTCCTGGACCGGCTCGAACCTCGCCCGGCGGCTTAACTCCACGGCCCTTGACGGGTATGTGGAGTTTCGTATTGAGCGCACCGCCGAAGAGGACGAAGAGGAGACGTTCGAAGTCTTTCGCATCGAGGTTCCTCGACCGATCAGCGATCCGGATCGTGTGGATGCCCTGCGGAAGGCGCTCAACAGGCGGTCGTTCAGGAAGAAGAACCTTAATCACTACCTCTTCACCGGGCGTCTGTACGCACTCTGTGGCGGCTATTACACAGGTGGCAAGTCCGCTGCATCTCCTATCGGTTACTACCGGTGCATGGGAAGGCGGCTGGGGTTGGAGTGCGACTGTGCGGATCTCCCCGCCCCTGACGTCGAAAAGGCCATCTGGACCGAGATCGAGGCCCTGCTCGCGGATACGGACAAGTTTCGGGCGCTCGCCGGCATGTGGTTGGGGGCGATTCCAGCTCGTGCTGAGACGTACCGGGAACGTCTTGCTGAGCTGGACGCCCAGATCGGTAAGAGGCGTGCCGGCCGCAAGGAGCAGCTGCTCGAAAAGCTTGCTCGTCTCTTCGAGGACGAGTTGGGAGAGAGCCCTGGAGACGGCATTGACGACGACACCATCAGGGAGGTGAAGCAAGCACTCCAGTCGAAGGAGGATGAGCTGATGGCCGAGCGGGAGCGGCTGGCGCGCTGGCTCGGTGAAGCGGAATCGCAACAGCAGCGGGCGGACGAGATCATCGCCTTGGTGGAAGAGCGGGCAACGGCCCTCGACTCCTTCACCACTGCGCAGTGCCGGGACCTGCTTGATCTGTTGGATGTCCGTGTACACGTCACGGGTAAGGGGCAGTCGCACCGCAAGGGCATCGCCGACCCGCTGGCCGAGTGGCACAGGGAGACCGGCACGCTGGTGCCGCTCAAGATCAGCGACGAGGAGTGGGGGACGGTCGCCGCCATCCTTCCTCACTCCCGCCAGCCCCGGACGCCGAAGCGCGAGATGTTCGAAGCGATCTTGTGGAAGCTTCGGACCGCCGCTCGATGGAACCAGGTCGAGGTCTCCGGAAACGCTTGGAACGCTGTTCGGCGGCGGGCGGAGGCATGGCGCACTTCGGGGGCCTGGTCGGCCGCGATGGAAGCCCTGAGGGGCTCTGGCGGGGTTCCCGTGCCTCCGCTCATGATCCTTCCGCCCATGGAGGTCACGGGCAGCATCGATCCGAAGTTCGCGGCGCTGGAGCTGGAGACTCTCGGCGGTGACGGGGAGGAGCGCAACCAGACTCACACCCGCGCACAGTCTTCCCCGAGATGGTGATTTTCGGGCTGATCCAGCCGGTGATGTTCGTCGTCCTGTTCACGTACGTCTTCGGCGGCTCGATGAGCATCGGAGGCTCCACCGACCCGGACGTCTACAAGAACTTCCTGATGGCAGGCATCTTCGCGCAGACCGTCACCTTCGCCACCGCCGGCGCCGGAGCGGGGATAGCCGACGACATGCACAAGGGCCTGATAGACCGATTCCGCTCCCTGCCCATGGCGCGCGGCGCGGTCCTCACGGGCCGCACCATCGCCGACCTGGTGCAGACGGCGCTGACCCTGGTCGTTCTGGCCGCGGTCGCCCTCATGGTGGGCTGGCGCCCCGGCTATGCGGCGCCCACCAACTTCGGCAAGATCATGGCCGCCTTCGGTCTGCTGATGCTCCTCGGCTACGCGTTCACCTGGATCGGCGCCCTGATCGGCCTGACCGTGCGCACCCCCGAGGCGGCCACCTCCGGCGGCCTGATCTGGCTCTTCCCGGTGACCTTCATATCCAACGCGTTCGTGGACTCCTCGCAGATGGCGTCCTGGCTGCAACCGATCGCCGAGTGGAACCCGTTCAGCGCCACCGTCCAGGCGTCCCGCAAGCTCTTCGGCGACCCGGGTGTCTCACCGTCCGACGCATGGCCGATGGCTCACCCCGTCTGGGCTTCGCTCATCTACTCGGTCGTGATCATCGCGATCTTCCGCACGCTCGCGGTCCGCAAGTACCGCCGGGCGGCCGGTTGATCACGGACCGCTCCCGGTTCAGCTTCGGCAGCCGCAGCCGGCTGTCGCCTCCAGCCCCGCGCGGTACTCGGCGAAGGAGAGGGCGCCCGCGATGCACCCGGCGTGGTCGCCGCGCTCCGCCCGCTGGGCTGGTGTCAGAGAGTCGTCGGCGACCACGTCGGACACACCGATGCGGCCGCCGGGCTTGAGGACGCGATAGGTCTCGGCGAAGACGGCGGGCTTGTCGGTGGACAGGTTGATCACGCAGTGGGAGATCACGACGTCGATGGTGTGCGCGGGCAGGGGGATCGCCTCGATCGTGCCCTTGAGGAATTCGACGTTCGTCGCGCCGGCCTTCGCGGCGTTGGTGAGCGCCAGGGCGAGCATCTCGTCGGTCATGTCGAGGCCGTACGCCTTGCCGGTGGGGCCGACGCGGCGGGCGGAGAGCAGGACGTCGATGATGGCTGCCGCCTTCCTCACCCACCTCGCGGAGGAGGAGGTCGAGGTCCGCTCGGCCGGTTCCGCCCCGGCCGGCAGTGTCCATCCGGCCGTCGTGGAAGGGATGAAGGAGGTGGGCGTCGACATCTCCGCCGAGACCCCGAAGATCCTGACGGTCGACGCGGTGCAGGCGTCCGACGTGGTCATCACGATGGGATACGGCGACACCTGCCCCGTCTTCCCCGGCAAGCGCTGCCTCGACTGGCGACTCGACGACCCGGCCGGCCAGGGCGTCGACGCCGTTCGCCCGATCCGTGACGAGATCGAGCGGCGGATCCGTGACCTGGTGAGCGATCTGACCGGGCACGACTGAGCCCCCGGCGGCACGGGGCCGCCGGGGGCTCGGTCAAGGAAAGGGGAGGTGGCTCAGCCGCTGTAGGGCTCGGCCTTGAGGATGCGTACGGAGGCCTTCTTGCCGTTCGGCAGCTCGTACTGCGCGTCCTCGCCGACCTTGTGACCGATCACGCCGGTGCCCAGGGGGGACTGCGGCGAGTAGGTCTCGATGTCGGAACTCGCGTACTCGCGCGAGGCCAACAGGAAGGTCATCGTGTCGTCCTCGTCACCGTCGAAGGCGATCGTCACGACCATGCCGGGCGCCACCGCACCGTCCGCGGAGGCCGGGGCCTCGCCGACCTTGGCGTTCTCGAGAAGCTGGGTCAGCTGGCGCACGCGGAGCTCCTGCTTGCCCTGCTCCTCCTTGGCCGCGTGGTACCCGCCGTTCTCGCGCAGGTCGCCCTCCTCGCGCGCGGCCGCGATCTTGGCGGCGATCTCCGTGCGCGCAGGACCAGTAAGGTACTCAAGCTCCACCTTGAGCTTGTTGTACGCCTCCTGGGTAAGCCAGGTGACGGACTCGCTGGTCTGGGTCACAGGTGCTCCTCGTCGGTACTGGGAATACAAAGCATCGCCCTACCCACAAGTGTGTTCCTCAGCGGATGGGCGAAACCACGAGCCTAACAATTCAGCGGGCAAAGGGGGAGGACATAAGCCACCAGAATTACGTCAACGCAGGTCAGCGTGTATGCATTGTGGAGTCCCGCGCGGGGGACGGCGCGGCGGGCACGGTACGGATCCCCGCGGGATCAGCTCGCGTGACAGCCCAGCAGCTCGGCCGTCGTGCCCTTGGCCGTCGTACGGAGCGTGACCACCTTGTCGATCCGGGTGTCCGACCCGGAGAAGCGGAAGTCCGCCCGGCCCACCTCGGCGCCGTCGGCCGCCTGCGAGCGCACCGTGCAGTAGCCGCTCGCGCCCGCGTCCTTGCGGACCTCCAGATGGACCTGCACCGTCTCGTCCGAGGTCGCCTTGAAGGTGATCACCTCGGCGCTGATCTTGTTCTGGCCGACGTAGTGGTAGGCGAAGAAACCGACGACCACGAGCAGGATCCCGCCGAGCACGGCGCCCACGATCTTCAGGGTGTGATCGGCACGCTCGTCCGAGGCACGGCCGTAACGGCCCTCGGGCAGTCGAGTGCTCGCCGTGCTCATGATCGTCCTCTCGGCAGGCCAGGGCCCTGGAATTATTCGCCCCCCGATTCGGTCACTATAGAAGCCTGCGATCGCGCCGGTTCACACGGGCGCCGACTTACCGAGGATTGAGTCTTGACTGACCAGCTGCGACTGATGGCCGTGCACGCGCACCCCGACGACGAGTCGAGCAAGGGCGCGGCCACCATGGCGAAGTACGTGTCCGAGGGGGTGGACGTGCTGGTGGTGACCTGCACGGGCGGGGAGCGCGGCTCCATCCTCAATCCCAAGCTGCAAGGTGACAAGTACATCGAGGAGCACATCCACGAGGTACGCAAGAAGGAGATGGACGAGGCCCGCGAGATCCTCGGCATCAAGCAGGAGTGGCTCGGCTTCGTCGACTCCGGTCTGCCCGAGGGCGACCCGCTGCCGCCGCTGCCCGAGGGCTGCTTCGCCCTGGAGGACGTCGACAAGGCGGCCGGCGAGCTGGTGAAGCAGATCCGCTCCTTCCGTCCCCAGGTGATCACCACCTACGACGAGAACGGCGGCTATCCGCACCCCGACCACATCATGACCCACAAGATCTCGATGGTGGCGTTCGAGGGGGCGGACGACACCGAGAAGTACCCCGAGGGCGAGTACGGGCCCGCGTACCGGCCGCTGAAGCTGTACTACAACCAGGGCTTCAACCGTCCCCGCACCCTGGCGCTGCACCAGGCGATGCTCGACCGGGGCCTGGAGTCCCCCTACGGGGAGTGGCTCAAGCGCTGGGAGGAGTTCGGGCAGAAGGCGGAGCGCACGCTCACCACGCACATCCCGTGTGCCGACTTCTTCGAGATCCGTGACAAGGCGCTGATCGCCCACGCCACGCAGATCGACCCCGATGGCGGCTGGTTCCGCGTTCCGATGGAGATCCAGAAGGAGGTCTGGCCGACCGAGGAGTACGAGCTCGCGAAGGCTCTCGTGGATACGTCCATCCCCGAGGACGACCTCTTCGCGGGCATCCGGGACAATGCCTGACATGAGTGCAAGCGTGAGCCTGGCAATGACGCATCTCGTCCCCCTCGCCAAGGAGGTCGACGAGAACAAGGTCACCCCCGGCGTCCTCGGCTTCATCGTCTTCGCGGTGATGGCACTGGCGGTGTGGGCCCTGATGAAGTCCATGAACAAGCACATGGGCAAGGTCGACTTCCAGGAGGCGCCGGACGGCGAGGAGACCTCTTCCTCGTCCCCGGCCTCCGGCCGGACGGGCAAGGCCTCCCCGGCGAAGGGCTGAGCGGACCTGGCCCAGGGGTGGGGCGCACCCGCCACCCCGGGCTCAGGGGTGGGGCGCACACCTCCACGCCGGCTCAAGGGGTGGGCGTGGACCTCCACCCCTGAAGCCCGCGCCCACCCCTGAAGCCCGCGTCCACCCCTGAACCCCGCGCCTAGACCCCGCTCACCGCCACCCCCATCACCTCCCGCTCGTGTCTGCCCGGTACGAGCCCCAGGCGCCAGGCCTGCCAGCCGGCCTCCAGGCGTATGCCGCGTTCCAGCAGGACGGCGTACGCCTCGATGGACTCGGAGAGCTTGGTGTCGCGCAGCGGGTGTGCGGAGCGGCTCAGCTGGGTCAGCTCCTCCTGGGCCACGGCTGTGCCGACCTCCACCCCGCCCGGCGCGGCGTACGGCAGGAGGGTGCAGCGCAGGAAGCGCGCCCAGTCTTCGCCGCGGCGGTCGCCGTAGGAGGAGAACAGGCCCGCCGCCTCGTCGCACAGGGCCAGGGCCTGCTGTGCTCGGGTGTTGCCCGCCTCGACGATCGCGAGTTCCAGGCAGGTCCACGCTTCGCCGTGGGCGACGCCGATGCGCTGGAAGTCGGCGCGGGCGTCGACGAGGAGCTGCCGCGCGAAGCCGGAGTTGCGCAGCGAGCCGGTCTGGGCGGCCCGCTGGTCCCTGGTGACCCGGGCCGAGTGGTGCCGGGCGCAGGCCAGACCGTAGACGTCGCGCATCCGCGAGAAGAGGGAGCGGGAGCGTTCGAGCTCGCGCACCGAGGTGTCCAGGTCGCCGGTCTCCTCCAGGGCGAGGCCCAGGTAGTACACGGTCCAGGCCTCACCGCGCGCGTCCTCGTTGTTCCGGTGCCGGGCCGCAGCGGCGCGCAGTCCCTCCACCGCCGGTGACGGATCACCGGCGATCATGCGGGCGCGGGCCAGCTGGGTCAGCGCCCAGGCCTCACCGCGGGCGTCGCGGGTGCGGCCGTACAGATCGAGGGCGCGGCGCAGGTCGGTCTCCGCGGCGGGGACGGCACCGCGGCGCAGGTTCAGCTGGCCGCGCTGGAAGTGGGCCCACGCCTCGCCGTGCACGGAGCCGCCCTCGCGGTGCAGCACCAGGGAACGGTTCAGCAGGTCCAGGGCCTCGCCGAGGCGGGCCCGGTCCCGCTCCACCGCCGCCAGCGCGTGCATCGTCCAGGCGCGGTCCGTCGCCAGTTCGGGCGCGGACTGCAGGTCCAACGCCTCCCGCAGCTTCGCCGCCGCCTCCGTGAGGTTGCCCTGGTGGTGCAGGGTGATGCCCAGGGAGCACAGGGCCCGGGCCGCGCCCGCGTCGTGATGGGCCTGGAGATAGAGGTCGACGACCGAGCTCAGTGTCGTCCGCGCCTTGTCCAGCTCGCCCAGCTGACGGGCCGCGATACCGGTGCGCCACTGCACGGACCGCACCAGCAGGTCCTGGCCGACCGACTGGGCCAGCTCGCTGATCTCGCCGAGGCGGTAGAGGTCGCCGCGCAGCAGGCAGTAGTCGCACAGCGCGCCCAGCAGACTCAGGACGACCGTCTCGTGGACGCCCTCCGCCTGGCGCAGGGTCGCGGTGATGAAGCTCGACTCGTCGTCCAGCCAGCGCAGCGCCTCGTCGAGGGAGGTGAAGCCGTGCGGGGTGAAACGGTCCGAGCGGGTCGACATGTTGCCGTCGACGAGCCGCAGTACGGAGTCGGCGAGCTCGGCGTGGCTGACGATCAGGCGTTCCTGGGCGGCCGTGAGCTCCGCCTGCTCCTCCTCGTCCACCAGCCGGGCCTGGGCGAAGGCGCGGACCAGGTCGTGCAGGCGGTAGCGGTCGCCGCGGACCCGGTCGACCAGGCCGGCGTCCGCGAGCGCGGTGAGGTGCCGGGCGGCCTCCCCGCGGTCGGTGGCCAGGAGCGCGGCGGCCGCGGCCGCGCCCAGCGAGGCCCGCCCGGCCAGCGCGAGGCGCCGCAGCAGCCGGCGGGTGGCCTCGGGCTGGTCGGTGTAGCGCAGCCACAGCGCGCGCTCCACGGGCTCCACGGGACCATAGGCCCCCAGGTCCGTCGCCAGCCCGCGGGGTGAACGCGGGCCCAGCGAGGAGCCCGCGATGCGCAGCGCCAGCGGCAGTCCACCGCACAACTCCCGTATCCGGTCGGAGGATTCCGCGTCGTACGGGGCTGACGTGTCCTGCGCGGCCGCGCTCAGCAGCTCCTCCGCGCCCGCCGCCTCCAGGGGCCGCACGGGCAGCCGGTGCACCCAGGCGGACAGCTCGGCGGGCAGCTCCAGCGGGGCCCGGGAGGTGACCAGGACCAGGCTGTCGGAGCGTTCGGGGACGAGCGCGCGCACCTGCTCGGGGTCGGCGGCGTCGTCCAGGATCACGGTGACCGGCAGTCCGGTGAGGTGCTGGTAGTAGAGGTCGGCGAGGCGTTTGACCTGCTGTTCGGGGGAGGAGCGCTCACGGAAGAGGAGCTGTTCGCGGGGTGCGCCGAGCCGGTTCAGCAGGTGCAGCAGGGCGTCCCGGGTGGGCAGTGGGGCGCCCTCGGCGCTGTGGCCGCGCAGATCGACGACGCACGCGCCGCGGAACTGGTCCCGCAGATCGTGCGCGGCCCGTACCGCGAGCGTGCTGCGGCCGCTGCCGGGCGGTCCGTGCAGGACGACGACGGTCGGTCTGGTCTGGGTGCTGGCCCGGGCCGTCTGCACCCACTGCCGGATCTGTGCCAGCTCCGCCCGCCGTCCCGCGAACGGACCCACCGGCTCCGGCAGTTGGGCGAACGACTGCTCGAGCACCGTCCGTCCGCGGGCGGCCGCGCTCTTGTCCGCGCCCCTCAACTGCGGGCCCTGCGCCTTCTTCGGCCTGGTCGTCGCGCTCAGCATCCGCTGCTGGTCCAGGAACGGCCGGATCCCCCGTACCTCCAGCGCCGTCAGCCACTGCAACCGCAACTGCTCGGCGCCGCCGGGCTGTCCGACCTCACCGGCGCGGTGATGCGCGGCCGGCAGATGGGTGCCCGCCACCTTCACCACGGTCGCCGCGGCCCCGACCACTCCGACGGTCACGCCCGCCCCGAGGGCCGTACCGGGCCCGGTGCCGAGGACGAGATCGGCGACGGCGGTCGTCACGGCGGCGATGCCCGCCACCAGCAACGGAGTCCGCCCACCGCCCTCGCGCGCATAGCGCTGCGCGAAGCTGAGCCGTCCCGCCTCCCGTTCCTCCAGGGCGCGCGCATAGGCCTCGTACTCCTCAGCGGCGGTCTGCGCCATCGACTCCCACGCGCCGCGCGCCCGCGTCATCAGCACCTGCCGGTCGGCCCGACCGCCCGACCGCCGCACTTCTTCCTCCACGGCCCGCGCCAACAACCGCTCCGCTTCCGCTTTATGGCTGTCCCGCATGTCCCGTCCCCCTCGAGCGGTCTCAGCTTTCGTTGGTCAAGTGTGCGGCGGGCGGCTCCGGGGCGCGAGGGGGCGTACGGCGATGTCGAACCCGCCTGCCTCGTGACCGACGGGGTACTGCGGCAGGATGGACCCCATGGCGAACCGACTGGCCCATGAGACCTCCCCCTATCTTCTCCAGCACGCCGACAACCCCGTCGACTGGTGGCCCTGGTCGGAGGAGGCCTTCGCGGAGGCGCGCGGGAGGGGCGTGCCGGTGCTGCTCAGCGTCGGGTACAGCAGTTGTCACTGGTGCCATGTCATGGCCCACGAGTCCTTCGAGGACCGGGTGACCGCCGACTATCTCAACGAGCACTTCGTCACCATCAAGGTCGACCGTGAAGAGCGCCCCGACGTGGACGCCGTCTACATGGAGGCCGTGCAGGCCGCCACCGGGCAGGGCGGCTGGCCGATGACCGTGTTTCTGACGCCCGAGGCGGAGCCCTTCTACTTCGGGACGTATTTCCCGCCTGCCCCCCGGCACGGCATGCCGTCCTTCCGGCAGGTGCTGGAGGGGGTCCGGCAGGCCTGGGTGGATCGGCGGGAGGAGGTCGCCGAGGTCGCCGGGAAGATCGTGCGGGATCTGGCGGAGCGGGAGATCTCCTTCGGGGACGCCCGGGCGCCGGGGGAGCAGGAGCTGTCGCAGGCGCTGCTCGGGCTGACCAGGGAGTACGACCCGCAGCGGGGCGGGTTCGGAGGGGCGCCGAAGTTCCCGCCGTCCATGGTGATCGAGTTCCTGCTGAGGCATCATGCGCGGACCGGGGCCGAGGGTGCGCTGCAGATGGCGCAGGACACCTGTGAGCGGATGGCGCGGGGCGGGATCTACGACCAGCTGGGGGGCGGGTTCGCCCGGTACTCCGTCGATCGCGACTGGACGGTTCCGCACTTCGAGAAGATGTTGTATGACAATGCATTGCTTTGTCGGGTTTATGCGCATCTCTGGCGGGCCACCGGGTCGGAGCTTGCCCGGCGTGTAGCCCTGGAGACCGCCGACTTCATGGTGCGGGAACTGCGGACCGCCGAGGGCGGGTTCGCCTCCGCGCTGGACGCCGACAGCGACGACGGGAGCGGGAAGCACGTCGAGGGCGCGTACTACGTGTGGACGCCCGAGCAGCTGACCGAGGTGCTCGGACCCGACGACGCCCGGCTCGCCGCCCAGTACTTCGGCGTCACCGACGAGGGCACCTTCGAGCACGGCGCCTCCGTCCTCCAACTCCCTCAGCAGGACAGCGTCTTCGATGCGGAGAAGATCGACGGCATCAGGCGGCGGCTCCTCGGTGCCCGCGCCGGGCGCCCCGCCCCCGGCCGGGACGACAAGGTCGTCGCCGCCTGGAACGGGCTCGCCGTCGCCGCGCTCGCCGAGACCGGCGCCTACTTCGACCGCCCCGACCTGGTGGACGCGGCCGTCGGCGCTGCCGATCTCCTCGTACGGCTGCATCTGGACGAGCAGGCCCGGCTCTCCCGTACCAGCAAGGACGGGCAGGCCGGGGCCAATGCCGGGGTGCTGGAGGACTACGCCGATGTCGCCGAGGGCTTCCTCGCGCTGGCCTCGGTCACGGGGGAGGGGGTGTGGCTGGAGTTCGCCGGGTTCCTGCTCGACCATGTCCTCGTGCGGTTCGCCGACCCGGAGTCCGGGGCGCTGTACGACACGGCCGCCGACGCCGAGCGGCTGATCCGCAGGCCGCAGGACCCGACCGACAACGCGGTCCCCTCCGGCTGGACGGCCGCCGCCGGCGCGCTGCTGGCCTATGCCGCCCACACCGGCTCCGAGCCGCACCGGACGGCCGCCGAGAAGGCCCTCGGTGTCGTCAAGGCCCTGGGGCCGCGGGTGCCCCGGTTCATCGGCTGGGGGCTGGCCGCCGCCGAGGCGCTGCTCGACGGGCCGCGTGAGGTCGCCGTGGTGGGGCCGGCCGTGGACGATCCTGCCGCGCGGGCCCTGCACCGTACGGCGCTGCTCGGCACCGCACCCGGCGCCGTCGTCGCCTACGGCATCACCGGGAGTGACGAGTTCCCGTTGCTCGCCGACCGTCCGCTGAGCAACGGTGAACCGACGGCATATGTCTGCCGTAACTTCACCTGTGACGCCCCGACGACCGATCCGGAACGGCTGCGCACCGCGCTGAGCGGGTGAAACGGAAAAGGAAGTAATCATTCCGGTGTGAAAAGGTGAGGCGGTGTTCGGATAAGTCCGTTTACTGGCGGGTCGGTTCTGAAACATGACATTTATCTGAAGATCCCCCGCGCTTCACAGTTTCCCCCTAGCCTCTCCACAGTGCCGCGACGGCTGTGACAGACCGTCGCGGCGGGGGGCCTTGAGATCTGGGGGGATCTTGTTTTGCTGACGTCTGTCTTCATCGCTGCCATATCCCTGGCCTTGTTCTGGATGGCGGCGTTCACGTTGTGGTGGCAGATGCACGCGTGGCGTACGCCCGAGGTGCTCGCCTCCACCCGGTTCAGCAGTCCGGACGGCGACGAACACGTCTCCTTCTCGCTGCTGCTGCCCGCTCGTCATGAGCAGGCCGTTCTCGACCACACCATCCAGCGGCTGCTGGAGTCCACCCACACCGACTTCGAGATCATCGTCATCGTGGGGCACGACGACCCCGAGACCACGGCGGTGGCGGAGCGGGCCGCCGCGCGCGACGCGCGCGTCCGGGTCGTCGTCGACACCCACGAGAAGAAGAACAAGCCCAAGGCCATGAACACGGCGCTGCCGCACTGCCGCGGTGACGTCGTCGGTGTCTTCGATGCGGAAGACCAGGTTCATCCGGAGCTGCTCGCCCATGTCGACCACGCGTTCCGGACCACCGGAGCGGATGTCGTACAGGGCGGCGTCCAGCTGATCAACTTCCATTCCAGCTGGTACAGCCTGCGCAATTGCCTTGAGTATTTCTTCTGGTTCCGGTCGCGACTCCATCTGCACGCGCAGAAGGGATTCATTCCGCTCGGCGGAAACACGGTGTTCGTGCGCACCGAGGTCCTGAGAGAAGCGGACGGATGGGATCCGAATTGCCTTGCCGAGGACTGCGACCTCGGCGTCCGGCTGTCCAGCGTCGGCAAGAAGGTCGTCGTCGCCTACGACTCCGACATGGTGACCCGTGAGGAGACCCCGGGCTCCCTCATGTCCCTGCTCAAACAGCGCACCCGCTGGAACCAGGGCTTCCTCCAGGTCTACCGGAAGAAGGACTGGAAACAGCTCCCCGGCTTCGGCCAGCGACTGCTCGCCCGCTACACCCTCATGACGCCGTTCCTGCAGGCGTTCTCCGGGATCATCATCCCGCTCAACGTGGCGATCGCGCTCTTCCTCGACGTGCCCGTCGGAATCGCCTTCGTCACCTTCCTGCCGGCCGTGACCGCGCTGGTCACGTTCGTCTTCGAGCTCGTCGGACTGCACGACTTCGGCAAGCAGTACGGCCTGCGCGTCCGCCTCGTCCACTACGTGAAGCTCATCGTGGGCGGCCCCTTCTACCAGGTCCTCCTCGCGGGAGCCGCCCTGCGCGCCGTCTGGCGCGAGCAACGCGGCCGCAACGACTGGGAGCTGACCACACACGTCGGCGCGCACCTGCACACGAGCGCACCCGCTTCCGATCCCGCAGCGATCCGAGAGGACGTTCCTGCGTGACCTCCACCCTTCCCGCGGCGACCACAGGCACGGTCCCCGCGCAGCGCCAGCCTGTGCCTGAGAAGCGTTCGACCGGCCGAACAGCCCCGCCGAAGCGGCTGCGCTCGTCCCGTTCCGACCTGATCCTGTGCGGCGTGCTCCTGATGGCGATCCTCGTCGTGCAGGGCTGGAACATCGCCGCCTACCCCACCCTCAGCGACGACGAGGGCACCTACCTCGCCCAGGCCTGGGCCGTCCAGGAGGGCCGCGGCCTCGCCCACTACACCTACTGGTACGACCACCCGCCGCTCGGCTGGATCCAGCTCGCCCTGCTGACCTGGATCCCCAAGCTGATCAGCCCCGACGCGATGACCGTCGGCACCATGCGCGCCGCGATGCTGGTCGTCGGCGCCATCAGTGCCCTCCTCGTCTACGTCGTGGCGCGGAGGCTGTCGCTGCCCCGCTGGGCCGCGGGCCTCGGCATGGTCCTGTTCGGCCTCTCGCCCCTCTCCGTGGTCCTCCAGCGGGAGATCTTCCTCGACAACCTCGCGGTGATGTGGACGCTGCTCGCGTTCGCGCTGGCCGCCTCGCCCAGCCGCCATCTCTGGCACCACTTCGGCGCCGGGATCGCCGCCGCGACGGCCGTGCTCACCAAGGAGACGATGCTCTTCGTCCTCCCGGCGGTCCTCGTCACCATGTGGCGCCACAGTCACCGCGACACCCGCAAGTTCGCCCTCACCGGCGCGATCACCGCCTGCGCCCTGATCGGCTTCTCGTACCCCCTCTTCGCCCTCCTCAAGGGCGAACTCCTCCCGGGCAGCGGCCATGTGTCGCTGTGGGACGGCATCACGTACCAGATGACCAGACCGGGTTCGGGCTTCATCCTCGACCGGGGCTCAGGATCGTACGGAGCCCTGCAGTCCTGGCTCTACTACGACCGGGTCCTGATCGTCGGCGGCCTCGCGGGCGCCCTGCTGCTCCTGCTCACCTGGCGCTGGTCGGTCACGGCCCGCGCCCTCGCCGGACCGTCCCTCGTGGTCGCGGTCCTCGCACTGGTCGCGATGCGGCCCAGCGGCTATCTGCCCGCGATGTACGTCATCCAGGCGCTGCCCTTCCTCGCCCTGGTCCTCGCCGGAGCGGCCGCGAGCGTCGCGCACGCCGTACTGCACCGGTGGCGCGGGCCCGACGAGTCGCGCCGGCTCAGGAGCGGCCGGTACGCGCTCGCCGCCGTCCTCGCCCTCGCCGCCGGGGCGTACGTCGTCCCGCGCTGGTACGACGGCGACCGCACCGCCGTCACCGCCGACGCCAACGCCCCCTACCGGGCCGCCGCCGCATGGATGGCCACGGAGGTCGAGGACCCGGCGGACACCCGCGTCCTGGTCGACGACGCCCTCTGGCTGGACCTCGTCCACGCCGGTTACCGGCCGGGCCTCGGCGCGATCTGGTTCTACAAGGCCGACCTCGACCCGGCCGTCACCAAGACCCTGCCGAACGGCTGGCGGGACCTCGACTACGTGGTCGCCTCCCCGACCGTACGGCGGGACGCCGTCGACCTGCCCGGCGTGGGGGCGGCCCTCGCACACTCGACACCGGTGGCCACCTTCGGCTCCGGCGAGGACCGGATCGAGATCCGGCGGATCCAGACCGACTCCGGAGGCGTCCGATGAGCCACGACTA
Source organism: Streptomyces sp. NPDC096132 (assembly GCF_044763345.1). Taxonomy (NCBI): domain Bacteria; kingdom Bacillati; phylum Actinomycetota; class Actinomycetes; order Kitasatosporales; family Streptomycetaceae; genus Streptomyces; species Streptomyces sp. NPDC096132. The sequence continues at coordinate 470,217 of NZ_JBIWGA010000005.1, forward strand.
CACCGAGTACAGCGCGCCCGTCCCCGATCTGCGCGCCGCCGAGCTCGCCGAGCCCGGCGCGGTCACCATCGTCGTACCGACCTTCAACGAGTCCGCGAACATCCGGCAGCTCCTGCGCCAGATCACCGAGTCGGTGCCGTCCCGGCTGCCCTGCGAGGTCGTCTTCGTGGACGACTCCACCGACGACACCCCCGAGGTCATCCGGGACGCGGCGCGCGACTGCCCGTTCCCGGTGACCGTGCTGCACCGCCAGGAGCCGGTCGGCGGCCTCGGTGGCGCGGTCGTCGAGGGCATGAGGGCGGCCGGGTCGGACTGGATCGTCGTCATGGACGGCGACTGCCAGCATCCCCCGTCCCTGGTACCGGAGTTGGTGGCCACCGGCGAGCGGGCGGGCGCCGGGCTCGTCGTCGCCTCCCGGTACATCAAGGGCGGCAGCCGCGCCGGACTCGCCGGCAGCTACCGCGTCGCCGTCTCGCGCGGCGCGACCTGGCTGACGAAGTCCCTCTTCCCGCGCAGACTGCACGGCATCAGCGACCCCATGAGCGGGTTCTTCGCGATCCGCCGCAGTGCCGTGACGGCGGACGTGCTGAAGCCCCTCGGCTACAAGATCCTCCTCGAACTCGCCGTCCGCAGCCGCCCGCGCAAGGTCAGCGAGGTCCCCTTCGTCTTCCAGGACCGCTTCGCCGGCGAGTCCAAGTCGTCCGCGCGGGAGGGCCTGCGCTTCCTACGCCACCTGGTCGGCCTGCGCACCGCCTCCCCGGCAGCCCGAATGGTCGGCTTCGGCCTGATCGGGCTGAGCGGCTTCCTGCCGAACCTGCTCGGCCTGTACGCCCTCACCGCCGCCGGGATGCACTACGTACCAGCGGAGATCCTCGCCAACCAGTTCGGCGTCGCCTGGAACTTCTACCTCATCGAGCATCTGCTGTTCCGCGACCGCCGTGCCCATCGCCGCTGGTGGGACCGGGTCGGCCGGTTCGCGCTGCTCGCCAACGCCGACCTGCTGCTGCGCATCCCGCTGATCGCGCTGTTCGTGCACCGGTTCGGGATGGGCGCGCTGTCGGCGACGGCGCTGGCCCTGGCGACCACGTTCGTCCTGCGCTTCGTCGGCACGGAAGCGCTGGTCTACCTCCCGCGCAGGAGGCTGCGGGGGAGCCGCACCGCAAGGAGTTCCGCGTGAGCAAACGCCGTAGACGGATCGCGCTGCTGGCGGTGACGGGCCTGACCTCGGGCCTGTTGCTGACCAGTCCGCAGCCCGCTTCCGCCGCCAACCTGATCAAGAACCCCGGCTTCGAGACGGCCGGTACGGACGGGATGCCGTACTGCTGGGAGAAGTCCGGCTGGGGCGACAACGACTTCACCTTCGAGCACACCTCGGACGCCCACACCGGCTCCAAGGCGATGAAGGTGTCGCTGACCCGGCGGGTCGACGGCGACCGCAAGGCGCTGATCACCGAGTCGACCGAGTGCGCGCCGACGGTGACGCCGGGCAAGCAGTACGACCTGTCGCTCTGGTACAAGACGACCACCCCGGACGCGGCGATCACGCTGTTCCGGCACGACACGACGGCCGGCTGGCAGTACTGGACCGACCTCAAGACGCTGGAGACGGCGTCCGCGTACACCCAGGCAACGGTCCGCACCCCGGAGGTCCCCGCCGGCACCGACCGCATCACCTGGGGCGTCTCCGTGTACGGCACCGGCTCGGCGACCACCGACGACTACACGATGGAACAGGTCCCGGACGTCCTGCCGCCCGCCACCTGCACGGGCACCGCCGACGAGTGCGCCAACGGCCGCTGGGACGTGCTGCCCACGCAGAACCCGGTCCGCTCCATGCACTCCGTCGTCCTCAACAACGGCAAGGTGCTGCTGATCGCGGGCTCCGGCAACAGCGAGGAGCAGTTCAACGCGGGCACGTTCACGTCCGCGGTGTACGACCCGGCGAACGGCAGCTACAAGGTCATCCCCACGCCCAAGGACATGTTCTGCTCCGGGCACGTCCAGTTGCAGGACGGGCGGGTGCTGGTGATGAGCGGCAACAAGGCGTACCCGGTGGTGGGCGGGCACGGCTACGAGGGCTTCAAGGACTCGTACGTCTTCGACCCGGTCACCGAGACGTACAGCAAGACGAACGACATGAACGACGGGCACTGGTACCCGTCGGCGACCGAGCTCGGCAACGGCGACGTCATCTCGTTCGGCGGTCTGCGTGAGGACTCGACGGGTTCGGTGACCGCCGAGTACTGGTCGGACGCCCAGCAGCAGTGGCTGCCGTTGTGGCAGGTCAACCAGACCTGGTCGTACTGGGGTCTGTACCCGTCGATGATCCTGATGCAGGACGGCCGACTCTTCTACTCGGGCAGCCATGTCTTCGGCAACAACATCCCGGGCACGGGCGCGGCGATCTACGACTACAACGCGAACACCACCACCCAGATCCCCGGTCTGCAGAACAAGGACCAGCGCGACCAGTCGGCGAGCGTGCTGCTGCCTCCGGCGCAGGACCAGAAGGTCCTCACCCTCGGCGGCGGCAACATCGACTCCAACCCGGAGGCGAACCGGCTGACCGACGTCATCGACCTCAAGCAGGCCAACCCGCAGTACGTGGCCGGCCCGCCGATCCCGCAGGGCACGGTGGACCTCGGCAACGGCAAGGTCCCCCAGACCGGCAACCAGGGCAAGATGTACGTCTCCGCCGTCCTGCTGCCCGACGGCAAGGTGCTGGAGACCGGCGGCGGGCTGCACAACCGGGCCGACCCGGTCTTCGAGTCCTCGCTCTACGACCCGGCGACCGGCACCTTCGACCCGGTGGCCGCCGACCCCGAGGCCCGCGGCTACCACTCCTCCGCTTTCCTGCTGCCCGACGGCCGGGTCATGGCCACCGGCGACAACCCGGGCAACGGCACCTGGAACCACGACGTGTCCATCTACACCCCGCCCTATCTGCTGAAGGGCACCCGGCCGACCATCACCTCGGTGATCGACACCGAGTGGACCTACGGCGACACGCAACGGATCACGGTGGACCGGCCGATCGCCAAGGCGGAGCTGATCCGTCCGGCCGCGGTCACCCACTCCTCGGACCCGAACCAGCGGTTCGTCGACCTGCCGCTCTCCGTCGACGGCAACAACGTCGACCTGAACGTGACGAGCAACCCCAACCTGGCCCCGCCCGGCTGGTACATGCTCTTCGCGGTCGACGCCAACGGGGTGCCGTCGGTGGCGAAGTGGGTCCACCTCCAGGGCCCGGCCGCACTGAGCGCGACGGACGCCTCGGCGCACGTCCACTCCTTCGCCGACGACCTGACCGGCAAGGTCACCGGCCCCGTCGGCAAGAAGACCTCACAGAAGGTCAGCCCCACGGTCTCCGGCTGCGACCGCCACTACGGCTCGATCAACGTCTGCGTGCCCACGGCCTTCCCGGCGACCGTCAAGAAGACGACGGCGGCCCGCTGCGCCTGGCTGAAGACGAACGACTACGGCCGTCTGAAGGTCAACGGCAAGGACGATCCCCTGGGTCTGGACCCCAACCGCAACGGCGTGGCCTGCGACGGGAAGGATCTCAAGCGCCGCTGAGGATCATCGCGCCCAGCGTGAGCTGAGCCCCCCACTGCACCAGCACGGCCCCGAGCCTCGCGTACGTCCAGCGGGCTCGGGGCCACACCAGTGCCGCCAGACCGGCCAGCACGGACAGCCAGAACATCCCGTACAGGGCGGCTCCGGGGACCGTCGAGCACCGCTCGCCGTACATCAGACAGCGGCTGCCGCGCTCGGTGGCCAGCACGGCCAGCCAGGCGAGGCCGGCGGTCGGCAGGAGCGAGACGAGTCCGGCCACGGCCCAGCCGATGAGGAAACGGTCCTTCTGTCGCGGGGTGAGTGTGATCTGCTGCGGAGCGGTCGTGTTCATGGCCCCATCCCACCGCGCGGCAGGGTTCCGGGTGATGGGCCGTCGTACTCAGTTCTCCTGCGCGCGCATGCTCAGGGCGCGTTCCACGATGGCCTCCAGCTGTTCGTGGTGCGCGCCCTTCCAGTACGCGCGGCCGCAGGAGCCGCAACGGGCGAAGACGTCGTACGAGCGGTGGGTGCCGTGTTCCAGCTGGTCGGCGACCTCGTCCTTGGTGGCCTCGCGCAGCAGGCCGTTGCAGGCGGTGCAGCGGGTCCACGGCCTCAGGTCGGGGCGGAAGCGGTCCAGGACGTCCCGGAGCTGGTCGTCGGGGCGGGTGCTGTAGACGAACGCGCCGGAGAAGAGTTCGCGGCGCCGCAGCAGGCCCCGGTCGCGGCTGAGCATGACGCGCTGCTCGGCGGCCGAGCGGGCGGCCAGGGCCGGGTCGCCGATGTCCGTCGACTCGTAGGCCGTGTCCACGCCGAGCAGGCGCAGCCGGCGGGCGAGGGTGCCGAGGTGGACGTCGAGGAGGAAGCGGAGGGGGGCGCCGGGGACCTGCTGGGGGCGGGCGACCGGGCGGACGGTCACGCGCTCGCCGTCGGACGGGATGTGGGAGACCGGGACCTCCCGGCCGTCCACGAGGAGGCTGCCGACCTCCGTCAGCGGGACACCGAGGGACTCGACGACATGGCCGAGGGTGGAGACGCCGTCGACGGCGAGGGGATGGACCCCGGCACGCCTGGCGTGCGGGACGAACACCGCCAGCTCGGGGGCGACTTCGACGTGGATCTCGGGTGCGTTCACATGGTCAGGATGGCATGGTGGAGGGGGCCGGTCTCAGGGGTTTTCGCTGGGCAGGCCGTGCTCCAGGACCCGCAGCGCGCGGTCGAGGAGGCTCTCGAAGTCGTCCTCGTGGCCGTTCTCGGCCCAGTACATGGACGTCTGCATCAGGCCCCCCAGGAGGGACATCATGTAGACGCGCACCTCCAGGCCGTCGGGGTCGAGGCCGGTGCGCTCGCCGATCACGGTGCTGAACATACGGCTGGTGACCGACATGCTCTCCATCATCCGCGAACGCACCGCGGGCACCTGGACCATCAGGTGGGTGCGCAGCCGCGCCACCTCCAGATCGTCCTTGATGCCCATGCGGACGGCCTTCATCATCACGTACCGGACGGAGTCCGGCCACGGCTCGTCCGCGGGGCGGGCCCTCAGCTCCTCCGCGAGGATCGGGTCCCACTCGTCGGTGAGGACGATGTCCTCCTTGGTGGGGAAGTAGCGGAAGACGGTCGACGGCGACACCTCGGCGCGCTCGGCGATCTGGTCGATCGTCGTGGCGTCGTACCCCTGCTCCTTGATCAGCGCGTAGGTCGCGGTGCGGATCGCCTCGCGCGTCTTGATCTTCTTGCGTTCCCGGAGGCCCAGTTGGGGGCGGTCGGCAGGGGGCGTGGTGCGTGCGGCCGTCATGGGATTCATTGTCGGGCATCCGCCGTGGCCGGGGCCATGTCGGGGCCGGAGGTCTCCGTACGGCGCGCCGCCGGCGTCCCCGGCAGGAAGGCCGCCGCCAGCAGTGCCGAGACCAGGGCGGCGATCCCGCAGACCAGCAGGACCAGGGTCATGCCGTGCACGTACGCGCCGTTCGCGGAGGCGGCGAGGTGCGCCGAGCCCGCCCGGTCGGCGATCAGCTGGGCGGCGACCACCGAGTCCCCGGCGGTGTCGGCGGCGCCGGCGGGCAGGCCGGTGACGTCGAGACGGTCGCGGAAGGTGCTCGCGAGCAGGCTGCCGAGCAGGGCGATGCCGATGGCGCCGCCGACCTGACGCAGGGTCATCAGCAGGCCGGAGCCGCTGCCGGCGCGGTCGGCGGGCAGGGTGCCGAGGGCACCGGCCATCGCGGGCACGATCGAGAACCCGAAGCCGATCCCGGCGACGGACAGCCACAGCGCGGTGAATCCGTAGCCGGAGTCCACCGTCGTACGGCTGCCGAGGAGTGCGGCGAAGGCGAGCACCACCAGGCCCGCGCTCACCACGGCCCGGGCTCCGAAGCGGGCGACGACCGGCTGCGCGGCCCGCGCGGCGACCATCAGGCCGCCCATCATCGGCAGCAGCCGCACCCCGGTGGCGAGGGCGTCGTGGCCGAGCACGGCCTGGAGGTAGGGCGGCAGCACGAACATCAGGCCGGACAGCACGAACATCACCAGGGTCGCCGCCAGCGTGTTGAACAGGAAGCCGCGCTGGGCGAGCAGCCCCATGTCGAGCATGGGCCGCGGGGCCCGACGCTCGCGCAGGACGAGCGCCGTGATCAGTACGGCGGCCGCGGCGAACATCGCGAGGACCAGGGGGTCGCCCCAGCCCCGGGTGGGCGCCTCGATGATCGCGTAGATGAGGGCGCCGAGCCCGGCCGCGGTGAGCGCGGTGGAGACGGTGTCGACCTTGGGGGAGGCGGGGTCGCGGGTCTCCGGCAGCAGCAGGACGCAGGCGGCGATGCCGATCGCGGCCATCGGGAGGTTGATGAGGAAGACCGAGCCCCACCAGAAGTGGTTGAGCAGCCAGCCGCCGAGGATCGGGCCGAGCGGCAGGCCGAGCGTCGAGCCGGCGGAGACGATGCCGACGGCCTTGGTGCGCTCCTCGGGCGCGAACAGCGAGGGCAGGACCGACAGCGCGAGCGGGGTGACCAGCGCGGCCCCGACGCCCATCACCGCGCGGGCGGCGATGACGGTCTCGACGCCGCCGGCCAGGGTGCCGACGAGTGAGCCGGCCAGGAAGATCCCCAGCCCGGCGATCAGCATCCGGCGCCGCCCGAACCGGTCGCCCAGCAGCCCGGCGGGGAGCATCAGCGCGGCGAAGACGACGACGTACGCGTCCGCCATCCACTGCTGCTCGCCGGTGGTGGCGCCCAGGTCCCGGGCCATCGTCGGCAGCGCCACGTTGAGGATCGTCATGTCGAAGCCGAGCGTGAGCATGCTCGCGACCAGGGCCCCGAGGGCCCACCAGCGGCGGGGGTCGCGCCCCGCCTCGGGAGTGTTCGTGACTGTAGCCATGAAATGAGAGTAACTCTCAAAAACTAGAGACTGTCAATCGGTGGGGACTTCCGGGCATGAAAAATGGCCACGGCTCGTAAGCCGTGGCCAGGGGAAGGTGGCGGAAAAGCGACCCTACGCGTGCTGGTACGCCACCAGCGAGATGCCGACGTAGTGGACGACGAACGCGGCGAGCGTGAACGAGTGGAAGACCTCGTGGAAGCCGAACCAGCGAGGTGAGGGGTTCGGGCGCTTGATGCCGTAGATCACGCCGCCCGCGCTGTAGAGGACGCCGCCGACGATCACCAGGACCAGGACCGCGATACCGCCCGTGCGCATGAAGTCCGGCAGGAAGAAGACGGCCGCCCAGCCCATCGCGATGTAGCAGGGGGTGTAGAGCCAGCGCGGGGCGCCGACCCAGAACACCCGGAAGGCGATGCCCGCGAGCGCCGCGCCCCAGATGCCCCACAGCAGCCACTGGCCCTTGGCCTCCGGCAGGAGCAGCAGGGTCAGCGGGGTGTAGGTGCCCGCGATGATCAGGAAGATGTTCGCGTGGTCGAGACGGCGCAGGATGCCGTCCATGCGCGCGTTCCAGTTGCCCCGGTGGTAGAGCGCGCTCACGCCGAACAGCAGGCAGGCGGTGAGTGCGTAGATCCCGCAGGCGATCCGGCCCCGGGTGGAGTCCGCGAGGGCGGTGAGCACCAGGCCCGCGATGAGCGCGGCCGGGAACATGCCGAGATGCAGCCAGCCGCGGAGCTTGGGCTTGATCTCGTGCGGCAGGGAGAGCGCGAGCGGACCACGGCCGGCGGCCGGCGTGTCCGTGGGCGCGTCGGGGACGGGCGCAGTCATGGGCCGCATCGTACCTACGGAACCGTAAGTTACGGATCAGTCCGGCGGGTTCAGGGGCGAAGAGTGGCCATCATCTCACGCCGACCTGGGGCTACCCGGTCCGGGTTCATCCCAAAGGATCTTCCGTTGAACGCCAAGTGGACGCAAAGAAACGCGGTTATGCGTGGCGATCCTCACTCTGCTCACCTGTGACGCCGTCTGGACAGATGGGCGCGGGCGTCGGATGATCAGATGAGTGCGGTCGGCACCGGATGAGCGCCAAGAGGGTCGAACCCGTGAAGCAGCATCCGGGCCGCAGCCCCCACGGGGCCTCCAACAAAAAACCCCTCATTTAGGAGCGATCGTGGCGCGCGACATCGCGGCTTCCACTGTCATCCCGACCAACCATCAGGAACTGATCTCGTGGGTCAACGAGATCGTCGAACTGACGCAGCCGGACAGTGTGGTCTGGTGTGACGGATCCGAGGCCGAGTACGAGCGACTGTGCGGGGAGCTCGTCGAGAAGGGCACCTTCCGTAAACTCGACCCGATCAAGCGCCCCAACTCCTACTACGCCGCTTCCGACCCGACCGATGTCGCCCGGGTCGAGGACAGGACCTTCATCTGCTCCGAGAAGGAGGAGGACGCGGGTCCGACGAACCACTGGAAGGCGCCCGCCGAGATGCGGGAGATCTTCGTCGGTGAGCAGGGCATCTTCCGCGGCTCGATGAAGGGCCGGACGATGTACGTCGTCCCGTTCTGCATGGGCCCGCTGGGCTCGGACCTCTCCGCCATAGGCGTGGAGATCACCGACTCCGCGTACGTCGCGGTCTCCATGCGCACCATGACCCGCATGGGACAGCCGGTCCTGGACGAGCTCGGCTCCGACGGCTTCTTCGTCAAGGCCGTCCACACCCTCGGCGCCCCCCTGGAGGAGGGCGAGGCGGACGTCCCGTGGCCGTGCAACTCGACCAAGTACATCTCGCACTTCCCCGAGAGCCGCGAGATCTGGTCCTACGGCTCCGGTTACGGCGGCAACGCGCTGCTCGGCAAGAAGTGCTACGCCCTGCGCATCGCCTCCGTCATGGCCCGCGACGAGGGCTGGCTGGCCGAGCACATGCTGATCCTCAAGCTCACCCCGCCGCAGGGCGAGTCCAAGTACGTCGCCGCCGCCTTCCCGTCCGCCTGCGGCAAGACCAACCTCGCCATGCTGGAGCCCACCGTGTCCGGCTGGACGGTCGAGACGATCGGCGACGACATCGCCTGGATGCGTTTCGGCGAGGACGGCCGCCTCTACGCCATCAACCCCGAGGCCGGCTTCTTCGGCGTCGCGCCCGGCACCGGTGAGCACACCAACGCCAACGCGATGAAGACGCTGTGGGGCAACTCGGTCTTCACCAACGTCGCCCTCACCGACGACAACGACATCTGGTGGGAGGGCATGACGGAGGAGACCCCGGCCCACCTCACGGACTGGAAGGGCAACGACTGGACGCCGTCCGCGGACGTCCCGGCCGCCCACCCCAACGCCCGCTTCACCGTCCCGGCCTCGCAGTGCCCGATCATCGCGCCCGAGTGGGAGGACCCGCGGGGCGTGCCGATCTCGGCGATCCTCTTCGGCGGCCGCCGCGCCAGCGCGGTCCCGCTGGTGACGGAGTCCTTCGACTGGAACCACGGTGTGTTCCTCGGCGCCAACGTGGCGAGCGAGAAGACCGCCGCCGCCGAGGGCAAGGTCGGCGAGCTGCGCCGCGACCCCTTCGCCATGCTGCCGTTCTGCGGCTACAACATGGGCGACTACATGGGCCACTGGGTCGACGTCGCCAAGGGCAAGGACCAGGCGAAGCTCCCGAAGATCTACTACGTCAACTGGTTCCGCAAGAACGACGAGGGCAAGTTCGTCTGGCCCGGCTTCGGCGAGAACAGCCGCGTGCTGAAGTGGATCGTCGAGCGCCTGGACGGCAAGGCCGAGGGTGTCGAGACCCCGATCGGCGTCCTGCCGACGAAGGACGCCCTCGACACGAACGGCCTCGAACTGGCCGACTCGGACCTGGAGTTCCTCCTCACGGTCGACAAGGAGGTCTGGCGCGAGGAGGCCGCCCTGGTCCCCGAGCACCTCAACACCTTCGGCGAGCACACCCCGAAGGAACTGTGGGACGAGTACCGCGCTCTGGTGCAGCGCCTGGGCTGACGCCCTCCCCTGACGCCGCGGCCGGCGCCGATCGTGCCCTGACCAGCAATATCGTCACAGCCGGCCGCGGCGACCCGCACCACAGACCGGCGAGGTTCCGCACAACGGCGTGCGGAGCCATGGGCCTGTCGTCACGTACCCGTCCGCCCCGACGGGAGGTGACGGCAGGCCTTCGCCCGTCTCAGGTGGCGGCCTTCGCGAACACCCACATCCGCAGCAGCGTGAACCGCAATATCGTCGCGGCGCCGTTGGCCACGATCAGCGCGGCGATCTCCACCCGCGGTGCGTCCGACACGGTCCGGTGCACCAGGGCCAGGGCGCCGCTGCTGAGCGCGAGCCCGGCGAGGAACGCCACCAGCCCCTGGAGCTGATGCCGGGCCGCCCCCTCCTTGCCGCGCACCCGGAAGGTGAAGCGGCGGTTGGCGGCGGTGTTGGCCACGGCGGTGGTGAAGAGCGCGACCAGGTTGGCGAGCTGGGCGTCCAGCACCGGCCGGAGCGCCGTGAACAGGCCGAGGTGGGCGAGGGTGGACAGCACGCCGATGACCGCGAACACCGGGAGCTGCCGGGCGACCCCTGCGGTGCGGGGCGCGGGTGTCTGGACGCGCTGAGCCATCCGTGCATCGTACGGTAAGTGAACAAGTACTACCGAGGGTCACTGGGGCGGACCGCTCCGGAATCATGGCGCCCGGTCCGCGCGTCGCTGCGGGTGCACGCGGACCGGGGCCGTACGGGGGACCCCGGAGGGGTCAGCCGGCGGTGCTCAGCTCCTGCTCCTCCGCCAGCGCGGCGGCATGGGCCTCCATGCGCTCCGCCGCGAGGATCGCCGCCTTGGTGTCCGCGCGGGACGCGGCGACGACCAGGGCGCGTCCCGCGAGGGAGTGCGCCCGCTTGTGCAGTGCCGCGAGACGGGACTCGTGGCCGGCGGAGGTCGCGGCGCGGGCCGGCGTCCGTCCTCCCCGCAGCCGGGCCACCTGCTGTTCGAGCCGCGTGGCCGCGGTGTCGAGGTCGGCGGACGGCTCCGGTCCGCGCAGCTCGTCCGTGACGGCGAGCAGGGCGGCGAGGTGACCGGCGAGCTGGATGTCCAGCTCCTCCTCGCGGGAACGGTGGGGGAAGTCGGAGGTGGTGCCGGCCATCGTGGTGTGGACCGACTTGGTACGGATCGGCTCGTACATGAGGATGGCCTCCTGTGCTCTGACAGGAAGCCATCCTAGCTTAGATTTCGTCTAAAGTTGAGCCGTTCACCAATCAGGACCATGGGTCCCACACAGCGTCACCTCAGGGCTGGCCGTAACCGTCCAGGAAGCGCCCGATCCGGCCCACCGCGTCCCGTAGATCCGTCGCCGTCGGCAGGGTCACCACCCGGAAGTGGTCCGGCTCCGGCCAGTTGAAGCCGGTGCCCTGGACGACCATGATCTTCTCCTGGCGCAGCAGGTCCAGGACCATCTGCCGGTCGTCCTTGATCTTGAAGACGGTCGGGTCCAGGCGCGGGAAGAGATACAGCGCCCCCTTCGGCCGTACACACGTCACGCCCGGGATCTGCGTCAGCAGCTCGTACGCCGTGTCCATCTGCTCCTTGAGCCGCCCGCCCGGCAGCACCAGGTCGTTGATGGACTGCCGCCCGCTGAGCGCGGCCACCACGCCGTGCTGGCCCGGCATGTTCGCGCACAGGCGCATGTTCGCCAGGATCGTCAGGCCCTCGATGTAGGAGTCGGCGTGGGCGCGCGGCCCGGAGATCGACATCCAGCCGACCCGGTAGCCGGCCACGCGGTAGGCCTTCGACATCCCGTTGAAGGTGAGTGTCAGCAGATCCGGGGCCACCGAGGCGGTCGGCGTGTGCGTGGCGCCGTCGTACAGGATCTTGTCGTAGATCTCGTCGGAGCAGACGAGCAGGTTGTGGCGCCGGGCGATGTCGGTCAGCCCGCGGACCATCGCCTTGTCGTACACCGCCCCCGTCGGGTTGTTGGGGTTGATGATGACGATCGCCTTGGTGCGGTCGGTGACCTTGCGCTCGACGTCCGCGAGGTCGGGCATCCAGTCCGACTGCTCGTCGCAGCGGTAGTGCACCGCCGTACCGCCGGACAGGGACACGGCGGCGGTCCACAGCGGATAGTCGGGCGACGGTACGAGCACCTCGTCCCCGTCGTCCAGCAGCCCCTGCATCGCCATCACGATCAGCTCGGAGACGCCGTTGCCGATGAAGACGTGCTCGACGTCCGTCTCGATGCCGAGGGTCTGGTTGTGCATGACGACCGCCCGGCGCGCGGCGAGCAGGCCCTTGGCGTCGCCGTAGCCGTGCGCCGTCGAGACGTTGCGCAGGACGTCCTCGAGGATCTCCGGCGGGGCCTCGAAGCCGAAGGCGGCCGGATTGCCGGTGTTCAGCTTGAGGATGCGGTGCCCTGCCGCTTCCAGGCGCATCGCCTCCTCGAGAACCGGGCCCCGGATCTCGTAACAGACGTTGGCGAGCTTGGTCGACTGGATCACCTGCATGTCTGGGAGCTTACGGCCCGGTAACGCTCCGTGGGGCGTGTTTTCCACCACGCGAGACGGGTGATTTGGTCCGTTATCGCCGGTCACTGTCCCAGGGACCCCACCCGTCCCTACAATGCGCCCCCATGTCCAGGCCAGGTGAGAAAGGCGCGCCCCCGGTGCGGCCGATCGTGTACCACCCGAATGCCGAGACCGACCCGTCGTCGTATGAGCAGTACGCCGACCCGGCGGCGGCGCACGGGTGGCAGAACGCGTACGACGAGACGCAGCAGCTGCCCCGGGTGCCCGGGGTCGACCGGGAACCCGGGGGCGGGCGCGCGGACCGCCGTCGCGCCGCACGCCGCACGGGCGGCCTGCGCTCGCGCCGGGTGGTGTTCGCGGCCGGAGCGGTGGGCGCGGTGTCGCTGGCCGCGCTGGTGGCGGGGATGTCCTTCACCTCGGGATCCTCGTCGGAGGACCGGCAGGGCGGGCGCGGCGACACCCGTTCGGCGACCGGTGACACCGTGACCCCCTCGGGCGACCCGAGCGGCTCCGCCGGCTCGGCGGGCGCGAGCGCGTCCGCGTCGGCCGGCGCGAGTGCGGCGCCCTCGTCCGGGGGTACGGCGTCGAAGACGCCCTCGGCCGGTTCGTCGGCCGGCGCCGCCGGCAGCCCGACGGCGGACGCCACGCCGTCCGCCGGCGCCCCGACGTCCGCCTCGAGCACGCCCGCCTCCGAGGGGAATCCGGGACGCGGTCGCGGGAAGGGCGGCGGCAAGTCCCACTGAGCCAGGGGGTGCTGTAAAAGTCCCGTGCGGTCCCCGGCGGGCCTACTTGGAGTCGACCCGGCCGAGCGGGTTCTGGTCGGCCGCCAGCGCGTCGCACGCCGTCCGCCAGGCGGGGTCCCCGGGGTAGAGCTCGCTGCGGAGGTAGGCCCAGGTGAGCCGCTGGACCACGGCCACCCGCTCGGGGCTCTCGTCCGTGGTCTCGGCGACGTCGTAGCCGGAGACCCCGCCGAGCCCGTGCTCGCCGCCGAACAGGGTGAGCAGGGACTTGCGGCCGGGGGAGAGGGTGTACGGATCGGCGTGCCACTGCGGGCCCGCGACCGTCAGATGGGCGGAGTCGTCCTTGTCGCCCGCGACCACGAGCGTGGGCGTCGTCATCTTCGAGAAGTCCGTGGTCAGGAAGAAGGGCCAGTTCTCGGCCACGAACGGGGTGAGCGCGTCGCCGCCCCGGCCGGTCGCGGCCAGCAGCACACCCGCCTTGATCCGGGGCTCGGTCAGGTCCACCTCCGTTCCGTCGTCCGGATCGGTGAGCCGGGTGCCCAGCAGCAGGCTCGCGGTGTGCCCGCCCATCGAGTGCCCGGCCACGGCGATCCTGTCGCGGTCCAGGCGCCCGGGCAGCTGCGGTACGGCGGCCTCGATCTCGTCGAGCCGGTCGAGGACGCGCGTCATGTCCTCGGCCCGCGAACGCCAGAACAGGGGTGCCCCGGGGGTGTCCGGATCCAGCGTCAGCGTGCGGGAGCTCAGATGGGTGGGCTGGACGACCGCGAAGCCGTGCGCCGCCCAGTGATGGGCGAGCGGGGCGTAGCCGTTCAGCGAGGAGAGGTGGTTCGAGTAGCCCTGGCCGTGCGACAGGAGGACGACCGGCAGGTCGGTCCCGGTGCCGAACGCGGGCGCGGTCACCCGAAGGTGAAGGTCCACGGCCCGGTCGGGGGTCGGCAGGACCACCGGGCCGACCGAGAGGACGGGGGTGGGGGCGGGGGAGTCGAAGGTGTCGTTCATGGCGAAGGGTCTCCCTGGAAACGGAACACTGTCCCGGTAAATATACGGAACCGTGTTCCGTTTCTGCAATGCGCGTGATCGCGCCAACTCCCGTCCGGAAACAGCCGCTTGCCCCTCCGTGCATCCGTACTAAGAATGCACATGACAAAACAGCAGGCGGCCGGAAGATCTCCGGTCGCCTTGTCGTAAGAGGGGACCCCCACATGAGAAAGCCTCTCGTTGCCGCCGTTTTCGCCCTGGCCATCGCCGGGGCCGGTGCGGCACCCGCGGTCGCGGCGCCCGACGCGAAGGAGGCGGCCGCTCCCACGCTGCAGGCCGTCAACCTCGCCGGCACCGTGGCGCTCAGCAACTGTTCCGGATCGGTCATCCGCTTCCCGAACTCCCTGGACACCGACCCGGCGCTGGTGCTCAGCAACGGCCACTGCCTGACGTCCGGCTTCCTGGACCCCGGCGAGGTCCTCACCAACCAGACCTCCACCCGGACCTTCGGGCTGCTCAACTCCTCCGGCACCCGCGTCGCGACCCTGCGCGCCAGCAAGCTCGCCTACGCGACGATGACCGACACGGACGTGTCGATCTACCAGCTCACCAGCACCTACGCGACGATCAAGAACTCGTACGGGATCTCCGCGCTGACCGTGCAGGACACGCACCCGACCGCCGGCACCGCCATCACCGTGGCGTCCGGCTACTGGAAGAGGCTCTACAACTGCAGCATCGACGGGTTCGCGTACCGCCTGAAGGAGGGCGACTGGACCTGGAAGGACTCGGTCCGTTACACCTCCGCCTGCCAGACCATCGGCGGCACCTCCGGCTCGCCGGTGATCGACCAGTCCACCGGCAAGGTCGTCGCCGTCAACAACACCGGCAACGAGGACGGCGAGAGCTGCACGGTGAACAACCCCTGCGAGGTCAGTGAGACCGGCACCGTCACCGTCCGCCAGGGCATCAACTACGCCCAGGAGATCTACCAGATCCCCGCCTGCTTCACGACGGGCAACCAGCTCAACCTGAGCGCGAGCGCGTGCGTGCTGCCCAAGCCGTGACGGGCAGGCCGTAGGACCGCGCGGGCGTTCCGTCACATGGGACTGCGACGGACCGCCCGGCCCGCCAGGACATCCGTGCGGCGGCCGTCCTCGATGACGAAACGGCCGTCGACCAGGACGTGCGGGATGCCTGTCGGGAGGGTGCGCGGGGTGGCGTACGTCGAACCCGCCGCCACCGTCCGCGGGTCGAACAGGACCAGGTCGGCGCGGAAGCCCTCGCGGACCAGACCCCGGTCGGGCAGACGCAGCCGGGCCGCCGGGCGGCCGGTCAGGTGGGCCACACACTCCTCCAGCGAGAGGACGCCCAACTCCCGTACGTAATGGCCGAGGTAGTGCGGGAACGTGCCGTACGCGCGCGGGTGCGGCTTGGCGCCGTGGAGGATGCCGTCCGAGCCTCCCGTGTGGACGCGGTGGCGCATGATGGCCCGCACGTTCTCCTCGTGACCCACGTGCTGGAGGATCGTCGGGCCGAGGCCGTCGTCGAGCAGGAGACGGCGGGCCGTCGTCCAGGGGGCCTCGCCGCGCAGGGACGACGACCGCTGGATCGTACGGCCGACGAAGTCGCCCAGTTCCGGGCTCGTCACGCCCGAGATCTCGATCGTGTCCCAGTCCACCGGCACCCCGTGGCAGCCGTCCGCGCCGGTCACCTCCAGGTCGTGGCGGATGCGCTCGGCGGTCGCGTCGTCCGCGAGGCGGCGCAGGACCTCCCGCGGGCCGCCCTCGCTCGCCCAACTGGGCAGCAGCGCGGCGAGAGTCGTCGAGCCGGGCGTGTAGGGGTACGTGTCGAGCGTGATGTCGGCGCCCGCGGCGAGCGCCTCGTCCAGGAGCGCCAGCAGCTCGGGCGCCCGGCCCTCGTTCACGCCGAAGTTCATCGTGGCGTGGGCCAGGTGGAGGGGGCAGTCCGCCTTCCGGGTCAGCTCCACCATCTCCGCGTACGCCTCCAGCGCGCCCGCCCCGTACGAGCGGTGGTGGGGGCAGTAGTAGCCGCCGTGGCGGGCCACCACCCGGCACAGCTCCGTCAGTTCGGCGTCCTCGGCGTACATCCCGGGCGTGTACGTCAGGCCGGACGACAGGCCGACCGCGCCCTGTTCCATGCCCTCCGCCACCAGCTGCCGCATCCGGTCCAGCTCGCGGGGCGTGGCCGGGCGGTCCTCCCAGCCGACGGCGAGGGCCCGGACCGTGCCCTGCGGGATCAGATAGGCCGCGTTCACCGCGATGCCCCGGTCCAGGCGGTCCAGGTACTCGCCCACCGACCGCCAGTCGAAGTCGATGTCGTCGCCGGGGCCGTTCCAGCCGGCGATGGCCTGGCGGACCGCGTCGAGGGTGCGGTCGTCGACCGGGGCGTACGACAGCCCGTCCTGGCCCAGGACTTCGAGCGTCACCCCCTGCGCGGCCTTGGCGCTGTGGTCCGGGTCGCGCAGCAGGGCGAGGTCGCTGTGGGCGTGCATGTCGATGAAGCCGGGGGAGAGGACCAGCCCCTCCGCGTCCAGCTCCCTTACGGCTTTCGGGCGTTGGCAGCCCGCAGCCGCGGCCTCCTGGACGATCGCGACGATCCTGCCGTCGTCGATCACCACGTCCGCGCGGTAGGAGTCGGCGCCGGTGCCGTCGACGACGTCCGCGTCCCGGATGACGAGGTCCTCCATGCCCTGCCTCCGCTCAGAAGAACGTACGGATGTACTCGACGACCGTGCCGTCCGCCTCCGCGACCGGGATCAGCGGCCACTTGTCGAAGGACGTGCAGGGGTGGGACAGGCCCAGGCCGACCCAGTCGCCCACCCGGAGGTCCGCCTCGTCGGTGGTGCGCAGCCAGGCGTGCTGGTCGGACAGGGCGGTGACCGAGACGCCGGTGGCCGGGCGTTCCGTGCCGTCGCGGCGGACCACCTGGGCGAACGGCAGGTCCAGGTCGTAGGCGGCGTCCCGCTTGCCCGCGTTGACGAACGCCTGGTCGGGGGAGGGGCGGGAGACGACCTGCGTCCACAGGCGGAAGGCCGGCTCCAGGGCGCCCTCCTCCGGCACCCGGTTGAACGGGGTCAGCTTCCGGTAGTGGCCGTCGTCGTGCGAGACGTACGCGCCCGAGCGCAGCAGCTTCAGGACGGGGGCGGTCAGGCCGGGGATCTCGGCGAAGACGTCGGCGACCGCGTCGAACCAGGCGCTGCCGCCCGCGCTGACGACGATCTCCTCCACGCCGGCGAACCGCCCCGCCTTGTCGAAGTCGACGGCGAGCGCCACCAGCCGGCGCAGCCAGGCCCGCACCCGCTCGGAGTCCGCCCGCGGGACCTCGCCCTCGTACCCCGCGACCCCGACCAGCCGCAGGGTCGTGGCGGCGGCCACCGCGTCCGCGACCGCCGCGCACTCCGCCTCCGTCCGCACGCCCGTACGGGCGCCCTCGCCGGCCGCCAGCTCGACGACGACGTCCAGCGGCCGGGCCGCCCCGGTCAGGGCCGCGTCCATCAGCTCGACGCCGCGCACGGAGTCGACGTAACAGACGAGACGGAAGTCCGGGTCGGCGTCCAGCTGTCCGGAGATCCAGCGCAGGGCCGCCGGGTCCACGACCTCGTTCGCGAGGAACACCCGCCGCACGCCGTACGCCCGGGCCACACGGACCTGGTGCGGGACGGCGAGGGTGATGCCCCAGGCGCCGTAGTCGATCTGCCGCTGGAAGAGCCGGGGCGCCATGGTCGTCTTGCCGTGCGGGGCGAACGCGAGG
Source organism: Streptomyces sp. NPDC096132 (assembly GCF_044763345.1). Taxonomy (NCBI): domain Bacteria; kingdom Bacillati; phylum Actinomycetota; class Actinomycetes; order Kitasatosporales; family Streptomycetaceae; genus Streptomyces; species Streptomyces sp. NPDC096132. The sequence continues at coordinate 488,133 of NZ_JBIWGA010000005.1, forward strand.
CCGTGGCGGGTCGCGTACGTCTCCATCAGGCGCAGGTTGTGCTCCAGGCGCTCGGCGGACAGGGCCAGGACCGGGGTCGCGAAGCCGCCGGTGAAGAGGTTGCGGCGCTGGGCGGTCAGCTCGGCGACGGTGAGGCCGTCGGCGTCCGGCGGGAGGCCCTTGAAGCGGTGGTCGACTTCCTCCTCCGCGAGGCGGGCGAGCGCTTCCGTACCGGACACGAGGCCTCCCTGATCGGGTCTGTTGCATTCTGTGCAACATTCATTGCGCATATCGCTTACCGCTGTCTAACATCCACGGCAATGCCGGGTCAATGGAGCCGCCGTGACCCTCCCCCCTCCACGAGGAGCCACGACCATCGTGAATGCCCCCGACGTCGTGGACGTCGTCGCGCTCGGCGAATCCATGGTCACGTTCCTGCCCACCCGGCCCGGCCGACTCGCCGACGTGCCCTCCTTCGACCGGGCCATCGGCGGCGCGGAGTCCAACGTGGCGTGCGGGCTGGCCGCCGCCGGCCACGCGGTGCGGTGGGTCAGCCGGGTGGGGGCCGACGGGTTCGGCGACCACCTCGTCGAGACCATCGGTGCGTACGGGGTGGACGTGACGTCCGTGCGGCGCGACCCCGACCGCCCGACGGGCGTCTACTTCCGCACCGCCGGGGACCGGGGCACCGACGCCCACGAGGTGGCGTACTACCGCGCCGGGTCCGCGGCCTCCGCGATGTCCGTCGACTCCGTCGACCTCGATGCCGTACGGGCCGGTCGGATCCTGCACCTGTCCGGCATCACGGCCGCGCTGTCGCCGGAGTGCCGGGAGTTGCTGTGGGAGCTGACCGAGCCGCGTCCCGGCCGGCCGCTCGTCTCGTTCGACGTCAACCACCGACCCGGGCTCTGGCGGGACGGCGACGGCCCCCAGGTCCTGCTGGAGCTGGCCCGGCGCGCCGACCTCGTGTTCGTGGGCGACGACGAGGCTCGCGCGGTGTGGGGCCTGCCCGGCTCGCGGGCCGTACGTGACGCGCTGCCCGAAGTGGAGACCGTGGTCGTCAAGCAGGGCAAGGGGGGCGCGACCGCGTTCAACAGGGACACGAGCGGGCTGGAGGACGGGGACGGCACGGTGACCCTCGTCCGGCCCCCGCACGTCGACGTCGTCGCCGCCGTCGGCGCCGGGGACGCCTTCGCCGCCGGATTCCTCTCCGCGACCCTTCGCGGACTGCCCGTGCGGGACCGGCTGCGGCACGGGCACCTCATGGCCGCCGCCGCCCTGACCGTCCCCGGCGACCTCGCCGTCCCCCCGCCCGCCCGTCGCCCGACCACCGCCCCCCACGGAGCGGCTCCGCCGCGTCCCTCCTGGATCGACCACGCCGACCGCCTCGTCGCCCTCGACGACCGGGCGTGGGGGACACTTCGACTCGGCCCCGGCTGGACGCAAGCCGCGACGGCCCCGGAGGAGGTACGCACCCCATGAGCCAGACCGTCGACCGCGCCCTGAGCATCCTGCCGCTGCTCGCCGAGGGCCCCGCCGACCTCGGACAGGTCGCCGAGCGCCTCGGCGTGCACAAGTCCACGGCCCTGCGGCTGCTGCGCACCCTCCACGAACACGGGCTCGTCTACCGCCAGTCCGACCAGCGCTACCGCCTCGGCGCCCGGCTCTTCGCCCTCGCCCAGGAGGCGATGGAGAACCTCGACGTCCGCGAGATCGCCCACCCCCACCTCGTACGGCTGAACGAACAGTGCGGGCACACCGTGCACCTCGCCGTGTACGAGGAGGGCGAGGTGCTCTACATCGACAAGGTCGACAGCCGCTACCCGGTGCGGATGTACTCGCGGATCGGCAAGCCGGTCGCCATCACGGTCGCCGCCGTCGCCAAACTGCTCCTCGCCGACCTGCCCGAGGCCGAGCGGCGCGCGGTCGCCGAGAAGCTCGACTACCCCCTCTACACGGCCCGTTCCACCCCCAACGCCCCCGCCTTCCTGCGGGAGTTGGAGAAGGTGCGGGAACAGGGATGGGCCACCGACCTCGGCGGCCACGAGGAGTCCATCAACTGCGTCGCGGCCCCCATCCGCGGCGCCGACGGCCGGGTGGTCGCCGCGATGTCGGTCTCCGCGCCCAACGTCGTCGTCACCGCCGACGAACTCCTCACCCTCCGCCCGCTGGTGCGCCGTACGGCGGACGCGATCAGCGGCGAGTACTCCGGAAGAACGCCAGTGAAGGACGTGAAGGACACCCCGTGACCGAGAAGATCGCGCTCACCCCGAAGACGCACACCACCCCGCCGGCGAAGTTCTCCCACGGGGTGCGGAAGGGGAACATCCTCCAGGTCGCCGGCCAGGTGGGCTTCCTGCCCGCCGAGGAGGGCAAGCCCCCGACCCCCGCCGGCCCCACCCTGCGCGAGCAGACCCTCCAGACCCTCGCCAACGTCAAGGCGATCCTGGAGGAGGGCGGCGCGAGCTGGGACGACGTGATGATGATCCGCGTCTATCTGACGGACACGGCCCACTTCCCCGAGCTGAACGAGATCTACAACTCCTACTTCGAGGAGCAGGCCCTCACCGCCCCGCCCGCCGCCCGCACGACGGTCTACGTCGGCCTCCCCGCCGGGCTCCTCATCGAGATCGACGCGCTGGCCGTCCTCGGCTGACGCCCCCACACCTCCCGCACGCCGTACGACGGCGGCACTCCGTTGTAGGTCTCCGTTGACGTGCTCCCTGGACCAGAGTCCAGGGATTCCGGCCCGGGCGCGCGGCCCTTCCGGGGGCTTCCTGCTTCAACGCGCTGGCGACGATACGGCGTCCCTCGAAGAGGACGTTCCGTGCTGCGTTGTGATCGCGGTCGTGGACCGTGCCGCATTCCCGACACGTCCATTTCTGGACATATAACGGTTTGTGCCCGTCCCGGAATCCGCAGGCCGAGCAGACCTGGGAGGAGGGGAAAGTGCGGTCCACCTTGGCGAAGGTGCGGCCGTGCTTGACCGCCTTGTACGTCAGCATGCCGACAAACGCGGACCATCCCGCGTCGTGTACAGACTTGGCGAGCCGGGTGCGGCCGAGGCCGGATACCGTCGGACAGGACCGCGAAGGCGGACAGGCCGAGGTCGATATCGGACTCTGCCATCACCTCCGGGAGGATGTCCGGCTCTGTGTCGACGACGAAGCTGAGGAAGTACCTCCCGGAGTTGTCCTTGGTGACGGTCAGCGACGTGGGCGCGGCCGGCAGTCGGCGAGACCACTTGACCTTGAGGTTGCCGACCTTGGCCACGTACACCGTGCCGTTGTCCTCGGCCGACCTGGCGGCCCTGCCGCTTGCCCTTGACCGAGTCGAAGAAGTTCTTGTAGGCGGTGTCCAGGTCGCGCAGGGACTGTTGCAGGACGACCGCCGACACGTCGGCGAGCCAGGCTCGTTCCTCGGTGCGCTTGGCCTGGGTGATGCGCAGCCGGGAAAGTTCTGCCGACTTCGCATACGGCAGCCCCGCCGCGTGCGCTTGCCTGCGGTGTCGCAGGCAGTCGCATGATGGGTCTCGCGAATGACCAGAACGATCAAAGATTGGGCGTACCGGTTGTTTCGGTGATGCGTGTGCACTTGGTCGCCATAAGGGGCACGAACGCCGGAGTCTTCCGTATCCCGGTAACGAAATAGGGGCTGGCTGTGTCCGGCACAGGATCTTCGACCATACTTCGCGCTGTGGAGCAGCAGCAGCGGATAGATTCGAGTGGCAAGCCCCTGGAGGGCGCCGGATTCGACCCGGCGTTCATCCCCGGGCTCTCGTCGCCCCTGAAAGCGGAGCCGGAGAACGCGAAGCCGGCCGGCGAGGTCGAGGAGACCGAGGCCGTCGCCGAGACCCCGGCCGCCGAGGCCGGGGAGGCCCCCGCCGAGGACGAGCCCTCCGACGGTCCCGTCTTCGAGGCCTCCGACCGCCGGGCGCGGATCACCGCCGACGCCAAGGGCGTCCGGCTCCGCCTCGACGAGGAGGCGTGCGAGTTCCGCTGGGACGAGATCGGCGCGATAGAGACCGAGGCGCCGCGCTTCGGCAAGCGGTTCACCATCACGGTGCACACCCCTGACCGCCGCTGGTACCCGATCGAGGTCGAGGCGACGGCCAGGGCGCGCTTCAAGGAGTGGGAGGACCAGTTGGACGCGGTCCTCGACGCCTACTTCGAAGAAGGCGACGCCGAGGACGAGACGGCCGAGGACAAGACGGCCGAGGACGAGACGGCCGACGTCAAGGACGCCGACTAGCTGCAGTACTGGGTCTGCTTGCCGATGGACCTGTACATACAGTCGGCGTTCTCCAGCAGCTGGAGCACCGCGTCCCGGTTCCGGGAGGTCTCCCGCTCGATCACCTCGTCGGGCGGGTAGAACCCACCCCCGGAGCTGGACGCCGGGTACATCTCGAAGGTGTACGAGAAGATCTTGTGCACGCCCCAGAGATAGTCGTCGATCGACCCGTCGGTGATGTACAGGTCGCTCGCCTGCTCCGCGGTGTACCCGTTGCTCGCGGCCATCTTCTGGCCGACCGCCTTGAACGCCGCGTTGTCGTCGGCCGTCATGCCCGTCGCCGTGTCGGCGGTGGTGTAGCCGAACGGCCACAGCACCAGCTCGCTGTAGGTGTGGAAGTCGATCCCCGCGGTGATCTGCTGCTTGCCGCCCACGATCCGGCTGCGGACGAAGTCGGCGACGACCTTCACCTCGGGCGCGGACTCGGCCGCCGTACCCCGGTAGGTCTCGGAGGACGTGGAGCCCGAGGAGCCGCCGCAGCAGCCCCACTTGTAGTTCCAGTTCCGGTTGAGGTCCGTACCGACGTACGAGGAACCGGAGTTGGGCTGCCGGTTCTTGCGCCACGAGCGGTAGGAGCCGGTGGCGATGTCGTACTCGCCGCCGTCCGGGTTGAGGTCGGGGACGATCCAGATCTCGCGGCCGTTGACCATGTTGGTGACCCGGGAGTCGGAGCCGTAGCCGGCGCCCAGCTCGCGGATCAGGTACAGGGCCATCTCGACGGTGAGGTGCTCGCGGGCGTGCTGGTGGTGGGTGAACAGCACCTCCGGCTCGGCCTCGTCGGTGCCGACGTTGTCGCTGATCTTGATGGCGACGATGTCCCGGCCGCTGTACGACTTGCCGATGACCCGCTTGCTCATGATGCTCGGGTAGGCGGCGATGCGCTGGTCGATCTCCGCCGTCATCTCGGCGTAGTTGTGGTACTTGGAGTCGGCCGACGGGAAGTCGAACAGCCGCACCTCGTCCTCGGCGAGGCGATTGGGCGCGGTGCCCACCGGGGTGACCTCGTACCCCTGGGCGCGCAGCTTGCTGATCTGGTCCGCCCGGCCGGAGACGACCACGGTCTCCTCGTCGGCCTCGTCGACGCTCACCCCCGACTGGGCGATCGCGGTACGGGTCAGGGGGGTGCTGTGGTCGACGTGGATCTCGTACTGACGGATGTCGTCGGACGAGGAGGACGCCTTCGGCGCGCTGTCGGCCGAGGCGTCGGTGGCCGTCGCCGAGAGGGGTGCCGCGAGGGCGAGGGCCAGCAGGGCGGCGAGGGCAGCGGTCCGTCTGCCGCTGCGGGCGCGGATGGCGCCTGCGCCTGAGCCGCGGATGCGAAGTCGCATGAACTCTCCTTGTGGGGAGGTGTTGTGGGGGGTCGTGCTGTGCGCTTGCTGTGTGCGGCGGTGCGAGTGCCGCTCATGGTCCGGGGTTGGCATGGTCAGGTCAAGATGCGACAAAGAGTCGCTTGGCCTGAATCATGCGGAAAGCGGCGGCGAATCGGCGGCGCAGTGTACGCATGGGCGTGTCGCGGCGAGCAGTCCTCGGTGAAGTGCACCCGTGGGAGTGAGGGTGAGGTGCATATATGTACCTCCCGGGGAAGCCTGAGGGTCCGCACGAACGCACCCCCCAGAGGACTGGCTGATCATGGGCGGATCAGCGCCGCGCCGGGACTGCCACCTGCCGGTGGAGACGACCAGTTTCGTCGACCGGCGGAGCGAACTGGCCGAAGGGCGCGAACTGTTGGCCAGGGCGAGACTGGTCACCCTGACGGGCCCGGGCGGTGTGGGCAAGACCCGCCTGGCCGGCCGGATCGCGGCCCGGGTCGAACGCGCCTTCCCCGACCGCGTCCGCTTCGTGCACCTCTCCGGTCTGCGCGACCCGGCCCTGGTCCCGCTGGCCGTGGCCGACGCGCTGGGCCTGCACGACTACTCCGAACGCCCGGCGCTGGAGGCGCTCGTGGAGCGCGTACGGGAGCGCCGACTGCTCCTGGTGGTGGACAACTGCGAGCATCTGCTCCCCGCCTGCGCCGCCCTGGCCGGCGCCCTGCTGCACGGCACGGCCGGCATCCGCGTCCTCGCCACCAGCCGCCATCGCCTCGGACTCACCGAGGAACACCTGATGGAAGTACGGCCGCTGCCGGTGCCCGACCCCGACGGCGACCTCACCGCCGCCGACGGCTACCCGGCCCTCGCGCTCTTCGCCGACCGCGCGGCGGCAGTCGTGCCCGGCTTCCGGCTGACGGCCGCGAACCGCTCCTCCGTCGCCCGCCTCTGCCGCCGTCTCGACGGCCTTCCGCTCGCCATCGAGCTGGCCGCCGTCCGGATGCGCGTCCTCGACGTCGACCAGCTCCTGGCCCGCCTCGACGACCGCTACCGCCTGCTGACCGGCGGCAGCCCGGCCGTGCTGCCCCGCCACCAGACCCTGCGGGCGGCGGTCGACTGGAGCCACGAACTGTGCGACGAGCGAGAACAGGTCGTGTGGGCACGCCTGTCGGTGCTGGCGGGAAGCTTCGACCTGGAGACGGCGGAGGCGGTGTGCGCGCAGGACGAGCTGCACCTCCACGACGTCCTCGACGCCGTCGCCGGCCTCGTCGACAAGTCCGTGCTGTGCCGGGAGACCGGGCCGGACGGCGGGCTGCGGTACCGGCTGCTGGACAGCCTGCGGCACTACGGGCTGGAGCGGCTCCGGGAAACCCCGGGGGAGGAGCGCGCCGCCCGCACCCGGCACCGCGACTGGGTGCAGCACCGGGCCGCCGGCTGCGAGCGGGAGTGGTTCGGACCCGGCCAGCCGGACATCGTCGCCCGCCTCCGCGCCGACAGCGACAACCTCCGCGCCGCCCTGGACTTCAGCCTCACCACCCCCGGCGAGGCCCACGCCGCCCTCCGGCTGGCCGGCACCCTGTGGTTCTACTGGCACGCCTGCGGAGCCCCCCGCGAGGGCCGCTACTGGCTCGATCGCGCCCTCGACGCCAACCCCGACCCCACCCCCGAACGGGCCCGCGCCCTCTGGACGGCGGGCCTCCTCGCCGGCTGCCCCGAGGACCTCACCCGGGGCCGCCGCCGCGCCGAGGAGGCCCGCGACCTCGCCCACCGCCTCGGCGACCTGGCCGAGGCGGCCCACGCCGAGTACGCCATCGGCGTCATACGCCTCTTCAGCGACGACCTCCCCGGCGCCCTCACCCACTTCCGCACCGCCGTCGCCCGCGGCCGCGCCCCCGGCCAGCACCTCAGCCTGCTCGGCCTGGACCACGTCGAACTCGCCTGCGCCCTGGCCTTCCTGGGCCGCGCCGACGAGGCCATCGAGGTCTGCGAGCAGACCCGCCGGCTGTGCGCGGCACACGGCGAGCAGTGGGTGCTGTCGTACGTGGAACGCATCCTCGCCCTCGCCCACACCGTGAAGGGGGACGCGGAGCCGGCCGAGGAGCACGCCCGTGAGGCGCTGCGCCTCAAGCTCGCGGTCCACGACGTCGTCGGCCTGGGCCTCACCCTCGATCTGCTGGCCCGGATCGCCACCGACCGCGCCGCCCACCACCGCGCGGCCCTGCTGCTAGGCGGCGCCGACCGCGCCTGGACCGACGTGGACCGCGACCGCTGGGGCTCGGCCTGCCTCAACGCCACCCGCCGCGCCGCCGAGGAACGCGTCCGCGAGGCCATCGGCCCCGCCGCCTTCCGCCGGGCGTACGACCGCGGCGCCGCCCTCGCCCTGCCCGAACTCGCCGCCCACGTCCTGGACGCCGGGGGCGACGAACCCGGGCAGCGGCCCCCCTTCCCCGAGGGACACCCCGACGACCCGTCCGCCCTCACCGTCCGCCTCACCCGCCGCGAGGCCCAGGTCGCCGAACTCGTCGCCGAGGGACTCGCCAACCAGCAGATCGCCGACCGCCTGGTGATCGCCCGCCGCACCGCCGAAGGACATGTCGAACGCATCCTCAGCAAGCTCGGCTTCAGCAACCGCAGCCAGATCGCCGCCTGGGTGACGGCCCAACGCTGACACCCGGACCGCCGGAAAGCCCCAGCCCGCACCCGCGCGACCGCACGCGTCACTCCAACCGACCCATGGGGGATCCATGACCGCTCAGTCCTCGCCCTCCCACTCCACGGGCACGTTCGACCACCGCATGACCGTCTTCGGCACCGACGAGGCCTTCGTCGCCGACGCCCTCGCGTTCCTCGCCGAGGGTCTCGCCGCCCCCGACGAGCCCCCGCCGATGGCGATCCTCGCGCCCGACAAGCTGGACCTCCTGCGCGACGCCCTCGGCACGGACGCCCGGCACGTCGGTCTCCTCCCGCACACCGACTGGTACACCGGCTCCGCCGCCAACGCCGTCGCCCGGGCCGCCGCCCACCTCGCCGGACACGCCGGCCCCGGCGGCCGTATGCACCTCCTCATGGAACCGGTGTGGAACGGCAGGGCCGGCCGCTCCCCGCGCGAGAGCGCCGAGTGGATCCGCTACGAGGCCCTCGCCAACCTCCTCTTCGCCCCGACGGCGACCACCGCGATGTGCGTCTACGACACCCGTACCGCGGGCGCGGTCCTCATCGAGGCGGCCCGCCGCGCCCACCCCGACACGGGCGTCTACGAGGACCCGGCGCGGATCGCCGCCGAGCTGGACGCCGTACCGCTGCCCCCGACCCCGTCCGACACGCAGTGGCTCGCCGAACCCGCGCCGGAGGCCGTCCGCGCCTGGGCGGCCGGGCGCGGACTGGACCCCACCGACGCGGAGGTGTTCGCCACCGCCGTCACGGAGGCCGCCACCCTCGGCCAGGTCACTGGCGCCCTGCTCTGGGGCGAGGCACCCGGGTGCGTCTGCGAACTCTCCCTGGCGGAGCGCATCGACGATCCCCTCGTCGGCTTCGTCCCGCCCGCGGCCCCCGAGCCGGCACCCGGCCAGGGGCTCTGGTACGCCCGTCAGACGTGCGCGTACGTCGACGTCCGTCGCGCGTCCGGCGGGGGTACGGCCGTACGCCTGCAGTACACCTGATCCCACCCCCGCGGGAGGTGCGGGTACGGAATCGGGTAGTCCTCCCCGTACGCGGAAGGCGCGGGGAGGACATCCTGAAGCCATGGCCATGCTGCGACTCTCCGGCGGACACCCCCGCCTGGACCCCGCTCCCCGGTTCGGCGCCTACCCCCAGCCGCCGATGGGGGCCGGTCACGCCAGCGTCGAGTACGACCCCCGGCCGGCCGCCGTCCGGGAGGCCCGGGCGCAGGTGCGAAGACAGTTGGAGGTCTGGGGGCTCGCGGACCGGGGCGATCTGATGGACACCGCCGAGCTGCTCGTCAGCGAACTCGCCACCAACGCCCTGTTGCACTCCGCGACCCGCTTCCGGCTCACGCTGACCGCAGCGCACGGGACGCTGCGCTGCGAGGTGGAGGACAGCGGCCGCCGGACGCCACAGGTGCTGGAGGCCGGCGGCGCGGAGAGCGGGCGGGGGATGTTCCTGGTGGACGCCCTCGCCCGGCGGTGGGGGTGTCACCAGGACGGGGTGGGCAAGACGGTGTGGTTCGAGCTCGGCACCTGCGGGTGCGAGTAGCTCACGTGTGCCCTCTTGCAGGCTCGGCCCCCTTTGCGCTTTCTTGACCCTCATGGCGGACACCACGGGTAACCCCACTGACACCGAGGCATCATCCGGCATCGACAACAACTCCCCCCGCAAGAGCAGTTGGAAGTACATCGGACCCGGCATCGTCGTCGCCGCGACCGGTGTGGGGGCAGGCGATCTGGTCGCCACCCTCATCGCGGGCAGCAACTTCGGCTACACCCTCCTCTGGGCGGCGGTCGTCGGCTGTCTGGTGAAGATCTCCCTCGCCGAGGCCGCCGGCCGCTGGCACCTCTCCACCGGCCGCACCCTGTTCGACGGCTGGGCGAGCCTCGGCCGCTGGACGACGTGGTTCTTCGTCGTCTACGCCGTCATCTGGGGCTTCGTCTACGGCGCGGCCGCGATGTCGTCGAGCGCGCTGCCGCTGCAGGCGCTGTTCCCGGACGTGATGGACCTCGAATGGTGGGGCATCGCGTGCGGCCTGGTCGGTCTGGTCTTCGTCTGGTTCAACAAGTACGCGGTCTTCGAGAAGGTCATGACGGTCCTGGTGGGCGTCATGTTCGTGGTGACGGTGTACCTGGCGATCAGGGTCACCCCCAACCTTCCGGACGCCTTCGCCGGACTGCTGCCCGTCCTGCCCGACGAGAAGGACTCCGTCCTCAACACCCTCGGCCTGATCGGCGGCGTCGGCGGCACCATCACGCTGGCCGCGTACGGCTACTGGGTCAACGCCAAGGGCTGGACGAACACGGGCTGGATGAAGGTGATGCGGCTCGACAACCGCGTCGCGTACGTCACGACCGGCATCTTCGTGGTCGCGATGCTCTTCGTCGGGGCGGAGCTGCTGCACTCCGCGAACGTGGCGATCGCGACCGGCGACAAGGGGCTCATCCAGCTGAGCGACATCCTGGAGGCCGAGTACGGCGCGGCGACGGCGAAGTTCTTCCTGGTCGGCTTCTTCGCCACGTCCTTCACCTCGCTGATCGGCGTCTGGCACGGCGTCAGCCTGATGTTCGCCGACTTCGTGGCCCGCTACCGGACGCGGTCCGAGGCCCGGGGCGAGGAGGTCGCCTCCGGCGAGCGCGAGCGCTCCTGGCCGTTCCGGGCGTACCTGCTGTGGCTGACCTTCCCGCCGATCGTGCTGCTCTTCCAGGGCCAGCCCTTCCGCCTGGTCATCCTGTACGGCGTCCTGGGCGCGGCCTTCCTGCCGTTCCTGGCCGGCACGCTGCTGTGGCTGCTCAACTCCTCCCGTACGCCGAGCCGGTGGCGCAACGGGCCGCTGAGCAACACGATGCTGGTGCTGGCGGGACTGCTGTTCCTGGTGCTGTGCGTGAAGCAGGTCTGGGACCAGCCGTGGGCGGAGTTCTTCTGAGTCGAGTTAGTTGACTTTCGCAAACTTGAGTTTAGCAAACTTGAGTTTGGCAAGTACCTCTCCTAGGCTACTGCTCCCCTAGGAGAGGTACTGTCCCGTGGCCGTGACCGTGCTGGACGACAAGACCGCGCTCGTGCTCATCGACCTCCAGGCGGGCACGCTCGCCGCCCCGACCAAGCCGTACGCGGCCGCCGAGGTGGTGGCCCGGGCCGCCGAGCTGGCCGACGCCTTCCGCGCCGCCGGCGCCCCCGTGGTCCTGGTCCGCATGGCCACCGCGCGCGACGGCGCCGACGCGGTGCCCGGTCGCAGCGAGGCCGCCCGGCTGGCCGGCGGCCGCTCCCGCCCGTACGACCTGGGCCCGATCGCCGAACCGCTCACCGGCCACGACGGGGACATCCACGTGCCCAAGCGGAACTGGGGCGCCTTCCACGGCACCGACCTGGACATCCAGCTGCGCCGACGGGGCGTCACCCAGATCGTCCTCGGCGGGATCGCCACCAGCCTCGGCGTCGAGTCGACCGCCCGCGCCGCCCACGAGCACGGCTACCACGTCACGTTCGCGGTCGACGCGATGACCGACATCGACGAGGACGCCCACCGGCACAGCGTGTCGTACCTCTTCCCGCTGATCGGCGAGCCGGGCACCACGGAGGAGATCCTGGCGCTGCTCAAGGGGTAGCCCCTCAAGGGGTGGTCGTGTCGCTCAGCCACTGCGGGCTGAGCGCGATCCTCCGCAGCTGCGAGAGGGTGAGGGCGGGCTCCTCGCGGGTCGCGTCCTTGTTCTGGTCACCGGTGTTGAAGGCGCTGACGACGACCCGCAGACCGTCCTTGCGCAGCGTGTCGGCGGTCCACCGCACGACCCCCGCCCCGCCCTTCTCGCCGGGCTCCTTGCGCACCGCGACCCGTGTGCCGTCGGCGAGGGTCTCGGCGTCGGAGCCGTAGCTGCCCGCCACGTCGGACATGCCGGGCTGCACATTGATCTGGACGAGGCTGTGGCCCTTGCCGTCGTCGACGACGAAGTAGCCGTACTCGGTCTCCTGGCTGCCGCTGGAGACCACCGAGACCCCCTTGGGCAGCAGCAGCTTCAGCTTGCGCAGGATCGCCGTGCCGGACATCTCGCCGGGACGGGTGGGGGTGCTCCAGGCGGCGGCCGGCGCCTTCTCCTCGGGCATCGCGTCGATGATCTTCCGCCACTGCGCGGCCGAGGCCAGCGTCTTCAGCTGCCGCGGGCTCAGGGGCGGGTCGGTCCGGGTGATCGGTTTGTCCTTCTCCGCCGGGGAGTTCCACTCGAGGAGACTGACGTGGTGTCCGTCCGGGGTGACCAGGTCGGCGCCCCACGCCTTGGTCTCGACGCGGTGGTCGGGATACTCGTACCCCTGGTAGACCGTGATCGCGGAGCCGTCGGACAGGCTCTCGGTCGTGCAGCTGTCGTAGCCCGACTGCGAGCTCTCGGGGCAGGGCATCACCTCGGCGGAGGGGTCGATGTCCGTCCCGCTCGATGTGACCCGCTCCAGGCCCAGGGAGATGGACCCCTCGCCCTTGCCGTCGTCGAACACGCCCACCGCGAGCGGCGGCAGGTCCTCGCCCGTGCCGCGCGCCTCCGTCTTCGTGAACTTCCCCTGGGGGAGGAGCTTCTGGAGCGTACGGACGACGTCGTCGCCGGAGTAGGTCTTCGCCGGCTCGGGAGTGGCCGTGCGGCTCGCGGCCACGGAGGTGGGCTGCGGGGCGGGCGCGCCGTCCCGGGGCACGAGCAGTGCCCCGCCCACCCCCACGAGGGCGAGGCCCGCCGCGCTCCCCACGATCGCGGTCCGACGCTGCAACTGCAGCCGCCGGCCGCGCCGCGCACCGGCGGCGGCGAGCTCGGTGCGGGGGGAGTCGAAGGCGCCGCCCACCTGGTGCAGGGCGGCGGAGAGCCGGTCCTCGAAGGGGTCGGTCTGCTGGTCTGCGGGCATGGTGAACCACCGTTTCCACGGGCTGGGAATGATGTCGGGGAGGGGAGCGGAGTGGAGGGGAGTGGAGTGGAGGGGAAGTCGAGGGGAAAGGGAAGGGAAGGGGCGGGTCGGGGCGGGTCGGGGCGGGGCCGTTCAGGGACGGACGTACTCGCCGATGTCCTCGCCGAGCAGCTCCCGCAGCCGCCCCAGCGCTCTCGAGCACCGGGTCCGTACGGCCGCGGGGCTGGCGTTCATGGCCCCGGCCGTCTCCTCGATGGACCGGTCCTCCCAGTACCGCAGCACCACGACGGCCCGGTCCTTGGCGGGCAGCCGTCCGAGGGCCTGGAGCAGGGTGAGCCGCAACGGGGTGTCGGTGCGGCTCCCGTCGGGCACGTCGGGGAACGCCTCCACGGCCCGTTCACGGCTGCTGCGGCGCCGCTGGTGGGCGAGGAAGGTGCGGGTCAGGACGGTCTGCGCGTACGCCGCCGGGTTGTCCACCCGGGACATCCGGCCCCAGCGGACGTACAGCCTGCCGAGGGTCTCCTGGACCAGGTCCTCGGCGAGGTGGGTGTCCCCCGCGGTGAGCAGACACGCGGACCGGTACAGATGCCCGGTGCGTGCCGCCGCGAACTCGGCGTACTCGTCCGCGCGGACCTTCCTCATACGAGTCCCCCTGTTCGGTTGCCGTGCTGTCCTGGCTGTCCTCACCTCATTGATGCGGTGGGGTGGGGGAAATGTTTCAGAGGGGCCGGAAAGCAGGATCACAGGGGGTGCCGGGTAGGTTGCCCGGGTGACAGACCAGCCGCCGCCGCCCCCGGCCGTCCCGCCGGGCTTCGGACCGCCGCCGCCCTCCTTCGCGCCGGGGCAGGCCCCGTATGTCCAGGGACCGCCCCAACCGCCCGCGCCCGGCCCGGAGTTCCTCGCCGTCGACAAGCACAACTCGGTCGTCGTCGACGTGTCCGGTGTCGCCTTCGAGATGTACGACATCACGGTGGAGTTCCCCTGGCCCGAGATCCGCAGCGTCCACTACAAGGCGAGCCCCAACGGCAAGGCGCTGATGGTCGCCGTGGTCCACGTGGACGGCAGGGTCTACGAGTGTGTGGTGAACGCCAAGCCGCGGGAGCTGCTGCAGGGGTGGTTCGCGCAGCTGGCGTGGGTGCTGGGGTACTACCGGCCGACGGGATGAAGACGCGGCCGGACCCTGGGGGGAGGGTCCGGCCGCGTCGCGGGGGTGCGGAGAGTGGTCAGTGGGCGGCGACCTCGAAGGTGGCCGCGCGGGGCACGAACTTCGTGCCGCCGTCCTTCGACGTCGCCAGGGTGGAGACGTACCAGGTGCCCTTGGCCAGGTCGGCGGCCTCCGCCTCGGTGACCTTCAGGGTGTAGGCGCAGCGGTACGTCTCGTCCGAGACGGCCTGGCACGTGGCGCTGTCCACGTGCCGCAGCTCCGCCTCCGTCGGGTCGAGCTTCGAACTCGCGGGCCAGGCGATGACCTTGAGGTCCTTGATCCCGTTGTCGTCGACCACGTCCGCGGTGAAGGTGACCGAGCCGGCCTTGTCGCCCGAGGGGGCGACGTAACGCGCCGAGCCGTTCTCCACGGACGGGTCCGTGGGGGCGAGGGCCCACGCGAGACCGCCGGCGGCCACCCCGCCGAGGACGACGACGGCACCGATGAGGGACGAGACGAGAACGCGCTTGGACATGGTGATTCCCCGTGGGTAGGTGTGTGGTGTCGGAGGCGGTGGTCGACCGCTTCCCCGATGTGATCGAGCCTAGGTCCGGGGGCCCGGTGAAGTCCTCGCGCCGCAGGACGATTGCCGCCTCGAACCGCGGGTGGAGGATCTGCAACCCAGGTAAGAGAACGGGATACGCCTCCAGCGGGAGTCGGGCTCCTCACCTGCGCACATAGCCTGGGCGCACCATGAAGCGAACCGACGACCGGCTGCTCCCGGTCCTGTTGATCTGCGTCCAGGCCGTGGTGTGGCCCGGGGCGGCGCTCGTGCGCGGCACCCTCCCTTCCGCGTCCGACCTGCTCGTGGCGGCCCTGGTCGCCGGACCGGTGACCGCCGCGCTCGCCCTGCGCCGTGCCCGCCCGGTGACCACCCTGGTCCTGGTGGCCGTCGCCTGCGGGCTGGGGGCCGGGCCGCTGCCCGTGGGAGCGGTGGCCGTGTTCGGGACCGCGGGCGTCGCGCTGGCCCTGTTCACCGTGGCGAGCGAACGCGACACCTTCACCGCCCTGCTGTGCGTGGCGACGCTCCCCTTCTGGCAACTGGTCCAGGACGTCACCCTGCACGGGCTCAGCGACAGCAACGGCCTCGGTGTCGTCCTCACCGCCCTGCTGTACGTGACCTCGTGCGGCAGCGGTCTGCGGGCCCGGCGGGCCCGGCGCTCGAGGCAGGCGGCCGAGCACGCGCTGCGGCGCGCCGAGGCCGAGCGCCACCGGCTCCCGGCCGCCGAACGGCGCCGTATGGAAAGGGAGTTGCATGACGTCAGCGCCCACCATCTGACCGCCGTGGTGGTCACCGCGGGCGCGGCGCTGGGGCTGCGCGAGCGGCGGCCCGAACTGGCCGAGGAGGCTTTGCGGTTCGCGGCCGAGACCGGCCGTGAGGTCACCCGGGCCCTTGGCGCGGTCCGGGCGCCGGCGCCCTCGCGCGAGGACCTGCCCACCCCCGAGGAGCGGTTGCACGTGCTCGTCGCCGGGTTCCGCCGGCTCGACCAGCCGGTCGACTGCGAGATCGACCCCCTCCCGGACGGCGTCCTCGCGGACGCGGCGTACGGCATCGTGCGCGAGGCGCTGACGAACGTGGCACGGCACGCACCCGGTGCGCACACGACGGTGCTGTGCCGGTACGGCGAGACCCGCACGGACGTCGTGGTCACCAGCGCGGCCCCGCCGGCCGGGGCGGCGGCGCACGCCGCGGGGCTCGGCGGCGGCCGCGGCCAGGGCTTCCTGCGGTCCCGGGCCCGGGAGGCGGGCGGCACCCTGACCACCGGACCGACCGCCGACGGCGGCTGGGAGGTACGCGCGACCCTGCCCGGCCGGACCTCCGCCCCGGTGGAGGGAAGCGTCCCCCGCCGCTACCGCGTCGCCCAGGTCGTCGCCGCGCTCGGCCTGTCCCTGCAACCGCTGCTTCCCGCGCTGGTGATCCGCGCGGACACGGCGACGTACACCTCGCACATCACCGCGGGCGCGCTGTTCGCGCTGCTCGGCGCGGCCCAGGCGGTCGCCCTGCTGTGGCTGCGCCGGACGCCTCGGCTCGCCCTCGGCGCGCTGCTCGCGCTGGCCGCGCTGTGGCCGGTGGCGATGGCGGTGGGCGACTACACCGGGCCGGTGCTGCTGCCGCCCGCGCTGAGCATGCTCGCCACCTGCGCGGCCCTTGCCACCTGTACGGCCCTCGCTGTGACCGTGTTCCCGCAGGTGGCCCTCGTCGGCGTCGCCGTGGCGGTGCACGCGGCGGCCCTGACCGACGCCGTCCTGGACCGGGGGACGGGCCTGCCCGGCTGGGCGGTCGGCGCGGCGGCGGTCGCCGGGACGGCCCTCCCCGTCGCCGCCGCCGTAGGGGCCGGAGCCCTGCGCGGGCGGCGTGAGGCGGCCGTCCGGGGCGCGCGGGAGGAACGGCTCGCGGCCTGGACCGAGGAGGCGGTGCGGGAGGCGTGGGCCGAGCGCCGCCGGATCGCCGCCGGTCTGGAGACCACCGTGCTGGCGCGCACCGCCGCCATGGTCGCGGAGGCGGAGGCGGGCCGCCTCGACGCCACCGCCGACCGCGCCCGCGAGGCACTGGCCGCGATGCGCGCCCTGCTCGACACCGTCCGGGAGGGGGACGCGACACGCGAACTGCGCCCGCAGCCCACCCTCCAGGCCCTCGACCTGCTCGCCCATCAGTGCCGGGCCACCGGCCGCGAGGTGGAGATACGGCTGACCGACCGCGTGCCCGAGCGACTGCCCACGGCGGTGGACCTGACCGCCTACCATGCCGCCGAGACACTGCTCGCGGCCGGTGGCGGGGAACCCGCGGTGCTCGAACTCGACGCGGACGGCGATACGTTGACGCTGACCGCTACCGGTGTGCCGCTTGGCGCCCGCCCCGCCGTACGGGAGAGGCTCACGGCGCGGGTCGCGGCGCTCGGCGGCACTCTGGCCACCGGTGCGCCGGGCCCGGTCAGCCTGCGGCTGCCGCTCACGCCGGTTGCGGAGCAGGGCGATGAGGAGAGGGAACGATGAGTCTCAAGGTGCTGGTCGTCGACGACCAGGGCATCGTACGGGCGGGTTTCGCCGCCGTGATCGACGCCGAGGAGGACCTGACGGTCGTCGGCGAGGCCGGGGACGGCGCGGCCGCGGTGCGGCTGGCCGAGGAACTGGCCCCCGACGTGGTCGTCATGGACGTACGGATGCCCGAACTGGACGGCATCGCCGCCACCCGCATCATCACGGGCCGGGAGAACGCGCCCAGGGTCCTCGTCCTGACCACCTTCGACCTCGACGCGTACGTCTTCGACGCCCTGCGCGCCGGTGCGTCCGGCTTCCTCCTCAAGGACGTCCATCCCGCCGAACTCCTCCAGGGCATCCGGGTCGTGGCCGCCGGCGAGAGCGTGCTCGCCCCGTCCGCCACCCGCCGGCTCATCGGCCACTACGCTGCGGGAACGGGCGGCGGGACGTCGGCCGCGAACGCCTCCCACGAGCTGGACAGCCTCACCGGCAGCCAGCGGAACGTCCTCACACTGGTCGCGTCCGGCCTCAACAACGCGGAGATCGCCGAGCAGCTGGGCATCACCGTGGGCACGGTCAAGTCCCACGTCAACGCCCTGCTCCGCAAACTCGGCCTGCGCGACCGCGTCCAGGCGACGATCCTCGCCTACGACCTGGGCCTGGCCCGCCCGAACCCACCGGGCACCCACCTCTGACGACCCTGACCAAGGAGCCCGCCACCGTGACCGGCACCGACCCGGCCTCCGATCCCGGCCGCCCCTTCGCGGCCCGCGTACGCCATGTCCTCACCGACGTCTTCGCCCTCGCCTACCTGGCGATCTGCGCGGTGCTGCTGCTGTGGGCCCTGGTGGTGACGGCCACCGACGACACGGGCGAGGCCATGGCGGGAGTCATCCCCCTCCTCGCCACGGCCCCGGCCAGCCTGATCCTGCTCTTCCTCCCGGACCACCTCTCGATGGCCGTCCTCGCCATCGCCTTCGGCGCCCTGTGCAACGCGGCGATCATCGGCTGGTGCGCCCGCACGCTGCGGCGGTGACCGTCGGTCAGCAGGAGCGGTACACGCCCTCGGGGTCGTCCGCGGCCACCTCCGCGAACTCCTCGAAGTCCATGTTGCCGATCGACAGATTCGCGTGGATGTCGTGGATGCCGGCGGGGGCGGTGCGGAACTCCCGGGGCGGCGGGGAGTCGATGAGTTCCTGGTAGTACACCGGGTCGAGGTTCTCCACGTCCTCCGCTTCGAGGAGGTCGAGGGCGAGGAGGGCGCGACGGGGGGAGCGCATGGTGACGCCGTCGGCCACGAACACCACGCTCAGCTCCTTGTCCCGTCTCGCCGCCTCCCGAACGTCTTCCGGCGTGGCTGCCGCCCACGCCGGGTCGTCGACGAGGAGGAGGTCGGCCGCGTACTGGCCGTCCTCCCCCCACGGGCGGGACGCCTCCTCCGCCACTTCACGCCACGCCGTCTCGTCGGTGTGGT
Source organism: Streptomyces sp. NPDC096132 (assembly GCF_044763345.1). NCBI lineage: Bacteria > Bacillati > Actinomycetota > Actinomycetes > Kitasatosporales > Streptomycetaceae > Streptomyces > Streptomyces sp. NPDC096132. Next base: position 506,908 of record NZ_JBIWGA010000005.1, read on the forward strand.
CGGTCCTGATGATCAGGGCCTCGAACTCACCACGCCCGACGATCTCCGGCAACCCGCCCATGTGCCCGTCCTCCGGTCGACACCTCTTCCTTCGTCGACCATCTCACCGGGCACTGACAATGCCGTGGTCCGACGCCGTCGTCACGGCAGCGCGTGCACGTGCGGCCCCACCGAGGAGGACCACGCGTTGCCTGCCGCCGCGTCCCAGTTGGTGGACCAGGTCATCGCGCCCCGTAGGTCGGGGTAGGTCCTGGACGGTTTGAAGGAGCCGCAGTTCGTGGCCTTCGTCAGGCAGTCGAGGGCGTTGTTGACCACGGTCGGCGAGACGTAGCCGCTGCCCGCGCCGCTGGTGGAGGCCGGCAGGCCCAGTCCGACCTGGGACGGGGCGAGGCCGCCCTCCAGCTGGATGCAGGCCAGGGCCGTCAGGAAGTCCACCGAGCCCTGGGAGTAGACCTTGCCGTCGCAGCCCAGCATGGAACCGCTGTTGTAGTACTGCATGTTGACGACCGTGAGGATGTCCTTCACGTTCAGCGCGGTCTGGAAGTAGGAGTTGGACGTCGACTGCATGTCGATGGTCTGGGGGGCCATCGTCAGGATCAGACCCGTGCCCGCCTTCGACGACAGGGAGCGGAGGGCCTGGGTCATGTAGGTCGCGTTGAGGCCGTTCTCCAGGTCGATGTCGACGCCGTCGAAGCCGTAGGTCTGCATGAGTGAGTAGACCGAGTTGGCGAAGTTCGTCGCCGAGGTCGTGTCGTTGATCGAGACCGTGCCGTTCTGGCCGCCGACCGAGACGATCACCTTCTTGCCGGCCGCCTGCTTCGCCTTGATGTCGGCCTTGAACTGGTCGACGGTGTAGCCGCCCAGGCCGGCCGAGTCGAGGTTGAAGGTCACCGCGCCCGGAGTCGTCGTCGCGTCGGCGAAGGCCACCGCGATGATGTCGTACTGGGACGACACATCCGAAATGCGTTGCACCGTCGCGCCGTTGTTGAAGTTCTGCCAGTAGCCGGTCACCGCGTGCTTCGGGAGCGAGGCGCCGGGCGTCCCGGTCGCCGTCGTCGTGCCCGTCACCGCCGCCGACTTCGGCGACTCGCCCGCCGTGTTGGTCGCCGTCACCTGGAAGCTGTACGACGTCGAGGCCGCCAGCCCGGTCACGGTCGCCGAGGTGCCGGTCACGGAGGTGACCTTCGTACCGGCCCGGTAGACGTTGTAGCCGGTCGCGTTCGACACCCCGGACCAGGACAGGGACACCGAGGACGAGGTCGTACCGGAGACGGTCAGGCCGGCCGGTGCGGCCGGGATCGTGGGGGCCGGGTCGCCGCCTCCGCCGCCGTCGGGGCCGTAGACCGAGACATCGTCCGCGTAGTACGGCTGCTGGCCGTACCAGCCGTGGGTGTAGACCGTCACGGAGGTCGTGGACGCGCCTGTGGTGAAGGTGGTCTGGAGTTGCTTCCAGGTCGACGAGTCGGGGGTCCAGGTCGAGACGTCCGTGGTGCCGGTGCCGGTCACGCCCAGGTAGGTGTAGCCGCCCTGCACCCAGGCGCTCAGCGTGTACGTGGAGTTGGGTTTGACCGCGACCGTCTGGGTGCACTTGGCGTTGTCCTGGCCGGCCGGGGTGCCCTTCAGGGCGGCCGCGCCGCCGTGCACCGGCGAGGAGACGGTCGTACCGCTGCCCGCCGAGCAGGTCCAGTTGGTGAGGCCGGACTCGAAGCCGGCGTTCTTGGCGTTGTTGAGGTCCGCGGCGGACGCCTGAGCCGCGCCCGCCAGGGACAGGGCGAGGGCGGCGGTGACCGCCCCCGACCACAGTCTCGTCACTCGTTTATGTGGGGACATGACAACACGTTGGTCCAGACCAATTCACTTGTCAAGGGATCCACTTGTGGAGGGTCCGTGTGCGTAACCTGCCCCGGTTTGCCGTGACTTGCGAGAAGAACAGTTGCCTACCAGCTACGGAAAGCTGTTCTCCGGCCACAGGGGCGTGGATACAGTGCTGAGGTAGTCACGCAATGAAGTCACCTCGGTGCGCCGGAGTAACCCCGGTGGGCCGGACCGCGGGAATCGGGGAGCTGCGCGTGCCAACAGCCATTGCCGTGACCGGCGCCGACCTGGCGCTGCCGCCGCAGGACGAACGGACCCTGCCCGCCGCCGTGCTCGCCGACCTCGACCGCCGGCCGCTCGACGAGGCCCTGACCGCCGTACAACTGCTCGTCGAGCAGCACGGACATGTCGTCGTCGTCTACTCGCGGGCGGTCCCCCCGGCCGTGGAGCAGCGGCTGCACACCATCCGCTCCCTCCTCGAGAGCGACCGCATCGCGCTCTTCCGGCCCGACCTGCCGCCGCTCGGAGTCGCCGTCCTCGCCCGCCAGTTGCGCCAGCTCGCCTCCTGCGACCTGGGGCCCGGCGTGCTCGCCTCGGCGGGCCGGCTGCTCACCCACTACATCCACGCCGGGGCGCTCCTCGGCTCCGTCGCCCGGCTCGACCGCGTCCCGGTCGTCGGACTGAAGTCGCATGCCCGGTCATGGGTTCCGGGTAGTCAGTTCGGCGTGCTCGCCCATCCGCAGCCGGAGCTGGTCAAGGCCGCTCCCGACGTCACCCTTCCCGGGCCGGAGTTCGGGACGTGGATGCTCGTCGGCCGCGGCCAGCTCCAGTCCGACTGGGTCACCGGCACCCTCGCCCCCGCCTGGCGGGTGCAGGGACTGCGGGAGACCGAGGCCCCCGCCGAGTCCGCCGACTGGTGGGGGACACCCAAGCTGATCGAGTTCTGCGCCTATCTGCCCGACCTGTCGGTGCTCTACCAGCTCGTCGCCTCGGTCCGGCAGGGCGTCTGCCACTGGTGCGGGATCGACGTCATCGGCGACCGCTGCGTGTTCTGCTCCGCCACCCCGCCGCCCCCCTCCGAGCTCACCGCCCGACCCGTCCGCGCCCTCACCGCGGGCGGCTGAGACCGCCGAAAGACCCGTCCCGCTCGACCCGACCCCCAACGAGGTTGCACGGTTCATGAACTCCCGTCAGCGCCGCGGCGTGATTCTCCTGCTCCTGTCGGTGTTGTGCGCCCTCGGTGCCTTCGCCGGCGTCCTCTCCGTCATCGACGACGTGAACTCCAAGGTCGGCCCCGAGGTCACCGCGTACGAACTACGGTCCGACGTGGAGCCGTACACGGCCCTCGACGAGGGGCAGTTCAAGAAGATCGAGATGCCGGAGCGCTGGCTGTCCGAGAACGCCGTGACCGACCTCTCCGCGATCCGCGGCAAGATCGCCGTGACCACCCTGAAGAAGGGCTCGCTCCTGCAGAGCGACATGATCGTCGACCGGCCCGCCCTCCAGCCGGGGCAGCAGGAGGTCGCCATCATGGTCGACGCGGCGACGGGCGTGGCAGGCAAGATCAGGCCCGGGTACTCCGTCAACGTGTACGCCACCTTCGAGGGCGCCCGCGACAGCGACCCCGACCAGTCGAAGATCATCGTCACCAACGCCCGCGTCCTCGACGTCGGCGAGATCAAGGCCCTCGACCCCGACCGCAACGACCGCGACAGTCCCACCGACGCGGTCCCCATCACCTTCGCGCTTTCCACCCTGGACGCCCAGCGCATCACCTACGCCGAGTCCTTCGCCAAGCGGGTCCGCCTCGCCCTCGTGGCCCCCGGCGGCGACACCACGATCCCCGACCAGGACCGTACGTACGAACTCGTCACGGACAAGTGAGAGGCCGCCGCCCATGCCCACGAGGATCCTCCCGGCCGTCGGCGACGCGGACGCGGTCCGCTCCCTCACCACCCTGCTCAGCCAGCTCCCGGACGCCGAACCGGTCACCCCGGTCGCCGACTCCACCCAGCTCGTCGACACCCTCGCCCGCCTGGCCGCCGAGTCGGTCGACGAACTCCCCGAGGTCGTCGTCGTCCACGAACGCATCGGCCCCGTACCGGCCCTGGAGCTGGTCCGCGAGGTCGCCCTGCGCTTCCCGGCGGTCGGCGTCATCCTCGTCACCACCGACGCCGGCCCCGGTCTCTTCCAGGCCGCCATGGACTCCGGCGCACGCGGCCTGGTCACCCTGCCCCTCGGCTACGAGGAGCTGGCCAACCGCGTCCAGGCCGTCGCCCAGTGGTCCGTCGGCGTACGACGGCATCTCGGCCACGGCGGCGACGTGTTCCCCGGCGTCGGCGGCACCGTCGTCACCGTGAGCGGCGCCAAGGGCGGCGTGGGGACCACCCTGACCGCCGTCCAGCTCGCCCTCGCCGCCCAGGCCTCCGGCCGCCCCACCGCGCTCGTCGACCTCGACCTGCAGACCGGCGACATCGCCTCCTACCTGGACGTCCAGTTCCGCCGCTCGGTCGTCGACCTCGCCGCCATCACCGACATCTCGCCCCGCATCCTCGCCGAGGCCGTCTTCCGCCACGAGACCGGAGTGGCCCTCCTGCTCGCCCCCGGCGAGGGCGAACGCGGCGAGGAGGTCACCGACCGCGCCGTACGCCAGATCCTCGGCGCCCTGCGCTCCCGCTACGAGGTCGTCGTCGTCGACTGCGGAGCCCAGCTCAGCGGAGCCGGCGCGGCCGCCGTCGAGATGGCCGACCGGGCGCTGCTCGTCACCACCCCGGACGTGGTGGCCGTCCGGGGCGCCAAACGCACCGTCCGCATGTGGGACCGGCTCCAGGTCCGCAAGGCCGAGGAGACGACCGTCGTCGTCAACCGCCACAGCCGCGGCACGGAGATCCAGCCGCAGCTCATCCAGAAGATCACCGGCACGGCCGTCGCCGCGACCACGGTCCCCGCCCACTTCAAGGAACTCCAGGCCGCGGTCGACGCCGGCCGCGTCCACGCCCTCGACGGCAAGGGCACCGTCCGCCAGGCCCTGTGGGCGCTCGCGGCGGAACTGGGACTCGTCAAGGCGCCCGAGACGGCCCTCGTGCGCCGGGGCGGGCGCGGGCGGGGCGGGGACCGCGGGGCGGTCGGGTTCCGGCGGCGGAAGGAGTGAGGCCGTGAGGAGAGCGTCCGTGCGCGACCGGGGGCAGGTCACCGTCGAGTTCCTCGGCATGACACCGCTGATCCTCGTGACCCTCGTGGTGGTGTGGCAGTTCGTGCTCGTGGGATACACGTTCACGCTCGCGGGGAACGCTGCCGACGAGGCGGTGCGGGCGGGCACGGCGGCACCGCCGGGGGCGCGAAACGCGGCCTGCCGACAGGCGGGCCTGGACAAGCTGGGGGACGCGTGGAGGGGGAACGCGGTGGTGAACTGCGGCGGCAGCGGCTATGTGACCGCCGAGGTCTCCCTGCGCGTGCCCGTGCTGTTCCCGGGCGCGATCGACTTTCCGTTCACGGTGCGCGGCCACGCGGGCGCCGTAGAGGAAGAGGACGGCGACTGAGATGCCGTACGGACCGCGCGGACGCGGCGACCGGGGTCAGGTCGCACTGGAGTACCTGGGGTTCCTGCCCCTCCTGCTGCTGGTCGCGCTCGGTGCCGTCCAGCTCGGGCTGTTCGCGTACGCCGCCCAGCAGGCGGGCACGGCGGCCCGGACCGGGGCCCGCAGCGCGTCCCTCGACCAGGACTACGGCGGGGACTGCGCACGCGCGGTGAGCAGCTGGCTGTCGGTGAGCTGCTCGAGCGCCGACCTGGGCGACGAGGTGCAGGTCACCTCCACCGTCACCATCCCGTCCGTCATCCCCGGCATCGGGAACTTCGGCACCGCCCGCAAGACGGCCACGATGCCGGTCGACCACTGAAGGAAGGCGGCGAAGCCATGAGCCTGCGGGCACGCATCACCTCCCCCGAGGAGCAGGGCGGCCGGGGCGAGGACGGCCACCTGGTCACCTCGTACCGGGCCAAGCTGCTGGAGGAGATCGACCTCGCCGAGATGAGTTCGCTCGCGGCCGCCGAGCGCCGGGCGCGCCTGGAGCGGGTGCTCGGGCACATCATCAGCCGCGAGGGCCCCGTGCTGTCGACGGCCGAGCGGTCGCAGCTGATCCGGCGGGTGGTCGACGAGGCCCTGGGACTGGGCATCTTGGAGCCGCTCCTCGAGGACGCCTCCATCACCGAGATCATGGTGAACGGCCCGGACGCGATCTTCGTCGAACGGGCCGGCCGGGTGGAGCAGCTCCCCCTCCGGTTCGCGTCGAACGACCAGCTGATGCAGACGATCGAGCGGATCGTGTCGACGGTCAACCGACGGGTGGACGAGACGAATCCGATGGTGGACGCGCGGCTGCCGTCGGGCGAACGCGTCAACGTGATCATCCCGCCCCTGTCCCTGACCGGCCCGATCCTCACCATCCGCCGCTTCCCGCGCTCCTTCACCCTCCACGAGCTGATCGGCTTCGGCTCGCTCGACGAGCCCATGCTGTACCTGCTGGCGGGCCTGGTGCAGGCGAAGTTCAACGTGATCGTCTCGGGCGCCACCGGCACCGGGAAGACCACCCTGCTGAACGCCCTGTCCGGACTCATCCCGGAGAGCGAGCGCATCATCACCATCGAGGACTCGGCGGAGCTCCAGCTCCAGCAGTCGCACGTCATCCGCCTGGAGTCCCGGCCGCCGAACGTCGAGGGCAACGGCCGGATCACCATCCGCGACCTGGTCCGCAACTCGCTCCGGATGCGCCCCGACCGGATCGTGGTCGGTGAGGTCCGCGGCGGCGAGTCGCTCGACATGCTCCAGGCGATGTCGACGGGCCACGACGGCTCCCTGGCCACCGTCCACGCCAACAGCGCGGAGGACGCGCTGATGCGGCTGCAGACCCTGGCGTCGATGTCCGACGTGGAGATCCCGTTCGTCGCCCTCCACGACCAGATCAACAGCGCGGTCGACGTGATCGTCCAGCTCACCCGGTTCGCCGACGGCGCCCGGCGCGTCACCGAGATCGCGGTGCTCGACAGCCATGGCTCGGAGCCCTTCCGGCTGGCGACCGTCGCCCGCTTCGACTCCCAGCCGATGACCGCCGACGGCCGGGTCCACGGCGCGTTCACCTACTTCCCCCTGCCACGCCGCACCGCCGACCGCCTCTACATGGCGAGCCAGCCGATCCCCCAGGCGTTCGGGGTCGCACGTGACGCACTCGAACTGACGACAAGGGAAGCCCGGTAGCAGCCATGGACCTCGACAGCCTCATCGCCCTCACCACCGGGGTGACCCTGCTGGCCCTCACCCTCGCCGTCGTCGGCGTGCACGTCTACGCCAAGGGCCGCGCCCAGCGCGCCGCCCTCGTGGAGCGCCTGTCGTACACCGGTCAGGTCCCCCTGAGCGGGCGCCGGCGCCGGTTCCGCGAGCTGGACCGGCGGCTGCGCCGCACGAAGGCCGGCCGCAGGCTGGAACTGAAGCTTGCGGCGACGGGTCTCGACGTCACCCCCGGCGAGTTCTTCGTCTACATGCTCGCCACGGTGGCGGGCCTGTGGCTGGTCGGACAGGCCACCCTCGCCCCCTTCTTCGGCCCGCTGGCCGGACTGCTCGGCATCTGGGCGGCCCTGCAGTTCCTCAACTGGCAGCGGCAGAAACGCATCGAGAAGTTCATCAACCAACTCCCCGAACTGGCCCGCATCCTGGCCAACGCCACCCACGCCGGCCTCGCCCTGCGCACCGCGATCGGCATGGCGGCGGAGGAACTGGAGGCCCCGGCCGGCGAGGAACTCGGCAAGGTGGCCAACCAGCTGGCGGTCGGCCACTCCATGGACGACGCCCTCGGTGAACTCGCCGACCGGCTCCCCTCCCGCGAACTGGTCGTCCTCGTCACCACCCTGGTCCTCTCCAACCGCGCCGGCGGCCAGGTCGTCGGCGCGCTGCGCAACCTCACCGAGACGCTGGAGGAGCGCAAGGAGACGCGCCGCGAGGTACGGACCCAGCTGTCCCAGGTCAGCATGACCTCGTACGCGGTGCCGGCCCTCGGCATCGGCGCCCTGTTCCTCATGGACAGCGTCAACGACGGCACGCTGGACCGGATGACGAGCTCCGCCGTCGGCCAGGCATGCGTGATCATCGCCTTCGGCCTCTACGCCGTCGGCTTCCTCCTCATCCGCCGCATGTCCCGCATCGACGTCTGAGGAGGGGACGTACGCCATGGAACTCCTGCTCGCACTCCTCATGGGCCTCGGCGTCTGGGGCGTCTTCGCCGGGATCCGCATGTACCGGGCCGAGGTGAAGCTGCCCAGCGACCTGGTGCTGGCCCTGGAGGTCGGCTCGACCCGCACCGGCGCGGTCGGCTCGCTCGTCGACCGCATGGGCATGCGGTACGCGCCCGCCGTACTGCGGCTGATGGGCCCCAAGCAGGTCGCCCGCTACCGCCGCCGGATCGACCTCGCGGGCAACCCGGGCGGCCTGACCATCGACCGCTACGCCGCCCGCCGCGCGGTCTACGGCGCGATCGGCGGCGTGGGCGCCCTGGCCGCGTTCCTCCAGGGCAGCTTCTTCGTCGCGCTGCTCATGCTGGCCTTCGCGGCCTTCTGGTCCGAGGTCGGCATCTGGTCCGCGATCCGGGTCCGCAAGGACGCCATCGAACGCACCCTGCCCGACTTCCTCGACGTCCTCGCCGTCGTCGTGAGCGCGGGCCTCGGCTTCCGCCAGGCCCTCGACCGCGTCGCCTCCAAGTACGAGGGCCCCTGGGCGGACGAGATCCGCATCACGCTCCGCCAGATGGACCTCGGCATGAGCCGCCGCGAGGCCTTCGAGGAACTGCGCCGCCGCAACGACTCCGAGCAGGTCGCCATGTTCGTCACCGCGCTCCAGCAGGGCGAGGAGTTGGGCGCGCCGATCGTCGACACGCTCGTCGCCATCGCCAAGGACATGCGCCGCACCGACGCCCAGAACGCCCGCCGCAAGGCGGCCCGCGCGGTCCCCAAGGCCACGCTGATGATCACGACGTTCATGGTCCCGGCGACGATGCTCCTCCTCGGCGCGGGGATGCTCCTCGGCTCCGGTACGGACTTCAGCTCGATCACGGGGGAGTAGGCGGGCGCACATGAAGGAAACCGTGGACAACCCGGGCGACCTCGGCCTCCAGGTCAACGCCCTCCAGGCGATGTGCCGCCAGGTCTTCGGCTTCCGCCTCGCCATGATCGCCGTGGCCGCCCCGGCCGCCCTCCTCAACGCCTCCCCGGGCCTGGGCGTCCGCCTGGTCGGCGCGGCCGTGGTCGTCACCTTCATGGGCTCGTACGTCCTCTTCCGCGACTGGGAACGCTTCGGCCCCCTCCTCCTGCGCCACCCCACCCTCCTGGCGGTGGACACCGTCCTCGGCACCCTCCTGCTGATCTCCGCCGGCCCGGACACCACCCTCGCCTACGTCAGCGTCTGCACCCCCCTCCTCGCCGGCATCGTCTACGGCTGGCGCGGCGCCGCCTGCTTCGCCTCGCTCCAGTCGCTGATCCTGCTGCTGGTCCACGCGACCGTCGGCCAGGGCTCGGACGCGAGTCTCGCCGAGAGACTGCTGCTGCCGGGCTTCTGCGTCATCACCGGCGCGGTCGGTTCGTCCCTGCGCGGCCTGATGCTCCGCTTCGGCGAGGCCACCCAGGCCCTGACCGCCGTCAGCGAACGGCTCGCGGTCGCCGAGGCGGTGGCCGCCGAACGCGCCCGCCTCGCCCGCGAGATGCACGACTCCGTGGCCAAGACCCTGCACGGCGTGGCCCTCGCGGCGGACTCGCTGGCCCGCTCGGCGGACCCGGACCCCGCGACGGTCCGGGAACGCGCCGAACTCGTCGCCCGCTCGGCCCGCCGCGCCGCCGCCGAGTCCCGTGAACTCCTCACCGACCTGCGCCGCGAGCCGGCGGACCAGGGCGTCGACGTCCTGCCCGAACTGCGCGCCCGCGCCGGAGACTTCGCTCGACGCACCGGCCTGCCGGTCAGCTACCACCCCACCGGGGACCGTACGACCCTCCCCGTCCCGCCCGCGGTCGCCCGCCAACTCCTCACCATCACCGCGGAGGCCATGGAGAACGCCCACCGTCACGCTGCCCCCACGTCGGTGGAGGTCCGCGCGGGCGTCCAGGACGACCTCCTCACCCTCACCGTCCACGACGACGGCCGCGGCCTGCCCCCCGGCACCACCCTCGAACACCTCCGCCGCACCGGCCACTTCGGCCTCGTCGGCATGGCGGAACGGGCCGCCCGCGTCGGCGCCCGCCTCCGTATCGCCAGCGGCGACCGCACCCCGGGCACCGAGGTGCGCCTGGAACTCCCGCTGGCGGCACTGACCTTCCGAGAGGAGGCACCATGCCGGACCAGCCCGCCGTACGTGTAGTGGTGGCCGACGACAACCCGGTGGTCCGCGCGGGCCTGACCGCGCTCCTCTCGAACGGCGAGGACTTCACCGTCGTGGCGGAGGCTGCGGACGGCCACGAGGCGTACCGGGCCGCCCTCGAACACCGTCCCGACGTCGTCCTCATCGACGTCCGGATGCCCGGCGTCGACGGTCTCACGGCCCTGCCGCACCTGGCCCGGATCGCCACGGTCCTGATGCTGACGTACAGCCAGGAGCCGTCCACCGTCCAGGCCGCGCTGCGGGGCGGGGCGAGCGGCTTTCTGGTCCATGGGGAGTTCACCGTGGACCAGCTGACGGCGGCGGTGCGAGACGCCCGAAGCAGTGCGAATGCACATGATGGTTCGGTATCAACTCCCTTGTTTCCAGCGACTTCACCCGAAGCGCTTTCGCGATTGCAATCGACTGTGGGACAGTCGTCGACATCGAGGCACAGGGCGGGGTTCCGACTCAGCGCGAGGGAGGCGGAGATCATGGACCTCATCGCGTCCGGCATGAACAACCAGCAGATCGCCGCCGCCTGTTTCATCAGCGAGAAGACGGTCAAGAACCACATCAACCGCATCTTCGCCAAGCTGCACAGCAGCAGCCGCGCCGAGGCGGCGGCCAAGTGGCTGGGAAATTGGGCCCTGGGGCCCTCGTCCCGGGCACCGTCTTCGCCCTACGGTCCCCCTGCCAATGCCTCAAACCGAGAGGAACGCCATGAGCGACCTGCTGCTGAGGACCGCCGTCGCGGCCAAGGTCCGGGTGACGGAGGCGGTACGGCGCCGCGCCGCCGACGACCGTGGGCAGACCGCGGTCGAGTATCTGGGGATCATCGCGGTGGTGGTGGCGATCGTGGTGTTGATCGCGAACACGAATCTGGGCGCGACCATCGTCAACAAACTGACGGCTCAGATCGCCAAGGTGGCTCCCTGACACGACCCCGCAGGCGCGGCGACGCAGGGCAGGCCTTCCCCATCTACATCACGGTGGTGGCGGGTCTGCTCTTTCTGGCGTTCGCGTACTTCGCGGTGGGCCAGGCGGCGGTGAACCGCAACGGCGCCCAGACCGCTGCGGACGCGGCGGCACTGGCGGCGGCCCAGGACACCAGGGACCAGCTGGCCGGGCAGTGGGCGCTGGATGTCCGTGACCCGACCAAGTGGCAGGACATCTTCGACGGCGTGGGAGCGACCGACTCCTGCTGGCGGGCCGACCAGTTGGCGTCGATGAACGACGCGGGCAACGTCCAGTGCGCGCCCGACGGCCTTCTGGGCTACCGAGTCACCCTCCAGACGAACAAGTCGATGGGGGACTCGGTCATACCCCTCACGAGCACTCAGCGGGCACACGCCACCGCCACCGCCGTGATCGAGCCGCTGTGCTCGTTCGAGCTGCCGGGCGACGACGCCGAGGACGACGTACTGCCGACGCTCACGTGCGACGACGGCGACTGGGAGCTGGACCCGGAAGACCTGACCGATCTGCCTGAGCCCGAGGACCTCTTCGACGTCCACCTGGTCACCGGCTGAAGAAGGAAGCAGAGTGATGAACACGCGATTCACGGTGAAAGCCCGCAAGGGGACGGTCGTGCTGGCCGTCGTGGCCGGGCTGGCCCTCGGGACTGCCGCATGCGGCGGTGGCGGCGGGGACGACAAGAAGCCCCAGAGCTCGTCGTCCGCATCGAAGGCCGGAGGATCGCAGCCGGAAGCACAGGAGGGCGAGTCCGAGGCGCCGTTGGCCGAGCTGAAGGGCCCGAGCGGGCTGCTCCTCCAGGTCACCTCCGCCGTACGGGATTCCGGCGGGTTCGTGACGGTGAACGGTCAGCTGAAGAACGACGGGTCGGAAGTCGCGGTGATTCCCCTGGAGCTGAGCGGCAACGAGACCGAGATCATGAACAACGGCAGATCCCTCGGCGGAGCCACCCTCGTCGACTCCAAGAGCAAGAAGCGCTACTACGTCCTCCGCGACACGGAAGGCCGCCCGCTGACCACCACCGGCTTCTCCACCCTCAAGGCGGGGGAATCGATCGACGTCTTCCTGCAGTTCCCCGCACCCCCGGCCGGCTCCACCGAGGTCACCTTCCAGCTCCCGCTGTTCCCCAGCGCGGTCATCAAGATCTCGGGGTGAGCCGGTCATGACCCCACGTCTCACTCTCGCGGTGGCCGCCGCCACCCTCCTGATCGTCGGGACGGCCCCGGCCGCCCTGGCCGACGACTCCACCCCCAGCGTCCCGCCGGGCACCGAACCCACCGCCACGGCACCGGTCGAGGTGGACCCCAACGACCCGGACCTCAAGCTCCCCGAGGGCGGCACCCTGGCCGAGCCCAAGGTGCTGGACATCAAGCAGGTCGTGGAGGACCAGTCGGGTGACGAGCGCCGTGAGGACACCAACGCGGACGTGACGTTCGCCCTCCAGGCGGAGGTCCTCTTCGGCAAGGACAGCGCGAAGCTCGGCGCGGAGGCGAAGGCCCGTATCGCCGTGATCGCCGACGAGATCAAGAAGCAGAACACCAAGCTCATCCGGGTCTTCGGCTTCACGGACGACCTCGGCTCCTCCGCCCACGGCGACGTCCTGTCGAAGCAGCGCGCGGACGCCGTGCAGGCGGAACTCGCCGGTGACCTCAACGACCCGGCCATCACCTTCGAGGTGCGGGGCTACGGCGAGCAGTACCCGATCGCCGACAACTCCACGGAAGAGGGCCGCAAGAAGAACCGCCGTGTCGAGATCACGTTCCCGAGGACGGCGAGCTGACCCTGACCTCGACCCGTACGCCGGCCCGCACCCCCCACCCGTCCATCGCCCCGGCCGCCGCCTCCAGCACATGCCGGGACCGGAGCCGGGGCAGGCCAAGCCGTCCCGGCGGCATGGTGCGGACGGCGATGACCGTGAGCCGCCGGTCGAGATAGGCGACGTCGATCGGCATGCGCATCCCGAAGGTGTGCACGCTGCCGGCGGGCGACAGCAGCATCGCGCCCGCCACGGAGTCCCGCCCGAGCAGTCCCCTCGTACGGGCCCGGTAGGAGGCGGCGATCTCCAGGGGAACCCGCACTCCGTCCGCACCCACGACGAGCTCGCCCCGCCCGTCCCGCCAGCGCGCCATACCCGGTCTCCCCTCGGTCGCATCGCTACCCTCGGCACCGTAGCGAGCCGGGGACACGAAGAGGTGGCCGTCGTATGCGGAAGATCGTCCTGATGATGTCGGTGTCCCTCGACGGATACTTCGAGGGTCCGGACCACGACATCTCCTGGCACCGGGTCGACGACGAGCTGCACCGCTACTTCAACGACACCGTCGCCCGGATGGACGGACTCATCAGCGGCCGGGTCACCTACGACCTCATGGCCGCGTACTGGCCCACCGCCGACGCCGACCCCACCACCCCCGCGCCGATGGCCGAGTTCGCCCGGATCTGGCGGGAGATCCCGAAGTACGTCTACTCCCGGACCCTGGAGCACGCCGACTGGAACACGACGATCGTCCGGGAGGTCGTCCCCGAGGAGGTGCGGGCCCTCAAGAACCGGCCGGGCCCCGGCGTCCTCGGTCTCGGCGGTGCCGACCTCGGCGCCACCTTCCTCCACCACGGCCTCGTCGACGAGCTCCACCTCTGTGTCCACCCCGTCCTGATCGGCCGCGGCAAACCCCTCTTCCCCCGCACCGACACGATGACCCACCTCCACCTCGCCGAGTCCCGCACCTTCGGCAACGGCGTCGTACTGCTGCGCTACGACGTGGCCCATGACTGAAAACCGAGGGCGCGAATAATCGGCGGCGCCCCCGCGCCCCCCTCTGCGACGATCGCCCCATGAGCGACGACGCCAGGAACAGGACCTTCGAGGACCTCCTTGCCGAGGGCGCCGCCGTCCCCACCGAGGGATGGGACTTCGCGTGGTTCGAGGGACGGGCGACCGAGGCGCGGCCCTGCCGGGCCGGCAGGGGATCGAAGCGGGGCGGGCGCGTGTACGTCACCTTGCGGCCCCGGTTCGGGCCGAAGCACAGCGCGCCCGCCTGGCCCGCCATGGGGGTCCCCCCATGCCCTTGAGGCTATGGGGGAGCAGCACCTGCCGCCAGCGCGGCCACAGGTCCTGGAAGGCGGGCATCACCAGATCCCCGGCCCAGGGACCGGTACGGGCGACGACCTCCTCGCCCAACTCCTCCACCGTCGGGCACACCCCTTCGAGCGCCTCCCCGATCGCCGCCACCACCTGCTCGGCCTGTTCCTCGGTGAGCCGTACGTCCGGGGGGAAGGGACTCGCGCCGGACGGAACCGCGGTCAGGGCGGCGCTCCACAGGGGCAGTTCACGGGCGGGCAGCAGATGGACCGTCCCACGCGGCCCGTGCGTCCGCACCAGCGACCGGTCCTCGCCCAGCGCGGACCGTACGTCCGTCCGTGTCATCCCCTCGGTCCGGACCCCGACCGAGAGCTCCGCCGCGGAGGGCACCTGCGCGTGCGCGCCGAGCATGGCCGCGACGACGTCCGCGGGGCCCCCGGCACCGGCCGCGAGCGGATTGGCCAGGAACTGCCGTTCCAGCCGCCGTGCGGAAGCCTCTTGCCAACTGATCCTCCGGGTCATGGCGCGACGCTGGAACGCAAAGAGGCCGGGAACTGTCCGCCATGGGCGCGCCGCGCCGCGCCCGGGGTCGACCCGAGGTGGCCCTGGTCACGAAGTGAAAAGGGCATTCCAACCCACTCTGCCGCAGAACACCCACGGTTCTTCACGGGGTTTCCACATCGTTATCGCGAGCGGTTCGCATTCGCCGACGACCTCACGTAAGTTCAAGCGCAGGTAATTCGCGTCAGCAAACCTGCGCGGGCGGCACCGCGCAGTGGAGGGGGCTGTGCGGCGCCGTCCGCGTCAAGCGGGCGTCAATGGCCGGGGTAGCCCGTCGGGGGGATGTGCGGGCAGCCGCCGGATCGCGCCCAGGCTCCACCAAAACCTCTGCTTCCCTCGGTAAACGCCGTCATTCCCCTGGGATTCCGCTGCGTTCCGGCCATGAATCACTTATGAATCATGGCCCGGAAGGGCATCTGGGCGTCGCCGAGCGACTCCGGAGAGTAATTGTCTCGCGCCGATGCACGCAGCATCACTTACGAAGGGTTATGGTGGAAACCCCCCCTCGGGCCGGTCCGTCTCCCCCCCACGGACCGGCCCGTTTTTTTGCACCCCGTCCACCACCCCTGCCGCACCCCTCGCCGCGAGCCCGGGCCCGCAGGGGTAGGCTTCCGCCCGCGGGGACCGCCACCGGACCGCCACCGCACAGAGGGGCTGACAATCACGTGAACCTGCGCGACAAGCTGCGCGGCCTTCTGGTCAGGCTGTACGCACGCCGGGTGGAAGGCCACCTGGACCACGCTCAGGTGCCCAAGCACATCGGCGTGATCATGGACGGCAACCGACGCTGGGCGAAGGCCGCGGGTTCCACCACCGAGCACGGCCACCGCGCCGGTGCCGAGAAGATCGAGGAATTCCTCGGCTGGTGCACCGAGACGGACGTCGAGGTCGTCACCCTCTGGCTGCTGTCGACGGACAACCTCGACCGCCCGCAGGAGGAACTCGTCCCGCTCCTCGGCATCATCGAGGACGTGGTGCGCACCCTCGCCGCCGACGGCCGCTGGCGCGTCCACCACGTCGGCACCCCCGACATCCTCCCCTCCCATGTGCAGACCGCCCTGAAGGAGTCCGAGGAAGCCACCGCCGGCGTCGACGGGATACTGGTCAACGTCGCCATCGGCTACGGCGGCCGGCAGGAGATCGCCGACGCCGTGCGCTCGATGATCACCGACGCCGCCGACAAGGGCACCACGATGGAGGACCTCGCGGACTCCGTCAGCGTCGACCTGATCGGCCGCCACCTCTACACCGGCGACCAGCCCGACCCCGATCTGGTGATCCGCACCAGCGGTGAACAGCGGCTGTCCGGATTCATGCTGTGGCAGACGGCCCATGCGGAGTACTACTTCTGTGAGGTCTTCTGGCCGGCCTTCCGCAAGGTCGACTTCCTGCGCGCCCTGCGCGACTACGCGGCTCGCCACCGCCGTTACGGCGGCTGACCCCCGTACGCCCCCGAAGGGGCAGGTGAGTACCCCTCTTGGGGTGGAAGTAACACGGAGTTCACCGGCGCGCCGTCATATGCCGTGGCATGGTGGCGCATGTTCGAGGGCATAAGCCAAGCAGGTCGACGCCCGAACCACGGGTGTCGGATCCTCAGCGGGCGGCACGGGGCCGTCCGCCCGGGAGGCCCTTTGCACCAGCCCGACCGTGCGGTCACGGCACGGAAGAAGCAGTGGGGGGCCGGTCCCCGGCCCGTGCATCGGGGCCGTCGACCGGTCGGGTTCTTCCCGCCCTCCCGGTCCAGCTTCCACTCCGTCGCTCCCCGACCTCATCCGAGGGGGTACGTCCTTCCGTGGTGACCAGCACAAAGCGTCGTCTGCCTGACCGGCGCACCTATGTTCTCGACACCAGCGTCCTGCTGGCCGATCCGAACGCCATGACCCGCTTCGAGGAGCACGAGGTCGTGCTCCCCATCGTGGTGGTCACGGAACTGGAGGCCAAGCGGCACCATCCCGAACTCGGCTACTTCGCCCGGCAGGCGCTGCGCCTGCTCGACGACTACCGGGTGAGGTACGGACGCCTCGACGCCCCGATCCCCATCGGGGAACTGGGCGGGACCATCCGTGTCGAGCTCAACCACTCGGACCCCAGCGTGCTGCCCACCGGCTACCGCCTGGGGGACAACGACTCACGCATCCTCGCGGTCGCCCGCAATCTGCAGGCCGAGGGGTTCGACGTCACCGTCGTCTCGAAGGATCTGCCGCTCAGGATCAAGGCGTCGTCGGTCGGCCTCCTGGCGGAGGAGTACCGCGCCGAGCTGGCCATCACGGACTCCTCCGGCTGGACCGGAATGTCCGAACTGACGCTGCCCGGGGAGCAGGTGGACGTCCTCTTCGAAGAAGGGCACGTCTACGTCCCCGAGGCCGCCGACCTGCCCGTGCACACCGGCCTGACCATCCAGTCGGAGCGCGGCAAGGCACTCGGCCGGGTCACCCCGGAGGGCAACGTCCGGCTGGTGCGCGGCGACCGGGAGGCGTTCGGCATCAAGGGCCGCAGCGCCGAGCAGCGCATCGCGCTCGACCTGCTGCTCGACCCGGACGTCGGGATCATGTCGATGGGCGGCCGGGCCGGCACCGGCAAGTCGGCGCTGGCGCTGTGCGCGGGTCTGGAGGCGGTCCTGGAGCGCCGCCAGCACCAGAAGGTGATGGTCTTCCGTCCGCTGTACGCGGTGGGCGGGCAGGAGCTCGGCTATCTGCCGGGCTCCGAGGCCGAGAAGATGAGCCCCTGGGCGCAGGCGGTCTTCGACACACTGTCGGCCGTCACCTCCCGCGAGGTCATCGAGGAGGTCACCGCCCGCGGGATGCTGGAGGTGCTCCCGCTGACCCACATCCGCGGGCGCTCCCTCCACGACGCGTTCGTGATCGTCGACGAGGCCCAGTCCCTCGAACGGAACGTCCTGCTGACCGTTCTGTCCCGAATCGGGGCCAATTCGCGGGTGGTTCTCACCCATGACGTGGCCCAGCGGGACAATCTGAGGGTCGGTCGCTACGACGGTGTCGTCGCCGTCGTCGAGAAGCTGAAGGGCCATCCGCTCTTCGCGCACGTGACGCTGAACCGGTCCGAGAGGTCCCAGATCGCGGCGCTTGTGACCGAAATGCTGGAGGACGGGCAGATCTGACCCTGACCGTACAAGTTCATAAGCTGTGAGCGTCAGTTGGCGCCGTCCGGCAAAGGCCGAGAGCCTAGCCGGGCGGCGTCGGCGTGTGTGTGGGTTTCGCGAAATCCCCTGGGTTCCCAGGAGTGTGAGCTTTCACACGCAACTCGGAATTGCCTTGCGGTGTCGGGTTACGGCAGAGTCTCGTTCCTGTCAGGCCCCGCATACGGCACACCTGTACCCCCAGCGGTACGGAAACGCACTCGCACCACCTTCAACTCCATAGCGTCGCCGTATGCCGCCCGAGCACCACACGGCGCTCCCTCCCGGGAGTTGCCCACCGGGCCCGTGTCTCCCGTGACCCACCTTGGGGAGGCCAGCGCCAGGGGCACGATTGCGTCCGCCAGGGTCACCGAAGCGGGCGATGCTGGAAGGAAACCGTGTGAGCCGGATCTCGGTCCGGGGATTCGCAGTGGCCTCGGCCACGGCGGTCACCGCTGTCGGAAGCGTCGTCGGCGTTGCCTCGGGCAGTGTCGCGCAGCCCAACGACGCAGAGTCGACGGCGAGCGACGCGACGCTCCTCGCTGACATACCTGTGGGCCAGCAGGCCCAGGTCCAGACGGACTCCCTGGCGCAGCAGGCCAACTACCAGGCCATCGCCGCCGACGAGGGTGCCAAGAAGGAAGCCGAGGAAGCGGCCCGCAAGGCCGCCGCCGAGACCGCCGTCGCGAAGAAGGAGGCCGCCGAGAAGGCGGCCAAGGAGCGCGCGGAGGCGAAGGCCAAGGCCAGCCGCAGCGCGTCCGACTTCCCGATCCAGAGCTCCTACACGATCGCGCAGATCCAGGCCATGGCCGCGCAGATGGTGCCGAGCGGCCAGTTCCAGTGCTTCAGCAACATCGTGGACCACGAGTCCAGCTGGAACTACCACGCGGTCAACGCCTCCTCCGGCGCCTACGGTCTCTTCCAGGCGCTGCCCGCCTCCAAGTACTCCTCGGCGGGTTCCGACTGGCAGACCAATCCG
Source organism: Streptomyces sp. NPDC096132 (assembly GCF_044763345.1). Lineage (NCBI taxonomy): Bacteria > Bacillati > Actinomycetota > Actinomycetes > Kitasatosporales > Streptomycetaceae > Streptomyces > Streptomyces sp. NPDC096132. The sequence goes on from NZ_JBIWGA010000005.1 coordinate 525,841, forward strand.
GCCACCCAGATCAAGTGGGGCCTGAACTACATGAACAGCCGGTACGGCAGCCCCTGTGAGGCGTGGTCGTTCTGGCAGGCCAACCACTGGTACTGAGCGCACGCGGCCCAGGCCGTTCACCCTTTTCATCTGACGACCGAGCAGAAGGAATCCGTGTGAGCCGGATATCGGCCCGGGGCTTCGCCGTGGCCTCAGCCACCGCGGTCACCACCGTCGGCGCTGTCATGGGGGTCGCCCAGGCCCAGCCGGGGCAGCCCACCGACGGCGCGGAGGCGACGGCGGGCGACTCGACCCTCCTCGCCGACTTACCCGTAGGCCAGCAGGCCCAGGTGCAGTCGGCCTCGCTGACCCGGCAGGCCACCACCCAGGCCATCGCCGCGGACGCCACCGCCAAGAAGACGGCGGAGGAGACGGCCCGCAAGCAGGCGGCCAAGGACGCGGTGGCCAAGCAGGAGGCCGCGGAGGCCAAGGCGAAGGCCGAGAAGGAAGCCAAGGAGCGCGCGGAGGCGGAGACCAAGGCCACCACGGCCTCGGGCACCGGCAGCTTCCCCCAGCAGGCGTCCTACACCGTCGCCGAGGTCCAGGCCATCGCACGCCAGATCGTGCCCGCCGGCCAGTTCCAGTGCTTCAGCAACATCGTGAACCACGAGTCCACCTGGAACTACCAGGCAGTCAACCCCTCTTCCGGCGCCTACGGCCTCGTCCAGGCCTACCCCGGCTCGAAGATGTCGTCCGCCGGCGCCGACTGGCGGACCAACCCGGCCACCCAGATCAAGTGGGGCCTCAACTACATGAACGAGCGCTACGGCAGTCCCTGCGACGCCTGGAACTACTGGCAGGCCAACGGCTCCTACTGAGCCGCCTGATCCGCTCAACCCCGCGCAGCCCCTCCCCGTCCTTAGGTGAGGGGCTTTCGCCCTGTACGGTCGTAAGAGCCTGTGTCATATCCCCGGCCGGGCGCGCGACGCCTGGCACGCACTCCCCCAGACGCCGCGCGCTGATCCGGCCGGGGATATGACACAGGCTCTAACTGATCGTTTCAGAATGCCGTCCCACGGAGACGCTGGCGGCCCCATGGAACAATCCCTTCAGTCACGGGCTCAGGGGGGATGACGCCGTAT